>CAYUXZ010000020.1:0-47972 GCA_964449135.1 uncultured Gammaproteobacteria bacterium
GTCGATCTTGCGGCCTTCGTCGTCGAAGCCATGGGTGAGCTCGTGGCCGATGACCCCGCCGATCGCGCCGTAGTTGATCGCGTCGTCCGCGTTCGCGTCGAACATCGGCGGCTGGAGGATCCCGGCCGGGAACACGATGTCGCGCAGCGAGCCGTTGTAGGCGTCGTTGGTCTGCGGCGTCATCGACCAATCGCTGCGATCCACCGGCCCCTGGATGCGACCGACGTAGAACGCCCAGTCCGCCGCGCCGGCGCGCACTACATTGCCGATCAGGTCGTTGCTCTTGATCGTCACCTTCGAATAATCGCGTGCGCGATCGGGGTAGCCGACCTTGATCGTGTAGGTCTCGAGTTTCTTCAGCGCCTCGGCCTTGGTGGCCGGGCCCATCCAGCCGAGCTTCTCGATGCGCGCGTGGTAGGCGGCTTTCAGGTTGGAAACCAGTTCCTCGATCTTCGTCTTCGACGCAGGCGGAAAATATTTCGCGGTATAGATCTGGCCGACCGCCCAGCCGAGGTTGCCGAAGCAGTTCAGGCGATCGCCGGTGCCGCAATCGCCGCCGGACACCGCTTGCACGCCGCGCTTCCAGCGAGCCTTTTGTTCCTTCTGTCCCGCGAGCGCGTGGTCGTGGAACGCGAAATACGCGTCGGCGAACGGTTTGGACAGATAGAACGCCGCGTTGTCGGCGATGTGCGCCGCGTGCCAGGCCTGGATCGTCTCGACGGGCGTGGCCGCGTAGAGCGCAGCGAGTTTCGGGAACGCGGTCTTCTCGCCGACCACGATGCGCTTGAGATCGCCCAGCCGCGCTTCCTTCAGGAATCCGTTCCAGTCGAATCCCGGCGCGAGCTTGGTGAGTTCGGAAATCGTCATCGGGTTGTAGATCGCGACCGGATCGCGCTGCTCGACCTTGCTCCAGCTCGCCTCGGCGATCTTCGTCTCGAACGCGGCCACGTCCTTCGCGGATTGCTCGGGGTTGCTCCAGCCGCTGAGCGTGAGCAGCTTCGCGAGGTAGTTCTGGTAGGCGGCCTTCTTTTCCGCGAAATCGGGCTTGAGGTAGTAGTCGCGGTCGGGCAGTCCGAGCCCGCCCTGGCCGACGTACACGGCGTAATGCGCCGGATCCTTGAGGTCCACATCGATGCCGAGGTTGAACAGCGTGCCTTCGAAGTCGCTGTTGTCGCGGCCCATCAGCGCCGCGAGTTCGTCGCGCGTCTTCGCGCGGCGCACGGCATCGAGCTGCGGGGCGATCGCGCGCACGCCCAGCGATTCGATCCGCGCCTCGTCCATGAACGACTTGTAGAACGCGCCGACCTTGGCTTCGGTCGTGCGTGGCACCGGCGGAGCGTGCGCGGCGGCTGCCTCCATGGCCTCGTGCAGGCGCTGCTCGACGGCGTCGGTCATCGCCAGCCGCAACGTAACCGCCGGCTTGTCGGCGGGAATCGTCATGCGGTCGATCCACGCGCCGCTCGCATGGCGGAAGAAATCGTTGCCAGGCGCGGTGGTCTTGTCCATGGCGCTCAGGTCGAAGCCCCAGGTTCCGTACTGCGGTTTCGCGGTCGGCGCGTCCGCCGCGCTGGCGGAGCCGGCGATCAGGGCGACGAAACATGCGGTTGCGAGAACACGGGTGTTCATGACGACCTCCGCTGGGGGTGTGAGCCGTGCAATCCTCGCATGATCCGGCGCGCCCTGCCGTATGCCGGAAGGGGTGATGGGAGGCGCGCAGTTCACGCGAAACCGGACTCGGATCGGCTATTCTCCGGCCCGCATCATTCGTCCCATCGCCATGAAGGACCCACGATGATCAGTGCGCCCATTCCGGAAAACGAGGCCGAACGCATCGCGGCGCTCAAGCGCTACGCGATCCTGGATTCGATGCCCGAGAAAGCCTACGACGACCTGCTCGCGATCATTGCCGGCATCTGCGGCACGCCAATGGGCGCGATCAGCTTGGTCGATGCCGGGCGCCAGTGGTTCATGGCGCAGAAGAACCTGCCCGCGAAGGAGACCCCGCGGAGCATCGCCTTCTGCTCGCACACGATCCTTGGCGACGACGTGTTCGTGGTCAACGATGCATTGGCGGACGAACGCTTCCACGACAATCCGCTGGTCACCGGCAATCCGAACATCCGTTTCTATGCGGGCGCTCCACTGGTGACGCCGGGCGGGCAGGCGATCGGATCGCTGTGCGTGATCGACGACCAGCCGCGCGAGCTAACCGAAGCGCAGCGACAGGCGCTGAGTTCGCTGTCGCGGCAGGTCGTCGCGCTGCTCGAGTTGCGCGCCGCGCACAAGAACCTGAAGAACCACCTCGGCGAACGCGAGTGGTACGAGCGGATGCTGCACATCCGCGAACAGGAGCTGCTCGACGAGAACAAGCAGCTCACGAAGATGAGCCGCACCGACGCGCTCACCGGCCTTCCGAACCGGCGCACGTTCAACAGCGCGATGGACGCCGCCGTGTCGATGGCGAAGGGAGACGGCTCGTCGCTGGCCATGGCGATCATCGACATAGACCATTTCAAGGCGCTCAACGACGCCTACGGTCATCCCGCGGGCGACGACGCGCTGGTCCTGATCGCGCGCGCGCTGGAAGCCGAAGCGCCAGCCATCGCGACCGTCGCGCGTTTTGGCGGCGAGGAGTTCGCCGTCGTCCTGCCCGGGCACGGCGCAGGTGGCGCCGCACTGGCCTGCGAATCGATCCGCAAGGCGATCGAACTGCTCGAACACGAGCCCTCGCTGACGGTCAGCATCGGCGTTTCCGCCTACCGTAACGGCGACGCCGTCAGCGACCTGTATTCGCGCGCCGACGCGGCCCTGTACGACGCCAAGCGAGGCGGACGCAACCGCGTCGCGATGGACGGGTAGCGGGGCGACATCTCGCCCGCGGGTGAACGCACATGAACGAGCCTTCCGACAAGAACGAATTCTGGTTCGACGACCTGCGTGTCGGGCAGCGTTTCGAAACGGGCGCGCACACGATCACCGAGGAACAGATCAAGGCGTTCGCCGCAGCGTTCGATCCGCAGCCTTTCCATCTCGACGACGCACTCGCGCGAAATACCCTGTTCGGCGCGCTCGCCGCAAGCGGCTGGCACACCGCGGCGATCACGATGCGGCTGATGGTGGACAAGGGCATCCCCGCCGGTGGATTGATCGGCACCCACTGCGAGCTCGCGTGGCCGCGACCGACACGTCCGGGGGACACCCTGCATGTCACCAGCGAAGTGATCGAGCTGACGCCCTCGCGTTCGCGCAACGACCGCGGCACCGCCGTGATGCGCAACGAGACGCACAACCAGGACGGCGAAGTCGTGCAGACGCTCATCGCGAAGATGGTCGTGTTCCGGCGGCCGGGAACGTACTGACACGACCCGTTCGGCCAACGCGTGGCAGGATGGCGGCATGAACCGTTTCCGCCAGCTGACACTGTTGTCGATCCTCGCGCTGAACTGCGTCGGCACGGCGGATGCGCGCACGGTGTATCGCTGCTGGCGCGACGGCAGCATCAGCCTTTCCACCGCACCCGAGCCCGGATCGCACTGCAAGCCCGAGCAGGTCGCCGACGATGCGGCGAAGCTGCCCGATCTCTGGGGGATGAATGGTGCGCAGAGTGGCGTGCTCTACGAACGCCAGCAGGGCGGCGTGACCGTCTATGGCACGCGCGAACTGCCGGGCTCGACGCGGCTGTTCGCATTCACCGTAGTGCCGCCCGCGGGTTCGCCGGCGCACGCGGGGCTGGGAACGGTGGGCGAGCCGCGCACCGATGTGCACGCGGCGATCTTCAGCAAGGCCGCGAAGGCCAGCGGCATCGAGGATGCGTGGCTGCGCGCGGTCGCGCACGCCGAGAGCGGGATGCGCGACGAAGCGGTTTCGGCGAAGGGCGCGCAGGGGATCATGCAACTGATGCCGGAAACGACGACGCTGTACCGCGTGCGCGATCCGTTCTCGGCGTCCGAATCCATCCGCGCCGGTGCGAAGTACCTGCGTGATTTGCTGCGTCGCTACCACGGAGACCGTCGGCTCGCCGCGGCCGCGTACAACGCGGGCGTGCAGGCGGTCGAGCGCTACCAGGGCATCCCTCCTTACGCCGAGACGCGCGAATACGTGGACAAGGTCGAAGCCTTGTACGTCCGGTATCGCCGGGCGCTACTCGCGCAGGAAGCCGCATCCGACGCGAGGTGAAGGACTTCTGAACAGTCACGCATGACGTTTCCATTACAATGCGCGAACGCCGGAGCGCCGGCGCGATGGAACCCGCATGACGCTGCACGTCGCCGACATCACGATGTTCTACGCCCCATCCAGCGGCGGCGTGAGGACGTACCTGGATGCGAAGGCGCGCTGGCTGGCGGCCTCGCGTCCGGACGTGCGCTACAGCCTGCTCGTGCCCGACACCGACATCGAGCAGGCCGGCCATGTGTTCACGCTGCCCGCGCCGCTGTTGCCGTTCAGCAACGGCTACCGGTTTCCGCTGCGACGCAAGGGCTGGGTCGAAAAACTCGTCTCGCTCAAGCCCGACCTGATCGAGGCGCAGGATCCCTACGTCACCGGCTGGGCCGCGCTTGAGGCGGGGCAGCGCCTCGGCGTTCCGACCGTCGCGTATTTCCATTCCGACCTGACCCGCCTGATCGGCAGCCGGGTCGGTCATTGGGCCGATCGTCGCCTGAACAACTACGTCGCGAAGCTCTACCGGCGCTTCGACCGCGTGCTCGTGCCGAGCCGGATGATGGGCGAGAAGCTCGAGCGGCTGGACGTGCCGAATGTCGTCGTGCAGCCGCTGGGCGTGGACTTGCAGCGTTTCCATCCCGCGCGCCGTGACGCACGGTTGCGCGAGCGCATCGGCATCGCCAAAGATGCGCGCCTGCTGATTTTCGCGGGCCGCGGTTCGCACGAGAAGAAGATCCCGGTGCTGCTGCAGGCGATGCAGCGGCTCGGCGCGAAGTATCAATTGCTGCTCGTCGGCAGCCACATGCCGCGGCGCGTTCCGGACAACGTGCGCGTCGTCGATCACTTCGTGTCCAAGGACACGCTCGCCGGCATGTTCGCCGCGAGCGATGCGCTCGCGCACGCGGGCGATCGAGAGACGTTCGGCTTGATCGTGCTCGAGGCGATGGCCTCGGGTCTGCCGGTGATCGGAACGGATGCCGGCGCGGTTTCCGAACTCGTCACGCCCGAATGCGGACGCCTCGCGCGCGCGGGCGACGCGGACGCGTTCGCGGCCGCGGTACGCGAGGTGTTCGCGGACGATCCGCGCGCGATGGGGCGCGAGGGCCGTCGCCGCGCCGAAACGCTGTTCGGGTGGAATGGCGTGATGACCCGCCTGATGGCCCAGTACGAATCGCTGACGCGCTGCGTCGCCGAGGAAGCGCCGCATGTCGCCGCGACCGGTTGAGCGATCCTTCAACGTGGTGTTGCACGACGTCGCGCCTTCGACCTGGGCGATGTACCGGCCGTTCGTCGAGGCGATGGATGCGATCGGGAACGTGCCGATGACACTGCTGGTCGTGCCCGAATTCCACCGTCGCGCTTCGATCGTCGAGGACGCCGCATTCCGGCGCGCGATGGACGAACGCATCGCGCGCGGCGACGAACTTGCGCTGCACGGATTCCACCACGCCGACGACGGCGCGACGCTCAAGCATCCCGTGCAGTGGTTGATGCGCCGTGTCTATACGCGCGAAGGCGAGTTTTATGCGATGGATGCGGCGACCGCGCGGCAGCGCATAGACGCGGGCCTGGATGCGTTCCGCCGCTGCGGCTGGCGCGCGCGCGGATTCGTCCCGCCCGCTTGGTTGCTCGGCGAGGCTGCGCGCAGGGAAGTCATCGCTTCGGGTTTCGACTGGTGCAGCGACCATGGCCATCTGATCCGTCTGCCGGAATGGCAGCGCGTTTCCGCGCCGAGCCTGGTCTGGAGCGCGCGCGCGGGTTGGCGTCGCGCTCTCTCGCGCGCATGGAACGCGCAGCAGCGCCGCCGCCACGCGAACGCGAAGTTGCTGCGGCTCGGACTGCATCCGGTGGACATGCGCCATCCGGCAGTGCTGCGCTGGTGGCTGGGCACCGTGCGCTCGCTGCTGGAGTCGCGCGCGGCACTGACCAAGTCGCAGGCGCTGGAGCGCCTTCCATGATGAAGCGCCGCTACCTTGCGCTCGGGCTGCTCGGCCTCGTGCTGAGCCTGGGCATCCCATTGCTGATCGGGCGCGGCGATGCGCTGCATCTGCTCTTGGGGATGCCGTTGTGGCTGTGGGCTGCGACGCTGGCGATGATCGCGTTGTCGTGGAACCTCAACGCGGGCCGGGTGCGCATGTTGTGCGCCGGACTCGGCAAGCCGATGCGGCAACTCCCGGCGGTCGCGTTGATCATGGCTTCGGAGTTCGCGATCTGCGCTTCGCCGGCCGGCGCCGGAGGGCCGGTGACGTACGTGGTGTTGCTCAAACGGCACGGCCTGAGTGCGGCGCAGGGCATGGCGATCTACGCGATAGACCAGCTCATGGACCTGCTGTTCTTTGTCACCACGCTGTCGGCGCTGGGCGTGTACTGGCTGCTCGTGCCGGCGCGCGCGCAGGCCTACGGACCCTCGCAGCTGATGCCGCTGTTCGCGCTGCTGGCCGGCGGACTCGTCGCGATCCTGCTGCTCGTGCGCTTCCATCGCGGCGTCGTGCTGGCGCTGCTGCGCCTGCTGCAGAAATTGCGCGTCGCACACCATCGCCGCCGCCGCGTCGCACGCTGGTACGCGGAGTTCCGCGGCGGCCTGGCGATGGTCGGCGGCTTCCCGCCGCCGCGGTTGCTGACGATCTGGGCGCTGTGCGCGGGCCACTGGCTGCTGCGCTACAGCGTGCTCTACGTGGTGCTGCGCGGGCTCGGCGCGTCGATCACCTGGGTCTATGGCTTCCTCGTGCAGGCGCTGGCGTTGACCGTGGGCCAATTCACGTTGCTGCCCGGCGGCAGCGGCGGCGCGGAACTTTCAGCGTCCGCGCTGCTCACGCCGGAAGTCGGCGCCGCGACCGCCGCGGCGGCGATCATCGCCTGGCGTTTCGCGACGTATTACTGGTACCTGATCGCGGGTGCGCCGGTGTTCGCGTGGCAGGCCGGGCGCTGGCGCCACGATCGCAAGCACGCCGCGGACGAACTCCAGGCCACCGCGCCGCGCGACTGACACGTTTTCAGTTCTTCTGCGCGAGCAGCGCGGCCTGGAACTCCTCGGCTGGCAGCGGGTGCGCGTAGAAATATCCCTGGGCGAGATCGCAGCCGGCCTTGTGCAACAGTTCGTGCTGCGCAGTGGTCTCGACGCCTTCGGCGATCACCTTCATGCCCAGCGTATGCGCCATCACGATGATCGCTTCGCAGAGGATCAGGTCGCTGCCGCCTGGCTCGAGGTTCCGGATGAAGGAGCGGTCGATCTTCAGGTAATCGATGCCGAACTTCTTGACGTAGGCCAGCGACGACGAGCCCGCGCCGAAATCGTCGGCGACGACCTGGATGCCGGCCTCGCGGAAGCGCAGCAGCGTGTTGTCGAGCGCGACGTTGCCATGCAGCAACTGGCCTTCGGTGATCTCGACCACGATGCTGTCGCCGCGCAACTTGAGCTTGCGCAGATGCGCGAGCCACGGCTGCTGGTCGTCGGTGCCCTTGTTGAACTGCACCGGCGACATGTTGATCGTGACCTGGAAATGCGCGTCGTGCGCCTCGCGCCAGCGTCGCGCCCATTCCGCCGACTGCATGAACACCCAGTCGCCGATCTCGTGGATGATCCCCGACTCCTCTGCGAGCACGATGAAATCGCCGGGCGACACCAGCCCGCGCTGCGGATGCTCCCAGCGCAGCAGCGCCTCGGCCTTGACGATGCGGCGCGTGGCGACGTCCACGATCGGCTGGAAGTACATGCTCAACTGGCGTTCCTTGAGCGCGACGCGCAGGTCGCCGATCACGCGCATGCGCTCCTGCGCGATTTCCTGCATCGAGGCGGTGAAGTAGCAGCAGCGGTTGCGTCCCGCGTTCTTGGACGCGTACATCGCCTGGTCGGCGTTGCGCAGCAGGTCCTCGACGTTGTCCGCGTCGTCGGGGTAGATCGTCACGCCCACGCTGCCCGAGACGTAGCCGGTCTCGTCGCTGAGGCGGAACGGTTCGGCGAGGCGCTCGAGGATGTCCTGCGCGACGCGCTCGATCGCGCCGACGTCGTCGAGGTCGTTGAGGATCACGGTGAACTCGTCGCCGCCCAGTCGCGCGACGGTGTCGCCTTCGCGCACGCAATCCACGAGCCGCTGCGCCGCGTCGGCAAGCAGCACGTCGCCCATGTGGTGGCCGAGGGTGTCGTTGATTTCCTTGAAGCGGTCCAGATCCACGAACAGCAGCGCCATGGCGCGTCCCGACTTCTGCGACCGGCGGATCGCCTGCTGCAGGCGCTCGTGCAGCATCCGGCGGTTCGGCAGGCCGGTGAGCGGATCGAAGTGCGCCTGCTTCCAGATCAGCTCGTCGGACTCCTTCTTGCGCGTGATGTCGCGCACGGTCGCGATGATCAGGTCCTGCTCGTCCACCTGGATCGGCGTGAGCAGCACCTCGGCGTGGAAATCGCTGCGCCGCACGCTGCAATGCACCCAATCGAAGCGATGGCTGCCGTTGCGCAGCGCGGTCGCGATCATCTCGTCGGCTTTCTCGCTGGACAGATGCCCGTCGGGCTGGCGCAGCGGCGAGATCTGCGAAGGATGCAGTTGCAGCAGTTCGTCCTTGTCCTCGCAGCGCAGCAGTTCGACTGCGGCCTGGTTGCAATCCACGAACAGGCCGCTCGCGCCGTCGAGCAGCAGCAGCGCGTCGGCGCTGCGCTCGAACATCAGCCGGAAGCGGCGGTCGTCCGGCGAGGCTCCGCGCGCGGACTCCGGATCCGCCGTGCGCGGGCGGCGTTCCGCCGCGACGGAATCGCGCAGGGCCTTCTCGCGGGAGTTGTCGCGTTGCGCCATCGCGGGGCCATCCTCGTTGCCTGCGCCCGCGCGGCGCGTGCCTCACGCCACCGCGGGTCGGGGATCAGCGGGCAGTAAACGCCGGAATTGACCGCGCAGCAACCACAGGCTGGTCAGTGCCTGCAGCGCGACCGTTGCGACGGACAGGAACCACAGCTGCTTGAGATGGAAACCCGGCTGCAGCGAGAGCAGGTAGCCGGGAACCGCGAAGGTGAGCACGCGCGTTGCGCTGCTGATCAGGGACGGCACGGTGTTGCCCATCGCCTGGAACATGCCCGAGCAGCTGAAGATGATGCCCTGCGCGACGAAATTGAACGAGATGATGCGCAGGAACTCCGCGCCGACCGCGATCACTTCCGCCTGCGTGCGCTGGTCCGGCGGGGAGAAGATCCGCACCGCCCATTCCGGTATGAACTGGCAGAACGCGGTGAGCAGCACCATCACCACGCAGCTCATCATCAGCGCCGAGCGGAACGTCTCGCGGACACGCTCCGGAAGCTTCGCGCCCATGTTCTGGCCGGCGACCGGCGAGACCGCGAAGGCGATCGCCATCGCCGGCAGGAAGATCGACTGCATCACCCGCGAACCGACCGTGAAGCCTGCCTGCGCGCTCGCGCCGAAGTGCGCGATGATCGAATAGATCACCGCCATATAGACGAACATCAGCGCGAACTCGCCGCCGGCCGGCAGGCCGATCACGAGGATGCGCTTCCAGGTATCGAACCGCGCGTGCATCTGCGCGGCGTCGAAGGCGACGTACTTTTCCAGCTTCACGAAATACATCGTGAGGATCGCCACGCCTGCCGCCACCGAGACCGATGTGGCCAGCCCGGCGCCGGCGACGCCCATCGGTCGCCCGGTCAGCCAGCCCGCGATGAAGACCGGCGCGAGCACCGCGTTGAGCAACACCGTGACCATCTGCACGACCATGCCCGGCATTGCCAGGCCGGTGCCGCGCAGCGCCGAGGCCATTGCGACCATCGCGAATTGCAGCGCCAGGCCGGGGAGGATCCAGGCCAGGAAGGTCGTGCCCGCGGCGACCGTCGCGGCGTCGGCTGCGAGGGCGCGCATGTACGCGCCGGACAATCCGTAACCGGCGACCAGCGTGATCGCCGCGCACAGCAGCGCGATCAGCAGGCTCTGGTTGAACACGAGGTTCGCATCGGCGGGGTCCTTGCGGCCGGCCGCCTGCGCGATCAGCGCAGTCGTGCCCACGCCCAGCACCTGGGTCAGCGCCATCACGATGAAGTTGAGGTTGCCGCCCGCGCCGACGCCGGCGATCGCGTCCTGGCCGCGGTGCGAAACGAAATACAGGTCCACGAGCAGGTAGAGCATCTGGAACAACATGCCGATCGCGATCGGCATCGCCATCCGGATCAGGTGTCCGGGAATTGGCCCCTTGGTGAGATCGTGCATGGCGCGGCCCTGCGGTGAAGTGGGCGGACAGTAGCGCAGGGCCGATCCACACGCCATTGACACGTGTCATCCGGCCGGCGCGCCGTACGCCGCCGCATCCTCGATCCGGGCATTGCCGAAACGCGCGCAGGCGCGGAGAATCGGCGGGTCGGTTCCGGGGCATCCATGAGCACGAACGAAGCAGCCGCCACACCCAGCCTGCGCGAGCTTTGCGCGCGTTTCGCGGTCCCGCACCTGGGCCGCGCGCTCTGGCAATTGCTCAACACGCTGGTTCCGTTCGTCGCGCTGTGGGCGCTGATCGCCTGGAGCGTGCACGACGGGTGGGGCTACGGCTGGACGCTGCTGCTGGCGTTGCCGGCTTCGTTGTTCTACGTGCGGCTGTTCATGGTGCAGCACGACTGCGGCCACGGTTCGTATTTCGCCAGCGCGCGCGCGAACCAGTGGGTCGGCGCCTGCCTTGGCCTGATCACGCTGTTCCCCTACAGCTACTGGAAGAAGACCCACGCGATCCACCACGGCACTTCGGGCAACCTCGACCGCCGCGAGTTCGGCGACATCGACACGCTCACCGTCGCCGAATACCGCGCGCGTTCGCGGTGGGGCCGTTTCTGCTACCGCTTCTACCGCAGCACGCCGGTGCTGCTCGGCATCGGCCCGGCCTACCAGTTCCTGATCAAGCACCGCATCCCGTTCGACCTGCCGCGATCGTGGAAGAAGGAATGGGCGAGCGTGTGGCTCAACAACCTCATGCTGTTGCTGGCCGGCGGCGCGCTGTGCTGGGCGATCGGCTGGAAGGCGGTGCTGCTCACGCACGCGCCCATCGTGCTGATCGCCGGCGCGCTGGGCGTGTGGTTGTTCTACGTGCAGCACACCTTCGAGGGCGCGTACTGGACGCGCCAGGAAAGCTGGCAGTCCGACCGGGCCGCGATCGCCGGTAGTTCCTACTACGCGCTGCCGCGCGTGCTGCACTGGTTCACCGCGAACATCGGCTACCACCACATCCACCATCTTTCGAGCCGGATCCCGAGTTACCGCCTGCGCGAGGCGTTCGAATCCACGCCCGCGCTGCAGGTCGCGCCGACGCTGACCTTGTGGTCCAGCCTGAGATCCGCGCGCCTGAAGCTCTGGGACGAGGAACACGGGCGCATGGTCGGGTTCCCGCGTCGCGCGCGGGTTTGAGCGAGCGCACCGGCCGCGGATTTTCGGCGCGTCGCGATTCCACGCATCACCACGACAGGAGCGAATGACATGATCGGCTACGTCACCCTCGGCACGAATGATCTTGCGCGCGCGGCGAAGTTCTACGACGCGCTGCTTGGCGAAATCGGCGCGAAACGCATCATGGAATTCGAGAAGTTCATCGCCTGGGGCCGTTCCATGGACACCCCGGGCCTCGGCCTGATCTATCCATTCGACGGCAACAAGGCCAGCGTCGGCAACGGCGTGATGGTCGCGCTGGCAGTGGACAGCCCCGACAAGGTTGATCGGCTGTACAAGAAGGCGATGGAACTCGGCGCGACCGACGAAGGCCCGGCGGGCCCGCGCGGCGACGGCTTCTACGCCGGCTATTTCCGCGACCCGGACGGCAACAAGCTCAATTTCTTCTGCATGACCTGACGCGTCTGCTGCGCGCATCGCGCGAAACCATTGTGGTGTACCTCCATCGAAGCATAGCGGCGTTTCAACGCTGGCTGACGGCAGGCCTTCTCGCGTGGGTCGTGATATCCGGTGCGCATGCGCAGGATCGCGCGATTGCTACGATCTCATCCTGCGCGGGCGTGGTCGCGCAACATCGCGCGCCGATGTATCCGATGGACCTGCTGGACAGCCAGGTCGCCGGAACGGTCATGCTCGCCTTGAGTACCGACAACTGCGGCCGCGTCTCAGATGCGAGGCTGGCCAAGTCCAGCGGACACAAGGCGTTCGACGAGGCGGCGTTGGTAGCCGCGCGGCACTGGGTGTTGGCCGCGGATGAAAGCAGGCGTGGCGCCGATGGCGTCGTGACCTGGCCGGTCGAGTTCAAGATCGACAACTCGGCGGTTGCGCCGCGAGCGGCGGATTGGCCGGATTCGCACCGGCACGTGCGATGGGTGTTCGACGAGTCCGCAATGGAATTTCCGGGAGCGGCAGCGGCGGAAACCGCGATCGAGGCACGGCCCGGATCGAGCGGTCGTCTGGTGCCGTATCGCATCCCCGGCAGCAGCTTCGTGCAAGTCGATACCACGCCAGGTCGAGAGTTCTGGTATTTCATCGACAGCGTCGAGAAGGAACAGAAACCGTTGGTCGCCGTGCATTACCGGCCGGTGGTCGAGCAGGGTGAGCCGATCGTGCGATTGAGCATGTACTGAGACGACACGGTCGAGCACTGCGCGGCGTATCGGAAAATCTTCATGCGTGGCCTGGAATACGCGCGACCGAAGCAATAACGACAAAGGAGGAGAGCCATGAGCGTCGAACTGCAGATGCTGCTGTGGGCCTGCGTGCTGGGACTGGTGCAGATCGGAATCGCCGCGACCGCCGGAACGATGCAGCGCGGCCTGAAATGGAACGCGGGAGCGCGCGACGAGGTCATGCCGCCGCTGACCGGCGTCGCCGGCCGGCTGGATCGCGCGCTGAAGAACTTCCTGGAAACCTTCCCGTTCTTCGCGGTCGCGGTGCTCGCGCTGGAGGCGGCCCATCGCGGCAATGCGCACACCGCGATGGGCGCGCAGATCTATTTGTGGGCGCGCGTGGCCTACGTGCCGCTGTACGCGCTCGGCATCGCCTACGTGCGCACGCTGGCGTGGGCGGCGTCCATCTACGGCCTGCTGGCGGTGCTGCTGGCCTCGTTCTGAGGATTATTTCGCGACGGCCTGCGCGGCGGGTGCTGCCGTTGCGCCGGTCGTGGCCGCGGCCACCGGCGTCTGCCGGCGCGGCACCATGTCCGCATCGAGCAGTTTCTCGATCCGCGCGAACACCTCGCTGCGCGAGAACGGCTTCTTCATGAAATCGTCGGCGCCGATGCGCTGCGCGTAGAACTGCTCGGTCGCCAGCTCGTTGCCGCTGATCATGATGATCGGCGTAACCTTGGTCGCGGGGTCGCGACGCAGCCGGCGCAGCGCCTCGAAGCCGTTCATGCCCGGCAGCACGATGTCGAGGAAGATCAGGTCCGGTTTCTTCGTTTGCGCGAGCACGAGCCCGGTTTCGGCATCGACGGCGTCGATCGGCTCGTATCCGCTCTGTTCGAGCATGCGCTTGAGCAGGGCGACGATCGTCGGCGAATCGTCGATCACGAGCACCTTGGTGCCCGAGCGCGCGTTGACGCGCGGCTTTTCGCGACGTTCGGGTTCGTAGCGAGCGGGTGCTGCCGTGGCCGCGACGGGAACCGCGGCTCCATCGGTTGCCGCAGGCGCGACGGGTGCGGTCGGTGCTTCGGCTCGGGCAAGAGGAACCGCCGGCGCGGGAGCTGCGGGTGCCGCTACAGCAGCAGGCGTCGGAGTAGCGGGAGGCGGGGCGACCACCGGACGCATTGGCGGACGCGGCACCAGCGACGGACGCGGCACTACGGACGGGCGCGCGGAAGACGGCTTCGTCTCGCCTTCCAGCCAGCGCTTGAGTGCGTCGAACATGCCCATGACCGTCGTGTCCCCGAATCGCGCGATCTTTCGCCGTCAGTGTGTCGCAAGGCGCTCCATCTGACAATCGTCGGCAGTCGTGCGCTGTTTGCGTCACAGGCTACCATGCCCTCGCGTCGATCCGGCGTGAACAAGGATGGCCCGATGCCGACCCTGAACCGCTGGCTGGTCCTGGCGATCGCCTGCGCTGCGCTCGTATCCTGCGCGCCGCCGCCCACGCCAGCGCCGGAGGCCAGGCTCGTGGTACTGGGCACCGGCAATCCCAACCCCGACCCGCTGCGCTCGGGTCCGGCGGTTGCGGTGATCGCACACGGCAAGGTCTATCTCGTGGATGCCGGACCGGGCCTGGTGCGCCGTGCCGAGGCCGCGCGGCGGGCGGGCATCGCCGAACTGAAGATGGAAGCGCTCGATCGCGTCTTCCTCACCCACCTGCATTCGGACCACACGGTCGGCCTGCCCGACCTCATGCTCAGCCCGTGGGTGCTCGATCGCAGCGATCCGTTGACCGTGTATGGTCCACCGGGCACGAGTACGCTCGTCGAGCACCTGACCGCCGCTTACGGCGCCGACATCACCGACCGCCTGCGCGGCCTGCAACCGATCAACCGGACCGGTTGGCAGACCAAAGCCGTGGAGATCGCGCCCGGCGTCGTCTATCAAGGCGATGGCATGACCGTGAACGCGTTCGAGGTCAAGCACGGCGACTGGGAGCATGCCTACGGTTACGTCTTCCGGACCGCCACGCGCCGCATCGTCGTCTCCGGCGACACCACGCCGACCGAGGCGATCGTGCGCCAATGCGACGGCTGCGACGTGCTGGTGCACGAGGTGTATTCGTCGGCAGGCTTCAAGACGCGCAGCAAGGACTGGCAGAACTACCACGCGCATTCGCACACCTCGACCACGCAATTGGCGGACATTGCCAAACGCGCGCGGCCGAAGCTGCTGGTGCTGTACCACCAGTTGTACTGGGGAAAGACCGACGGCGATCTGATCCGGGAAATCCACGCGGCCGGCTACGACGGCAAGGTCGTGTCCGCGCACGATCTGGGCGTGTATTGAGCCGCGCGGCGCCTAGCGGATCTGCGCGGTGACCTCGACCTCCAGCACCAGCGACGGGGTGTACAGGCGCTGCACCTGCACCCAGGTCGCCGCGGGGAAATCGGTCCCGTAGAACTCCTTGCGCACGTCCTTGTTCCTGATGAAGGCGTCGAGGTCGGTGGCGTAGACGTTTTCCTTCACCACGTCCCTGAAATCCAGACCGTTGGCCTTGAGCGTCTCGCGAATCTCGCCGTAGGCCTTGCGGATCGCATCGGGCATCTCGCCTTTGCCGACGCTGCCGGAAATGTGCAGCGTGTTGCCCACGCGCACGGCCTGGCAGTAGCCGATCTGCGTCTCGATGGCTGCGTCCAGATGGAAGCACTGCTTCGCGACGGGTGCCTGCGTCGTCGCGCAGGACGCTAGCAGGCATCCAAGGACGACGACGATCAGCGATTTCGGGTGCAAGGCGGACATGTTCTTCCCCTCTGCGGCCAGATCAGCGGTCGCGCTCGATCGCGTAGCGCGCCAGTCCGTGCAGCGCTTCCAGCCACGGCGAGTCGGACAATCCATGCAGCGCGGCCTGCGCGCGGCGCGCGTGTTCGTGTGCCTTCGTGGCGCTGTAATCGAGGCCGCCGCTCGCGCGGATCGCGCGCAGCATCATCGGCATCGCACCGACGTCGCCCTCGATGACCGCCGCGCGCATGTGTTCGCGCGTCGCCGCATCGGCATGTGCGAGCGCGTGGATCAGCGGCAGGGTGCACTTGCCTTCGGCGAGGTCGTCGCCGAGGTTCTTGCCCAGCGTCTCGCCGTCGGCGGTGTAGTCGAGCACGTCGTCGGCGATCTGGAATGCGAAGCCGAGTTGCAGGCCGTACTCGTGCAGCGCCTGCTGCGTGCTCTCGTCGGCGCCGGCGAGCAGCGCGCCCAGCCGTGTCGCGGCGGCGAACAGCACCGCGGTCTTGCGCTCGATGACTTGCAGGTACGCCGCTTCGTCGGTGTCCGGGTTGCGCACGTGCAGCAGCTGCAGCACTTCGCCTTCGGCGATCGCGTTGGTCGTGTCGGCGAGCACGCGCATGATCTGCGCGCGCTCGAGCTCGACCATCAGCTGGAAGCTGCGCGAATACAGGAAATCGCCAACCAGCACGCTCGGTGCGTTGCCCCAGAGCGCGTTCGCGGTCTTGCGGCCACGGCGCAGGTCGGATTCGTCCACGACGTCGTCGTGCAGCAGGGTCGCGGTGTGGATGAACTCGATGATCGCGGCGAGCTGATGGTGATCCTCGCCGCGGTAGCCCATCGCGCGCGCGGCGAGCAGCACCAGCATCGGCCGCAGCCGCTTGCCGCCCGCGCCGACGATGTGCGCGCCGATCTGGTTCACCAGCACGACGTCCGACGCCAGCCGACGACGGATCAGCGCGTCCACCGCGACCATCTCCTCGGCAACGAGCGCCTGGATCGCGCGCAGGTCCAGGCCCGACGACAGGGCGTCGGGGTCGGGACGGCGTTGGGTCGCGATGTCGGGGGTCATCGGAAGCGATGGCGTGGCGGTTCGGGAATTATAGCGGCCGCGCACGGACCCGCGTCCGCGCGGCCGGCGCGTGTAGGAATTCCCCTACGAGTACAGGCGCGAATCGCCGATGGATGCGCTGGAAGCCGCGCCGCACCATGCTTCCGATCGCGGCGGCGACGGGCTGGTATCATGCGCGCAGCGGGGAACGTTTACCCACGCAGACAACAACGGAGCGGTGGCATGGCAAGGGGAATCAACAAGGTCATCCTGATCGGCACGCTGGGCAGGGATCCCGAGGTTCGCTACGGGCAGCAGTCCAATTCGGCGATCGCCACGGTCAGCATCGCCACCAACGAGTCCTGGAAGGACAAGAACGCCGAGAAGCAGGAACGCACCGAATGGCATCGGCTGAAGTTCTTCGGGCGGCTCGCGGAGATCGCCGGCGAATACCTGAAGAAGGGATCGCAGGTGTACGTCGAAGGCTCGCTGCGCACCGACAAGTACACCGACAAGCAGGGCGTCGAGCGCTACAGCACCGACATCATCGTCAACGAGATGCAGATGCTCGGCGGGCGCCCCGAGGGCGGTTCGCGCGGCGATGCGCCCGACCGCGCGGTGCGGTCCTCGGGCGGCGGCTACGGCGACCAGGGCGAGCGCGGCCCGCGTCCGCCCGCGCCGCCGATGGGCAACGATTTCGCGGACGACGACATCCCGTTCTGACGCCCTTCCTGAAACCGACGCATCCGCCACGATGGATGTAGCAGCGCGGCGCTTCGCCGTGTCGCAGTCCGAACTTCCACGAAGGATCCTCCATGTCCAACCTCAGCCGCATGTTGTCGTCCGATTCCGACGGCGGCGTTCCGCGCCCGTCGCTGCACACGATCCTCAAATGGGTCGTCGTGGCGATCGTGGTGCTGGTACTGGTCTCGATCTGGCCGTTTGCTTCGGTGCCGACCGGCTCGCGCGGCGTGGTCACGCGCTTCGGCAAGATCACCAACATCGAGCCCGAGGGGCTGGTCATCCTGCTGCCGTGGGAAAAACTGCAGCTTTTCAGCATACGCTCCGAGCGCGCCGACATCGACGACGCCGAAGGCAGCACCGCCGACACCCAGCCGGTCAAGGTCAGCCTGACCGTGCGTTACTCGATCGTGCCCAACAAGGTCGCCGAGGTGTACGAGCAGTATTCGCACGACGGCGACCTGTCGAGCTACATCCAGACCGCGACGCAGGAAGTGTTCAAGGCGGTGACCGCGCGTTACGTCGCGACCGACCTGATCTCCAAGCGCGCGCAGGTATCGGGCGACATCAACGCGGCGCTGCGCGCGAAGGTCGAGCGCTACGGCGCGAACATCGTCAACATCGACATGCGCAACTTCACCTTCTCCGCCGACTACATGGCCGCGATCAACCAGAAGGTCACCCAGGAACAGTTGCGCCTGGCCGCCGAGAACAAGGTGCGCACGGTGCAGGCCGAGGAGCAGCAGAAGGTCGTGATCGCGCAGGCCGAGGCGAACGCCGTGCGCGCGAAGGCCGACGGCGACGCCTACGCCACGCTGACCACCGCGAAGGCGAACGCGGATGCGCTGCGCATCCAGAACGACGCGCTCGTGTCCAGCGAAAAGGTACTCGAGCTGCGCCGCATCGAGGTGGATATGCAGCGCGCGAAGAACTGGAACGGCCAGTTGCCGACCGTGATGCTGGGCGGCGCGGTGCCGATGCTCGACGTGAGCAAATTCGCCGCCGCCGCGGCGAGCAAGGGGCAGTAACCGCAGAGCGATACAGCGCTGCCCTCGGCCCCCGATGAGCCGACGGCACGGTATCATTGCGCTCCGTCGCGGCGCGGCAGCGGCCGCAGGCAATCACGGAGCGTGCATGGGTCCCTGGCTGGTCACCGGCGGTGCGGGTTTCATCGGCGGCAATTTCGTGCTCGACGCGGTTTCGTCCGGCATTCGTGTCGTCAATCTGGACGCGCTGACCTACGCGGGCAATCGCGACACGCTCGCCGCGCTCGACGGCAATGCCGATCACATCTTCGTGCTTGGCGACATCGGCGACCGCGCGCTGGTCACGAAGTTGCTGGCCGAACACCGTCCGAGCGCCATCGTCAATTTCGCCGCCGAATCGCACGTGGACCGCTCGATTGACGGCCCGGCTGCGTTCGTGCAGACCAATGTCGTCGGCACGCTGGTGCTGCTCGAATGCGCGCGCGATTACTGGCGCACGCTCGAAGGCGAGTCGAAGGATGCGTTCCGTTTCCTGCACGTTTCGACCGACGAGGTCTACGGCTCGCTCGGCGAGACCGGCGCGTTCACCGAGGAAACGCCGTACGCGCCGAACTCGCCGTACTCCGCGTCGAAGGCCGCATCCGATCATCTGGTGCGCGCGTTCCACCACACCTACGGCCTGCCGGTACTGACGACGAACTGCTCGAACAACTATGGGCCGTACCAGTTTCCGGAAAAACTCATCCCGCTGGTCATCCAGAAGGCGCTCGCGGGACAACCGCTGCCGGTTTATGGCGACGGACTGAACGTGCGCGACTGGCTGTACGTGAAGGACCACTGCGCGGCGATCCGGCGCGTGCTCGAAGCCGGACGCGTCGGCGAGACCTACAACATCGGTGGCGACGCGGAGAAGCAGAACATCGTCGTGGTGAAAACGATCTGCGCGCTGCTCGACGCGCGCCGCCCGCTCGGCGACGGCCGCACGCGCGAATCGCTGATCGCCTACGTCAAGGACCGCCCCGGCCACGACCGCCGCTACGCGATCGACGCGAGCAAGCTCCAGCGCGAACTCGGCTGGAAGCCGACCGTGGATTTCGAAACCGGCATCGCCAGGACCGTGGAGTGGTATCTGGACAACGAGGCCTGGGTGAAGCGCGTGCTCGACGGCAGTTATCGTTTGGAAAGAATCGGGGTGACCGCATGACCATGCTTGTATTGAAAGTCCGCACAGGGATGTGCGGGTTTTTGCGAGGGAATCGCATATGAGAAAAGGCATCGTCCTCGCCGGCGGCTCCGGCACGCGGCTGTATCCGATCACGCAGTCGATCAGCAAACAGCTGCTGCCGGTCTACGACAAGCCGATGATCTACTACCCGCTGAGCACGCTGATGCTTGCGGGGATCCGCGACGTGCTGGTGATCAACACGCCGCACGAGCAGGAATTGTTCCGCCGCCTGCTCGGCGACGGTTCGCAGTGGGGCATGCGCATTTCGTATGCGGTGCAGCCGAGCCCCGACGGGCTCGCGCAGGCCTACCTGATCGGCCGCGAGTTCGTCGCCGGCGGGCCGAGCTGCCTGGTGCTCGGCGACAACATCTTTTACGGCCACGGCTTCACCGAACAGCTGCGGGCGGCGTCCGCGCAGGATCGCGGCGCGACCGTGTTCGGCTACTGGGTGCGCGACCCCGAGCGCTACGGCGTCGCCGAATTCGACGCATCGGGCAAGGTGATCGGCCTGGAGGAAAAGCCCGCGCAGCCGCGTTCGCACTACGCGGTGACCGGCCTGTACTTCTACGACGGCCGCGCGAGCGATTTCGCAGCGCAGCTCAAGCCGTCGGCGCGCGGCGAGCTGGAGATCACCGACCTCAACCGCCGCTACCTCGCCGAAGGCTCGCTGCGCCTGGAAAAACTCGGCCGCGGTTACGCCTGGCTCGACACCGGCACGCACGAATCGCTGCTGCAGGCGTCGAACTTCATCGAGACCATCGAGGCGCGCCAGGGATTGCGCGTGTGCTGTCCGGAGGAAATCGCCTGGGCGAACGGCTGGATCGACGCCGTGCAACTGCAGGCGCTCGCGCGACCGCTCGCGAAGAACGGCTATGGGCAATACCTGCTGTCCCTGCTCGAACACGACAGCCCGGCGCAGTGAGCCCGCAATGAAGATCATCGAAACCGATCTGCCCGGCGTGTTGCTGATCGAACCGAAGGTGTTTGCGGACGCGCGCGGGAGCTTCTTCGAGAGTTACAACAAGGCCGCGTTCGCCGAAGCGGGACTGCAGGTCCAATTCGTGCAGGGAAACGTCTCCGAATCGCGGCGCGGCGTGTTGCGCGGCCTGCATTACCAGTGGCCGAATTCGCAGGGCAAGCTGGTGTCGGTGCTTGAAGGCGAGGTCTGGGACGTCGCGGTGGACATCCGCCGCGGTTCGCCGCGCTTCGGACACTGGACCGCAGCGATCCTCAGCGCCGCGAACCATCGCCAGCTGTGGATTCCGGAAGGGTTCGCGCACGGTTTCGTAGCCTTGAGCGAACGCGCGGTGTTCGCCTACCAGTGCACCGCGCCCTACGATCGCGCCTGCGATGCGGGCCTGCGTTGGAACGACGCGAAGCTCGCGATCGACTGGCCGGTGGCGCAGCCGCTGTTGTCCGACAAGGACGCGGCTGCGCCGTTCCTCGATGAGATCCCCGAAAACCGGCTTCCGGAGTTCATTGCGTGAGTATCCTTCTGCTCGGCGCCGACGGCCAGGTCGGTTACGAGTTGCACCGCGCGTTCGCGCCGCTGGGCGAGATCGCCGCGTTCACGATCAGCGGCACGCTGCCGGGCGGCGCGCGCTGCGGCCAGGTGGATTTCGCGCAGGCGGGCAGCCTCGCGGCGCTGGTCGCCGACACGCGCCCGACGCTGGTGCTCAATGCGGTCGCGCATACGCAGGTGGACCGCGCCGAGGACGAGGCCGAGCTCGCGCAACGCATCAACGCCGATGCGGTCGCCGAACTCGCGCAGGCCTGCGTCCAGCACGGCGCGAAGCTCGTGCATTACTCGACCGACTACGTGTTCGGCGGTGATTCGCGCCGTCCGTGGCGAGAAGACGATGCCACCGCGCCGCTGGGCGTCTATGGCCGCACCAAGCTGCACGGCGAGGAAGCGATCCGCGCGAGCGGCTGCCGACACATGATCCTGCGCACCGCGTGGGTGTATGGCGCGCGCGGGCAGAATTTCCTGCGTACCGCGCTGCGCCTGGCCGGCGAGCGCGACGAGTTGCGCGTTGTCTCCGACCAGGTCGGCTCGCCGACGCCCGCGCGCTGGCTTGCGGCCGCGACCGCGCTCGCGCATGCGCGCCTGCCCGAGGCGATCGGCACCTGGCACGTGGTCGCCGACGGCGAATGCAGCTGGTACCAGTTCGCCGCCGCGGGCTACGCGGAAGCGCTCGCGGCGAAGGTGATCGAACGCGCGCCGCGGCTGATCGCGATTCCATCGAGCGAATATCCTGCGAAAGCCAAACGCCCTGCATATTCGCGCCTGGACAGCACGCGTTTCGCGAGCGATTTCGGCTTGCGCCTGCCCGATTGGCGCGATGGGCTGCGACAGGTCATGGGCGAACTCGCCGAGCGCCGCTGATCCGCGCTGCGCCGCGAAAAGGCGGGCTTTCCCGTATCATTCCCGGCCGTATCGTCCCTTTCTTCCGAGCCCCCACGGAGTACTCCATGCAACGCGCCCTGATCGCGGTTCTGGCCGCCTTCGCCCTTTCCACGCCCGCCGTCGCCGCCGACGCGCCTGCCGCCGCGCACGCGGGGCCGCCGCCGCTCGCGGATTTCCTCAAGCGCGACGCGTTCGGGACGATGAAGATCTCCCCGACCGGTGAATACCTCGCCGCGACGGTACCGCTGTCGGATCGCACCAGTCTGGTCATCTTCCACCGCAGCGACATGAAGATGACCGGCCACGTCACCCTTCCGCCGAAGACGCATATCGCCCAATTCGACTGGGTCAACGACACCCGGATCATCTTCAGCATCGCGGAGAAGGAAGGCGACCTAGTCACGCCGCGCGCGACCGGCGAGCTGTTCGGGGTGAACGCGGACGGCGCAGGGCAGGGCGCGGCGCTCGTAGGTTTCCGCTCGGGCGGCATGTCCGCTGCCACCCACATCCATACCGCCGATTCGAAGCTCGTCTTCGCCAGCCTGCTCGATCCGCTGCGCCACGACGACAGCCAGGTGCTGGTGTCGTTGGCCTCGCCGTCGCCGTACACCGAGGTGGCGCGCATGGATGTCGTCAACGGCCACCTGAGTCCGGTCGTGAAGGCGCCGATTCGCAACGCCCAGTTCCTCGACGACCCCAGCGGCGTCGTGCGCTTCGCCTGGGGCGAGAACGACGACCGCCGCGTCAAGACCTATTATCGCGCCGACGCCAATTCCGAATGGGAGCTGATCAACGACGAATCCAAGACCGAAGTCCAGGTCGAGCCGGTGGGGTTCAGCGCCGACGGCAAGACCGCGTACCTCCAGTCGGAGGAATCCAGCGGTCCGGACGGCATCTACACTTTTGACACGGCGACGCGCAAAAGCGACATCGCTTACCACGACGACAACACCAGCCCATCCGGGTTCCTGCGTTCGCCCGAGGACGGTTCGTTGTATGCGGCGGTGTTCGACGATGGCAAGCCGCGCGTGCAATACCTCGATCCGGACAACCGTTACGCGAAGCAGTTGCGCAATGTCCAGGCGAGCTTCAAGGACGCGATGGTGGTGCCGGCGTCCTACACCAAGGATGGCTCGCTGGCGTTGTATCGCGTCTATTCCGATCGCATTCCAAGCGACTACTACCTGTTCGATCGCGCCGCCAACAAGCTGACCTACCTCGCCAGCCGAGCGAGCTGGTTCAAGCCGGAGATGTTGTCGGAGATGCGCCCGGTGGAGTTCAAGGCGCGCGACGGGTTGCCGATCGAGGCCTTCCTGACGATCCCGCGCGGCACCGATGGCAGGAACCTGCCGCTGGTGGTCAATCCGCACGGCGGTCCGTTCGGGCCGTACGACCAGTGGGGCTACGACTTCGAGGTGCAATTGCTCGCCTCGCGCGGCTACGCGGTGCTGCAGGTGAACTATCGCGGATCCGGAAATTATGGCCGGGCGTTCACCCATGCGGGCTACAAGCAGTGGGGCGGAACGATGCAGGACGACCTCACCGACGCGACCAAGTGGGCGATCGAGCAGGGCATCGCGAACCCGAACCGCATCTGCATCTATGGCGCGAGCTACGGCGGATACGCCGCGCTCGAAGGCGTCGCCAAGGAACCGAATCTGTATCGCTGCGCGATCGGCTACGTCGGCGTCTATGACATGCCGACCATGTACCACCGGGGCGACATCCAGGAACGCAAGTCGGGAGAGAACTTCCTCAAGGAAGCCCTGGGCGAGGAGAACCTCGAGGCGATCTCGCCGACGCACTTGGCCAACCGCATCGTCGCGCCGGTGATGATGGCCGCGGGTGAGGAAGACGTGCGCGCGCCAGCCAAGCACACCGAACTCATGCGCGACGCGCTGAAGAAGGCCGGCAAGCAGGTGGACGCGAAGATCTATCCGGGCGAAGGCCATGGCTTCTACACCGAGGCCGACCGTACCGACCTGTACACGCGGATGCTCGCGTTCCTGGATCGCTATATCGGCGCGGGAGCGTCAACTCCCGCCGCGACCGCGGGCGGCGGGAAATGATGGCGGACGCGCCTGCGAATCGGGGAATCTGACGTGTCGAAAGTTTGGCTGGCATGCGCGTTGATGTTCATCGCGCTGGTCGCCCGCGCGGCGGATGCGCCCGCATCCGCCGCCGGATCACCCGCCGCGCTGCCTCCGCTGGCCGATTTCCTGAAACGCGACGCGTTCGGCACGATGAAGATCTCGCCGACCGGCGAATACATCGCCGCGACGGTGCCGCTGTCCGACCGGACCAGCCTGATCATCCTGCGACGAAGCGATCTGAAGGTGACAGGCCATGTCACGCTCGGAGAGCACAAGCACGTCAGCGATTTCGAGTGGGTCAACGACCACAGGATCCTGTTCGGCGCCAGCATGAGGTTCGGCTGGCTGGATGCGCCGCAGGAAACCGGCGTGATCTGGGGAGTCAACGCCGATGGCTCGGGGCAAGGGGATGCCTTGGGCTACGGCGAGATCCTGAATTGGCCGCGCTTGGACGACAGGCACGTTTACGTGCTGGCCGGCGGCGTTCTCGAGCGCATGGACGTGGAATCGGGCGTTATGGTCGAGGTATCGCGACCCAAGCCGGATACCGGCGCCGATCTTGTCGATTCGAAGGCGGTCGTCCGGTTTGCATCGGGCGAACGCAGCGACCGCAAGCTCAAGACCTGGTACCGCGCGGATGCCGACTCGAAATGGGAGTTGGTCAACGACGAGGCGAAAACCGACATCCGGGTCGATCCGATCGGATTTTCCTCGGATGGGAAATCCGCCTACCTCCAAGTGGAAGAAAAGGATGCGCCAAACGGCATCTATGCCTTCGACCTGGCGACGCGCCAGCGCGAAATCGTTTACCGCGACGACAACACGAGTCCCTCGGGTTACCTCCACTCGCCCGAAGACGGCTCGGTGTTTGCGGCGATATTCCAGGACGGAAAGCCGCGCGTGGAATACCTCGATGCCGACAATCCGTACGCAAAACAATTGCGCGCCGTGCAGGCCGGATTCAAGGATGCGGTGGTGTTGCCGACCTCCTATTCGAAGGACGGGTCGCTCGCGTTCTACGTTGTGTATTCCGATCGCATACCCGCCGATTACTACCTGTTCGACCGCAAGGCCAACAAGCTGACCTACATCGCCAGCAAGGCCGCGTGGTTCAAGCCGGAGATGCTCGCCGAAATGCGCCCGATCAGCCTGAAGGCGCGCGACGGTTTGCCGCTGGAAGGCTTCCTGACGCTCCCGCGGGGCAGCAACGGCAGGAAACTGCCGATGGTCGTGAATCCGCACGGTGGCCCGTTCGGAATCTATGACGTATGGGGATACGACCAAGAAGTGCAACTGCTGGCCTCGCGCGGCTACGCGGTGCTGCAGGTGAATTACCGGGGGTCTGGCGGATACGGCCGCGCCTTCGAGCATGCCGGTTACAAGCAATGGGGCGGGGCGATGCAGGACGACGTGACCGACGCCACGAAGTGGGCGATCGCGCAGGGGATCGCCGACCCGCAGCGCATCTGCATCTACGGCGCGAGCTACGGTGCCTACGCCGCGTTGATGGGCGTGGCCAAGGAGCCGTCGCTGTATCGTTGCGCCATTGGCTATGTCGGCGTTTACGACATGGACCTGATGTACCACGGCGGCGACATCCACGAGTCGATGTATGGTTACAACTTCCTCAAGGAAGCGCTCGGAGACAGCGATCTGCAATCCATTTCGCCAAACCATCTTGCGGATCGGATCATGGTGCCGGTGATGCTTGCGGCAGGGCGTGAGGATCGTCGGGCGCCCCCGAAACATACCGAGCTGATGCGCAACGCCATGGAAAGGGCGGGCAAGTCCGTGGATGCGAAGATCTACGAAAACGAAGGGCACGGCTTCTACGATGACGCGCATCGTGCAGACCTGTACACACGAATGCTCGCCTTCCTCGACCGCAACATCGGACCAGGCGCCGCGTTACCTGCCGCGGCGGATGGCGGCAAGCATTGATCCAGAGGATCGCGCTGGACGATGATCAGACCCGTTCGCCACCGTCCTGGTCGACGCCTACGCGGAGAACTTGCATGACGCCTCGCTGGTTATTGGCTGTGCTCGCGCTTTGGCAGGTTGCGTCGGTCGCGCGTGCTGCAGATGCGGTACCTCTTGCGAATGCGCCTGCAGCCAAGCCGCCTATCCCGGTCTGGCAGTTCGTCCACGACGACACTTTTGAAATCACCAGGCTCTCGCCGACCGGCAAGTACGTCGCGCGCACGGTGAACATCTACAAGGACGGCAGCGAGAAGACCGTTCTAGTGATCGAGGATCGCGCCACCGGCAAGCGGACGGGGTATTTCAATCTTGCGGGCAAGACCCAGGTGCTGGACTTCTGGTGGGTCAACGACGGGCGCATCGTTCTCGACGCCGGCGAGAAGTCGGGATTGCTGGAAAAGCCGCAGCCGACCGGCGAACTGTTCGCGACCAACGCCGACGGCAGCGGACAGGCGATGCTGGTCGGCCAGCGCGTCGAGCAGGATTCGACCCGCTCGCACATCACCACGGGCAGGGCCACGGTCGCAGATGCGGCCTTCATGGTCGCGACCTTGCCGAACGATCCGCGCCACGCGATCGTCCAGATATGGCCGCACAACGAAGGCGGCACGACGTTCGCCAAGGCCGCGCGCATGGACGTCGAAACGGGACAATTGCAGATCGTCGCGACCGCGCCCGTACGCCGCGCTGAATTCCTGGCCGATCCGCAAGGACAGGTACGCTTCGCCTGGGGCGCCGGCGAAGACAATGCGCTGAAGACGTATTACCGCGACGACGACCAGTCGGAGTGGAAACTGCTCAACGACGAAAACTCGAACCGCCTGCAACTGACGCCGCTCGGATTCTCCGCCGATGGCCGCATCGCGTACCTGGAACAGGAACAGCAGGAAGGCCCGAACGCGGTCGTGGCCTACGACAGCGCCACGCACGCGATGAAACTGCAGCTGCGCGACGCGATCGCCGACGCGGCATCGAGCTGGCAGTTCGATCCCCGCCACAACCTCGTGTTCGGGCCGCACGGCGAACTGGTCGGAGTGCGCTATCTCGACGCCAGGCCACGCGTAGCGTTCTTCGACGAGAACGATCCGACCGCGAAGCTGTACCGGATGCTCGAGAACAGTTTCCCCGACGAGGCGCTGACGATCACCGATTACACCCGCGACGGCGGCTTGGCGCTGGTCAACGTCTATAGCGACACGCAGCCGGGCGACATCTACCTGTTCGGCCTGGCCGACAAGAAAGCCGTGCACATGCTCACGCACCGCGACTGGATCGATTCGGATCGCATGGGCACGATCCGGCCGATCCGATTCGCCGCACGCGACGGCCTTGTGATCGAAGGATTCCTCACGATCCCTGTGGGAAGCGACGGCAAGAATCTTCCGCTGGTAGTCAACCCGCACGGCGGACCGATCGGCATCCGCGACGAGTGGGGCTTCGACGGCGAAACGCAGTTGCTCGCCTCGCGCGGCTACGCGGTGCTGCAGGTGAATTTCCGCGGCTCGGGCGGTCGTGGGCGCGAGTTCCTGCGCGCCGGATTGCGCCAGTGGGGCGGCGTGATGCAGGACGACATTACCGATGCGACGAAGTGGGCGATCGCGCAGGGCATTGCCGATCCGCATCGCATCTGCATCTACGGCGCCAGCTACGGCGGTTACGCGGCGCTGATGGGCGTCGCGAAGGAGCCGGACCTGTACCGCTGCGCGATTGGCTACGTCGGCATCTACGACCTGCCGCGCTGGTATCGCAACGAACCGATGCAATCGCGTTCGCGCACGAACGCGATGGAAGCGATTCTCGGTTCGGAGAATCTGGAGGCGCTTTCGCCGGTGCATCTCGCCGATAGGATCAAGGCGCCGGTGATGCTTGCTGCGGGCGCGGAAGACGAGATCGCGGTGCCAGCCCACACCGTGATGATGCGCGACTCATTGTTGAAGGCCGGCAAGCCCGTGGATGCGAAGATCTACGCGGGCGAGGGCCACGGCTTCTTCGTCGAGGCCAACCGCGAGGACTTCCACGCGCGGATGCTGGATTTCCTGCAGAAGAACATCGGCGGCGGCGGTGCGCCGCCAGCTGCGCCGGAGCCGGCGAAAAAGTGATCTCGGACAGCAGGACTGCGCTTGCCTGATTCGCTCTAGCGCACGCCATGCATCATCCGCCGCAGCACCGGCGCGGCGGCGAACGCGGCGGCGGCGAAGCCCAGGCCGATCCACATCAGCAGCCAGAACAGGTGCGCATACTTCGCCGACGCCTCGGCGAAGTTCAATTTAGCGCCGTCCGGAATGTCGATCGCGGCGAGCTTGCCGAACAGCGCGGCCAGCGTCTCCGAGAACGCGGTCGCGAGGAACCAGGTGCCCATCATCAGGCTGACCACGCGCGGCATGGACAATTGCGTGACCGCCGACAGGCCGACCGGCGCGAGGCACATCTCGCCGATCTCCAGCACGAAGTAGGCGAGCACCAGCCACCACACGCTGGCCATCGCGCCGCTCGCGCCTGCGTGTTGCGCGGCGATTGCCAGCGGTACGAACGACAGGCCCGCGAACAGCAACCCCAGCGCGCTCTTGATCGGCTTGGCCGGATCGGCGCCGTGGCGATCCATCCAGCCCCAGAGCCAGGTAAACAGTGGCGCGAGCAGCACCAGGAAGATCGCGCCGAGATAGGTCAGCGAGCCGGCGGTCTGCGGCAGCACCAGCGAATCGCGCACGAACAGCACCAGCATCAGCGCGAAGGATCCGCCAAACAGCCAGACCGGCGTCCGCGAGGACGAATCGCGATCGGATAGTCTTGCCGCGACCACGAACGACAGCGGCGCGAGCAGCAGCGACACGATCGACCACGGCGCGTAGTTCGCGAACAGCGCGAGGTTCGCCCCGAGATCGTTGCCGAAATGGATGTCCGGCACCTTCTGCACCATCGAAGGCGCGATGTCCTTGGTCAGCAGAAAATCGGTGAACGTGACCCATGAGCCGTAGGTCTGCTCGTACATCGTGAAGAACACCAGGCACATGAAGATCATCGCCATCAGCGCGCTCATCCGCTGGCCTTCGATGCCGCTGCAGCGGCGCACCACGAACCCGACGTACCAGACGCCGAAGCCGAGGAAGAACAGCGCCATCAGCACCAGCGCGAGCGTGGTGTTCTCGTGGAAGTACGCGGTCGCGCCGCGCGCGTCGGCGGCCCATGCGACCAATGCGCCGATCGCCGCGGCGACCGCGATCGACGGCCACATCGCCGCGAGCCGCAGCGGCTGCGCGCTGTTCGCGCGGTACGCGTGCCATGCGCTCCAGGACATCGCGACGAGCACGGCGAGGACCAGTACCAGCAGCGCGGTGACCAGCGAGGGCGCGACCTTGATCGCGGTCACCGAGTACATCAGCCACGCCACTGGCAGCAGCCCAACGACCGCGGCGAGATAGATCAGCCATTCGCGTGGCAGGCCGAACACGCGCTCGCGCAGCAGCGCCGGATCAGGCGGCTCGGCGTGGCCGTGCAGGTATTTCTGCCCGAGCAGGAATTGCGCCTGGCCGAGCAACATGCCGATGCCCGCCGCGCCGAAGCCCCAGCTCCAGCCCAGCGTCTGGCCGAGGTAGCCGCAGACGATCGAGGCGAACAGCGCGCCGACGTTGATGCCGGCGTAGAACAGGCTGAAGCCAGAATCGCGGCGGTGGTCGCCCGGTTCGTAGAGCCTGCCGACGATCGTCGAGATGTTCGGCTTGAGGAAGCCCACGCCCATGATGATCAGCGCGAGCGACAGGTACATCGCGTACAGCGCCATGGTGTCGCGCACGACCGCGCCGTTGACAATCTTCGCCGCGTCGCCCTCGATTGCCATGCCGGTGTGGCCGAGAATCAGCAGCAGTCCGCCGAACACGACCGACTTGCGCAGGCCCAGCCAGCGGTCGGCGATCATGCCGCCGATCACCGGCAGCGCGTACACGAGTCCGCCGTAGGCACCGAGCACGTCCAGGCCTTCGGCGTTTGTGAAGCGGTGGTGCTGCAGCAGGTACAGGAGCAGCAGTGCCTTCATCCCGTAGAACGAGAAGCGCTCCCACATCTCGGTGAAGAAGCAGACATACACGCCCTTGGGATGGCCGAGGAAGTGGTCGTCGCGTTCGATCGCGGCGGCGGTCGCGGCATCGGCGGAAATGGCGGCCATCCTGGTTCCTCGCGTCGCGAACGGCGTCGCGGACGGAAGGAGTATAGCCGCAGGTCCGCGCGTTCCATTCCGTGAATCCGACCCGCATGGCCGAAAACCGTTCCTGCGTTTTCGGCATGACCGCCATTCATGGCGGTCAGATGTGGGGAGTGCACACAGGCGTCCGGAACGCCTGAAGCGGCCTATTTCACGGCCGTCTGTGAGCAGCACGCTGCGCTACCATGTGGGCTGGCTGCATCGATTCAGCAAAGGAATTCAATCGCACGGAACGACGGATCGGATCACTTGTCGCTGGAGTCGGTGTATCTGACCCAACCTACCGAGCTGGCATTGGAGAAGAAGTTATGTGGGGGCTTCTGCCAAGTAAGCCGAATACCAGGGCGAACTATCTGAGTCGCACGATTATCTGGCTCCTGGGGGCTGCATTGAATGCCAGCATAGTCGATGCAAAACTGGCGCACGTCCGGAGTGCTGTAATCATATTTTGCTTGGTATGGCCTCTATGCGCGGCTTGGGCTGTGTCTTCGCTCCCGAATTACCGGCGTGTCGAGGCAACCATCGTCCTGGTCGAATCCTTCGTCGTTGCCGTTGGCGCTGCAAACTGGTCGTTCAGGCTCTTGCCGACAACGACCTTCAGCATTGCCTGCATCATGGATTTGATCATTTTCGGAGGCAGCCGCCTGCTGGTCACAGGCGTCCTCGCATGGATTGCGGGCGCGCTTGTGGTATGCGCCTTCGGCGGCTTCGCGTTCCACCCGGAAACCGAACTGCTCCCGAGTTTCCTGAGCATCCTGGCCATTTTCATTTACGTCACTTTTTTCGCCTATGCGACCAATCGCGTCAAGGAAAGCTACCGTGCAAGCAAGGGAGCGCTCAAGCTGGAAGAGGAACGGTCCAGAAACCTGCTCCGCAACATACTGCCGGAAGCAATCATCGAGCGTCTGAAGGACGCTGATGAAACGATCGCCGATCAATTCGCCGATGTCACCGTTCTTTTCGCCGATGTTGTCGACTTCAGCTCGATCTCGGAGCGGCTCGGCCCGCGGCGCACGGTCAAGCTGCTGAACGACTTGTTCCTGAGATTCGATGAAGTGGCCGACCGTCTTGGCGTGGAGAAGGTCAAGACAATCGGCGACGGGTATCTGGCCGTGGCGGGTGCGCCACAGATGCGCGACGACCATCCAGAGGTCGTTGCGAACATGGCGCTGGCACTCCTTGCGGCGGCCGCCACGGTCTCGACACCAGACGGGGAGCCGGTGCAGATCAGGATAGGCGTCAACACGGGACCCATCGTAGGCGGCGTTATCGGCAAGAGCCGCTTCCATTACGACATCTGGGGCGAGACCGTGAATCTTGCCAGTCGCTTCGAATCAATCAGTGCGCCCGGGCGGATTCTGGTGGGCGAGACGACCTACAGACGGTTGCAGAAGCAGTACGTGTTCGAGCCACGGGAACCTGTTGCCGTAAAAGGGCACGAAGGATCCAAGCGCACGTGGTGGTTGGTCGGGCCACGCAAGGCTTGATTCGTGCGTTGACGCGACGCAAGCCTGGGCTGCATATTCTTACAGCCAGCGCGCCTTCCTGAGCACGCGGTACAGCGCCGCGCAGACCACCAGCGTGACCACAATCAGGATCGCGTAGCTGTAGCGGCCCTCGAGCTCGGGCATGTTGTGGAAGTTCATGCCGTACCAGCTCGCCATCAACGTGGGCACCGCGAGCAGTCCGGCCCAGCCCGCGAGGCGCTTGACGATCTCGCCCTGCGCGACGGTGACCAGCGCGAGGTTCACGCCCATCGCAGCGGTGAGCATCTCGCGCATCGTGTCGGTGGCCTCGTTGACGCGCGCGACGTGGTCGAACACGTCGCGGAAATACACGCGGACCTCGTCGTGGATCAGGTGCGGGTGGAAGCGGTGCAACTGGTTGAGGATGTCCTGCAGCGGCGAGACCGCCATTTTCAGCGCGGTCAGTTCCTGCTTGAGGTTGTAGAGCTCCTGGATCGTCTCGCGCCGGTAGTCCTCGGCGAAGATGTCCTTCTCGAGCTCGTCGAGCTCGGTCTGGAAGTCGCTGACCACCGGCAGGTAGTTGTCCACCACGAAGTCGAGCATCGCGTATAGCGGATAGCTCGGGCCCATCGCCATCATCTGCGTCTCGCGCTCGCAGCGCGAGCGCGCGGGCGAGTACGACAGCGACGCGCCGTGCCGGATCGTCACGAGGTAGCGCTTGCCGAGGAAGACGTGGGTCTCGCCGAACTCGACCCGGCCTTTCACCGCCTGCGCGGTCTTGACGACGATGAACAGCGAGTCGCCGTAGATCTCGACCTTCGGCCGCTGGTGCGCGTTGTGCGCGTCCTCGACCGCGAGGTCGTGCAGGCCGAATTCGTCCTGCAGCTCCTTCATCAACGCCTCGTCGGGCTCGTACAGGCCGACCCAGACGTAGCTGCCGTCGTCGCGCGCGAGCACTTCGCTGACCTGTTCGATGGCGATGTCGGGCAGCCGCGTGCCGTCCGCCGCGTAGGCCACGCAGCCGACGATCATCTCCTTGCGGTCGGGATGGGTGTCCATGCGCATCTCCGGAACGGAACGCAGGCAATGATGCCTGCGGCGGTTATGCCCGCGTGACAGCGGCGTCCATTTTGCACCCCGCGTAGGCGAGGGCAAGCTGGACCGGCAGGAACAGCGCGATCCAGTCGCCGTTGCCCTGGATGCGGAACGGGAAGAATTTCAGGAACAGCGCGATGCCCGCCGACGAGGCCACGAGAAGCAGCATCGTTCGATGCCAACGCGGAGGTTCGCGCCCGTGCAGGAGCGCCCACGCGCCTGGCAACAACGCGAGGCACAACGGGCTGGCAAGCAGGATGTTCTCGTTGCCGTAGATCGCGACGTGCGCGGTGAACGCCCAGATGAGGATCAGCCCGGTTCCCATCACTCCGCATTTCAGCCAGTACAGTCCGGCGAACGCGGCGGTCGTGCGCGGCGCCGCGCGCGCGCCGAACAGCGCGAGCAGCGCAAGCAGGATGCCGGCGAGCACGAAACCGATCCGCCAATGCGGAAAATCGCTCGGTGCCGGCGGCAGTCGCTGAGGCAGCAGCTCGGTTTCGCCCGTCACCAGCGGCGTGCCGGCCGCGGTGCGGATCGTGCGCAGGCTCGCCTGCAGCCGTTGCGGGATGAAAGCTTCGTCCCAGCGCGACAGCGGCCGGTCGGCGTACGGGCCGAGCGCGAAATGTATTCCCAGTCCCATCCACGGCTCGGGCGAGCCCAGGCGCACCGCTTCGAAACGATAGGTCAGGCCCTGCGACGGCGCAGTGAGTTGCGCGCGCAACAGCCCGCCGAGCGCGCGATCGAGCGCGTCGCGCACGCGCGTCGTGCAGTCCTGGGTGAAGTAGTCGTAGCGATAGCGCGCGTTCTCGGGGCGCGCGTTCCATTCCAGGTCGCGTTGCAGGCTCGCGGCCTGCTGCGGCGTGAAATCCAGCCATTGCACGCTCGCGCCACGGCCGGCTTGCGCGTATTGCGCGAGGTCCTCGCCCGCGGGCAGGGCGACGAGCCGGTAGTTCGCGCGGCCCTGCACGAAATGCCACAGGAAGCCGGGCTCGTCCAGGTCGAAATAGCCGAAGTTGTACAACGTCGGCTCGCTGTGCGGATGGTCCGCGCGGTCATCGAGCAGGATCGCGTCGTGGCCGAAGCGCGACCAGTACTCGTCGCCAGGACCCATCGTCACCACGCCGACGCGCGGCGCGGCGAATGCCTGCGCCGGGACCAGCGACAGCGCGAAGAGAAACAGCGCAACGCGCAAGAACGCGCGCGTCCAGCGCTCTTCACCCATCGGCCTGCACGCTCACGATCATTGCGTGCACGCGGCGCGCGTCGGCGCGCGAGACGCGGAAATGGAAGCGCCCCATCGCGAGTTCCTCGCCGGACTCGGGCAAGTGCCCGATCGCGTCCGTGACCAGCCCGCCGACGGTGTCGTATTCGTCGTCGGGAAAATCCGCGCCGAAGCGTTCGTTGAAATCCGCGATCGGGGTGAGCGCATCCACCACGAACTGGCCGTCGGCCTGCGCGGCGATCTGCGCGGTCGGGTTGGCCTCGTCGTGCTCATCGTCGATCTCGCCGACGATCTCCTCCAGCACGTCCTCGATCGTGACAAGGCCGGCGACGCCGCCGTATTCATCCACGACGATCGCCATGTGGTTGCGCGAGAGCCGGAACTCCTTGAGCAGCACGTTCAGGCGCTTGGATTCGGGGATCAGTACCGCCGGACGCAGCAACTCGCGGACGTGCGAAGGCCCGCCGTCGCTGACCACGCCGCGCAGCAGATCCTTGGCCAGCAGGATGCCGAGGATCTCGTCCTTGTCCTCGCCGTGAACGGGGAAGCGCGAGTGGCCGGATTCGACCACCATCTTCATCAGATCGAAAAAACGCGCGCTGACCGGCAACGCGACCATCTGCGCGCGCGGGATCATCACGTCGCGCACGGTGCGCTCGGACACGGTGAGCGCACCTTCCATCATCTTGCGAGTATCGTCGGCGATCAGGCCGTCATCTTGCGCATCGCGGAGGATTTCGGTGAGGTCCTCGCGGCTGCGGGGTTCGCCGGAAAACGCCTGGCTGAGGCGTTCGAGCCACGAGCGGCGTTCCGGTGCGGCTTGCTCGGGCGTTCGACTGGGTTCGTCAGGCATCGGAGGGGTACAGCGCGCCCTTGGGCGGGAAGATCAGTGTACCCGAAGACCTCGGAGGGGGTGCGTGCACGAAGTGATCGAGGCCTTCGTGCAGGGCGATGCGAGGGCATTGGGGTCTTCGCGAAGTGGCTGCAGATCGGATCACCGCTTGCGCGCATGGACGACGTGCGGCGCGTCGCGGCGGATGTCGAGGATCGCATCGGCTTCGGCTGTGGCCGATCCTCGCAGCCATCAGCCATTTATCCGCCGCTATCGCCCCATGGCGTGATCCACGGATTCGCTAGAATCGGCAATGGCCCATGAAGAGTACATGGCATGAAGCGCGACACCCTGCCGGCATCTTCCGTCATCGCTGTGCTCATGGGCATCATACAAAGCCAGATTTTCCTGACCGGCTGGGGTTACATCAACCTGTACAGATACCATGTGATCGGTAACGCCAATTTGCGCATAGAGCTCTGGGCCAGCATCTTGCTGGCGCTGCCTGTCGCTTTCGTGCTTCTCAAGCTCCGCCCCGAAAAGCTATGGCTGTACATGGTGCTGGCTATCGTGCCGGGGCTCGTTATGCACCACCTTGATCTGGTCGGTGGTGCATTGATCCGCCCCCAGTTTGCGGGATCGTTCGACCTCAACTGGCTGCCGGAGATATATGCCTTGCCCGCCGCGGCAGCGTTGATCCGGCGGTATGCGCCCAAGTTGATCGGCAAGAGCGGCGTGAATGCGGAGCGCGATGAAATGGATACGATCGCCACTACGTCAAGACGAGACCCGAGATAGGAATCCGGTTGGCTGAGACGCCGGGCTCAATCGAGCGGAAACACCGGAATCGGCTTCAGCGGCCCCTCGTAGCGCTCTCGCTCTAACTTGCCCTTGAGCGCAGGCAGCGCGACCGGCGCGGCGGGCAGCTTCATCTCCGGCAGCGCGTCGAGCAGGTGGCGGATCAGGGTCAGGCGTCCGTGCTTCTGGTCGTTGAAATCCACTAGTGTCCACGGCGCGTTCTTCGTGTGCGTCGCCTTGAGCATCGCGTCGCGCGCGCTGCCGTACTCGGCGTAGTGCGTGCGCGCCTTGAGGTCGATCGGCGAGAGCTTCCAGCGCTTGAGCGGATCGTTGGCGCGTTCGGCGAAGCGCGCCTCCTGTTCTTCCTGGTCCACGCACAGCCAGTACTTCAACAGCAGGATGCCGTCGTCGGTGAGCATCTTCTCGAACACCGGCGCCTGCGCGAGGAAGGCCTTGTACTGCGCGTCCGTGCAGAAGCCCATCACCTTCTCGACGCCGGCACGGTTGTACCAGCTGCGGTCGAACAGGACGATCTCGCCCGCGGCCGGCAGGTGCGCGATGTAGCGCTGGAGATACCACTCGCCGGCCTCGCGTTCGTCGGGCTTGCCAAGCGCGACGGTGCGGCACTGGCGCGGATTGAGCGTGCGCGCGATGTCGCCGATCACGCCACCCTTGCCGGCGGTGTCGCGGCCCTCGAACAGGATCAGCAAGCGCGCGCCGGTGTGCTCGACCCAGCGCGCCATCTGCAGAAGTTCGCCTTGCATGGGCTCTAACAGCTTCGCGTACTGCTTGCGTTTGAGCCGGCCCTTGCCGGAGTCGTCGTCTTCGTCATCGTCGGACTTGCCCATGACCGGCTCACCTCCGACGGATGCGCACGTCCGCCAGGCCGCGCGCGACTTCCAGCAACGCGCCCTGCTGCTTCGTCGTCAGTTCGCGATACGCGGCGAGCAGTTCGTGCTCGCCCTTGGTGCGCGCCGGATCGAGCGTGCTCGCGAGTTCGCCGAGCAGCGCGCCGGCGGGGACGCCGAAGGTCTTCGCTAGCGCGTCGAGCTGCTGCTTGCCCGGCAGTGCATCGCCGCGCATCCACGCGGACACGGTGGCGACGCCGGCCTTGGGTATCGCCATCGCGATGTCGGTCGCGCTCAGGCCGCGCGCCTTGGCCAGCAATCGCAAGGTCGAATCGAGTGACATCGCTCACTCCTTCAATCGAGGCTTCAATGCCGCAAGATTGCACGGTTTGGTCGTGGCGTCGAGCTGCGCGCGAATCAGTTTTTCCCACGCGGTGCGACAAGCTGAGGTCGAGCCGGGCACGCAGAACACGAACGTGCCGTTGGCGATGCCCGCGAACGCGCGCGACTGCAGCGAGCTCGTGCCGATCTCTTCGAAGCTGATCGCGCGGAACAGTTCGCCGAAGCCGTCCATGCTCTTGTCGAGCAGCGGCATCAGTGCTTCTGGCGTGGAATCGCGGCCGGTGAAGCCCGTTCCGCCGGTGACGAGCACGCCATCCACGTTCGCATCGGCGATCCAGTTCGAGACGATCGCGCGCAGCCGGTACTTGTCGTCGGGACTGATCGTGCGTTCGTGCAGGCGATGGCCGGCGGCGGTCAGTGCTTCGACGAGATAGCCGCCGGAGGTGTCGTTCACCGCCGTGCGCGAGTCGGACACGGTCAGCACGCACAGGGTCAGCGAAATCGCATCACTCATTCCCGACCCTTCACGGTGATGGAGAAGTGCAGGTTGGTCTCGAGCTCCCAGCCCGCATCACGATACAGCTTCTGCGCGGCGAGGTTGTCCTTGCCGGTCTCGAGCTGCAGGCCGAGTGCGCCGGTCTCGCGCGCGAATTCGCAGGACGTTTCGAGCAGGGCGCGGGCGACGCCATGGCGCCGCGCATCGGGCACGACGTAGAGGTCGTTGAGCGTCCACACGCGGCCCATGCGAACGGAGGAGAAGATCGGGTAGAGCTGCACGAAGCCGATCGCCGCGCCGTCGCGTTCGGCGATCAACAGCACCGATTCGTTATTCGCGTGGCGTTCGGTCAGGAAGACGCGCGCACCGGCGACGTCGCTGGGCTGCTCGTAGAACTGCCGATACGCGTCGAACAGCGGCGCGAGGGCGTCGAGGTCGTTCGCGTTGGCGCGGCGAATGGCGATGCTCATGCGGCCTCCGTCAACAATTTCAGCTCGTTGGCCTGGTGCTCGCGCGTCAATCGTTCGATCAGCGCATCGAGGTCGCCGTCGATGATGTTCGGCAGGTCGTAGAGCGTCAGCCCTTCAACGCGATGGTCGGTGATGCGGCCCTGTGGGAAGTTGTAGGTGCGGATGCGCTGGCTGCGATCGCCGCTGCCGACCTGCAGGCGACGCGACGCGGCGGTTGCAGCCGCGGCTTTCGCGCGCTCGTTGTCGAGCAGCATCGCTTTCAGCCGCTGCATCGCCTTGTCGCGATTCGCGTGCTGCGAGCGTTCGGTCTGGTTCTCGACGACGATGCCGCTGGGTACGTGGGTGATGCGGATCGCCGATTCGGTCTTGTTGACGTGCTGGCCGCCCGCGCCCGAACTGCGGAAGGTGTCGACCTTCAGGTCGGCTGGATTGATCTGCACTTCGCCGACTTCGGCATCGTCCGGCAGGATCGCGACCGTCGCGGCGGAAGTGTGGATGCGACCCTGCGCCTCGGTTTCCGGCACGCGCTGCACGCGGTGCGTGCCGGACTCGAACTTCAGCTTCGAATATGCGCCGCGGCCTTCGATGCGAGCGACGATCTCCTTGAAGCCGCCGTGCTCGCCGGGGTTCGCCGACTCGACCTCGACCTTCCAGCCCCGGCGTTCGGCGTAGCGTGCGTACATGCGGAACAGATCGCCGGCGAAGAGCGCGGCCTCGTCGCCTCCCGTGCCCGCGCGCACTTCGAGGAAGAGGCTCGCCTCGTCGCGCGGATCGACCGGAATCAGCAGCAGGCCCAGCGCTGCCTCGATGTTCGCGATGCGTTCGGCGACCGCGGGGATTTCCGCGTCGGCAAGTTCGCGCAATTCCGGATCGTCGCGCATCGCTTTCGCGGCGGCGAGATCGGATTTCGCGCGGTCGTGATCGGCGAGCGCGGCGGCGATCGGTTCGAGTTGGGTGAATTCGCGCGAGAGCTCTCGGAAACGCTTCTGGTCTCCGACGACGTCCGGTTCGGCGAGCAGGCGCGCGACTTCCTCGCGGCGCTCCGCGAGCGACTCAAGCTTGCGCAGCAGGCTCGGAGTCATCGGAGCTTTCCCTGCCATCATCGAGAGTGGAGCCGTCTGTCGCTTCGATGCGCGCGCCGCCGGATGCGTCGAACAGGCGCGCGGCGGCGTTGAGCAATTGCGCGTCGCCTTCGTGCGCGGCGCGACGCAGCCCCGCGGTCGGAGCGTGCAGCAGCTTGTTGGTCAATCCGTGCGCGAGCTGTTCGAGCACGTCGTGCGGATCGCGTCCGGCGGCGAGTTGTTCCTTCGCGCGCGCGAGCAGCGCGTCGCGATCGGCTTCGCCGCGCGAACGCAGCGCCTTGAGCGTGTCCTGCTGCGTGCTGCCGCGCCACCAGGCCATGAACTGTTCGACCTGCAGGTCGATCAACGTCTCGGCTTCGCCCGCGGCCTGCTGGCGCGAACGGCGATTCTCGACGATCGCCTGTTCGAGGTCGTCGATCGTGTAGAGATAAACGTCTTCCAGTGCGGCGACATTCGCTTCGATGTCGCGCGGCACTGCCAGATCGAGCAGGAACATCGGCGCGTGCCGGCGCATCCTGATCGCGCGTTCGACCATCGCGCGGGTGAGCACCGGCTCGCGGCTCGCGGTCGCGCTGATCACGATGTCGGCTTCGGCGAGGTGCTTGTCGAGGTCGTCGAGCGGCAGCGCGACGCCGCCGAAGCGGTGCGCGAGCTGCTGCGCGTGCTCCAGCGTGCGGTTCGCGACGAGGATGCGCTGCGCGTTCGCATCAACGAGATGACGCGCTGCGAGTTCGATGGTTTCGCCCGCGCCGATGAGAAGCACGGTCGCCTGGTCAAGCCGCGCGAACACCTGCTGCGCGAGCCGCACGGCCGCGTAAGCCACCGACACCGGGTGCGCGCCGATGCGCGTGTCGGTGCGCACGCGCTTGGCGACCGCGAAACAGTGCTGGAACAGCCGGTCCAGCGGCGTCTTCAACGCATGTGCCGAGCGCGCGGTCTGCCAGGCCTGCTTGACCTGGCCGAGGATCTGCGGCTCGCCCAGCACCAGCGAATCCAGACCCGTCGCGACGCGGAACAGATGGCGCACGGCGTCGGCGTCTGTGTGCTGGTAGAGGTAGGCGTCGAGGTCGGCGAGGCCCAGCTCGTGGTGCTCGGCGAGCCAGCGCACGACCGCACCTTCGGACTGCGGTTCGATCCGCGCGTACAGCTCGGTGCGATTGCAGGTCGAAAGCAGCGCCGCCTCGTGCACGCCTTCGATTGCGCGCAACGAGGCCAGCGCGTTCGGCAGCGCTTCGGGTGCGAACGCCACCTTCTCGCGCAGCGCGATCGGGGCGGTCTGGTGGTTCAGGCCGATGGCCAGCAAAGACATGGCGTTAAGGTCGATGCGATAAGCTTGCCGGATGCAGAAAATCGCCGCCGTGCATTGTAACTGTTGCGACCGTGGCCGGTCGCGCCGGCGTTTGTTCGCGCTGCTGCTGTGCCTCGCCCTGCCGATCGCGCACGCGGATGCGGCGACCGAGGACGCGCTGGCTCCGGTCTTGAGGGGAGAGTTCGCATTACAGTCCGGCGATGGCCCGCAGGCCTCGAAGGAATATCTCGACGCCGCGCAGAAATCCGACGATCCCGCGCTCGCGCGGCGCGCGACCGAGATCGCCTTGGTCGCGCACGAGAACGCGTTCGCCGCGCGCGCGATCGCGCGCTGGCGCCAGCTCGATCCGAAATCCGAAGACCTGCAGTCCGCCGACGCCGTGCTCGCGCTGCGCAGCGGTGATCGCGCGGCCGCGCGGCGCGAACTGCTCGCGATCCTCGGTTCGGACGGCCAGGGTTGGAAGCGCGCGGTCGGCGTACTCGCCTCGGCGACCGACAGCGCGACCTCCGCGCAGGTCGCGGGCGATCTGCTGACACAGGGCCGCTGGCCGCAGGACATCGGCGCGTGGCTCGCGTACGGCGAACTCGCGCAGCGTCTCGGCGATCCAGTGCTGGCCCGGCGCATCGCCAGCGATCTCGTGCGTCGTTTCCCGACCGAACCGCACGTGTGGCTGCTCGAAGCCGAGCGCTTGCGCGAGCAGGGCGATGCCGGCGCCGCGCGCCACGCGATCGAACGTGCGCTTGCATTGGCGCCGCGCGATGCCGACGTGCGCCACGCGGCCGCCGGCGGCTACGCGCTGCTCGGCGATCGCAAGGCCGCGGCGGTCACGCTCTCTGCCGGGCCGCAGGACGACCGCAGCTACATCTCCCGCGCCGGCTATCTCGCCGAGGCCGACGATCGCGACGGCCTCGCGAAGCTGTACGCCGAGGTCAAGGCGCTCGTGGACAAGCCCGATGCCGCGCGCGGTCTGCTGCTGGGGCAACTCGCCGAATACCTGCAGCGTTTCGACGAGGCGCTGGCCTGGTATCGCGGCTTGCCCGCGGGCCCGCAGCACGATGCGGCGCAGTCGCGGATCGCGATCGTGCTCGATACGCGCGGCGACCTCGACGGCGCGATCAAGGTGCTGCGCGAACTGCAGCACGACGACGGCGCGGACGGCGACGCGCAGCGCGACAGTTTCCAGGTCGAGGCCGAACTGCTCGCAAGGCACCAGCGCAAGGACGAGGCGATCGCCGCGTACGGGCGCGGGCTGGCGATCTTCGACGGCGAATCGGGCTTGCTGTACGGGCGTGCGCTGCTGCTCGAAGGCATGGATCGCGTGGCGGAAGCCGAAGCGGACCTGCGCAGCATCATCAAGACGCAGCCCGACAATGCCGAAGCACTCAATGCGCTCGGTTACACGCTCGCCGACCGCACCCAACGCTACGCGGAGGCGCAGGTACTGATCGAACGTGCGCTGCGCCTGCAGCCCGATTCGCCGGCGATCCTCGACAGCCTGGGCTGGGTGCAGCACCGCCTGGGTCGCGACGCCGAGGCGCTGCGCAACCTGCGGCGTGCGTTCGCGCTGCAGAAGGACGCGGAGATCGCCGCGCACCTGGGCGAGGTGTTGTGGCTGGGCGGCGACAAGACTGGAGCGCGCGCGGTGTGGAACCAGGGCTTGGCGATCGACAAGGACAATCGCGCCTTGCAGCGCATCGTGCAGACATACAAGCCATGATCCGATTGCGTGTTTCCTCGGAATGGCGAGCGCTGTACCTGCTGTTCGTCCTCGCGTTGTCAGCGTGCGTGTCGCCGCCGGTGCGCCGCGCGCCCGATGCCGCGCTGATGCACGCGCAGGTTGCGCGCGAGGCCGCGCTTGCGGCGCGCACCGACTGGTCGCTGAGCGGACGCATCGCGATCTCCAACGGCAAGGATGGTGGCAGCGGGCGGATCGAGTGGAAGCAGCACGGCGCGGATTTCGACATCCGCCTGAGCGCGCCGGTCACGCGGCAGAGCTGGCGCATGGTGCGCGAGAACGGGCGCGTGCGGCTGGAAGGACTCGAGGGCGGCACGCTCGAGGGCAGCGATGCCGAAGCGCTGCTCTACCAGGCGCTGGGCTGGCAGGTGCCGGTGGATGCGCTGGCGTCGTGGGCGCGCGGCGCACGCGCGAGCTCTGACGCGCAGCTTGAATTCGGCGCTGACAGTCTGCCGTCGCTGCTGATCGAAGACGAGTGGTCGGTCGAATACCGCGCCTGGGACACCGCCGGCGATCCACCGCGACCGAAAAAGGTTTTCGCGAGCCAGGGCGATGCCAAGGTGCGCCTGTCCGTGGACCGCTGGGACGACCAGTGACGACGGACGCTGCCACGAACGACGGCTGGAGCGAGTGGCCTGCGCCGGCGAAGCTCAACCTGTTCCTTCAGATCGTCGGCCGCCGCGACGATGGCTATCACCTGTTGCAGACCGTGTTCCAGTTGCTCGACTGGGGCGACACGGTGCGGCTTCGTCTTCGCGATGATGGCGCGATCCGGCGGGCGAACGATTCGGCCAGCTACGGGGTTGCCGAGCCCGACGACTTGAGCGTGCGCGTGGCGCGGCTGCTCCAGGCCGAAACCGGCTGCGGCCTGGGCTGCGAGATCTCGGTCGAGAAGCGCATTCCACTCGGCGGCGGCTTCGGCGGCGGGTCTTCGGATGCAGCTACCGTGTTGGTCGCGCTCGATAGGCTCTGGGGAACCGGGCTGGGCACCGAATCGCTGGCCGATCTGGGGCTTCGGCTGGGCGCAGACGTGCCCGTGTTCGTGCACGGGCAGAACGCTTGGGCCGAAGGGGTGGGCGAACGGCTGACGCCGATCGAATTGCCGGCGCGTTGGTACCTGATCGCCGATCCGGGCGTGCACGTGCCGACCACCGAGTTGTTCCAAGCCCCTGAATTGACGCGGGATGCGCCTGCGGCGACAATACTTGGCTTTGATTCAGGACGAGAGCGCGGCAACGCCTTCGAGCCCGTGCTGCGTCGCCGCGTTCCGGCGATCGGCGCGACGCTGGATGCACTGGCGCGGTTCGGGTCGGCTTGCGTGACTGGCAGCGGCAGCGGTTGTTTCGTCGCGTTCGACTCGCGCGAGGCGGCCGAAGCGGCGCGGGTCGCGCTGGCGGGGAATCATAAGGTGTGGATCGCGCAAGGCGCCGCGCGTTCGCCCCTGCTGGACCGCCTGAAACAGATGTCCTGAGTTGCAGGTGCGGTATCGCGAACGTCCGGATGTGCGCTTTTCTGGCACACGGCTGTGCCAGCGCGAAGGTCGCATGCGACCTGAGCGGAAAGCGTGGCGCGGCTCTGCCGCGACCGCTTTCGCGAACCGGTGGCAGGATGCCCCGTGTTCGCAATAACACTGGGGCGTCGCCAAGCGGTAAGGCACCGGGTTTTGATCCCGGCATACGCAGGTTCGAATCCTGCCGCCCCAGCCACTTGGCGATGTCGAAGGGTTTCGAGGGTTTTCATCACGCAGGTGGGTCGCGATGAGCATCGAAAATCTGCTGATCTTCACCGGCAATGCGAATCGCCCGCTCGCGCAGGCGGTCTGCAAGGTCCTCGGCACGCGGCTGGGCAAGGCGCTGGTCGGCAAGTTCTCCGACGGCGAGGTGCAGGTCGAGATCGAGGAGCACGTGCGGCGGCAGGAAGTTTTCGTGATCCAGCCGACGTGCGCGCCGAGCGCGGAAAACCTGGTGGAACTGCTGGTGCTGATCGACGCGCTCAAGCGCGCATCGGCCACCAGCGTGACCGCGGTGGTGCCGTACTTCGGTTACGCGCGGCAGGATCGGCGGCCGCGTTCGGCGCGGGTGCCGATCACGGCGAAGGTCGCGGCGAAGATGTTCAGCGCGGCCGGAACCGATCGCGTGCTGACCGTCGATCTGCACGCGGACCAGATCCAGGGTTTCTTCGACATGCCGGTGGACAATGTGTACGCCTCGCCGCTGCTGCTCGCGGACATCTGGCGCACGCAGGGCACCGACAACCTGGTGGTGGTCAGTCCGGACGTCGGCGGCGTGGTGCGCGCGCGCGCGGTTGCCAAGCGGCTCGACGACGCGGACCTGGCGATCATCGACAAGCGTCGTCCGCGTGCGAACGTGGCGACGGTGATGAACATCATCGGCGACGTCGCCGACCGCACCTGCGTGCTGGTGGACGATATCGTGGACACGGCGGGCACCTTGTGCGCGGCGGCCGCGGCGCTCAAGGAGCAGGGCGCGAAGAAGGTCGTCGCGTACTGCACGCATCCGGTGCTGTCGGGCGCGGCGATCGACAACATCAGCAAGTCGCAGCTCGACGAGCTGGTGGTGACGGACACGATTCCGTTGAGGGAAGCGGCGAGCAACTGCAGTAAGATCCGCCAGCTCAGCGTCGCCGAACTGCTCGCGGAGACGATCCGCCGCATTGCGTTTGGTGAGTCAGTAAGTTCCTTGTACGTCGATTGAAAAAATTCCGCGGAACGGTTTCGTCCGGTCCGCAACGAAACAGGGGCGAAACCCCTGAACCGCTCTCCTGGTCGCGGGAGAGCATCTTCCACCGCAAGGTGGGTCATGCAATAGAAAAGTGAGTAATCCAATGGCTATCGAACACAACATCAAGGCCGCGAGCCGCGAAGTGCAGGGGAACAAGGGTGCGAGCCGCCGCCTGCGCAACGAGGGCTTCATTCCGGCCATCGTCTACGGCGGCCACGCCGATCCCAAGTCCGTGCAGCTCGAGCACAACCCAATCTGGCTGGCTTCGCAGAACGAATGGTTTTACTCGAGCATCCTGTCGCTGGACGTGGACGGCGCCGTCGAGAAGGTCCTCCTGCGCGACATGCAGCGCCATCCGTACAAGGCGCAGATCATGCACATGGACTTCCAGCGCGTGAGCGAGAACGAGGCGATCCGCGTCAGCGTGCAGCTGCACTTCCTGAACCAGGAGAAGTCGCCGGCCGGCAAGGCCGCGGGCGTGATCGTTACCCACGAGCTCAACGAGGTCGAGATCAGCTGCCTGCCGAAGGATCTGCCCGAGTACATCGAGGTCGACCTGTCGGCGCTGGAAGTCGGCGACATCATCCACCTGTCGCAGATCAAGTTGCCGGCGGGCGTGGAAGTCCCCGAGCTCAAGCTCGGCAAGGAACACGATGTCGCCGTGGTCATCGCCAAGCACGCCAAGGAAGAAGTCGAGGAAACCACGACCGAGGTTTCGGCCGAGGTGCCGGCGACCCAGCAGGCCGCTCCGGAAGCGGCTGCGGACAAGGCTGCCGACAAGGGCAAGGACAAGAAGTAACGCGGTCCTGCGTCCCCTGGCCGGAACGGCCAGGGGACGTGATCGGGATCGGCGCGATTCGTTTCGCACCGCTCGGACCACCCTTTGCTTCAGAACCCGCGTTCTTCGAGAGCCGGCCGCATGTCTGCATTGCGTTTGATCGTCGGCTTGGGCAATCCCGGGCCGGAGCACGCCCGTACCCGGCACAACGCCGGGTTCTGGTGGATCGACGCGCTCGCCGAAAATCTCGGTGCGCGCTTCGGCCACGAGGGCAAACTGCATGCGGAAAGCGCGAAGGCCTCGATCGGCGGCGAGCCGGTGATGTTGCTGAGGCCGACGACGTTCATGAACCACAGCGGCCGCGCGGTTTGCGCCGCGTTGCGCTATTGGAAGATCGAGCCCGAGCAGATGCTGGTCGCGCACGACGACCTGGACCTGCCGCCCGGCACGGCGCGGTTGAAGTTCGACGGCGGCCACGGCGGGCAGAACGGCCTGCGCGACATCATGGCCCTGCTCGGACACGGCAAGTTCCATCGTCTGCGGCTGGGCATCGGCCATCCGGGCCACAAGGACAAGGTCACCGGCTGGGTGCTGGGCAAGCCCGGCAAGGACGACGAAGCCGCGATGCTGCGCGCGGTGGACGATGCGCTGGCGGTGCTGCCGCTGGCGGTCTCCGGTGACATCAACGAAGCGATGAAACGGCTGCACACCAAACCCGCCGAGCGCGCCGAGTAGCGCGCCGGCACAGACGGAATTCCAATGGCCATCAGATGCGGCATCGTCGGGCTGCCCAACGTCGGCAAGTCCACCCTCTTCAACGCGCTGACCAAGGCGGGAATCGCCGCGGCGAATTTTCCGTTCTGCACGATCGATCCGAACGTCGGCGTGGTGCCGGTCCCGGATGCGCGGCTGGAGGAACTAGCTAACATCGCCAAGCCACTGAAGATCATTCCCACCGCGATGGAGTTCGTCGATATCGCCGGGCTGGTCGCCGGCGCGAGCAAGGGCGAGGGGCTGGGCAACAAGTTCCTCGCGCATATCCGCGAGGTGGATGCGATCGCGCACGTGGTGCGCTGCTTCGAGCACGGCGACATCGTGCACGTTGCCGGGAAAATCGACCCGATCGCCGACATCGAGACCATTGACACCGAACTGGCTCTGGCTGACCTGGACTCGGTCGACAAGGCACTGGCGAAGGTCGAACGTGCGGCCAAGGCCAACGACAAGGAAGCGCTGGCGCGCAAGCCGGTGCTGCAGAAGCTGGCCTCGGCGCTGAACGAGGGCCGGCCCGGGCGCGCAGTTGGGCTGGACGCCGAGGAGCGCGCGCTGGTGCGCGACCTGTTCCTGCTCACGCTCAAGCCGGTGATGTACGTGGCGAACGTGAAGGAAGACGGCTTCACCAACAACCCGCATCTCGACCGGGTCCGCGAGCGGGCCCAAGCGGAAAGAGCGCAGGTCGTGCCGGTCTGCGCGGCGATCGAGGAGGAGCTCGCCCAACTCGACGACGCCGACAAGGGGGCCTTCCTCGCCGACATGGGGCTGGACGAGCCCGGCCTGAACCGCGTCATCCGCGCGGCCTACGCGCTGCTGGGCCTGCAGACCTATTTCACTGCCGGCGAAAAGGAGGTCCACGCCTGGACCATCCCGCAGGGTGCGACCGCGCCGCAGGCGGCCGGAGTGATCCACACCGACTTCGAGCGCGGCTTCATTCGCGCCGAGACCATCGCCTACGAGGATTACATCCGCTTCAAGGGGGAGTCCGGCGCTCGCGACGCCGGCAAGCTGCGGCTGGAAGGCAAGGAATACCGCGTCCGCGAGGGCGACGTGCTGCATTTCCGCTTCAACGTCTAGCGCGGCTGGTTGTCCCGCTGGCCGGAACCGGCGCGAGTGGGTCGGCAATCCGGAGTCCCGTTGACTTTGTGTCGCCAGGAACCGACAATTATTGGCTGTTTTTCCTAGGGATAGCCGAGCGGCCCGGACGCGATGCGGGGCGCTTGGGGAAGTCCGCTTGGCAAAAAGGAGAGATGCGGGAAATTCCGGAGGGATACTCAAGCGGCCAACGAGGGCAGACTGTAAATCTGCTGGACATCGTCCTACGGTGGTTCGAATCCACCTCCCTCCACCAGTATCAAACTGCAAGTGCGCGACACGGGAGGTGGTGAGAACCACCGTCGTGGTTCGACCGAATCGCAGGAGCGATTCGGAACGCGACGCGAAAGCGGCGCGGCCCGGAGGGCGGAGGGCAGGATGCCCGACGTAATCCACCTCCCTCCACCAGTTTCACGCGACACCGCGTTTCGCAACACGGCTTCAAATGCGGGAGTAGTTCAATGGTAGAACTGTAGCCTTCCAAGCTACTAGTGCGGGTTCGATTCCCGTCTCCCGCTCCATTGAAACGCTTTCGCTTCGGCAACACCTTGCTCATGTAGCTCAGTCGGTAGAGCACTTCCTTGGTAAGGAAGAGGTCGCTGGTTCGATTCCAGTCATGAGCACCACCTTCGCGACACCTGCTTCAAGCAAACACGCAACTTTCAACTTCAACTTCAGACATCGGACGCTGACATGGCCAAGGGCAAATTCGAACGCAAGAAGCCGCACGTGAATGTGGGGACGA
>CAYUXZ010000021.1:0-47479 GCA_964449135.1 uncultured Gammaproteobacteria bacterium
TCCGCACCGCGCTGGTCACCGCGCGCTCGGCGCCCGCGCACAAGCGCGTGATCCTGACCCTGCGCGAATGGGGGGTACGCCTCGACGAAGCATTGTTCCTGGGCGGCCGCGACAAGGGCCCGTTCCTGCGCGCGTTCGGCGCCGACATTTTCTTCGACGATTCGCGGGAGAACATCGCGAACGCGAGTCGCCACGTTGCCGCAGGGCACGTGCCGCATGGCGTGTCCAACGAGCAGGAGTGAGGGTCAGGCTGCGGCTTCGCCAGCCGAACGCGCCGGGTTCCTGCGCAGCGCGTAGATCAGCCACGCCAGCGCAGTGAGCGCGGCGCCGCCGAGGAAGGCCCACTGGCCGCGTCCGTAATGCCACAGCACCGCCGCGATCGCCGCGCCGAGCACGCCACCGACGCCCGAGGAGAATCCGTAGAGCAGGCTCTGGCCGGCCGCGGCGCGACGGCCGGGGAAGTACACGGTCATCATCCGCATCAGGCAGGCCTGGAACACCGCGAAGCTGAAGGCGTGGGTGAGCTGGGCCGCGATCATCCACGCGAACGATCCTGCGAGGAACGCGGTGACCACCCATCGCACCGCGCCGATCGCGAGGCAGACGCTGAGCAGTCGCGCCGCGCCGACGCGCGCGATCAGTCCCGGCGCGAACCAGAACATCACGATCTCGGCGAGCACGCCGACCGCCCAGAGGATGCCGACCGCGAGCCCATCGTGGTGATGGTCCTGCAGGTGCAAGGTGTAGAACACGTAGAACGTGCCGAAGCCGGCCTGCGCGAGCAGCGCGACCAGCAGGAAGCGGCGCACGCCAGGGCGTTTCCACAGATGCCCCGCGTCGGCGACGGTATCGACGTGCTGTGGCGGTCGGTCGTCGCGGTGCGGCCACGCGGAGAGCAGCGCAGCGACCAACAGCGGCAGGCAGATCCACGGGAACGCGGTGTTGCCGAGGCGATCGAGCAGCCAGCCGTAGCTGCCCGCGACGACGAGGAACCCCATCGAACCCCAGAGGCGGATGCGGCCGTAGTCGTGGCTGTCCGGGCCGAGCGCGGTCAGCGTCATCGCCTCGAACTGCGGCAGCAGCGCATTGTAGAAGAATCCGAACGCGGCCATCACTGAGAGCAGCGCGAGCGTCGAGCGTGTGAGCGTGAAGCCCGCGAAGCAGGCCAGCGCGATCGCGCAACCGTACACCAGCCAGAGGCCGGGGCGCTCGCTGCGCGCGGCGAGCGCGGTCCACACGGGCGGGCCGAAAATGCGCGAGGCGTACCACAGGCCCAGCATCGCGCCGACCACGAAGCCGCCGTGGCCGAGCGCGTCGACCCAGCGGCCGACGTAGGGCGAGTACGCGCCGATCGCGGCGTAGTACCAGAAATAGAACTGCGCGAACAGGAAACGGCGGCGCGCGTTCATTGCCGGATGCTTGGCCGCGATCGCCGTGTCATCAGAATTCGAGGTCCAGCGACGCGCAGAGGTAATCGATCAGCGGCGCGCAGCCGCGCAGCCCGTCGGACACCGCCTTGAGCAGGCGCGGACCGGTCACGGTCGCGTCGTCGAGCGCGGCCATCGCGACGAAGTTCTTGCGCTTGAGGTCTTCGATCAACTCGTGGTCGGCCGGATAGCCGCGCGGAGGACGCGAGAGTTTCTCGTCGTGCAGCTCGTAGCGGCGCTTGAACGCGGCCGAGCGCACAGCTTTTTTCCAGGTCTCCGGATTCTCGACGATGAAATTGCGAATGCGGCGCTGCGTCGCGGGTTCCGGATGCCAGAGCCCGCCGCCGAGGAAGCAGTCGCCGGGGTAGATGTGGATGTAGAAGGAGGGCGCTTCGATGCCGGCGCTGTGCCGCTGCAACGTGGCTTCCGTCGAGGCGATCTTGATCCGCTCGTGGTAGAGCCGCGCACCTGCCCAGACCTTGTACGGCGTCTTGTCGCTCGAAAAGCGCGTGTCGCGGTGGATGCGGAACAGCGAGCCGCCGACCGGTTTCGGGTCGGCGCGGAAATGCGGGCTGATCGCGGCCAGCGGCGCCTGCAGGTCCGCGATCAGGCGCAGGAACGGCTGGCGCAGGTGCTGTTCGTAGTCGTCCTTGTGCGCGGCGAACCAGGCGCGGTTGTTGTTCTTTCCCAGCGCGCGCTGAAACTTGAAGGTCTGGGCGGTGAAGTAGGTGGCCATGCAGAGGGCTCTATCCGAGACTCGACCTGATTGTATTCCCCCAGTCCTCGAGCGCATCCATCAGCACCTGCACGCGGCCATCGTTCGCGTGGCGAGCGCGCAGCGCGGCGATGCTCACCGTGTAGCTCTCGAACGAATACTCGGAAAGCCCGGCATCGTTGTCCAGGCGCGCATGGCGATATGCGTTCCAGCGTGCCTGCTGCGCGGCATCCAGCGATTCGGGCCAGTTGCGCGCCTGGTAGCGGAACACGAGTTCGACCAGGCGTGGATCGCCGAACTGTGTGGCGAATGCGGGCAGGGCCTGCGGCGCGGCGGCGCGCAGGTTCGGAAACAGGCGGCGATCGCGATCCGGAAGGAAACCGTCGTACAGCGCCGCATCCGGGTCGGCGATACCGCGGTCGCGTGAGCGCGCAAAGACCTGCCGTACTTTCTCGGCCAGGCCTTCGGCTGCGCGCAGGGATTCGGCACGGCGTTGCGCGCAGTCGGGATCGAGGTTCAGGCGGGCGAAATCGTCGTCGCGCAGATGATCCAACGCAACCAGCGCCGGGCAGCGATTGAGATGGATCTCCTTGAGCCGGACGCGCGATTCGCCCTCGGGCAAGTCTGTGGCCGGCGTGTACAGGCGATCGGCGATGTCGTCCGCGTCGAGTTCGAGCAGCGCTTCGGGATCGTCGTCGAGGTCGAACGCGATCACCCGCGATTCGATCTGCGGGTGCCGGCAGATCGGCGCGACCAGCGCTGCATTGCCGCGCGCGGCCGAGTAGCGGCCGGAGATGTGCAGCACCGGCCGCATCTGCGCGACATCGAGCAGGCTCGCGGCGTATTTCTTGTCGCGCAGCTTCAGGCAGTAGTCGAACAGCCGCGGCTGCGCTTGCCGGAACCGCTGCGCGAGGCCGATCAGGGCGCGCACGTCCGACAGCGCATCGTGCGCCTGTTCGTGGCCGATGCCGTTCGCGGCCGTCAGATTGCCAAGCCGGAAGCTGGGCGCGCCGTCGGGTCGCCGCGGCCATTCGATGCCGCCGGGACGCAGCGCGTGAGCGAGCCGCATGACATCGAGCAGGTCCCAACGCGAGTTGCCGCCGCGCCATTCGCGCTCGTACGGGTCGTGGAAATTGCGGTAGGCCGTATAGCGGATGAACTCGTCGTCGAAGCGCAGCGAGTTGTAACCGGCCACGCAGGTCTGCGGCGCGGCGAATTCCTCGAGCACGCGCGCCATTAATTCGGCCTCGCTGACGCCGTCGCGCAACGACTGCTGCGGCGTGATGCCGGTGATCAGCGTGGCCTCGGGCGAGGGCAGCAGGTCGTCGGCGGGCTTGCAGTAGAGCACCAGCGGCTCGCCGATAGGGTTCAGTTCCGCGTCGGTGCGTTGGCCGGCGAATTGCGCGATGCGCGTGCGGCGCGGATCGCTGCCGAAGGTCTCCAGGTCGTAGAAATAGAACGTCGCCGGCATCAACCGGCTTCCAGCGCGGAAAGCCGTGCCGACACGGCGGCATCGGCGGCAGCCAGATCAACGTCCTCGATGCGCGTGCGGCCGCGCGTCGCTTCGGCCAGCAGCTCGCGCTGGATGCGGCCGCGCCCCAACGCGGTGGCGTAGGGGACGCGGCGGAACGAGACCATCGCGTAGCGCGGCACGAAGCGTTCCGGATGGCGCTGCGCGAGCAGGCGTTCGAGTTCGCGCTGCAGCAGGTAATCGGCGTCGTCGACGCGGTCGCGCATCTCGAGGTAGTTTTCCAACGCCATCTGCTGGATCGCGCGCGCGTTCGGCAGGCGTTCGGCTTCGAAGGCCGCGAACGCGGAAGCGAAATCGTCCGCACCGGCGATGTGGCGCGCGAGTGCGGCGCAATCCTCGAACGCGCAGTTCATGCCCTGGCCGTGGAAGGGCACCATCGCGTGCGCGGCATCGCCGAGCAGCACCGCGCGTCCGTCCAGATGCCAGCGATCCAGGTACAGCGTGCCGAGGGCGCCGATCGGATGCTGCGACCAGTCGGAGTCGAAATCCAGGATCAGCGCCAGCGCGTCCGCGAAATCGCGTTCGAACAGTGTGCGTGCGGCGGCGATGTCCGGAATCGCATTGAATCCGGGTGTGCTGCCCTCGGCGCTCTGCGGCAGGAACAGGGTGACGGTGAAAGTGCGCTCGGTATTCGGTAGCGCGATGCACATGTAGCGCCCGCGCGGCCAGATGTGCAGCGCGTTCGGCTCGATGCGGAAGCCGCCATCGCTCGCCGGGGGTATTTCGAGCTCTTTGTAGCCGTGACCCAGCGATTCGAAGCGTTCTCCGAGCGGCGCGATCGCATTCATCGCGCCGCGCAACGCGGAACCGGCGCCATCGGCGCCAATCAGTACCTCGAACGGAATTTCGTGCATGGCGCTCAGGTGTTCGTCGTGCAGCCGGATCGTTTTCGCCGCGAAATCCACCGCATCCACCCGCGCGCCGAAATGCAGCTTCGCGCCGGCCGCTTCGGCGGCATCGAGCAGCAGCAGGTTCAGACGGCCGCGATGCACCGACCAGATCACCTCGTTGTCGTCCTTGCCGTAACGCTGCAGGTCGAGATGTCCGTCGGCGAAATGCACCATGCGACCGCGCATCATCACCGCCTGCGCGAGCACGGCCTCGTGCAGGCCGGCCTGGCGCAGCGCGTGCAAGCCGCGTTCGGCGAGCGCGAGGTTGATCGAACGGCCGCCTTCGTAGCCGACCGCGCGCGGATCGGCGCGCTTCTCGAACACATCCACCTTCCAGCCCGCGCGCGCGAGCAGCGCCGCGAGCAGCGCGCCCGCTAGGCCCGCGCCGGCGATGGTGATCGTTCGATCCGGATCAGGTCGCATCGCGCCATGCTCCGATGGCTTCGACGAGCTGCCACGCGTCGATGAAGCGATTGTACAGCGGCGTCGGTGCGACGCGGATCACGTCGGGTTCGCGCCAGTCGCCGATGATGCCGCGCGCGAGCAGGTGCTCGAAAAGCGCGCGACCGCGCGTGCGGCCGCCGATCACGCGCAGGCTGAGCTGGCAGCCGCGGCGTTGCGGTTCGGAAGGCGTGGCGATGGCGATGGTGTCGGCGAGTTTCATCGCGATCAGGCCTGCGAGATAGGCGGTCAGTCGCCGCGACTTCTCGCGCAGCCGCTGCATGTCCGCGCGGTGGAAGAGCTCCAGCGAAGCACGCAACGGGGCCAGCGCCATGATCGGCGGATTGCTGAGCTGCCAGCCGTCGGCGCCCGGCGTCGGCACGAATTCGGGACCCATCCGGAAGCGCGTCGCCTGGTCGTGGCCCCACCAGCCCGCGAAGCGCGGGCGATCCGAGCGCGCGTGGCGTTCGTGCACGAAGCAGCCGGCGACCGCGCCGGGGCCGGAGTTCAGGTACTTGTAGCTGCACCACACCGCGAAATCCGCGTCGGCATCGTGCAACGCGAGCGCGACGTTGCCCGCCGAATGCGCGAGGTCGAATCCGGCGACGCAGCCCCGCGCGTGCGCGAGATTTGCGATCGCCTCAAGGTCGAACACTTCGCCGGTGCGGTATTGCACGCCGGGCCAGAGCACCAGGGCGATCCGCGAACCGTGTTCTGCAAGCACACGTTCGATGCGCTCGATGCCTATGATGCCGGTGTCCGGATCGCCGGACAGCTCGATCAGCGACGTCGCCGGATCGAAGCCGTGAAAGCGGATCTGCGATTCGATCGCGTAGCGGTCCGATGGAAATGCGCCTGCCTCGATCAGGATCGCGTGCCGCTCGCGCGTCGGCCGGTAGAAGCTCACGCACATCAGGTGCAGGTTCGCGGTCAGCGAGTTCATCGCGACCACTTCCGAAGGCAGCGCGCCGGCGATCTCGGCGAGGTGCTCGCGCACCTCGTTGTGGTAGGGCATCCATGGATGCTTCCCGTGGAAATGCGCCTCGACGCCCAGCCGCGCCCAGTCGTCGAGTTCCGTGATCAACGCTTCACGAACGCCACGTGGTTGAAGCCCCAGCGAATTGCCAGCGAAGTAGAGCTGGTGCGGCGATCCGAGCGACGGATCGGTCGCGGGCGGGATAAGGAACTCGTCGCGGAACGCGCGCAGCGGGTCGGCGGCGTCGAGCGCGTGCGCGGCGGCTTCGGACGCGTCGAACGCGCTCATGCCGCCGCTCCGAACCGCGACGCGGAAAGCCCCAGCCACTCCAGCGCGGTGCCGTGGTAGAGCCGCGCCTGGTCGGGTTCGGCGAGTTTCAAGCCTTCGATGAAACTGCCCGGTTCCTGCTCGCCGAGCGGGAAGGGATAGTCGGTGCCCATCATCACGCGCGAGATGCCGACCGTGTCGATGAGATAGCGCAGCGCGCGATCGTCGGCGACCCAGGAATCGAAGTACACGCGGTCGAGGTATTCGCGCGGATTGCGCGGGTTGTCGGTCGCGACGAGATCGGGCCGCATGCGGAAGCCGTGCTCGATGCGGCCGATCGTGTACGGGAAACTGCCGCCGCCATGCGCGAAGCAAATCTTGAGTTTCGGCAGACGCTCGAGCACGCCGCCGAAGATCAGGCAGCAGGCCGCGCGCGACTGCTCGGCCGGCATGCCGACCAGCCACGGCATCCAGTACTTCGGCATCGAATCCTTCGCCATCATGTCCCAGGGATGGATCAGGATCGCCGCGCCGAGTTCGCTCGCGGCCTGGAAGAAGTCGAACAGCTCCGGCGCGTCGAGGTTCCAGTCGTTGACGTGGCTGCCGATCTGCACGCCCTGCAGATCGAGCTGGTCCATGCAGCGCTCGAGTTCCTGGATCGCCAGCCGCGGAGACTGCAGCGGCACCGTGCCTATGCCCGCGTAGTGGCGCGGATGCGCGTGGCAGACGCCGGCCATGTGGTCGTTGAGCGACTGGTGCAATTCGTAGGCGTGCTGCGGCTTGGCCCAGTAGCTGAACATCACCGGCACCGTGCTGATCACCTGCACCTGCACGCCGAAACGTTCGTAGTCGGCGATGCGTTCCTCCGCGTCCCAGGTCTTGGGGAAGACTTCGCGGAAGAACTTGCCGTCGCGGTAGATGCGATGGCGGCCATCGTCGGTGTGGTGGATGACCGGGAAGCGGTCGTCGCCGTACTTGCGCGCGAGGTCGGGCCAGTCGCGCGGCAGGATGTGGGCGTGGACGTCGATCTTGAGCATGCCGCGATTCTACCGGAGGAGTCCGCGGCCTTGGTGCTCCGTGGCGCTCAGGTCGGATCGTTTTCGGCAGCGTCCTCGTAGCGCGCGGGCCTCGGATTGAGGTGTCCGCAGGCCTTGCAGGTGCGATGTTCCGCGCCGCGATAGAACCGCTCGAACACCGCGAAGAAATCGCGTTCGATGTCCTGCAGCGGGAAATACTCTTCGTAGAGCTTGTGGTTGCAGCGCTCGCAGTACCACTGAAGGCCGTCCAGTTCGTGCGGCAGGCGCTTGCGCTCGATCACCAGGCCGATGCCGCCCGCGCCGCGCTGCGGCGAGTGCGGCACGCGCGGCGGCAGGTAGAAGATCCACCCGGCGCGTATCGGGATGTCCTGCGCAACCCCGTCCCCCTGCCCCTTCAGCACCATCTCGCCTTGGAGCTGGTAGAAGAATTCGGGGCCTTCCTCGTAGTGATAGTCGGTGCGCGCGTTCGGTCCCCCGACGACCATCACGATGAAGTCGCCGTCGATCACGCATTTGTTGCCGACCGGCGGTTGCAGCAGGTGGCGGTGCTCGTCGATCCAGCGCTTGAAGTCGAACGGCGGCGTCAGCATGGCATTACCTCGCGAGCGAGGCCGTGCACTTGAGCTCGATCGCGATCGGCGTCGGCAGCTCGGTGATGCCCAGCGTGGTGCGGCAGGGCGCGCGCGCCGGATCGGGGAAGTGTTCGGCCCAGATCGCATTGTAGGCCTTGAAATCGCGCGCCATGTCGGTGAGGTAGACGGTCACATCGACGAGGTCCTCCCAGCGCGCGCCGGAAGCTTCGAGCACGGCGCGCACGTTGGCGAACACCTGCCGGGTCTGCGCGGCGATTTCGTGCTCGCGCAGACGGCCGTCCGCGAAGTACACGTTGCCCGGAATCGAATCGTCCTTCGGATCGCGCGGTCCGATGCCCGAAAGGAACAGCAGGTCGCCGACGCGGCGCGCGTGCGGATACGCGCCAACCGGCTTGGGAGCGGAATCGGTGCGGATCGCCTCGCTCATCGCTCGCCCCCGTGGGTGCGCACGCGCTCGACCGCGGCGTCGTAGGCCGGAGCCAGCTGTTCGCGCGATGCCACGTCCATGCCGAGCTCGCGCACGCGGCCGTCGAGCAGATCGTAGACCCAGCCGTGCACGGAAAGCTTCTGGCCGCGCGACCATGCGTCCTCGACCACCGTGCTTTCGCAGACGTTGGAGACCTGCTCGATCACGTTGAGTTCGCACAGGCGCGCATGACGCAACGATTCCAGGCCTTCGCCGTCGAGCAGCTCCGCGTGCTTCTGCGAGACATCGCCGACGTGGCGCAGCCAGTTGTCGGCGAGGCCCACGCGCGTGCCGGTCATGCTCGCGTGCACGCCGCTGCAGCCGTAATGACCGACCACGAGGATGTGCTCGACCTTGAGCAGGTCCACCGCAAACTGGATCGTGCTCAGGCAATTCAGGTCGGTGTGCACGACGACATTGGCGATGTTGCGGTGGACGAACACTTCGCCGGGCGCTAGGCCCATGATCTGGTTCGCGGGCACGCGCGAGTCGGAGCAGCCGATCCACAGGTATTTCGGCGTCTGTTGCGCAGACAGGCGCTCGAAGAAACCCGGATCCATCAGGCGCATGCCCTCGGCCCAGGCCTTGTTGCGTTCCAGCAGTTCGCGCAGAGTTTCCATCGATAGGTCCGTCGGCTTAATTCAGGTTGAGGCAGATGTTCTTGGCTTCGGTGAAGAAACGCATCGCTTCGAAACCGCCTTCGCGGCCCAGGCCCGACTGTCCTACGCCGCCGAACGGCGTGCGCAGATCACGCAGCAGCCAGGCGTTGACCCAGACGATGCCGGCCTGAAGCTGAGCGGCGATGCGATGCGCGCGATCGAGCCTCGAAGTCCACAGGCTAGCGGCAAGTCCGTACGACGTCGCATTCGCGAGCGCGAGCGCATGCATATCATCGTCGAAGGCTTGCAGCGTGACCACCGGACCGAAGATCTCCTCGGTATTCGTGCGGCAGTCGGGGCCAAGGCCTTCGATCACGGTCGGCACGACGAACCAGCCGTTCGCGCAGCGGCCTTCCATCCGTAGCGCCTCCCCGCCGCAGACCACACGGCCGCCTTCGGCGCGCGCGGTCGCGATGCAGCCCAGGACCTTGTCGTAATGCGCCTTCGAAACCAGCGGTCCGAGGTCGGTCGCGTCGTCCAGTGGATCGCCGACGCGCAGCGCGCGGGCACGTGCGACGAAGGCATCGCGGAACGCGTCGTAAATCCGACGTTCGACCAGAATGCGCGAGCCGCAGAGGCAGATCTGCCCGCTGTTCTGGAACGCCGAGCAAACGACGGTGTCGAGCAGGCGATCACGCTGCGCGGCATCCTCGAACGCGTCGGCGAACACGATCGTGGGATTCTTACCGCCGAGTTCAAGCGAAGTCTTCTTCAGCGCGGGTCCGCAATGCGTGGCGATCTGCCGGCCGACCGCGGTGCTGCCGGTGAAGCTCACCGCCTTGATGCCCGAATGCTCGACCAGCGCCTTGCCGACCATCGTCCCGGTGCCGTGCACGATGTTCAGCACGCCCGGCGGAAATCCGATCTCGCGGGCGAGTTCGCCGAGCATCCACGCAGTGACCGGCGTGATCTCCGATGGTTTTGCGACCACGCAATTGCCCGCCGCGAGCGCCGGCGCGATTTTCCACGTGAACAGGTACAGCGGCAGGTTCCACGGCGAGATGCACGCGACCGCACCCAGCGGCTGGCGCAGCGTGTAGTTCAGTCCGGCCTGTCCGTGGTGCGATTCGCTCGCGAACTGCGAGGCGGCGGAGGCGAAGAAACGCAGGTTCAGCGACGCGCGCGGGATCTCGACGTCGCGCACAAGCTTGAGCGGCTTGCCCGTGTCTCGCGATTCGGCGGCAAGGAAATCGTCGGTGCGCGAATCGAGCGCATTGGCGAGGCGATGCAGCCAGCCGGCGCGTTCCTCGCCGGACAGCGACGACCACGCGGGAAAGGCCGCGTACGCGGCCGCGACGGCAGCATCGACGTCGGCTGCGTCCGAGGCGGGACACTGCGCATGCACCGCGCCGGTCGCCGGCTCGAACACGTCGAGCACGCCGCCGCCGGCTGCACGGGACTGGCCGTCGATCAGATTGGCAAGCTGCAAGGTTTCGCTCATCGGTGCGAGCTTAACGGCTCGCGTCGAAAGAGGGAAACGCGCGGAGTCCCGCGCGTCATAACGAGCGCGTGCGGCCGCCGTCCACCGGGACATTGATGCCGGTGATGTACGAAGCGGCAGGCGACGCCAGAAAAGCGACCGCGGCCGCGATCTCGGACGGATCGGCGAAGCGACCCATCGGCACTTCGGCTTCCATCTCGGCGGCCACGGAATCCTCGCTGTCGCCGGTCTTCTGCGCGCGTGCGGCGATGATCTGCTCGATGCGCGGCGTACGCGTCGATCCAGGCAGCACGTTGTTCACCGTGATGCCGTGCGGCGCGAGTTCGCGCGCGAGCGTCTTGGCCCAGCTCGCGACCGCGCCGCGCGTGACGTTCGACACGCCAATGCCGGGAATGGGCTCCTTCACCGAGGTCGAGATGATGTTCACGATGCGGCCGTAACCCGCGGCGATCATGCCTGGAATCACGGCTTCGGCGAGAGTCTGGTTCGCGAGCAGGTGCGCGCGATACGCGGCGAGGAACGCCGCTTCGCCTGCGCCGCGGACCGTTCCCGGCGGCGGTCCGCCGCTGTTGTTGACGAGCACGTGCACGGCGCGCCCGGCAACCAGCGCATCGATCTTCGCGCGCAGTGCGGTCGTGTCGATCGCATCGACGGCGATCCAGCCATGCTGTTGCGCGTAATGTGTGCGCGGCAGTTGGCCGGCGAGCTCCTCGAGCTTTTCCGCGCGCCGGGCGAGGAGGGTCACGTCCGCGCCGAGACTTGCGAGTTCGACCGCAGAGGCCAGTCCGATGCCCTGCGAGGAGCCGCAGACCAAGGCGTGCCTGCCGGTGATATCCAGATCCATCGAATTACTCCGCTTCGTCGCCGGACACGTTAGCGCGAAGCAGACGCGCCTGCATCAGCGACGCAATGGCCTGCGCGTTCTCGTTGTTCTGCGCTCGCAGCGCGTCGGCGACGGCGCGTTGGTTCGCGAACGGGTGATTCTGGTTGAGTTTGAATTTCAACTCGATGTTCGCGGCTTGCAGGCGGAAACCGATGATGCCCTTGAGCTGCACGCGGTGATCGGCGCGCTCGGGTTCGAAGCGCCATTGCGTGCCGTTCGACGCTTCGTGGCGTTCGCTGAGCTCCGAGACGATCGTGGCGAGCGAATCGGTGTCTTCGAGGATTTCCAGGGTGCCGCGAATGTGTGCGACAGCATAGTTCCAGGTCGGCACGCGCGCTTCCTGTTCTTTATCCGGATACCACGACGGCGAAACGTAGGCATGCGGGCCGTGCACGATCAGCAGCGCCTCGCCCGCGTCGCGCCACTGCGGATTCGGCCGCGCCCAATGCCCGCGGAAGACCACGCGATCGCCGTCGCGTGCGTACAGCACCGGCAGGTGGCTGACGAACGGCGCGCCGTCGCGAACGGTGATCAGGGTCGCGAACGGATTTGCCGCGACCACCCGGTCGAGTTCGATCAAATCGGTTTCGGCGTAGTAGCGCGGCGTGTACATGACGGGTGACTACTGCCGTGGCGGCAGGCGCAGGGTCATCAGCGCGCGGATTTCGTCCTCGTCCGCGCCGTCGATGCCGTCGGGCGGCGCCGTTTCGTCGAGGTCGAAACCCATCGCGTCCGCGTCGTCTTCGTCGAGGCCGTCGAAGGCGCGGAAGTCGGCGTCGAGCAGCGCCGCATGCGCGGAATCCTCGCTGTCGTAGGCGTCGGTGCGGCCATCGTTGTCGAGAATTTCGGCGATGCCGCTTTCGCGTACGCGCAATCGCGCCCAGATCAGCAGGTTGCCGACGGTGGCGACCCACCATTGCTCCGAGGTGTAGCCCGAATCGCCGTCGATGCTCATGGCTTCATGGCCCATGCGGTCAGTCCGAATCCGCCGGCGCTCGCCAGTCCGGTCAACAGTACGGTCAGCGCGATCCGCGCGGGTGTGCCCAGGCCGTTCAGCGCGGGATCGCGCGATTCGCGGAATCGTCCCGCGAGCAGCCAGAGCAGCGACGGCATCGCGAGTACGCCGGCTCCACCCAAACGCGCGTGCACGTCGGGATAGCGGTCTCGCAGGTGCACCAGTGTCATCGGCCAGAAGAATGCGAATCCCATCCCGCCGGTGATCGCGATCGCGACGCCGAGCAGGCAGAACGTCAGCGCCATCGAATAGCTCATCGCGCCTGTGCCCTCAGAACGTCGCCAGGCCCGGCGCGCGCGGATAGGGGATGGCATCGCGGATGTTGGCCAGGCCGCAGACGTAGACGACCAGGCGCTCGAAGCCCAGGCCGAAACCGGCGTGCGGCACGGTGCCGTAGCGGCGGAAATCGCGATACCAGCTGTAATGCGCCGGATCGAGGCCGAACTGCGCCATGCGCGCGTCGAGCATGTCCAGGCGCTCCTCGCGCTGCGAGCCGCCGATGATCTCGCCGATGCCCGGCGCCAGCACGTCCATCGCGGCGACCGTCTTGCCGTCATCGTTCAGGCGCATGTAGAAGGCCTTGATCTGCTCCGGGTAGTTCAGCACCACGACCGGTCGGCCGACATGCTGCTCGGTGAGCCAGCGCTCGTGTTCGGTCTGCAGGTCCAGGCCCCATTCGACCGGGAAGTCGAATTTGTGGCCGGATTTCTGCAGTAATGAAACTGCGTCGGTGTAATCAAGGCGCTCGAACGGCTGCGCGATGAAGGCTTCCAATCGCGTGACCGCCGATTTCTCGATCCGTTCGGCGATAAAGGCCATGTCGTCGGCGCGCTCGTCGAGCACGGCCTTGAACACGTATTTCAAAAATGCTTCGGCGAGGTCGGCGTTGGCGTTGAGATCGGCGAACGCGATCTCCGGCTCGATCATCCAGAACTCGGCGAGGTGGCGCGAGGTGTTGGAGTTCTCGGCGCGGAAGGTCGGGCCGAAGGTGTAGACCTTGCTCAGCGCGAGGCAGTAGGCCTCGACGTTGAGCTGGCCGGAAACCGTGAGGAAGGTTTCCTTGCCGAAGAAGTCCTGCGAGAAATCCACCACGCCCTTGTCGTCGCGCGGCAGGTTCATGAGGTCGAGCGTGGACACGCGGAACATCTGGCCCGCGCCTTCGGCGTCGGACGTCGTGATGATCGGCGTGTTGATCCAGAAGTAGCCGTTCTCGTGGAAGAAGCGGTGCACGGCCTTGGCGAGGCAGTCGCGGATGCGCGTGACCGCGCCGAACAGGTTGGTGCGCGGACGCAGGTGGGCGACATCGCGCAGGAACTCCAGCGAATGCGCCTTGGGCTGGATCGGGTAGGTTTCCGGATCCTCGACCCAGCCGACGACTTGGATGCCGCTGGCCTGGATCTCGAAGGTTTGGCCCTGGCCCTGCGAGGCGACCAGCGTTCCGGTCGCGATCACCGCGCAGCCGGCGGTCAGGCGCTTCACTTCGGATTCGTAGTTCGGCAGCGCGGCCGGTGCGATGACCTGGATTGGGTGGAAACACGAGCCGTCGCTGACGTTAACGAACGACAGCCCGGCCTTGGAGTCGCGCCGCGTGCGCACCCAGCCGCGCACTTCGACCGTCGCGCCTGCCGCGATCTTTCCGCCCAGCGCCTGCGCGACGCTCACCGTTTGTGTTGCTGCCGCCATGCCTTGCATCTCCACGCTGTCGGATACATATCCACGAACGACGAATGATAACGAAAGTGGCGATAACCCACAGGTATAATCGGTCCATGGGCATTTCCTTCACTCCTGCTGCGCTCGAGCGCGTCCGCGCCTATCTCGCCGCGGATCCGGGCAAGATCGGATTGCGTTTCGGCGTGCGCCGCACCGGCTGCTCGGGCTGGGGCTACGTGATTGACCTCGCCGATCATGCGGCCGCGGACGACACCGTGTTCGAAATCGAGGGCGTGCACATCGTGGTGGACGCGGCCAGTCTGCCGCTGGTGCAGGGCACGCGCATCGATTTCGTGAAGCAGGGCCTCAATGCCCAATTCGCTTTCGTTAACCCGAATGCCGCCGAGGCCTGCGGCTGCGGCGAGAGTTTCACTACCCGATCCGCGTGAGCGGGTCGGGTACGAGTCCGCGGAAACCCGATCCGCGTGAGCGGGTCGGGTACGAGTCCGCGGAAACCCGATCCGCGTGAGCGGGTCGGGTACGAGTCCACGGAACCCCGGGTGGCTTGACGACCGCGCTGCATGCCATCGGGGAGTGCTCGCCGTGGCGGGGTTGATGGCCGCGATCGCCGTCGCGCCCACACACTCTCGATGTCCTGCGCGTGCCGGCCGGTTGACATGGGTCAAGGCGTGCGGCGACGCTGCGGCGCAAGCTGGCGCCATCGGCCACGCTTCCCGGGGACTGCCATGAAACGCCATCCGCTGCTGCTTGCACTCGCCTCCATCGCGCTGCTTGCTCCCGTCTCCGTCATCGCAAAGGGCGGCGACCTCGGCGCCCCGATCGAGGCGGTGCTTACGAGCCCGCCGAACGTGCCGCTGCCGACCAATCGCCATGCGCCGGCCAAGGTCGTCGTGCATCTGGAAGTAGTCGAAAAGGAGATGCCGATCGCTGACGGCACGACCTACACGTTCTGGACTTTCGGTGGCACGGTGCCCGGCAGCTTCATCCGCGTGCGCCAGGGCGACACCGTCGAGTTCCACCTGATGAACAACCCCAACAACAAGATGCCGCATAACATCGACCTGCACGGCGTGACCGGGCCGGGCGGCGGCGCCGCGTCGAGCTTCACCGCGCCGGGCCACCAGTCGCAGTTCACCTTCAAGGCGCTCAACCAAGGCATCTACGTCTATCACTGCGCGACCGCGCCGGTGGGCATGCACGTCGGCAACGGCATGTATGGCCTGCTGCTGGTCGAGCCGCCGGAAGGGCTGAAGAAAGTCGATCACGAGTACTACGTGATGCAGGGCGACTTCTACACGGTCGGCAAGTACCGCGAGAAGGGCCATCAGGACTTCGACATGCAGCGCGCGATCGACGAGAAGCCGACCTACGTCGTCTTCAACGGCCGCGAAGGCGCGCTGACCGGCGACCGCGCGATCACTGCGAAAACCAACGAGACCGTGCGGATGTTCGTCGGCAACGGCGGTCCGAACCTGGTGTCGAGCTTCCACGTGATCGGCGAGATCTTCGACACTGTGCGACAGGAAGGCGGCACCGTCGAGCAGCACAACGTGCAGACCACGCTGATTCCCGCCGGCGGCGCGGCGATGGTCGAGTTCCACACCGAGGTGCCCGGCAGCTACATGCTCGTCGACCACTCGATCTTCCGCGCGTTCAACAAGGGTGCGCTCGCGGTGCTGAAGGTCGCAGGCCTCGAGGACAAGACCGTGTATTCGGGCAAGGAGGTCGACTCCACCTACCTCGGCGACATGGTCGGCCCGAGCCTGCAGCCGGTCGCGGCGGCGGCCAAGGCCGCGGCATCCGGACAGCTGACCGTGCCCGACCAGGTTGCCGCGGGCAAGGCGCTGTTCAACGGCACCTGCTCGGCCTGCCATCAGGGCAGCGGCGAAGGCATCGAGGGCGTGTTCCCGCCGCTGGCGAAATCCGACTTCATCGCGAAACTTTCGCCCGCCGACCTGGTCGCGGTCCCGCTCAACGGCCACACCGGCAAGCTGACCGTCAACGGCAAGGACTACGATTCGGTGATGCCGCCGATGAGCCAGATGACCGACGACGAAATCGCGAACATCCTCACCTTCGTGCTCAACAGCTGGGGCAATCCGGGCGGGCGCATCACCAAGGAAGACGTCGCCAAAGTGCGCGCGAACACGCCGCGTCCGGCGGGCGCGGCGCACTGACGGAATGATCCGCGCCCTCTGCCTCACCTTCCTGTCGCTGCCGGCTGTTGTGCATGCCGGCAGCGACTATGTGCGGATTCCCGCAGGAAGCTACCGTTCGGCGCTGCAGTACGAGGACATCAAGGGCGATACCGCCGTCCCTGCGTACGAGCTGATGAAGACACCGGTGACGAACGCGGAATTCCTCGCATTCGTGCAGGCGCAACCGGAATGGCGGCGCGACGACATCCCTGCCATCTACGCCGATCGAACCCATTACCTGACGCAGTGGACGTCGCCCTCGGATCCGGGCGCATCGAACCGGCCGGACCAGCCGGTCACCGGCGTGAGCTGGTTCGCGGCTAACGCGTATTGCGAAGCGCAGCAGGCGCGGTTGCCGCGCTGGGCCGAATGGGAATACGTCGCCGCAGCGGACGCCACGCGCCGCGATGCGCGCGGCGATCCGGCTTGGCGCGAGACGATCCTGGGCTGGTACGCAAAGCCTTCCACGACGCCGCTCGCGGACGTGGGCCAGACGCCTGCGAACGCCTATGGCGTGCAGGACCTGCACGGGCTGGCCTGGGAATGGGTCGAGGACATCGCCGCGCTGCTGGTGGTCGACGACAAGCGCGATCCGGGCGCGCGCGGCGAATTGAAATTCTGCGGCGGCGGTTCGTTGAACCTGCGCGACCCGGCGAATTTCATCGTCTCGATGCGGCTCGCGCTGCTGTCGTCGCTGCAGGCCGCCGACAGCACCGCGAATCTCGGTTTCCGCTGTGCGCGCGATTTGCCCGCGCCTCAACCGATCGGAAATGCGCCATGAAAAAACACGCCATGAAACGCGCATCGCTCGCCGCGGTGTTCGCCCTCGTGGCGATTGCGGCATTCGCCGCCCCTCTGCCGGGCGATTCGGTACTGCAATCGCAGGGCGCCTTTACCGAGCAATCCGGCAAGAACTTCCAACTCGCCGATCGGCGTGGGCACGTGCAACTGGTCAGCATGTTCTACGCCTCGTGCACCTTTACCTGCCCGCTGACGATCGATGCCGGCAAAGCCATCGAGCACGCGCTCGCGCCCGCGCAGCGCGACGGCCTGCGCCTGCTGATGGTGAGCTTCGACACACGGCGCGACACGACCGCTGCGCTCGCCGCGTTGGCGGCCAAACGCAAGCTCGATACGGCGCTCTGGACGCTTGCGCGCGCCGACGAGGCCAGCGTGCGCAAATTCGCCGCGGTGCTCGGCGTGCGCTACCGGCGGCTGGCGAACGGGGATTTCAGCCACACCAGCGAATGGATCCTGCTCGATGCCGACGGGCGCATCCTTGCGCGCACCGATCAGCTCGGCACCGTGCCCGATCCCCAATTCCTCGCCGCCGTGAGGACCGCGTTGGATCAGCCGACGAATTCCAGTCGTTGAACGCACATCGCGAGCGGCGGCGCCGTTTCCGGCGCCGCCGTCGACTCTGACTCAGTAGGAGTATTCGACGCTGAGCCAGGTCTTGGTGGTGTCCCTGGCGAATTTCACGGCGTGGTAGTCCGCGAACTTGGCCAGCGCGATCCAGTGCGGGGCGAACGCCCATGACAGCGATGCATCCGCCTCGCGTCCGTAATGGATCGCGGCGTGGTTCGAATGAAAGTCGTGCAGCACCACGTTCGCGTTGAACTTGCCGAAGCCCCGATTCCAGAACAGGTACGCATCGTCGAGTCCGTTGACCGGCGTGGTGAGGAACTTGTCCGCCCAGCCGTCGAACGCGTGCAAGGTCGCGAACGGCGTCTGGAACGCGTAGTGGCCGTTGCCGCCCATGCGTTCCCAGCCGGCCTTGAAGGTGTTGCCTTTCCAGACCAGCCCGCCTTCGGCGAGCGTGTAGCTCGCGTGGATCGCGCTGCTGCCATTCGAATAGGGACTTTGCCGCGCGTACTCCAGGTTCACCAGCCAGCCCACGTCGTTGGGGGCGTCGTGCCTGGCCGCGTAACGCAGCCCCGCGTTGCGGTGCGAGGTCAGGGGCAGCGTGCGGTTCTCGATGAAGTGCGCGTAGCCGATCAGCGAGCCCGGACCGACCGGATAGCTCGCGCGCAGCAGGTGGGCGTGCAGCATCCAGCGTGCAAGCGACGGCGTCGGGTTCTGATCGCCGAACACGCGTTCGACGCGATCGAGATAGCTGTAGCGCAGCGCCAGTCCGCCATCGAACTTGTGCTCCGCGTCCAGCGCATCGAAGGTCTGCTGGTTCTGCCGCCAGCCGCTGTTGCCGAAGAAGCGCTGGTTGTCGTAAACCAGCACCTGCCGGCCCAACGTGATGCGGGTCGCCGCCGACGGCGCATAACGGACGTAGGCCTGGTCGATTGTCGTGTTGTCCGGATCGGCGATGGTCGGGTAGGCGGTGCGATGATTGGCCGTGCTGTTGAAGCGATCGCCGGACAGGTGGCTGGTGTTCTCCAGCTCGATCAACCCGCTCCAGCCGGAGACAACCGGCGTTCGGTAGCCGACGCGCAGGCGCAGCGTCGTCGCGTCCGCATCGCGGGCGAACGCATCGTCGGAAACGGATTCGTGGCGCAGCCGCGCTTCGAGGATCGGCTTGCCATCGGTCGAAGCCGCGGGCGGGTCGGCGGCGTTCGCCGTGGCGGTTGCCAATGCGCAGAGGATGGATACGACGATCAGACGTGGGCGTGTCATGGCGGGACTCCAGTGTTTTACGCAGTCTCGCCCGCCGCACTCATGCACGCCCTGATCCAGGTCAGCCGCGTTTCATGCCGCTGCAGCATATAACCCGGTCGAAGCGTTGCGCGCGTCCATTGCGACGGAATTCGCCGGGCGCTTGACCCGGATCAAGGCCGCGGGCTTCCGCAACCGCCACGCTGACGGCATGAGTGCGATCCCGCCCTTCGATGCGCAACTGCTGCGCCGCTACGACCGTCCGGGTCCGCGCTACACCTCGTACCCGACCGCCGCGCAGTTCACTGAGGATTTCGGCGAAGCCGATTTCCGTGCGGCGGCGAAAACCAGCAACAGCGAACTGATCCCGTCGCGGCTGTCGCTCTACGCGCACATTCCGTTCTGTTTCAGCCCCTGCTTCTATTGCGGCTGCAATCGCATCATCACGCGCGACACTGCGCGCGCCGCCACCTACCTCGCGCGACTGGTGCGCGAGATCGGCATGGTCGCGCCATTGTTCGACCGCGACCGCGACGTGATCCAACTGCACCTCGGCGGCGGCACTCCGAATTTCCTGAACGCAGGACAGCTCGGTGAACTCGTTGAAAGCCTCGACCGGCACTTCCATTTCAGCGCGTCGCCGATGCGCGATTTCTCGATCGAGCTCGATCCGCGCAGCGTCGCCACCGGCACCGTCGAGGCCTTGGCGGGTATGGGCTTCAACCGCGCGAGCCTGGGCGTGCAGGACTTCGACCCGGCCGTGCAGGAAGCTGTCAACCGCACGCAGTCGGTCGAGGAAACGCTCACGGTGATCGAAGCCTGCCGCCGCCACGGCTTCCGCTCGGTGAACATCGACCTGATCTACGGATTGCCCGGGCAGAACCGCGAGGGTTTCGCGCGCACGCTGGACATCGTGGTTCGTGCGCGGCCCGACCGGCTGGCGATCTACAGCTACGCACACCTGCCGCGGATGTTCCGCGCGCAACGCCAGATCGACGAAACCAAGCTGCCGTCGCCCGAGGACAAGCTCGGCCTGCTGCAGCTGGCGATCGAGAAGCTGTCGGTCGCCGGATACTGCTATGTCGGAATGGACCATTTCGCGCTGCCGGAAGACGACCTAGTCTGCGCGCAGGAATGCGGCGACCTGCACCGGAACTTCATGGGCTACACCACGCACGCGAACTGCGACCTGGTCGGTCTCGGCGTCAGCGCGATCAGCCACATCGGCGACACCTACAGCCAGAATCCGCGCGACCTGCCGTCGTGGGAACGCGCGATCGACGCGGGCCGCCTGCCGGTCTGGCGCGGCGTGCGCATGGATTTCGACGATATCGTGCGGGCCGATGCGATCCAGCAACTGATGTGCCGCGGCGCGATCGACGTCGGCGAAATGGAGGAGCGGCACGGCATCGACTTCGGCGTCTATTTCGAGGAAGCGATCAAGCGACTCGCCGAGCTCGCGGCCGACGGGCTGGTCGAGACCGGGCCGCGGCGCGTGCAGGCCACCTCGCGCGGCCGTCTGCTGTTGCGTATCATCGCGGCATGCTTCGATCGCTACCAGCCGCAGCCACAAACGGACCTGCCACGGTTCTCGAAAGCGATCTGATCGAGCGTCTTCACCACGGACCTGTGGGGTCGTTGCCGTGAGCGGCATCGTGCATCGCCAGTCACCGATCGCCGACGACGGCGACGAGCTGCGGTTCTGCAGTACCTGCGCGTTTTCCGCGACCTGTCTCGCGCAAGGCTACGACAAGACCGATCTGGCCACGCTGCACGTGCTGGTCGAGCACGCAGGACCGTTCGCCGAAGGGCAGCACCTGTTCCGCGAAGGCGACCCGTTCACCGCGATCTCCGCGGTGCGCGCCGGCACGGTGAAGACCTATGTCGTGGATCCGGCCGGTCACGAACAGGTGCTTGGATTCCACCTTGCGGGCGAATTGATCGGCTTGAACGCGATCTCCAGCGCTCGCTACCCCTGCAATGCGGTCGCGCTCGACACGGTGATGATCTGCCGCTTTTCGTTCCCGCAGCTCTCGCTACTCGCCGCGCGCATGCCGGGCGTGCAGGAACAGTTGTTCCGCCTGCTTTCGCAGGAAATCGGCAAGGCCGCGTTGCTCGCTGGCGACTTCAGCGCCGACGAGCGCATGGCCGCGTTCCTGGTTTCGCTTTCACGGCGTTACGCCGCGCGCGGATTCTCGGCGACGCGGTTCCACCTCACGATGGGCCGCAGCGACATGGCCAACTACCTGCGGCTGGCGACCGAGACCGTCAGCCGCGTGCTGCGCCGGTTCCAGGACGAAGGCCTGCTCAAGGTCGATCGTCGCGAGCTGGAGATCCTTGACATGCCGCGTCTGCAAGTGCTTGCGAATCCCGTCCTGCGTGGGTGACCCCCCGGCGCTACTGGTTCGTCATTGATTGCAGGTAGGCCGACACGTTCCGGATGTTCTCGCGGGTCAGCTGGTGGGTCACGGTCTTCATGACGACACCCTCCGGCCGCTGGTCGGTCTTCTGGAACACCGCGAGCTGCTTGGCGAGATAGTCGGCATGTTGTCCGGCGATCCGCGGGAACGTGGCGTTGCCCATGCCGTCGGCGCCGTGGCAGCTGCCGCAGGCCGGCACGCTGCTGGCGGGGATGCCGTCGGTGAAGATCGCCTTGCCTGCCGCGATCCGCTCGGGGCGGCCTTCGATCGGTTGCCGTTCGAGTTTCTGCGCGGCGAAATACGCGGCGAGCTCGCCGATCTGCTTTTCGGTGAGGCTGCGACTCAAGCCCCACATGTACTCGAAGCCCGCCGGATCTTCGCGGCTGTGTGCCTTGAACGCGGTCAGCTGCGCGACGAAATACGCCTGCTGCTGCGCGGCGAGATTCGGGAAATTCGGCGACACCGAGTTGCCGGTCGCGCCGTGGCAGTTGGAGCAGACCTGCACGGCCAGGGTATCGCCCGACACGCCCGGGTTGGCCAGGTCGCGTGAGCGTTGCACGTTCGCGCAACCGGCCAGGAGGACGATGGCTGTCGCCGTCAACGTCTTGCAAATGGTGTTCATCGGGCCCTCCTGGTCATTCGTGCATCGGCGGTCCGCGCCCGCTCAGTACGCGCCCCACAGGTACAGGAATAGCGAGTTGTTGTCGCTGGCGTTGCGGCCCGCGCCGTCGTAATCGTGCGAACGGCCGTTGTATGTGCCGTAGCCGGTGTACTGCAGGCCGATGCGCAGGTATTGGATCGGCGTCCAGAACACTTCCGAAGTCCAGCCGCGGATCGCCGGATTTCCCGAAACGTTGCCGGAAACGCGGGTCGGATCGTAGAGCGCGGAGTTCGTGCTGCCGGTCTGGTTGAAAAAGCCCAGGCTACCGCCGTACTTCGCGCGATAGACGTAGCTCAGCTTCGCGCGCAGGACGTTCGTGGTGTCCACGGCGTTGGTGTCCGGCAGCGGATTGCCATCGACGTCCTCCATCGGCTGGTTCGCGAGGAAGGCCGGATAGCGATGGCGATCGTGCATCCAGGCCAGTTGCGCGGTCACCGCGTGCGGGTCGAGCAGGTACTGGTACTGCGCATCGAAGCCGATGTCGCGGAAACGGTGGACGCTGGCCGGGTCGGAAGTGTCCAGCGGATCGTCGAACACGTCGGCGCGCATGCCGGAGGTGCCGACCATCAGGTTGTGCGGCCCCCACGTGTGGCTTACCGCGATCCGCCAGTACGGATTGGTTCCCTGCAGCGCGGTCTTGTCGGCTTTCGCGACGCCGGCGCTCATGAACGAGGCCAGTCCCTTGGCGGTGCGATAGCCGCCGAATTCGACGTAGAGCGTCTGGTTCCAGAACGCGTAGGCGGTGAGGCCAGCGATGTTGCCGCCCGCGGCGAAGCCGGGGTAGGGCGCGCTGCCGTCAATGAAACGGCTGCTGGTCGGGCTCGGCACCGGAACGTACTGCATCCAGGCCGCAGCGGTGTTCCATGGATCGGACACCGACGGATTGTTGTTTGCCGAAACGCCCCAGATCAGGTCGTTCTTCGCGTCAACGAACCGGTCGGCGTAGCGGATCTCCATGTTGTCCGCATTCGTATGACCATGCCATTTGCCGTTTTCGGACTGGCTGGCGTAGTTGTCGTAGGTCACCTGCAGGAAGGCGCCGATGTTGTCGGTGACCTTGCCGGCGAGGAAGGCGCTCGCGGTCGCGAAGATCGGATTGCCGTTCTTCTGGAAATCGGCCTTGGGGTCGTCGCTCTTGGAGGTATTGAAAACCTTCGAGTCGCTGATCACCGCCATCGCCGACAACGGTATGGTACGTTGGCCCGTGGTATAGCCGGTGAGCTTGAACAGGCGTCCGTAGGCCGTCAGTTCGGGGAACTGCCCGCCCGCGTGGCAGGCGACGCAGTTTTGTCCGGTCTGGCGCGCGAAGATCGGCAGCGCGGACGATTCACCCGGCCAGCAAGCGGCGATCGCGATCGCCGCGCCCGCGATCGAAGCGAGCGCCGAGGCCGCGGCGCGAGACGGGGCCGGTGCGGAAAAATTCCGGCAATTCAAAACCTTCATGGCCATTCTCCTGCCATGGAACGAGTACCGCGTTCGAATCGGTGAAACGGCTTAGCCGGCTTTCTTGGCCCAGGCCGAGCACCAGCCTTTCGGTGAGACGCTGAATCCGGGGAAGATTGCGCAGGCGCCGGTCGCAGCGGTGAAGAACTGACAGTTCGCGCACATGCTGCCGGCCTTGTAGCTCGGATGCTTGGACTTGCTCGCGTCCTCTGTATAGCCCAGCGCCTTGGCCTGCGGATTGTCCAGCGGCAGCTTGGTCAGGCCGGCCGCCAAGGCATCGGGGCTCATCGTCAACGTGACGGGCAACGCCGCAGCGGCCATCGCAGCATAGGCCAGGAACTTGCGGCGGGTCAGGGCATTGCTCATGGTGGTCTCCTGGATGGTTCGTGCTGTGACAAGAATCTAGACCTTTCCGGGGGCCTCGCCTTGATCTGGGTCAATGGGCCCTGCTTGAATCCTGCTCCATAACGAGGCCCGGGGGCGATTGCCGGGACCATCGGACGACGTATTTGCGCGAAGTACCGGTTTTCTGCGAGAATGAGCGGCTCCGCAGCTTCAGGCGGACCCTTGCCCCACCGATCCGTCGGGGGGCTGACCCGGCCGCAAGGCCGACATCCGCAAGAGGAACGCAGAATGCGTCATTACGAAATCGTGTTCATGGTCCATCCGGACCAGAGCGAGCAGGTGCCGGCGATGATCGAGCGCTACAAGGCGCTGATCCAGTCCGAGAATGGCGGAAGCGCCGGCAAGGTGCACCGCCTCGAGGACTGGGGCCGCCGCCAGCTCGCGTATCCCATCAACAACCTGGTCAAGGCCCACTACGTTCTGATGAACGTCGAGTGCGGCCAGAAGGCGCTGAACGAACTGGTGGACGGCTTCCGCTTCAACGACGCGGTGCTGCGCCACCTGGTGATCGGCCGCGATGGCGCCGACACCGAGCAGTCCTTCATCATGAAGAGCAAGGACGAGAAGAACGAGCGCGGCGATCGCGAGCGTTCGCGCCGCGACGAGTCCTTCGAAGGCGGCTCTGCAGGGGCCGACGCATGAAGCCCAAGACCAAGCCGAAATCAGGGAACTCTTCCATGTCCAAGTTCTTCCGCCGCCGCAAGTTCTGCAAGTTCACCGCCGAGGGCATCACCGAGATCGACTACAAGGATCTGAACACCCTGCGCCAGTACCTCACCGAGACCGGCAAGATTGTGCCCAGCCGCATCACCGGCACCAAGGCGCGCTACCAGCGCCAGTTGCAGGTCGCGGTCAAGCGCGCGCGCTTCCTCGCGTTGATCCCGTACTGCGATTCGCACAGTAGTTAAGACTCGCGTCCTGCTCGTGCGCTTTCTCAAGCCTTCTGGCTTCCGAAGCCAAGCGAGCATCGAAGCAGGCGATACGGCGCATCCATGTGCCGACTTTTCAACAAAAGCGGGCACTTCGAAGACCGCGTCGTGCGGCCTTCGGGGGACACAATCCAACCCTGTCATCGGACAGCCACCCGTTGCGGAGCGAATCTCCGCTAACGAAGACGGAGCAATGAAATGGAACTGATTCTTCTGCAGAAAGTGGTCAACCTCGGCGGCCTGGGCGACAAGGTCCGCGTCAAGCCGGGCTATGGCCGCAACTTCCTGATCCCCTACGGCAAGGCCGTACCGGCGACCGCGAAGAACATCGCCGAGTTCGAGGCCAAGCGCGCCGAGTACGAGGCCAAGGCCAACGACCTGCTCGCCTCCGCCGAAGCGCGCAAGGCGAAGATCGAGGGCGCTGCCGTCACGATCAAGGCGAACGCTTCGACCGAAGGCAAGCTGTACGGTTCGATCGGCCCGCGCGACATCGCCGAGGCGCTGACTGCCGCGGGACATGAAGTCGGCAAGAGCGAAGTGGTGATGGGCGAGGGCCCGCTGCGCCGCACCGGCGAGTTCGAAGTCCACATCCACCTGCACGCCGACGTCAACACCGTCGTCAAGGTGAGCGTCGTTCCGGAAGCGTAAGTTTTCTTGTTGGTCTGAGCCGAAGATCGGGCATCCATGCCGCGACTTCGGCGCAACAAGTCGGGCGCATGTCCCGACTTGTTGCCGGCAAGCCTTCGGCTTGCCGCGAGTTCATCCTTGAACCCGTATCCGTAGTTTTCTGACGGGCGCTTCGGCGCTCGTCGTCGTTTGATGCGCATGGATGCACGAATGTCGCGACAGGCAGGATGCCGATAACGACTGGTGAAAGAAATGTCCGCCCCGCATTGCGGCTAAGCGCGTCGCGTCTCGCACGGTGAGATATACCCGTGTTATCCACAGACTTGTCTGCAACGCTTCGCGCCGGAGGCCGTTAGGATGTCGCAGGGGATTCACCATCTACAGCACGCGCGCGAGAACTCCATGGCGACACGCTCCAGCCTGCAATCCGATGCGCGTCGTTTCGACGACAGCCGCGTCGAACAGCTTCGCGTGCCGCCGCAATCGGTGGAAGCCGAACAGGCCGTGCTCGGCGGGCTGATGCTCGCGCCCGAATCGCTGGACCATGTCATCGACCACCTCGACGCGGACGATTTCTACCGCCGCGACCATCGCCTGATCTACGAGGCGATCTGCGAGCTTTCGCGCCGCAACCGCCCGTTCGACGTGGTCACGCTCGGCGAATGGTTCGACAACGGCGGACGCGCCGCCGAAATCGGCGGCAGCGCCTACCTGATCGAGCTCGCGAGCACCACGCCGTCCGCCGCGAACATCAAGGCCTACGCCGAGATCGTGCGCGAGAAGGCCGTACTCCGCAGCCTGATCGAGGCCGGCACCGAGATCGTCAACGACGGTTTCCAGCCGGGCAACAGCGCGGTCCGCGAAGTGCTGGATCGCGCCGAGGAGCGCGTGTTCAAGATCGCCGAACTCGGCGACAAGGGACGCAAGGAATACGTCGCGCTCAACGAGGCCATGAAAGAAGCCTTCGAGGTCCTGCAGCAGCGCTACGAAAACCAGGGCAGCGTCACCGGCCTGCCGACCGGTTTCCTGGACCTCGACGAGATGACCGCGGGCCTGCAGCCGACCGACCTGGTGATCCTCGCCGCGCGCCCGTCCATGGGCAAGACCGCGCTCGCGGTGAACATGGCCGAATACGCCGCACTGAAGACGAAGAAAGCGGTCGCGATCTTCTCCATGGAAATGTCCGCTTCGCAGCTCGCGTTCCGCCTGATTTCCTCGATGGGCCGGGTGAACGCCCAGCGATTGCGCACGGGCCAGCTCGAGGACGAGGACTGGTCGCGCGTGAACAGCGCGATCCGGATGCTCAAGGAAGTGAAGATCTTCATCGACGACAAGCCCGGCCTCACGCCGGTCGAACTGCGCGGCCGCGCGCGCCGGCTCAAGCGCGACCACGACCTCGGCCTGATCGTCGTGGACTACCTGCAGCTCATGCAGGTGCAGGGCACGCAGGAGAACCGCGCGACCGAGATCGCGGAGATTTCGCGCAGCCTGAAAGGACTCGCGAAGGAACTCGGCGTGCCGGTGCTGGCGCTGTCGCAGCTCAACCGCAGCCTGGAATCGCGCACCGACAAGCGCCCGGTGATGTCCGACCTGCGCGAATCCGGCGGCATCGAGCAGGACGCCGACGTGATCCTGTTCATCTACCGCGACGAGGTCTACAACAAGGACAAGGGCGACAACAAGGGACTGGCCGAGATCATCGTCGCCAAGCAGCGCAACGGCCCGACCGGCTCGGTCAACCTGCGCTTCTTCGGCGAATACACGCGCTTCGACAACCTCGCGCGCGATGCGGTGGGCAGCTTCGAATAGATACAATTGCCGTTCCAAGTCCGCGACTGCATCAGCCGGGACCAAACACGGCGACGAGGGGTTCCGAAAGCCCATGAGCGATCTGGCGCAACAACGCCCCACGCGCATCCGTGTCGATCTGCCGGCCATCGGCCACAACCTCGCGCAGATCCGCGCGCACGTCCGCGTGCCGGTGATGGCCATCGTCAAGGCCGATGCCTACGGGCATGGGCTGGTTCCGGTGGCGCGCTATCTCGCCGCGCAGGGCGTGGATCATCTGGGCGTGGCTTTCCTCGAGGAAGGCATTGCATTGCGTCGCGCCGGGATCGCAACGCCGATCCTTGTGCTCGGTGGCATCTTCGGCCCGCAGCTCGCACAGTTCTTGGCGCACGACCTCGAGATCACCGTGTCCTCGCTGGACAAGCTGCGGCAGGTCGAGGCCGCGGCGGAATCGCTGGGAAAGAAGGCGCGCATCCACCTCAAGGTGGACACCGGGATGGAACGCATTGGCGTGCACAGCGAAACCTGCGGGCCGTTCATCGCCGCGGCGATCGCATCACGCTTCTGCGAAATCCGCGGCATCTATTCGCACCTGGCCTGCGCGGACGATCCGGAGTCGCCGATGACCGGCGAGCAAGTGCAGCGCTTCGCAGATGCCTGCGCGCACTTCGATCGTCTCGGCGCGCCAATGCCGCTGCGGCACCTCGCCAACAGTGGCGGCGTGCTGAACTTTCCGGAAACACACCTGGACATGGTGCGCCCGGGCATCCTGCTCTACGGCGTCCAGCCCGATCCCGCTGCGAAACACACGGTGGCGGTGAAGTCCGCGCTGTCGCTGCGTTCGCAGGTCGTGTATTTCAAGGTCGTCAGGGCCGGGCGTTCGATCAGCTATGGCGCGACCTACCGCGTCGAACGCGACAGCCGCGTGGTGACCGTGCCGATCGGCTATGGCGACGGTTATCCGCGCGCGTTGTCGAACGCAGGGCACGTGCTCATCCGCGGCAAGCGCTATCCGATCGCGGGGCGCATCTGCATGGACCAGTTCATGGTCGATATCGGCTGGGACAGCGCGTACAACGAGGACGAAGTCGTGCTGATCGGCGAACAGGGCGGGGAGGCGATCTCCGTCGAGGACGTGGCTTCGTGGGCGGGCACGATTCCGTACGAGATCCTGACCGGGCTCAACCAGCGGATCCCACGCACCTACATCGAGTAAGTGTGCACGTGCGAAAAGGGGTCAGAGTAAAGTTTTCCGGCGAAGGCTTTGCACAATGCAAAGAGCACGAGCGGAAAATTTACTCTGACCCCTTTTCGTGATTCACTGGCCGCGATAGCGGGGGAAAGCGCGATGGCGAAGAAGACTGCGGGCCGGATCCGTCGCGAGCCGATGTCGCGCGTGGACACCGCGTGGCTGCGGATGGAGCGGCCGACCAACCTGATGATGATCACCGGCGTGCTGATGTTCGACACGCCAATGGCGATCGGACGCTTGCGCAAAGTGATCCTGGACCGCTTCCTCTCGTACCCGCGTTTCCGCCAGAAAGCCGTGGACGGCCCGACCGGCGCGGTCTGGGAAGACGACGCCGATTTCGACATCGACTGGCACGTGCGCCTGTCCGCATTGCCCGGCCGCGCAGGCAAGCGCGAGCTGGAAAAGTTCGTCAGCAACCTCGCCTCCACGCCGCTGGACCAGACCAAGCCGCTCTGGCAGTTCCATCTCGTCGAGAGCTACCACGGCGGCAGCGCGCTGATCGCGCGCATCCACCATTGCTACGCGGACGGCATCGCGCTGGTGCAGGTGCTGCTCTCGCTGACCGACACCACGCCCGAAGCGGGCAAAGGCAGCGACCTGGAAAGCGCCTGGCTCAGCGACGAACGCCCCGCCGGCGACCGCGACGGCGCGCTGGAACGCTACAAGAAGCTCGGCAGCCAGATGCTCGCGAAGGGCATGGAGATGGGCACGAAGCTGTACGAGGACCCGACGCTCGCGGCCGTGCTGGCGAACGAAGGCCGCGAGATCGCGCGCGAACTGCTCGCCGCTGTCGCGCTGCCCGACGACCCCAAGACCGTGCTCAAAGGGCGGCTTGGCGTGAGCAAACGCGTGGCCTGGGCCGAGCCGCTGGATCTTTCTGAAGTGAAGGCGATCAGCCGCGCGTTCCAGTGCACCGTCAACGACGTGCTGCTCGCATCGGCGGCCGGCGCGCTGCGCAGTTATCTGCTCGATCGCGGAGAGGCCATCGACGGCGTCACCCTGCGCGCGACGGTGCCGGTGAACTTGCGACCGCTCAAGCACGCAAAGAAGCTCGGCAACCATTTCGGACTCGTGTTCCTCGACCTGCCTGTCGGCGAAGACAATCCCGTGCGGCGGCTCGAGCGCGTCGCCGCACACATGCAGGAACTCAAAACCTCGCGGCAGGCGATCGTGTCGTTCGGCCTGCTCGCCGCGATGGGACTTGCGCCCGCGAGCGTGCAGCGCATCGCGCTGGACCTGTTCAGCCGCAAGGCGACCGCGGTCGCGACCAACGTGCCCGGGCCGAAGATGCCGCTCTACATGGGCGGGCAGAAACTGCGCGAACTGATGTTCTGGGTGCCGCAGACCGGCGACGTCGGCATCGGCATCAGCATCCTGAGCTACCAGAACCACGTGCACTTCGGCCTGATCGCCGACGGCCGACTGATGCCGGATCCGGACGCGGTGATCCGCCGCTTCCGCCCCGAATTCGAGAAGCTGCTGTACCTGGCGATGCTCGGCGACTGGGAAGAACCCATGCGCTCGTGGGACGCGGAGATGGTGCGCTCGATCCTGCTGGAGTCGCACGCCGTCTCATAACACGCGCGGTACAATGCGCGCATGGATTTTGTTTCCTCGCTGGATCCGGTGCTTCTCGCGCGGCTGCAGTTCGCGTTCACGATCAGTTTCCACATCATCTTCCCGGGATTCTCGATCGGGCTGGCGGCCTTCGTCGCCACGCTGGAGATCCTTCACTGGCGCACCGGCCACGAGCACTACCTGCGCTTGTCGAAGTTCTGGCTGAAGGTCTTCGCGGTGTCTTTCGCGATGGGCGTCGTTTCTGGCGTGATGCTTTCCTACGAGATCGGCACGAACTGGAGCGGATTCGGCGTCGTGATCGGCAACGTGGTCGGTCCGCTCATCGGCTACGAGGTGCTGACCGCGTTCTTCCTGGAATCGACCTTCCTCGGCATCCTGCTGTTCGGACGCAATCGCGTGCCGCAATGGGCGCATGTGTTGTCGGCCTGCATGGTCGCGATCGGCACGATGATTTCGGCGTTCTGGATCCTCTCGGCGAACAGCTGGATGCACACGCCGGCCGGTTACGAACTGCGCAACGGCATCGCGTTTCCGCTGGACTGGTGGGCGATCATCTTCAACCCGAGTTTTCCGTACCGATTCGCGCACATGCTCACCGCGGCCTACCTGAGCACGTCGGTGGTGGTGCTCGCAGTCGGCGCGCGCTACCGCATCGCCGGCCGTTTCGAGCCCGAGGCGCGCACGATGCTGCGCATGGGCCTCGGGATGGTGCTCGCGCTGGCGCCGCTGCAGCTGTTGATCGGCGATCAGCATGGTCTGAATACGCTGCATCACCAGCCGACCAAGGTCGCCGCGATGGAGGCGCACTGGAGCAACGACGGACCGGTACCGCTGATCCTGTTCGCCTGGCCCGATGCGAAGAACGAACGCAACGATTTCGAGATCGCGATTCCGCACGCGGGCAGCCTGATCCTCACGCATTCGTGGGACGGTCGGATCGCGGGTCTGAAGGACGTACCTGGGAGCGAACGTCCGCCGCTGCCCACGGTGTTCTTCGGTTTCCGCCTCATGGTCGGGATCGGCCTGCTGCTGATCGCGATCGGCTTCGTTGGCGGCTGGCTGTGGTGGCGCGGCAAACTGTTCGATGCGCGCTGGTTCCTGCGTCCCGTGGGTTACGCCTGGCCGCTGGGCTTCATCGCGATCGTGGCCGGCTGGATGGTCACCGAAACCGGACGCCAGCCCTGGATCGCGACCGGCATCCTGCGCACCGCCGATGCGGTTTCGCCGTTGCCGGCTGCGACAGTATTGACGTCGTTCGCGGTGATCGTGGTCGTCTACGTGGTCGTGTTCGGGATCGGCATCTACTACATCCGCAAGCTGATCCGGCACGGGCCGCAGGGTGCGGCGGTCGCGGTCACGTCAGTGAAAGCGCCGAACAGTCCGCTGGTCGCCGCCGGCAACGCCGCGCGTGAAGCAGCGCACGGGGAGCAGGTGATATGAGCGGCTGGCTCGGCGAGCATACCTCGACGCTGCCGCTGATCTGGGCCGCGATCCTCGCGGTCGCGGTCGCGATGTACGTGCTGCTCGACGGCTTCGACCTCGGCGTCGGCACGCTGTTCGCGCTGTTCCCGGGCGAAAAAGACCGCGACACGATGATGAATTCGGTCGCGCCGTTCTGGGACGGCAACGGCACCTGGCTCGTGCTCGGCGGCGGCGGATTGCTCGTGGCGTTTCCGCGTGCCTGCGCGATCATCATGCCCGCGCTGTATCTGCCGGTGATCGCGATGCTGCTCGCGCTGATCCTGCGCGGCGTGTCCTTCGAATTCCGCTGGATCGCCAAACCGGCGCATCGCAAATGGGATCTCGCATTCTGCGGCGGCTCGACCCTGGCCGCATTTTGCCAAGGCATCGTGCTCGGCGGACTGCTGCAGGGCATCCGCGTGGCCGATGGGCGTTTCGCGGGTGGCAGCTTCGACTGGTGCACACCGTTCGCGCTGTTCTGCGGCGTGTCGGTGGTGGTCGGCTACGCGCTGCTCGGCGCGTGCTGGCTGGTGATGAAGACCGAGGGCGACGTGCAGGCGAGGGCGCGCGTGCATGCACGCGCGGCGCTGTTCGCGATGCTCGCCTGCATCGGCATCGTGAGCCTGTGGACGCCGCAGATGCTGCCGCGCATCGCGCAGCGCTGGTTCTCGCTACCGAATTTCTACTGGCTGTCGCAGGTGCCGCTGGCGACGCTGATCGTCGGGTGGCTGTGCTGGAACGGCCTGCGCAAGCAACGCGCCGTGCAGCCGTTCGTCTCGGCGATCGGCCTGTTCCTGCTCGCCTACATCGGCCTGCTGATCTCGAACGTGCCGTACCTGGTGCCGCCGGCGCCGGACGGAAGCGTCGGCATGACCCTCGCGGCCGCGGCGGCTGCCCCGGAATCGCAGCGCTTCCTGCTGGTCGGCACCGTGTTCCTGCTGCCGGTGATCCTCGGCTACACGGTGTTCGTCTATTGGGTGTTCCGCGGCAAGGTGGGCGAGGGCTACCACTGAGCCCTCGCCGCAGCGCGATCACTCCAGCGTCCATTCCAGCGTGATCTCGGTGTCGAACAGCTTCGAGACCGGACAACCGGCCTTGGCGCCGTTCACCAGCGGCTCGAACGCCTCGTTGGATATGCCCGGCACCTTCGCCCTCAACGCCAGTGCGCTGCGATTGATGCGGAAGCCGCTGTCGTCCTTGATCACCGACACCGCGCATTCGCAGTTCAGGTCCTCGGCGGGATAACCGGCGCGCTCCAGCGCGAACGCAACCGACATCGTGAAGCAGCCCGCGTGCGCGGCAGCGAGCAGTTCCTCCGGATTGCTCCCGGCGCCGTTCTCGAAGCGCGAAGAAAAACCGTACGGCGCGTCGAGCGCGCCCGACTGCGTCGCCAGATAGCCGATGCCGTCCTTGCCGCTGCCCTGCCAGCGCGCGTTCGCCTTGCGGATCATGATTACGTGCTCCTGTCGGTGGGAATGCGCAGCGTAGCGTCGCCGCGGCAAGGCATCGTAAGCCTGAACCTCCGCCCGCGCGCAAGTCCGAGCGGCCTTGTGATCGCCGCGTCGCGTCCCTACACTGCAGGCGTCAGACGATGCGGTTCCCGGGGGTGTACTGGTTTCGACGGGGGCAGTGAAATCGCCTGGTGCATGCCGAGGGGGCGACTTTCCTCGTTAATCCAGTTGCAAACTCTAGTTGCCAACGACGACAACTACGCTCTCGCCGCCTAAGGCGTAAGCCCCGAACCCACTTGTGTCCGTGCTCGTGGATGTAGGGTCACTATCACGGAATCGCCGTGGACTGGCCGCACATCGGGCCACGGTCAAACCAACGTGCTGGTCCGCCGACGCGCTTCGCACGTCGTGTTGTCGGCGGATGAGATCGAACGGCGAGCTATGCATGTAGAGCCGGGGATGGAGCGCTTTCGGACGGGGGTTCGACTCCCCCCACCTCCACCATCCAATGAAAGGGCCGCCTTGCGCGGCCCTTCCTTTTTTCAATGCGCTTCGATCCCGAGCCAGCCCACCACCGCATCCGTCGTTTCGCCCGGCGCGGTGAAATAGGTCTTCGTCTCGATGCCGTCGGTGACCTTGATCTCCGCTCCCGAGTCGCGAAAGCTCTTGCGGTTGGCGGGGCGTATGACGGTAACCCACTGCGGGCCGATGTAGTGCGTATCGCCGTCGAGATCGACGATTTTCAGGAACGGTTTCATGGGGGTCTCCGTCGTGGGCAAATCCATCGAGGGGTCGGAAACAGCGCCGGGCCGGTTGATCGAGTCTAGCGCAGCTTCATGCATGGCAGCAGGCGCGATCGGCCGGCAAAACGCGCCTTATGCATCCTTGTTGTGCTTGCGCATGATCCGCTGCTTGTCGCGGCTCCAGTCGCGGTCCTTGATCGCGGCGCGCTTGTCGTGGGCCTGCTTGCCTTTCGCGAGCGCGATCTCGAGCTTCACGCGCCCGGACTTCCAGTACATCGCGGTGGGGACGAGGGTGTAGCCGGAACGCTCGACCGCGCCGATGAGCTTGGCGATCTCGCGATCGTGCAGCAGCAGCTTGCGCGTGCGGCGATCGTCGGCGATCACGTGGGACGAGGCCGTGGGCAGCGGGGTGATCTGCGCACCGATCAGGAACAGCTCGCCGCGCAGGACCATCGCGTAGCTGTCGGAGAACGCGATGCGGCCGGCGCGCAGCGCCTTGACTTCCCAGCCCTGTAGGACGAGCCCAGCCTCGTAGCGGTCCTCGAGCGCGTAGTCGTGGCGCGCGCGCTTGTTCAGCGCGATGGTCTTGTGGCCCGCGTCCTTCTTGCCGCTTCCGGTATCCTTGTTGCGATTCGCGTTCGTCATGTCCCGTCCTTCGACGTGCATTGTCGCGCAGGAAGGCCGGCGAACGCGAACCGCCCCATTCGATGGATTCGACGGAACGGCATGACCACCATCCAGCGCAGCGCCCTGGTCGCGCAACCGCCCGCGCGCGTATATGCGCTGGTGAACGACGTCGCCGCGTATCCGCTCCGCTTCGACTGGTGCACGGGCAGCGCGGTGCTGGAGCAGTCCGGGCAGCACATGCTGGCGCGACTGGACCTGCGCGTGGCGGGGATGCCGGCAAGCTTCACCACGCGCAATGCGTTGACGCCGCACTCGCGCATCGAACTTGCGCTGGTCGAAGGCCCGTTCCAGCGCTTCGGCGGCGCCTGGACTTTCGACGCGTTGGGTGATGCGGGTTGCCGCGTGGGCCTGCGGCTGGATTTCGAGATGGCCGGCAAGCTGCTGGGATCGGCGCTGGCGCTGGGTTTCGCGGGACTTGCTGATCGTCTCGTGGATGATTTCTGCCGCGTTGCGCGCGAGGAGGCCGTGCGTGCCGGCTGACACGATCCGCGTCGAGGTGGTCTATGCGCTGCCTGATCGCGCGTGGTCGGCGCGGTTGGAATTACCGGCCGATGCGACCGTCGCCGATGCGCTGTCGCGCAGTGGATTCGCGACGGCAATCCCGGGTTTCGATGGGTCGGATTTGGGCTACGCGATCTTCGGAAAGCCGGTCAGGGAGACGATGCTGCTGCGCGACGGCGATCGACTGGAACTGCTGCGCGCGCTGATCGCGGATCCGAAACAGGCGCGCCGCAAGCGCGCAGGCCGCAATCACGCCTGACTCGGGCGCTCAACTTCGTCTCGCGGAAACCGGCGAGGCCGCGATGCGTCGCGCGGGTCAACCGCCGCCGCTGTCCTCGCCTTTCTTCTTCTTGTCGCGAGGCAGGTTGCCGAAGCGGCCCATCTTCTTCGACAGCTCGTGGTCCTGCTCGGGGAAGTAATTGCCTTCGATCGTCGCGAGCGCGTTGCCGTTGAAGGTCAGCGTCAGCGTTTTCACCTCGGGCCTGCGCTGCATCCGCCCATCCTGCTCGGTCGCCACGTAGTCCCAGCGCTGCGAGTGGAACGGATCTGCGACGGACGGCGTGCCGATCAGCGCCAGCACGTCCTGCTTGCTCATGCCGGGCTTGAGCAGCTCGACGTTCTTCGATTCCAGCAGATTGCCCTGATAGACGGGCTGGTGATAGACGATCCCGCAACCGGCGGTCAGTGCGGCGGCCAGTAGCGCGGCCATCATCGGGATCGTCTTGTTTCGCATCGTGGGCATCGTCCGGATCGGATAGGGCACGGAACGCGGATGATACACTAGCTCCATTACGCGGCGCCCAAGCGCGCCTGAACGCGGAGGCCGCATGGAATCGCAGGACCTGCGCAAGCTCGGCCTGAAGGTCACGCATCCGCGGATGCGGATCCTGGAAATCCTCGAGCATTCCAGCCCGCGCCACCTGACCGCCGAAGACATCTACCGGCTGCTGATCAAGGACAGCGAGGACATCGGACTGGCCACGGTGTATCGCGTCCTCACCCAGTTCGAGGCGGCTGGCCTGGTGCTCAAGCACAACTTCGAGGGTGGCCACGCGGTCTATGAGCTCGACCGCGGCGAGCACCACGACCACATGGTGGACCTGGACACCGGCAAGGTGATCGAGTTCTCCAGCATCGAGATCGAAAAGCTGCAGCAGCAGATCGCCGAGAAGCACGGCTACCGCATCGAGGAGCACAGCCTGGTGCTCTACGTGCGAAAGCGAAAGTAGCGCGCCGGCTCAGTCCTCGCGCGCGCTCGCGAGCATCTGTCGCGCGTGTTTCGTGGTCTCCGCGGTAATCCGGATGCCGCCGAGCATCCGCGCGATCTCCTGGATGCGTGCGTCTGCGTCGAGCGCGACGACCGCGCTGCGCGTGGTCGCGCCGTCGTTGGCCTTGCTCACGCGCACGTGGCGATGCGCCTGCGCCGCGACCTGCGGCAGGTGGGTCACGCACAGTACTTGCCGCTCGCGTCCCAGGGTACGCAGCTTGCGGCCGACGACTTCCGCGACCGCGCCGCCGATGCCGGCATCCACTTCATCGAACACCATCGTCGGCACCGCATCCATGCCCAGCGCGGCGACCTCGATCGCGAGCGCGATGCGCGAGAGTTCGCCGCCGGATGCGACCTTGCGCAGCGGCCGTGGCGGTTGCCCGGGATTGGCCGATACCAGCAGCTCGATCTGCTCGGCGCCCTGCGGCGACGGATCGTTCACGCCCGTCGGTTCGAGTTCCGCGCGCAGGCTGCCTCCGGCCATGCCCAGTTCGCCCATCAAGGCGCCGACTGCAGCGCCGAGTTTTGCAGCGGTCCTCGTACGCGCGGCGGTGAGCTTTCGCGCGGCCTCGCGCCAGGCATCCGCAGCCGCATCGCGTTCTGTTTGCAGGCGCGCCGCATCGGCGCCGGATTCGCGGAGCAAATCGCGTTCGGCGGCCAGGTGGCCGCGCACCGAGGTGAGTTCCTGCATCGGCACGCGATGCTTGCGAGCGAGGTCGTGCAATTGTGCGATCCGTTCTTCGAGCTCCTGCAGACGGTCCGGATCGATCTCGATGTCGTCACGTGCGCGCTCGATCAGGTTCGCTGCTTCGGCGAGCTGGATCGTAGCGCTGTCGACGAGTTCGGCGGCCTGTGCGAAACGCGGGTCGTGTTCGCCCATGGACTGCAGTTCTGCGCGGAGGCGGGCGAGTGAGGTTTCCAGTGCGGGGCCTTCCTCCGCTTGTATCGAAGCCAAAGCCCGGGCGGTTCCGTCCAGCAATTGCGCGGCGTGGGACTGTCGTTTGTGTGATAGTAAAAGGTCTTCTATATCAGTAATATCCACTGATATTTTGTCAAATTGCTTCAACTGATGATCCAGCCATTCCAGCCGTTCGGCGACTGCAGCCGGATCGCCGATCAGGGCCATGCGGCGCTGCGCGTCGCGCCAACACGTGGCGGTTTCGCGCACTACGGCAAGTTCGGCGACGTGGCGCCCGAAAGCGTCGAGCAGATCGGTCTGCATCGAACGTGAGAGCAGCGCCTGGTGTTCATGCTGGCCGTGGATTTCGACCAGCATCCCGCCGAGTTCGCCGAGTTGCGCGAGGGTCGCAGGGCGGCCATTGATCCACGCGCGCGAGCCGCCGTCGGCGCGGATCGTGCGGCGGATCTGGCAGACTCGCGGCGCGCCGGGATCGTCGAGTTCGTTCTCGCGCAGCCAGTTCTCGGCAACGGTCGCATCGTCCAGCGAAAACTCGGCGGACAGTTCCGCGCGTTCGGCGCCGTGCCGGACCACTGTCGCGTCCGCGCGCACGCCGGTGAGCAGCAGCAGCGCATCCACCAGCAGCGACTTGCCCGCGCCGGTCTCGCCGGAGATCGCGGTCATGCCGTCCGCGCAGGCCAATTCGGCCTCGCTGACGACAGCGAAGTTGTTCAGTTGCAGATTGCGGAGCATGCGGCACCTGGCGATGCGACGCACGATAACCCAAAAACAACGCGGTGCGCGCGATGCTCTTGCGATGCCCGGATGCGGCCATAATCTATGGCCATGGCCGACCCGATTTCCCAACTCGACCCGCGCGCGCGCGGCCTGCTGCGCAGCCTGATCGCGCAGTACATCCGTGATGGCGAGCCGGTCGGCTCGCGCACGCTGGCGCGGCATTCGGGGCTGGACGTGAGCCCGGCGACGATCCGCAACATCATGTCCGACCTCGAGGACATCGGCCTGGTCGCCGCGCCGCATACCTCGGCCGGGCGCGTGCCGACCGCGCAGGGCTACCGCGTCTTCGTCGATTCGCTGTTGCAGGTGCAGCCGCTGGGCGAAGCCGACCTGTCGCGTCTGCGCGCCGACGTCAATCCCGGCGCCGGCACCCAGGCACTGCTCAACAACGCCTCGCAACTGCTCTCCGCGATGAGCCATTTCGTCGGCGTGGTCACTGTGCCGCGGCGCGAGCAGTTCGCGTTCCGCCACATCGACTTCGTGCCGCTGGACCCGCAGCGCGTGCTGGTGATCCTGGTGTTCACCGACAACGAAGTGCAGAACCGCATCATCACGACCCGCCGCGCCTACACGCCGTCCGAGCTCGAACAGACCGCGAACTACCTCAACGCGCACTTCGCGGGACGACCATTGCGCGACATCCACGCGACCCTGCTGCGGGAATTGAACGAAACCCGGTCGGCGATGGAACGCGTGCTCAGCGCGGCGATGGAAGTCGCCGAGCACGCCTTCGACGCCGGCGGCGAAGACATGCTGCTGGCCGGGCAGACCCGGCTGATGGGCCTGCACGACCTGTCGGACGTGGATCGCCTGCGCGAGCTGTTCGAAACCTTTTCCCGCAAGCGCGAGATCCTGCAATTGCTCGAACGCTGCATCCACGCGCAGGGCGTGCGCATCTTCATCGGCGAGGAAACCGGCCTGGCCTCGCTGGACGCCTGCACGGTGGTGACCGCGCCCTACGGCAGCGGCGGCCGCGTGCTCGGCGCGCTGGGCGTGATCGGCCCGACCCGCATGGCCTACGATCGGGTGATCCCGATGGTGCAGGCCACCGCCGACCTGCTCGGCGCCGCCTTGAATCCGGCTGCGCCGACCCAATAGAACGCGCGGCCCGGCCGCAGCCGTTTCCAGTGCCTTATCAGGACATTTCATGCATCCCGACGAATCCCAAGACGTACCCGCGACCGATCTTGACGACCTTTCCGCGCTGCTGGCCGAACTCGAGGCCGCGAAGGCCGAGGGCGCGAAGCTGCGCGAGGCCTTCCTACGCGAGCACGCCGAGCTCGAGAACGCGCGCAAGCGCCTCGACCGCGAGGTCGAAAACAGCCGCAAGTTCGCCAATGAACGCCTGCTGGCCAGCCTGCTACCGGTGTTCGACAGCCTGGAGGCGGGCATCGCCGCCGCACACGGCGAGTCCGCATCCGTGCGGGAGGGCCTGGAATTGACCCTGCGCCAGTTGACCAAGGCCGCGGCCGACAGCGGTCTGACCGTGCTCGATCCATTGGGCCAGGCCTTCAATCCCGAGCACCACCAGGCGATCGCGATGGCGCCGGCGAGTGCTGATGTCGCGCCCAACACCGTGGCCCTGGTCCATCAGAAGGGCTACCTTCTCAACGAGCGCCTGCTGCGGCCTGCGCTGGTGATCGTGGCCAAGTCCGAGCACGACTGAACCGGACCGCGACCGAGGCTTCGCGGCGCTTGAAACCCGCGCCGCAACCCCCACAACAAAGCCATCCGCGGCCGCTTCGGCCGCCCCCCGTTTGACTACGAATTTCCGGAGAACTCTCATGGGCAAGATCATCGGCATCGACCTGGGCACCACCAACAGCTGCGTCGCGGTGATGGAAGGCGGCAAGGCCAAGGTCATCGAGAACGCGGAAGGCGACCGCACCACGCCGTCGATCGTCGCGTTCAGCAAGGACGGCGAAGTGCTGGTCGGCGCATCGGCGAAGCGCCAGGCCGTCACCAATCCGAAGAACACGTTCTATGCGGTCAAGCGCCTGATCGGCCGCAAGTTCACCGACGCCGAGGTCAAGAAGGACCTCGACCTCGTGCCGTATTCGATCGTCGCGCACGACAACGGCGATGCCTGGGTCGGCACCTCCGACGGCAAGAAGATGGCGCCGCCGGAAATCTCCGCGCGCGTGCTCGAGAAGATGAAGAAGACCGCCGAAGCCTACCTCGGCGAGACCGTCACCGAGGCGGTCATCACCGTGCCGGCGTACTTCAACGATTCGCAGCGCCAGGCGACCAAGGACGCCGGCCGCATCGCAGGCCTGGACGTCAAGCGCATCATCAACGAGCCGACCGCGGCCGCGCTGGCCTACGGCCTGGACAAAGGCGACGGCAAGGACCGCAAGATCGCGGTGTACGATCTCGGCGGCGGCACCTTCGACATCTCGATCATCGAGATCGCCAACATCGACGGCGAGAAGCAGTTCGAGGTGCTTTCGACGAACGGCGACACCTTCCTCGGCGGCGAGGACTTCGACAAGCGCGTGATCGATTTCCTCGTCGAGGAGTTCCAGAAGGAGCAGGGCATCGACCTGCGCAAGGATCCGCTCGCGCTGCAGCGCCTGAAGGACGCGGCCGAGCGCGCGAAGATCGAGCTGTCGTCCTCGCAGCAGACCGACGTCAACCTGCCGTACGTGACCGCCGACGCCAGCGGTCCGAAGCACCTGAACATCAAGCTCACGCGCGCCAAGCTCGAAGCGCTGGTGGACGACCTGATCCGCAAGTCCATCGAGCCGTGCAGGATCGCGCTCAAGGACGCCGGGCTGTCGGCGGGCCAGATCGACGAAGTGATCCTCGTCGGCGGCCAGACGCGTATGCCGAAGGTGCAGTCGGCGGTCGCCGAGTTCTTCGGCAAGGACCCGCGCAAGGACGTGAACCCGGACGAGGCCGTCGCAATCGGCGCGGCGATCCAGGGCGGCGTGCTCGCGGGCACGGTCAAGGACGTGCTGCTGCTCGACGTGACCCCGCTGTCGCTGGGCATCGAGACGCTGGGCGGCGTGTTCACCAAGATCATCGAGAAGAACACCACGATCCCGACCAAGGCCTCGCAGACCTTCTCGACCGCCGAGGACAACCAGTCCGCGGTGACCGTGCACGTGCTGCAGGGCGAGCGCGACCAGGCCCGCTACAACAAGTCGCTGGGCAAGTTCGACCTCACCGGCATCGAGCCGGCCCCGCGCGGCATGCCGCAGGTCGAGGTGACCTTCGACATCGACGCGAACGGCATCCTGCACGTCTCCGCGAAGGACAAGAAGACCGGCAAGGAGCAGCGCATCGAGATCAAGGGCAGCTCGGGCCTGACGCCGGAGGAGATCGAGCGGATGAAGGCCGATGCCGATGCGCACCGCGAGGAAGACAAGAAGTTCCACGAACTGGTCGCCACGCGCAACCACGCCGACGCGGTGTTGCACGCGACCCGGAGCGCGATCAAAGAACACGGCGGCAAGGTCGGCGGCGACGTGATCGGCAAGCTCGAGACCGCGCTGGCCGATCTGGAGACCGCGATGAAGGGCGACGACAAGGCCGTCATCGAGGGCCGCATGCACCAGGTCGAGCAGGCCGCGCAGGCGCTGCACGCAACGGCGGCCAGCGCGGGAGCGCAGCCTGGCGCGGATGCCGGCGAAGCGCCGAAGGCGAAGTCCGACGACGTGGTGGATGCCGAGTTCACCGAGGTCAAGGACGGCGGCAAGTCGGCCTGATCGTCGGCATGATGCGAAGCGAGCGCCCCTGACCGGGCGCTCGCCGTTTCCGGAGCAGCGATGGACAAGGGCAGGCTCGAAGCGTTCAGCGACGGCGTGATCGCCGTGATCATCACGATCATGGTGCTGGAGATGCACGCCCCGCACGCAACGACCTGGCAGGCGCTGACCGAGGTCTGGCCGACGTTCCTGTGTTATCTGCTGAGCTTCGTTTACATCGGGATCTACTGGAACAATCACCACCACATGCTGCACGTGACCGAACGGGTCGACGGCAGCGTGCTGTGGGCGAACCTGCATCTGCTGTTCTGGCTGTCGCTGGTGCCGTTCGTGACATCCTGGATGGGCGGAAACCACTTCGCGGCGCTGCCGACAGCGCTCTATGGCGCGGTGATGCTGATGGCGGCGATTGCGTACTGGATCCTGCAGCAGCGAATCCTGTGCGTGCCGGGGCAGGACCCGCTCTTGGCCAGCGCGATCGGCACAGACCTCAAGGGCCGGTTGTCGCCGGTGCTGTACCTGGTGGCGATCGGATCGGTCGTCGTCAGCCCCCGGATCGCCTGCGCGATCTACGCGCTGGTCGCGGCGATCTGGCTGGTGCCGGACCGCCGCATCGAATCGAGAATCGCTGAATGAGCAAGCGCGACTACTACGAAACCCTCGGCGTGGCGAAGAACGCCGGCGACGATGAGCTGAAGAAGGCCTATCGTCGCCTCGCGATGAAGTACCACCCGGACCGCAATCCGGGCGACAAGCAGGCCGAGGCCAACTTCAAGGAGGCCAAGGAGGCCTACGAGGTCCTCAGCGATCCGCCGAAGCGCCGCGCCTACGACCAGCACGGCCACGCCGCGTTCGAGCACGGCATGGGCGGAGGTGGCGGCCCGGGTTTCGCCGACATGGGCGATATTTTCGGCGACATCTTCGGGGACATCTTCGGCGGCGGTCGCGGACGGCAGGCGCAGCGGCGCGGTTCCGACCTTCGCTACGTGCTGGAACTCGACCTCGAGGAAGCGGTGTTCGGCGTCGAGAAGAAGATAGACGTCGCCACGCTCATCGATTGCCGCGTCTGCAAGGGCAGCGGATCGCAGGACGGCAAGCTCGATACCTGTGCAACCTGCCGCGGCCAGGGCCGCGTGCGCCTGCAGCAGGGCATCTTCTCGCTGCAGCAGACCTGCCCGAGTTGCGGTGGCCGCGGCCGGATGATCGCCAATCCCTGCGCGGCTTGCCACGGGGAAGGACGTGCGGAGGACACTAAGACTCTGGCAGTGAAGATTCCCGCCGGCGTGGACAACGGCGACCGCGTGCGCCTCGCGGGCGAAGGCGAAGCCGGGCCCGCGGGTTCGCCGCCCGGCGACCTCTACGTCGAAGTCCACGTGCGCGAGCACGCGATCTTCCAACGCGATGGCGACGACCTGTATTGCGAGGTGCCGATCCGCATCGCGCAGGCCGCGCTCGGCGACGTCGTGCGCGTGCCCACGCTCGAAGGCGAAGCGGAAATCAAGATTCCCGCGGAAACGCAGACCGGCAAGCTGTTCCGCCTGCGCGGCAAGGGCGTGAAATCGGTGCGCAGCCGCAGCTCCGGCGACCTGCTCTGCCGCGCGGTGGTCGAAACGCCGATCAACCTGACCGCGAAGCAGCGCGAGCTGCTCGACGAGTTCGAGGCGACGTTCCGAGGCGAGGACGCGCGCCGCCATTCGCCGCGCAGCAGCACCTTCTTCGACAGCGTCAAGGCGTTCTTCGAACGCATGACATCTTGAAGCGTGGTGCGCATCCTTGCGCAAAAACCCGCACATCCATGTGCGGACTTTCAATACAAGCTTGGTGCGCTTCCTGCGCACCCTGAAACGAGCGTTACGCAAGCCCTGTCATTACTCGTTCGTCCACGCGGCGATACCGCACATCCCTGTGCGGACATTCAAAAACAGCTGTAACTCTCGCACCAGCCGTGCAGCGTTCTTCCGATGCACGTACACTCGACGCTCCACGGCACGGAGAGCGGGTGATGAACGCATTGCTGCAGCAGGTGATGGGCTCGATCGACTCTTCGGTCGTGCAGCAGGTCGCCGGACGCCTCGGTATCCCGCCGGATCAGGCGCAAAACGCGATCAGTTCGGCGATGCCGGCGATCCTCGGCGCGATCGGTCAGCACGCTTCTACCCCCGATGGCGCCGACGCGGTCCACGCCGCCGCGCAGCAGCACGCCGGCATGGACGTCTCGCAGATCCTCGGCGCGATCGGTGGCGCGGGCGGCGCGCAGAACGTGCTCGGCCAGATCCTCGGCGCCAATCACGACGCCGCCGTGCAGAGCGTCGGCGACGCGACCGGCCTGCCGCAGGGACATGCCTCGCAGATCCTGTCGGTGCTCGGCCCGGTCGTGCTGTCGGCAATCGGCAACCACGCCGCGCAGAGCGGGCAGGGCGCGCAGGGACTGGGCCAGATACTCGGCGAAGCCGCGCAGCATATGCAGGGCGGCGGCGGATTGCTGGGCAAGATCTCTTCGTTGTTCGGCCAGCGCTGAGTGACGCAGCGATCGCCGCTGCAACTATTGATCCACGGCGCGTCCGGTCGGATGGGCCGTGCGTTGCTGCGGCTGGCCGCGGACGACCCGCGCTTCGCAATCGCCGCAGCGGTCAGCCGTAGCGGCGGTGAGGTGAATGGCGTCGCGACCATTCCGTCCGCGCGGATGGACTCGGCGCCCGACTTCGACGTTGCCGTGGATTTCAGCCTCGCTGAAGGATTCGATGGCGTGCTCGCGCTGTGCCGCAAACGCGGCCGTCCGCTGGTGTCGGGCACGACCGGGCTCAGCGATGCGCAACGCGCGGCGATCGAAGCGGCCAGCGCGAAAATCCCGATGCTGTGGTCCTCGAATTTCAGTATCGGCGTCGCGGTGCTGAACGAGCTCGTTCGGCGTGCGGCCACAACCCTGCCGGACTGGGACTGCGACATCGTCGAAACCCATCATCGACACAAGCGCGACGCGCCTTCGGGCACGGCGCTAAGCCTGGGTGCGGCGATCCACGATGCGCGCGGCGCGCATCCGCATTACGCGAGCCTGCGCGCCGGCGACGTGGTCGGCGAGCACTCGGTGCAATTCACGACCGTCGGCGAGCGCCTGGAACTGACCCATCGTGCGACCGACCGCGACATCTTCGCGCGCGGCGCGCTGGAAGCGGCTGCGCGGATCGCCGGACGCAGCGCGGGGAACTACCGCCTCGCAGACCTGTTGTTGACGCGCTGAACGATTGCGCCGGAACACATAGCTTTCTAGATACAAACGGGCCACTTCGGCCCGTTCGTCGTTGTGCGTATCAGCTCTTCGGCGGTGGCGGGGGCGGCGTGTAGTCACAGGTGCCGGTCTTCGTTGCGTCGATGGTGACGTCTACCGTCATCGGTTGCCCCTGGGCCTGCATCGTCATGTGCATGGTGCCGTGCGAGCCGGCCGCGGTCGTCTTGAAGCTGGCGTCGCCTTCCATCGGCTGGTCGCCCGCACAGGCCATGTGGAAGCTCGCGGAACCCGCGCTGACCTTGTAATCCGTGTAGCTGCAATCGCGCGGACGGCTCGACGACGACTTCGCGAGGTCGCGCGCGTCGTGCTGTCGCGAGGTGCAGACGTCGCTGCTGTGCGTCCGCGGCGGAATCGCCATCGGTGCGTTGGGCATGCTGACCTGCGAGCTCACGTTGATGTGCATCATGTCGCCCGGCTCGGCGGCTGCGAGAGCCGGCGCGGCAATCAACACGAGCGCGCAGCGGCGCAGGGCGGAACGTGTGAAGCTGAATGGCATCGGTGCTACTCCTGGGAAAAGAAGCCGGTTTGCGGCGAAACGCACGGATTGTAGCGCGCTCAGTCGCGATGCGCCGCGTTCCTGTCGCGGCCGGCGCCGAAGCGCTTGTCCAGCGGGCCGAGCAGGCGCTTGAGCCAATGCGTGAAGCGGCCGCGCTTCTGCTTGCGCAGCAGTTCGTCTTCGCTGGTCAGCCACGCGACCTGAACGACCCTGCGTTCGCCTTCGTGCGGCAGGTGGCCGTGGAAGGAATTCTCCGCGCGCCTGAACGCGGCGAGGTTGCCATAGATCGGAAGCAGTTCGGGCGCCACCAGCGATTCGATGTCGTCGATCCGCGAGAGAAAGCGCAGGCAGCCTTCGCTGCCGTGCGGCCAGTCGTTCTCCAGATACACCAATGCGGTGACGACCTTCGAACGGCTGTCGGTATGGATTGTGCCGTGGCGGCGGTTCAGGCGCGAACACAGGGTCACCAGCGCGGGCAGCTTCGACAGTCCAGTCACGCCCAAGCGATCGCCAAGCGCGTCGGCGAATCCGGCCGCGAGGATCTGCGCGATCAGCGCGTTCACGCTGGCGCCGCAATCGTCGGCCCGGTGCGGGAAGAATCCGGCTTCGGGATAACGCGGAAAGTCGTGCTGCAACGCCTCGCGCGCGTCGGCGCGCAACATGCCGCCGGCGATCAGGTACGAAAACGGCTGCTGCGCGACGCATGCGGATGGATCGGACAGGCGTTCGGCGAGCAGCAGGGATGATTCGTCGGACATCGAACGGGTCGCCGTGGCGCGTGATCCGGTGATTCTAGCTGGCCTGCGAATCGCGGTTGGACTTGGGGCGGGCTTGCCTTTACAATTCCCGCTCGCCCGATACCCACCTTTCTGCCGCGTCGCCGACGCAGCGGACGGGTACCCCTGCACCCAGCGCCGACCGGCGCTCAACCAAGGCGAACCTGCGTGACCCGACCCGGATTCCTCGCGCTCGAAGACGGCACCGTGTTCGAGGGCATTTCCGTGGGCGCCGACGGCTACCGCGTCGGCGAGGCGGTATTCAACACCGCGATGACCGGCTACCAGGAGATCCTCACCGATCCTTCCTATGCGCGGCAGATCGTCACCCTCACGTATCCGCACGTCGGCAACACCGGCTGTACCGCGCAGGACGACGAGGCGCAGCGCGTCTGGGCCGCCGGCCTGATCGTGCGCGACGTGCCGCGGCGCCCGAGCAGCTGGCGCAGCGAGGTCGCGTTGCCGCAGTGGCTCGCCGAGCGCGGCGTGGTCGCGCTGGCCGGCATCGACACCCGCCAGCTCACGCGCCTGCTGCGCGATCGCGGTGCGCAGAACGCCTGCCTCGCCGCGGGCGAGGGCATCGACCGCGAGCACGCGATCGAAGCCGCGCGCAAGTTCCCCGGCCTCAACGGCATGGACCTCGCGCGCGAGGTCAGCACGCAGCAGACTTACGAATGGCTCGACGGTTCGCTGGACCTGGATCGCGGCGAATTTGCGCGCAACGATGCACGCTTCCACGTCGTCGCCTACGACTTCGGTGTCAAGCGCAACATCCTGCGGATGCTCGCCGACCGCGGCTGCCGCATCACCGTCGTGCCCGCGCAGACGCCGGCCGACGCCGTCTTCGCGCTCAAACCCGACGGCGTGTTCCTGTCCAACGGCCCCGGTGATCCGGCGCCCTGTGATTACGCGATCGCGGCGACGCGTGTCTTCCTCGATCGCCGCATTCCGCTGTTCGGCATCTGCCTCGGTCACCAGATCATGGGCCTGGCCGTGGGCGCGAAGACGTTGAAGATGAAGTTCGGCCACCACGGCGCGAACCATCCGGTCAAGGACCTCGCCGACGGCCGCGTGCTGATCACTTCGCAGAACCACGGCTTCGCCGTTGACCCGGCGACGCTGCCCGCGAACGCGCAGGTCACCCACGTCTCGCTGTTCGACGGCTCGCTGCAGGGCTTCGCGCTCACCGACCGCCCCGCGTTCTGCTTCCAGGGCCATCCGGAAGCCTCGCCGGGGCCGCACGATATCGGCTATCTGTTCGATCGTTTCATCGCATCCATGGAGGCGTCCACGCATGCCAAGGCGTAACGACCTCAAATCCATCCTGATCATCGGCGCCGGGCCGATCGTGATCGGCCAGGCCTGCGAGTTCGACTACTCGGGCGCGCAGGCCTGCAAGGCGCTGCGCGAGGAGGGCTACCGGATCGTCCTGGTGAACTCGAATCCCCCGACGATCATGACCGATCCCAAGCTCCGGGG
>CAYUXZ010000022.1:0-46003 GCA_964449135.1 uncultured Gammaproteobacteria bacterium
TCGAGAAGGATCGTGCGCTCGCGCGGCGCTTCCAGAAGATCGACATCGTCGAGCCCTCGGTCGGCGAGGCGGTGGAAATCCTCAACGGACTGAAGTCACGCTTCGAGGAACACCATTCGGTGACCTACACCGCCGAAGCGCTCAAGGCCGCGGTGGACCTGTCGGTGAAGCACATCGCCGACCGGCTGCTGCCGGACAAGGCGATCGACGTGATCGACGAGGCCGGCGCGCGCCAGCGGCTGTTGCCGGAGAACGAGCGCAAGTCCGTCGTGGACGTACCCGAGATCGAGTTCATCGTCGCACGCATGGCGCGCATCCCGGCCAAGCAGGTTTCCGCATCGGACAAGGACGTGCTCAAGAACCTCGAGCGCAACCTCAAGATGGTGATCTTCGGCCAGGACACGGCGATCGAAACGCTTGCCTCTGCGATCAAGCTCGCGCGCTCGGGCCTTGGCAATCCCGACAAGCCGATCGGCAACTTCCTGTTCGCCGGCCCGACCGGCGTGGGCAAGACCGAGGTCACCCGCCAGCTCGCGATGCAGCTGGGCATAGAACTCGTTCGCTTCGACATGTCCGAGTACATGGAAGCCCATTCGGTCTCGCGCCTGCTCGGCGCGCCTCCGGGCTACGTCGGCTTCGACCAGGGCGGCCTGCTGACCGAGAAGATCGTCAAGACGCCGCATTGCGTGCTGCTGCTCGACGAGATCGAGAAAGCGCATCCGGACGTCTACAACGTGCTGCTGCAGATCATGGACCACGGCACGCTGACCGACACCAACGGTCGCGAGGCGAACTTCCGCAACGTCGTGCTGGTGATGACCACGAACGCGGGTGCGGCGCAGGCGGCACGGCGCTCGATCGGTTTCACCCAGCAGGACCATGCGCCGGATGCGATGGAAGCCGTGCGCCGGCAGTTCTCGCCGGAGTTCCGCAACCGCCTCGACGCGATCATCCAGTTCGGCGGCCTGACCTTCGAGAACATCCTGCGCGTGGTGGACAAGTTCGTGATCGAGCTCGAGACCCAGCTGCACGACAAGCACGTCAGCCTCACCGTCACGCCCGAAGCGCAGCAGTGGCTGGCCGAGCACGGCTTCGATCCGCTGATGGGCGCACGACCGATGGCGCGGGTGATCCAGGAGAAGATCAAGCGCCCGCTGGCCGACGAACTGCTGTTCGGCAAGCTGGTCGGCGGCGGTCGCGTCGTGGTAGGCGTCGAGAACGGCGAGCTGACCGTGTCCTGCCACGAGGAAGCGCAGCGGTTGCTGACCGCGACGGTGGAATGAAGCGCTGCGCCTAGGCTCCCGGGGTAGCCGGCCGCCAGCCACGCGTCTTTGATGCAATCCGACCGGCGCGAATCGAGGCGCCGGGTGCGATTGCGTTCAACCGCCGCACCCGCCGCAGCAGACCGACGGAAGTTGCGTCACCTGTCCGGCGTCGAGCCGATATCCGGTCCTGCCGATCAGCGCCGTCAATTCGGTCGCGTCCAGCCCGGTGGAGATCCGCAGCGTTTCGCCGGCCGGATCGACGTCGAGCAGGGCGGACGGATCGACCGCTTGGATCGCGAGCTCGATCGAAGCCAGGTCGGTGATCGGTCGGAACAGGCGTACGTGGAGTTCCATGGTGAACCTCGCGATGACGATGGCGTACTACGGACTGCTTCGGCCCCGGCGTGAAACGAAAGCCGACGGTTTTCGACAGGAGTCTGCCGTCCGCGTGCGTGGTCGGTGCTGACGCCGGTCAAGCCAGCGCGTGATGGCGACTCACGTCAGCGCGCCGGCAGGCGCATTCGCGGCGGGCGATTTCAGGCACAGGCAACGACGCAGGTCGCCGAGCGTCGGTTCAAGCCCGATGCCGTGCGCGGCCAGCCACGCCGGGTCGAACAGGGTGCGGTCGTAGCGTTCGCCGCGGTCGCAGAGCAGACTGACGATGCTGCCGCGTTCGCCGCGATCGCGCATGCGCTCGGCGAGTTGCAGGCAGGCCGCGAGATTGGTTCCCGACGAACCGCCATAACGGAAGCCGAACAGTTCCTGCAGCAGCCACATCGCCGCGATCGAGGTCGCATCGCCGACCTCGATCACCTCGTCCACGATTTCGAACAGGAAGCCCGGTTCGACGCAACGCCGGCCGATGCCCTCGATCAATGTGGGTTGCGCGGCCTGCGCGCCCGCATCGCGATCGCGCCAGCCGACGGCGAAAGCGCCGCCGCGCGGCTCGGCCACGCACAGGCGGGTGGCGAATCCGCGATAGCGCAGATAACGCCCGATCGTCGCCGAAGTGCCGCCGGTGCCTGCGCCGCAGACGATCCACGCCGGCTCCGGATGCGGCTCGCGCGCCATCTGGGCAACGATTGATTCGGCGATGTTGTTGTTGCCGCGCCAGTCGGTCGCGCGTTCGGCAAGACCGAATTGATCGAGAAAACACGCGCCGTCCGCAATGTGTTCTTCCACCCGCGCCGGAATCCCGGCGGCATCCTCGACCAGATCGCACTGTGCGCCGAGCGCGAGCACGTCGTGGATCTTGCGCGGAGCGGTGCAGGCCGGCATCACCGCCGTGAAGCGCAGGCCCAGCAGGCGCGCGAACCAGGCTTCCGAGATCGCGGTGCTGCCCGACGAAACGTCCACCACCTCTTGGCCCTCGCGCAGGCGGCCGTTGCACAGCGCGTACAGGTAGAGCGAGCGCGCGAGCCGATGCTTCAGGCTGCCGGACGGATGCGATGCCTCGTCCTTGAAATAGAAATCGATGCCGGGGAAATCCGCGAATTCCAGCCGCAGCAGGTGCGTGTCGGCCGAGCGCGCGGCCTCGCTCTGGAGAACGGCCAGCGCCGAACGCACCCAGCTCCTGCGGTCGGTCGCGGCAGTCATGCCGACGCCGCCGCGGCGAGCAGCGCGCGCACGCGCCGCGCAAGGAACTCGAAGTAACGCTCGATGTAGTCGGTGTCGTTCTCGTCGTCCTTCAGGAACGGATTCATCAGGGTGTGCCGGAGGATGAACAGGCGATCGGTGTTCTCGCTGTCGGGCGACAGGCTGGCCGCATCCAGCCCGAGCTGGTCCAGCAGGCGCGTCATGTCGGATGGTCCCATCGCCTCCGCGCGCAGGCTGGTGATCGAGCCGTAGAACTCGTTCGCCTGCACGGCCTGGAACGGAGAACCGCGCATCCGTTCGTGCAGGGCGCGGACGAAATCGTTCATCGCCGCAACGGCGCGATTGCCTGCCGGGTTCAGCGCAAGGCACACGAGGTTGCTGTCCGGCGCGAACGGAACGCTGACGCGGAGCAGCCCTTTCATCTCGTCCGCGAAGCGTTGGGCGAAGGCGACGAAGCGCTCGGTCGAATGGATCGTTTCCGCGACGATCCTGCCGAAATGCGCGTGGTCGAGCGGCAGCACCTTGTGGGTCACGTACACCGCGGCGGCGGCTGCGCCCGGCTTGGAACCTTCGAGGATGTAACGGCCGAGCTTGTGGTATTTCGCGAAGTAATCGTCGCCGCGGTCGCCTGCGAAGACGTAATCGGCATCCTCCGACAGCAGACCCATCGCGCGCTGGTCACGGCAGACGAATGCACCCGCGCCGAACGGCAGGAAACCGAGTTTGTGCGGATCGATGGTGATCGAATCGCAGTGACGCAATGCGTCGATCGCCGCGTGGCTCGATGCCGATGGAAAACTCTGGAATTGCCTGCGCAGATCAGCCACCGGGCGCAGGTCGCCATTCTCGGCGCGCAACAGCGTCGCCAGGTACCCACCCCAGGCCGCGTCGACATGGACTCCGAAACCGAAACCCGCGCCTGCGCACTCGCCGCGCAGGCGGACGATTTCGTGGATCGGATCGATCGTGCCGAATTCGGTCGTGCCGAGCACGCCGACGGCCATCAGCACCGGTTGCCGGCGGCTGCGCAGGCGCTCGAGCAGGAAGGCCAGTGCGTCGGGGTCCAGCCGCATGCCGCGCTCTGGCACCTGCAGCAGCTGCTCGCGGCCGAGTCCGAGCAGCTTCACTGCCTTGCTCCACGAGTAATGCGCGGTCATCGGCGCGAGCACGACCGGCGAGGACAGTTCGCGGTGGCGCGCGAAGAATTCGACGAAACCCAGATGTTCGACGCGTTCCTCTTCGACGCGGCGCTGCCAGGCCCGGCGCGCGGGAGGCGGCAGCGTCGCGACCCAGTCGCGCGCGCGTTGCAGTAGTTCGATCGACGCCTGCGGCGCGAGATTGAACGCGGTCCAGTCGTCGTCCGGCAGCTCGAGTCCGGGCGGCTCGGCCGCGCGCAGCGCGACCGGAAAGGTCTTCAACGATAGCGCCAGACGCAGAGCCTGGAAATTTGCGGCGGTGCCGCCCGAGGTCAGGTGCCCGAATGCGCAGTCGGCGCGCGCCGGGTCGTCGCAGTAGCCGATCATGCGCGCGAGCTGCAGCCCGACGCGGACTTCCATGTCGATCGTGACGGGAGCGACGTCCTCGCTGACGTTGTTCGGGTTGTAGGGCAGGGTCAGCATCTGCGCGGCGAGTCCGGGCAGCAGCAGGTCCGAGACCATGTGACCGACGTAGCGCGGGCTGTGGAACGGCACCGAGCGCTTGAGCGCCGCCGACAACCCGTGCAGTTCGCGTCGTAGTCGCGCCTCGAAAGCCTGGAACTCGGGGCGCTGCGCGGCGTTGGTCGGGATCGCCGGCGGATCCTCCGGATGGACATTGCGCCGCCAGTAGACGTGGTCGCGCAGGAATTCGGTCGTCAGCTTTTCCAGCAGCCCGTCGTTCTCGCCGTAGGGGCCGAGGAAGCAGGGATACAACGCAGGATCGGCCATGGTGTCAGCTCCTCATCCACAACAGCGCGCCGAGCGGATGGTGTTCGACGGCCACACTAGCAATGAACGCGTAGGTCGCGAGCGCCGCGAAGAAACAGATCGAACGCACTCGCGGCGTGCGTCCGCGCTTGAGCGCGAACGTGCCGAGCCCGATGTACGCGATCAGCAGGACGACCTTGGTTGTCAGCCACGCATGCACGAACGGGTACTGATGCACGATCGTGACCAGCATCAGCGCGGCGGTCAGCAACGTGGTGTCGATCGTGTAGCTGAGCCAGCGCAGGGGCGCGGCCATCGCCCACTGCGCCCCGAACTGCACCGCGATGCCGCGCAGCAGGAACAACGCGCCGCTCGCGATCACCGCCGCGACATGCACCCATTTGATCTGGAGATAGAACTCGGCCATGGGCTCACCCGGGCCGGCCATCGGCGCGCGGGGTCAGGTAGATCCAGGTCGAGCGCATCACCCAGGGCAGGAACGCGGCCAGCCATCCCGCGCCGGCGATAGCCTGCCACGCGAGCGCATCGGGCACCACTTCCGCGGCGACTCGCATGACGGCGACGATCTGCACGATCACGAACGCGCATCCGGCGACGCCACCGAGTTGCAACGGCCGCCCGGAATGACCTTGCGTCACCCGCGTCACCATCGCGACCAGCAGACTGCCGAAGTAACCGACGAACAGCGCGTGCGCGGGTGCGCGGCCGAGCGTGAAATTTCCGCTGTACGCGTACCACAGGCTTTGCGCGGCGTAGAGCATCGTCGCGATCGGCAGCCATGCGAAGCCGACGAACAGCACACGCAGCAGCGCGGGAGCCCGACCCTTGAAACTCCATTTCCACAGCAGCGTCGCTGCAAGCGCGGTCAGCGGCAGGTCGGCGAGCCAGAGCACGGCGTAGGCGTGCGCGAGTTCGAAGCCGAGGTGTGCGAGCACGAGCGCCCAGAAGACGCCCAGCACCCACATCGGCTTCCACTGCTGATAACCCGGCACGACCGCCGATGCGAAGAACGGAAGCATCCGGTGGCAGACGGTGAAGTACAGCGGCAGCAGCAGGCCGAAACCGCCGAACTTGATCGCGACGAACGCGAGCAGCGGATCCGGGTCGTGCAGGTAGACAGCGAACGCGAGCAGTCCGACCAGGCCCAGCCAGAGCGCGAATGCGCAACTGCGCGCATGCCAGGTGGAACCGTTTTCGCGCAACAGCATCCGCGCGAGCAGGAACCAGCCGAACGTCCAGCCGATGATCGTCAGCACGATCCCCGCGTGAAGCGCAGTGGGGTTACCGAACAATCCTGCGAGCGTGAGCGCCTGGCCGCCGAACAGGCCGACGCCGACCGGAATGTAATGCCGGCGTTCGAGCGGCGGCAGTCCCATCCATCGCGGGAACACCGTCAGCAGGAATCCGAACACGAACGGCGGCAGCACCTGGTACTGCATCACGACCGCGTGCATCCAGCCCGCCCAGACGGCAGGCTTCGGCATCGCGAACCAGGCCCAGCGCGATGCAACGAGCCACGCTGTCCACCACGCCATCGCGAGCAGCACGTTGAGCGCGCCGATGCAAAACAGCAGGCGATGCGGTGCGGCGGCCAGTTGTCGCGACAACGAAACGGGCAGGGTGTGCGATCTCGTGTTCATGCGCGGTATTTTGCGCGGCGCATGCAGAGGCGACCTTGATCCAGGTCAGCCTGTGCGTGGCGCATCGAACAGGATACGGATGGGCGCTCCTCCCTGAGCGCCCATCCAGGGGAGGCGATCAGATGCGTTCGCTCACTGGAGCCCGTGCGTGCGCGACACGGCTCGGCATCAGCCACAGCTTTGCGACGAAGAGTGCGAGCGATACCGCGCCAATCGAGAAGATCACGTCGCCCGGCACGCGCATCCACACCAGCAGGTGGATGATCGGCCGACCCATGAAGTCCGCCGAACGCGCCCAGGCGTAACCGTGCTCGAGCACCGCGTTGAGCTGCAGCAGTCCCATCGGCAGCAGGGTCAGCAGCGCCATCAGCGTCAGCCCGATGTTGAGCGACCAGAACCCGTTGCGCAGCAGCGCCTGGTTCCAGACCGCCTCGGGCTTCAGGCCGCGCAGGCAGAACAGCATCAGGCCGATGCCGAGCATGCCGTACACGCCCATCAGCGCGGTGTGGCCGTGCAGCGGGGTCAGGTTCAGGCCCTGCATGTAGTACAGCGCGAGCGGGGTGTTGATCAGGAAGCCGAACAATCCCGCGCCCACGAGGTTCCAGAACGACACCGCGATGAAAAACAGGATCGGCCAGCGGTAGCGCGCCATCCACGGCGTCGCGCGACTGTGGTTCCAGGTTTCATAGGCTTCCATGCCGATCAGCGCGAGCGGCACCACTTCCAGCGCGGAGAACGAAGCGCCGAGCGCGACCACCGCAGTCGTTGTTCCGGTGAAGTAGAGATGATGGAAGGTGCCGAGCACGCCGCCGGCCATGAACACCACGGTCGCGAACAGGACGTTCGCTGTCGCGGTGTGCCCGCGCACGAGACCCAGCTTCACGAACAGGAAGCTGATCACCGCGACCGCGAACACCTCGAAGAAGCCTTCGACCCACAGGTGCACGACCCACCAGCGCCAGTACTCGACCATCGACAGCGAAGTGTGCTCGCCCCACATCAGGCCGGCGCCGTAGAACAGGCCGATCGCGATCGTGGACAGGAACAGCAGGCCGACGATCGAGGACATCTCGTCCTTGCGGCGCAATGCCGGCCAGAGCGCGCGGCCCATCAGCAGCAGCCACAGCATCAGGCCGACGAACAGGAAGCACTGCCAGAAGCGGCCCATGTCCACGTATTCCCAGCCCTGGTCGCCGAACCAGAAATTCGCGGCGAGACCGAGCTTCTGCATCACCGCCATCCACTGGCCGTAGAACGCGCCGACCACGATGACCAGCAGACATGCGAACAGGAAGTTCACGCCCGCGCGCTGGAATTTCGGCTCGTGCCCGGAAATCGCGGGCGCGATGTACAGGCCCGTGCCCAACCATGCGGTCGCGATCCACAGCACCGCGAGCTGGGTATGCCAGCTGCGCGTGAGCGCGTAGGGCAGCACGCTCGACAGATCGAAGCCGTACACGCGCTGGCCCTCGACCTGGTAGTGCGCGGTGGTCGCTCCGAGCAGGATCTGCACCAGGAACAGCGCGATCACGACCCAGAAGTATTTCGCAGTCGCCTTCATCGAGGGCGTGATCGCGATCGAACGCAACGGATCGACGGCCGGCGGCGTCGGGCTACCCTCGGCATCGCGGTAGGCCGCGTAGTGCCAGGCGAGCAGGCCGATGCCGGCGATCATGAAGAGCACGCTGAACACCGTCCACAGGAACGTGTCCGGCGTCGCCGCGTTGCCGACCAGCGGATCGTAGGGCCAGTTGTTGGTGTAGGAGACGCTGCCGCCGGGACGATCGGTCACGCAGGCCCACGCGGTCCAGAAGAAGAACGCGGTGAGCTGACGGCGGTGTTCGGGCGTGTCCACCGTGCCGTTCTTCATCGCATAGGACGTGCGCAGCGCGGCGGTGTCCGGCGCATCGCCGAACAGGCTTTCATAGTGCTGCGCGACCTGCGCAATCGCGGTGGCTCGCTCGTTCGAGACGATCAGCACACCGGTCGCTGCATCGTAGCCGTTGTGGCGGATTTCGGGCCTGAATTCGGCCTGCAGCTTGGCCTGGTCGCCCGCGCCGAGATCGGCGTAGGGCTTGCCGAACGCGCTGTGCGCGCGCAGGTCCAGCCACGCGATCGCTTCGCGGTGCAGCCAGTCCGCGCTCCAGTCCGGCGCGACCAGGGCGCCGTGTCCCCAGATCGTGCCGAGCTGGTGTCCACCGATGCTTTGCCAGACCTGGCGTCCGGTGTCGATGTCGGCTTGCGTGTACAGCACGGCCCCGTCGACGCTGACCACCTTGGCGGGCATGGGCGGCTCCTGGCGATGGATTTCTCCGCCCATCCACAACAGGACCGCGAAGGTGGAGGCCAGCAATGCCGCCAGCCCGAACCAGAGTTTGCGTGTCTGACTCATGACCCGACTCCCGCGCAAAGGATGAGCGCCATGCTGGGCAAAGCGGTCGCCGTGCGCCCTGACGCAGGTCAATTCCTGCCATCAATTCCGGCGTACCGAGTCGCAAGCGAAAAATAGAGAGGTGACTCGAACCGGAAACCGTTACGCTATGAGTTTTCCAGCGAGGGGCGGGGCATGCGGGTACTGGCTTGCGACGGCATCCACGAGGATGGGCTGTCGATGTTGCGGGATGCGGGTTTCGAGGTGCAGGTCAGCGATCCGATCAAGGACGCGGCCAAACTGTCGCAAGCGCTGCAGGACGTGGACGTGGTGCTGGTGCGTTCGGCGACCCAGGTTGGGGCCGATGCGATCGCCGGCGCGAGCAAGCTCAAGGTCATCGGTCGCGCCGGTGCGGGCGTGGACACGATCGACGTGGACGCAGCTACCGCGCGCGGCATCGCGGTGATGAATGCGCCCGACGGCAATACACTCGCCGCGGCCGAGCACGCGATCTCGCTGCTGTTCGCGCTCGCGCGCCACATTCCGAAAGCAGATGCCGGCATGAAGGCCGGGCAGTGGCCGAAATCCGGCCTGACCGGATTCGAGCTCGAGGGCAAGCGCCTGGGCGTGATCGGCCTCGGCCGCATCGGCGGCACCGTCGCGCGCAAGGCGCAGGGCATCGGCATGGAAGTCGCCGCCTACGATCCGTTCCTGCCGGCCGCAGTCGCCGCGCGTTCGAACATCCCGCTGAAGTCGCTGGACGAGCTGCTGGCCTGGGCAGACATCGTCACCCTGCACATGCCGCGCACGCCGGAAACCACGAACCTGCTCAGCGCGGAGCGGTTGCGTTCGATGAAGCGCGGCGGCTACGTGATCAACGCCGCGCGCGGCGGCCTGCTCGACGAAACGGCGCTGCTCGCGCTGCTCGACGAGGGCCATCTCGGCGGTGCCGCGCTCGACACCTTCGCGGTCGAGCCGCTGCCGGCGGACTCGCTGCTGCGCGCGCATCCGAAGCTGATCCTCACGCCGCACCTCGGCGCGTCCACCGGCGAGGCGCAGCAGGCCGTCAGCACGATCCTCGCGCGCCAGATCATCGACTTCATCCAGACCGGCGCGGTCGCCGGCTGCGTGAACCTGCCGCCGCTGTCGGCGGAAGCCGCGCGCGAAGTCGGGCCGTGGATGCCGCTGATGACGGCGCTCGGCAAGCTCGCCGCACGGCTGAAGCACGCGCCGACCGAATTGCAGATCACCTACGCGGGTCGCACCGAGGGACTGGATACTCGGCCGCTCACGCGATTGTTGCTGACCGCGCTGCTCGGCAGCGCATCGGGTCGCGTCACGCCGGTCAATGCACTGCACGAGGCGTCCGTGCGCGGGTTGCTGGTCAGCGAAACCGTCGGCGGCGACAGCGACGGATTCGATCGCCTGCTGCGCGTGCGCGTGTCCGATGGCAACGGCCGGCGCAGCGAGATCGAGGCGACGTTGCATCGCGGCCCGCGCGTCGTGCGGCTGGACGGCGTGGAACTCGACTTCGATCCGAACGCGCACATCGTCCTGCTGCGCAACGAAGACGTTCCCGGCATCGTCGGCCTGGTCGGCAGCGAACTCGGCGCGGCCGGCGTGAATATCGTGAACTTCTCGCTGGGCGCGACCGGCGAAGGCCACGCGCTCGCCGCGATCACCGTCGATCGTCGCGTCGAGGATTCCGAACTGGCCAGCCTGCGCGCGAAGCCCGGCATCCTGCGCATCGAGATGCTCTGATGCGCGTGCTGCTGGTTCGCCACGGCGAGACGCTGTGGAATGCCGAAGGCCGCTACCAGGGCCAGACCGACATCCCGCTGTCGCCGGTCGGCGAAGAACAGGCGCGCAAGCTCGGCGTGCGACTCGCGGATGTCGCGATCACGCGCGCGGTCGCTTCGCCGCTCGCGCGCGCGCGACGCACGGCCGAACTCGCGCTCGGCGAGAAGAGGTCTTCGATGCTGGCTATCGATCCTGGCCTGAGCGAAATCGCGCATGGCGACTGGGAAGGCAAACTCGCGCACGAAATCGCCGCCGGCGACGGTGAGCGCTTCGCATCGTGGCGCGCGGAACCGCACACGGTGTTGATGCCGGGCGGCGAATCGCTCGAGCACGTGATCGGCCGCGCGTGGCCGGCGCTCGAGCGCGCCTGTGCCGGACTGGGCGACGGCGACACACTGCTCGTCGTCGCGCACGACGCGGTCAACCGCGTGCTGCTGTGCCGGATTCTCGGGATTCCGTTCGCCAAACTCTGGGGCTTCCGCCAGGCGCCCACGACGGTGAACCTGCTCGAGGGCCGCGACGTCGATTCGCTCGAAGTCGTGCGCCTGAACGATTGCAGCCACCACACCGCGCTGTTCGGCGAAGCGGTGCATCGCGCGCTTTGACTGTTCCGGTTCCGCTAACGAAAACGGCGACCGCGAGGTCGCCGTTTCTGTTTTACCGGGCCGCGTGTCAGGGATGACGCGGGCATCTGCAAGAGCGATCCCCGATCAACGCACATCCCTGCGCTGTCCGGGACGACCTCATCCTGGGGTCACTTCATGCGGTACGTGATGCGGCCCTTGGTGAGGTCATAGGGCGTCATCTCGACCTTGACCTTGTCCCCGGTCAGGATGCGGATGTAGTTCTTTCGCATGCGCCCGGAGATGTGGGCGATGATCACGTGGCCGTTCTCGAGCTTCACGCGGAACATGGTGTTGGGGAGAGTCTCGAGAATGGTGCCCTCGAGTTCGATCGCGTCGTCCTTCGACATGCTGTGCCTGGCTCGCAGCGGGGGCCGCGTTGAAGGCGCGCATTTTGCCACGCGCGCCGTGCAGGGTCAAAACGGCGGCGCCCGATCTTCATCGAACCGCCGCGGCCAGCAACCAGCCCATGCCGCGCTCGCCCACGGCCTGAGTCCACGATCCCGAACGCGGCGGCAGCGCGACCTGCTCGGCGACGATGCGCAGGAACCGCGCGCGTGGCAGGCTAGTTGCGCCCATACGCGTCAGGTGCGGGGACTCGACCTGTGCGTCGAACAGCGGCCATCCCCATTCGTTCAGTATCGCGCCCAGCGCGGCTAGCGCGGCCTTCGATCCGCCGCTGACCGCGCTGAACATGCTTTCGGCGAAGAACATTCGGCCGACCGAGACGCCGTACAGAGCGCCGATCAGCGTCGCATCGCTCCAGACCTCGATCGAGTGCGCGTGGCCGAGCCGATGCATCGCGCCGTAGGCATCGCGCATCGCCGGAGTGATCCATGTTCCGGCCTGGCCACGGCGCGGCGCTACCGCACACGCGCGCATCACCGCGTCGAAAGCGCTGTCTGCACGTGCGACCCAATCGCGCCGGCGTAATTCGCGCCGGAACCGCTGCGAGAGATGCACGCCGTCGCTGCGAAAGACCGTGCGCGGATCCGGCGACCACCACAGGATCGGCTGGCCTTCCGAATACCAGGGAAAGATGCCGAGGCGATAGGCGTTGAGCAGCCGTTCGGGCGACAGATCGCCGCCGACCGCGAGCAGCCCGTCCGGCTCGCGTAGCGCCGTGCGCGGATCGGGGAAGGGCGCCGATGGATCGTTCTGCAGCAGGGGCAGTCGCAGCCTCATCGCACGGCGTCTGCGCGGAATGGCGAATGTGCGAGTACAGCCGCGCGGTAGCGTTCGATTGCAGCGCGTTCCTCGATGCACCAGCGCGAGAAGGCTTTCTCCAGACCTGGCTCGGTGAAATGGTGGCGGCTGCGCATCGTGACCGGCAGGAAACCGCGCGCGATCTTGTGCTCGCCCTGGGCACCAGGTTCGAATACGCGCAGGCCTTCGCGCAGGCAGTATTCGATGCCTTGGTAATAACAGGTTTCGAAGTGCAGGCCGGGCAGTTCCTCGAAACAGCCCCAATAACGCCCGTAGAGTGTGTCGTTACCACGAAGGCACAACGCACCGGCAATCGTCTTCCCGTCGCGCTGCGCGAGAATCAGAACGAGCGAACGCGGCATTTCAGCTGCGAGATGCCGGAAGAACGCAAGCGTCAACGCCGGCGAATTGCCCTTGTCGGCGAACGCGCGCAGATACAGCGCGTGGATGTCGGCGAGATCCTCTTCGCTGGCATTATCGCCGTGGACGACGCGGAACATCACGCCCGCATCACGCACGAGTTTCCGCTCGTGGCGGATGTTTTTGCGCTTTTTCGATTGCAGCGCGGCGAGGAAATCGTCGAAGGTCTTCCAGCCCGCGCCGTTGCTCCAGTGGAACTGCACGTCGTGGCGTTCGAGCCAGTCGGCGGGGCAGGCCACGTTCTCAGACTCGGTGAGGAAGTTGACGTGCAGCGACGACAGCTTGAGCTGCCGCGCCTGTTCGGCGATCGCCGAGCACAACGTTGCGCGCGCCGCCTCGTCGCGGGCGAGCAGGCGTGGCCCGGTGACCGGCGTGTAGGGAATCGCGAACAGCCATTTCGGGTAGTAATCGCGGCCCGCGCGTTCGACGGCCACGGCCCAGAGGTGATCGAACACGAATTCGCCGTGCGAATTGCCTTTCAGGTAACCCGGCGCGGCGGCGACCAGGTCATCGCCGTCCCAAATCGCGGCGTGCAGCGGCGTCCAACCCCAGTTCGGACGCAAGCAGCCATGCCGCTCCAGCCCGGAAAGGAACGCGTGCGCGACGAACGGGGTGCGGCCGTCGTGCAGCGCGTCCCATTGCGCGGCAGGGATTTCGGACAGCGACGCGTGCGTATGGAATCGCATCGCACAAGACTAACCGAGTTGATCCAGATCAATGTCGCAGTCCGGAGCGACCGGCACCATGCGCCCAGCAGGGGCAGACCTGTCCCCGCAAATGACCGATCACGGACCGGACGGCGTCACGCTTGGCGGCTGCGTGCGCGATCGGCGATGATTCACGCAATTCGCTCCCGGGGAGACAAGCGCAGATGGCCACCGCGATGGGGCAGGCAAGCTACAACGACAAGGTCGTCCGGCAGTTCACCGCGATGACCGTGGTCTGGGGTGTGGTGGGCATGCTCGTCGGCCTGTGGATCGCGGCCGAGCTCTACTGGCCCTCGCTGAACATGGGCATTCCCTGGCTCAGCTACGGGCGCCTGCGCCCGCTGCACACCAACGCGGTGATCTTCGCGTTCGGCGGCTGCGGCCTGATGGCGACCAGCCTGTACGTCGTCCAGCGCACCTGCCACGTGCGGTTGATCTCGGACCGGCTCGCCGCGTTCGTATTCTGGGGCTGGCAGGCGGTGATCGTCGCCGCCGCGATCACACTGCCGCTGGGCATCACCCAGGGCAAGGAATACGCCGAGCTCGAATGGCCGATCGACCTGTTGATCACCGTCGTCTGGGTCGCGTACGCGGTGTTGTTCTTCGGCACCATCGCGAAGCGGAGGGTGAAGCACATCTACGTCGCGAACTGGTTCTACGCGAGCTTCATCATCGCGGTCGCGCTGCTGCACATCGTCAACAACATGGCGGTGCCGGTGACGCTGTGGAAGTCGTACTCGATGTACACCGGCGCGGTCGATGCGATGGTGCAGTGGTGGTACGGCCACAACGCGGTCGGCTTCTTCCTGACCGCGGGCTTCCTCGGGATGATGTACTACTTCGTGCCCAAGCAGACGCAGCGCCCGGTCTATTCGTACCGGCTGTCGATCGTGCACTTCTGGGCGTTGATCGCGGTCTATATGTGGGCCGGCCCGCACCATCTGATGTACACCGCGCTGCCCGACTGGGCGCAGTCGGTGGGCATGGTGTTCTCGCTGATCCTGCTGGCACCGAGCTGGGGCGGCGCGATCAACGGCGTGATGACGCTCTCGGGCGCCTGGTACAAGCTGCGCACCGACCCGATCCTGAAGTTCCTCATCGTCGCGATCTCGTTCTACATGATGTCCACGTTCGAGGGGCCGATGATGTCGATCAAGACGGTCAACTCGCTCTCGCACTACACCGACTGGACGATCGGCCACGTGCATTCGGGCGCGCTGGGCTGGGTCGCGATGATCACGATCGGCTCGGTCTATTCGATGCTGCCGCGACTGCTCGGGCAGCAACGCATGTTCTCGATCAAGGCGATCGACCTGCATTTCTGGCTGCACACGCTGGGCGTGGTCGCCTACATCTGCTCGATGTGGATCGCCGGCGTGATGCAGGGCCTGATGTGGCGCGCCACCAATCCCGATGGAACGCTGACCTACAGCTTCGTCGAGGCGCTCAACGCGACCTATCCGTATTACCTCGGTCGCTTCTGCGGCGGCGCGCTGGTGCTGTCGGGGATGCTGGTGATGGCGTGGAACGTCACCCGTACCTGGCAGCAGGCGCCCGAGCCTGTTTCGATCCCGGTGCTCCCGCCGGACGCCGCATCCGCCCGCGCCTGAGGCCCGACCATGAGCCATTCCCACGAAAAAGTCGAAACCAGCGTCGGCTGGCTGGCAGTGCTGATCGCGATCGTGCTGACCTTCGGCGGCCTCGCCGAGATCGTGCCGCTGATGTACCAGGCCGAGGCGATCAAGCCGTTGCCAGGCGTGAAGCCGTATCCCGCGCTCGAACTCGCCGGCCGCGACATCTATGTGCGCGAAGGCTGTTACAACTGCCATTCGCAGATGATCCGCACGCTGCGTTTCGAAACCGAGCGCTACGGCCACTATTCGATGGCCGGCGAGTCGGTGTACGACCGTCCGTTCCAGTGGGGCAGCAAGCGCACCGGGCCGGATCTCGCCCGCGTCGGCGGCCGTTACTCGGACGACTGGCATCGTGCCCACCTGATGAACCCGCGCGACGTCGTGCCCGAGTCGAACATGCCTTCGTTCCCGTGGCTGGCCGACGCGCCGGTCGATGGCGCGCTGGTGACGAAGAAGCTCAAGGTCCTCAAGGCGATGGGCGATCCGTACACCGATGCCGACATCCGCGGCGCGGCCGACGCGGTCGCCGGCAAAACCGAACTCGACGCGCTCATCGCCTACCTGCAGGGCCTGGGCAAGCACGCACCGCGAGGCAACTGACATGATCTCGGGCATCATCACCACGGTATTGCTGGTGCTGTTCGTCGCCGGCTGGTTCTGGGCCTGGAGCCCGGCTCGCAAGCGCGCATTCGACGAAGCCGCGCAGATCCCGCTGGAAGACCGCTCTGACACGTCCGGAGACCCGCAATGAGCACCGCATGGTCGATCTGGGTGATCGCGCTGGTCGTGCTGAACATCGGCGGCTGCGTATGGCTGCTGTGGTGGACCGGCAAGCGCAGGCCGGGCGATCCGGCTCCGACCGACACCAGCCATGTCTGGGACGGCGACATCACCGAATACAACAAGCCGATGCCGCGCTGGTGGATCAACCTGTTCTACCTCACGATTGCGTTCGGCATCGGTTATTTCATCTACTACCCGGGGCTTGGCGCTTACACAGGCTCTGGCCACTGGACATCGGCGAAGGAGCACGACGCCGACAAGGCCGCCGAGGACCGCAAGTTCGACAAGACGCTGCACGCCTACGCGGGCAAGCCCATCGACCTGCTCGCACGCGATCCGGACGCACTGCGAATCGGCCGTTCGATCTTCAGCAACAACTGTGCGGGCTGCCATGGCTCTTCCGCGCGCGGCGCGATCGGCTATCCGGATCTCACCGACACGATCTGGCACTGGGGCGGTTCGCCCGACCGCGTGCTGCAGACCGTGCTCGATGGTCGTGAAGGAGTCATGCCGGCATGGGGCAAGACGCTGACTGGCATGGGAGGTGACAACGCGGTGATCGAAGTGGTCGCCTACGTGCGCACGCTCGGCACCCCGGATCATTCGCTGGTGAACAACTATCTGGCCACGCGGGGCAAACCGCTGTTCGACGGCATCTGCTCCGGGTGCCACGGGCCGGAAGGCAAGGGCAACCCGCAAATCGGCGCACCCGATCTCACCGACAGCTATTGGCTTTACGGCGGCAGCAACGAAGCCATCCAGCAGAGCATTTCCGCGGGACGCCACGGCACGATGCCGGCGTGGCGCGGCGTGCTCGGCGAGACGCGCGCGCGGCTGGCCGCGGCGTATGTGTGGTCGTTGTCCAATCCGCCGCCCGCGAAAAAGCCATGACGGATTTCACCAGCCCGCGTTTCGATCACCCGCCGCGCTCGATGGCGCAGCGAATCGGCGCGATCCTCTGGCCGAGCTTCTTCGCCGCGGGCGTGGCGACGATGGTGTTCTTCGCCTTCGTCGATCCGCTGCAGCTGCGCGACATGACCTTTCCGGAACTGAAGCTCACACGCGAACTCGGCTACACGATCGGGTTCTTCATGTTCTGGATCGCGACCGCGAGCTCGAGCCTGTTCACCTGGATCCTGCTGCGCCCGGCGATGCGCTTCAACCGCCCGCTGCCTGACAGGAAGTAGCGCCGTGCCAAACCGGTCGATCCCGATCGCGGTGCTCGATGCGGGCGGCAACAGCCTGTACGCGAGCGAGCGCAAGATTCATCCGCGCGACGTGTCCGGCCGCTACCAGTCGCTGCGCACGACCGCGGTGTTCGTGCTGCTCGGCATGTTCTACGGTTTCCCGTGGCTGCACTGGAACGGCCGCCAGGCGGTGCTGTTCGACCTGCCGGTGCGCAAGTTCTATGTCTTCGGCCTGGCGTTCTGGCCGCAGGATTTCGTGTTCCTCGCGATGCTGCTGATGATCGCGGGGCTCACGCTGTTCTTCTTCACCGCAGTCGCCGGGCGCCTGTGGTGCGGCTATGCCTGTCCGCAGACGGTGTGGACCGAGGTGTTCCTGCGCATGGAGCGCTGGACCGAGGGCGACCGCGCGAAACGCATCAAGCTCGATGCAGGCCCGTGGAACCGGGAGAAGATCCTGCGCAAGTCGGCCAAGCACGCGCTGTGGCTGGCGTTCGCGTTGTGGACGGGCTTCACCTTCGTCGGTTTCTTCTCGCCGATCTCGGGGCTCGCCGCTCGCACTCCGTTCGACTGGAGCGGATGGGAGACGTTCTGGATTCTTTTCTATGCGCTGGCTACCTGGGGCAACGCGGGTTTCCTGCGCGAGCAGGTCTGCAAGTACATGTGCCCCTACGCGCGCTTCCAGAGCGCGATGTTCGACCGCAACACGCTGATCATCTCCTACGATCCCATGCGCGGCGAGCCGCGCGGCCCGCGTCGGCGCGGACTGTCGAGCGTGCTCGAACGCGCGCGTGGTCTGCTCGATCGGATCACCGCATACGATTACGTGTTCCGCGCGTCGCAGGATCCGGTCGCGGCCGGCGCCGCGGCGCAGGCGCGCGGAATGCATGCACTCGAAACGACGCCACCGCACGCCGAGCCCCTGCCGAGGTTCGAGCCCGAGCAACTCGGCGACTGCATCGGCTGCACGATCTGCGTGCAGGTCTGTCCAACCGGCATCGACATCCGCAACGGCCTGCAATACGAGTGCATCGCCTGCGGCGCCTGCATCGATGCCTGCGACGGCGTGATGGAGCAGATGGGCTACCCGCAGGGCCTGATCCGCTATTCCACCCAGAACGCGATCGACGGCAAGCCCACGCGCGTGCTGCGTCCGCGCGTGATCCTCTACGGCACGCTTCTGCTCGCGCTGTGCGCCGGCTGGGCCTGGGGCGTCGGCCATCGCAGTCCGCTGATCGCCGAGGTGCTGCGCGACCGCAACGCGCTGTACCGCGTGGTCGGCGACGGTCGAATCGAGAACGGTTACACGCTCAAGCTGATCAACAAGACCGACCGGCCGCAGCGTTACCGGATCGAACTCGACGCCACCTCGCAGATCGCATTGCTTTCCGGGGAGCGCAAGGTCAATGCGGCCGCCGAAGAGGTGCTGAGCCTGCCGCTGACGCTTTCCGCGCCCGACAGCCTGCGGGGCAAGCATCCGGTGACATTCCGCGTCGAGACGGTGGACGGATCGGCGCGCCAATTGGTGTCGTCGAATTTCTTCGGTCCAGCCCCATGAAAAACCAGTCGTTTGTGCCGCCCACTTCACCGGCCAAGGTCAGGACGCCGGAATCACTAACCGTACGATCACGCCACGCCTTGCGCGAACCCATGGTCTGGCTGATCGCCGGCCTTCCGATGGCGGCGGTCGTAGCGGCGTTCTGGCTGCTTGCGGCCGCGGTGCGCAGCGGCGGTGCGGACGAAGTGCGGGAAACCGTGCACGTTGCAGCCGGAATGCAGGTCGCCGACACCGGGCCGGATGCGCGCGCACAGGAATTGAAACTCTCTGCGGTGCTGAGTCTGAGCAACGGCAAGGTCAGCGTGTTGCCGGCGAGCGGCGCATTCGCGCGGAACGAACCGCTGGTGCTCACGCTCAGCCATCCGGTCGACGCACGCGCGGATCGCCGGCTGCTCCTGCTGGCGGATGGATCGGGCTGGCACCTCGCGGGCGATCTGCGTGCCGGCCACGACTGGATTGCGGAGCTCGCTCCGCACGACGGGAGCTGGCGATTGCGCGGACGTCTGCGCGCGGGGCAGCTCGCGGCCTACCTCGGGCCTGCACCCGCGGGGAACTGAACATGGACATGCGCGCCAGTTTCGCGTGCTACCACTGCGGTGATGCGGTGGATGGCGAGCCGGTGTTGGTAATGGCATCGGGAGCCGAGCGCGCATTCTGCTGCACGGGTTGCGCTGCGGCGGCGGCGTGGATCGCACAAGCCTCGCTCGAAGACTATTACCGGCTTCGCAGCGCGAGCGGCGCGCGCGTGGATGCGGATGCGCCGGATTTCACCGCCTGGGATCGCGACGACGTGATGGCCGGGCACAGCATCTCGATCGATGGCGGCCGCGAGATCACCGTTCTCACCGACGCGATGCGTTGCGCCGCCTGCGCCTGGCTGATCGACCGCGCATTGCGCCGCGAGCCGGGCGTGCTCGACGTGATCGCGAACGCCGTGACCGGACGCATCACGATCCGCTGGGATCCGCGGCGTGTCGCCTTGTCGGCATTGATGACGCGGCTGGCCGCGCTCGGTTACCGGCCCTGGCTCGCGGCGGGAGAGGAACCCGAGCGCGAACAACGGCGTGAGCGCCGCCGCTGGCTGCTGCGGCTGGGCATCGCCGGCCTCGGTGCGATGCAGGCGATGATGTTCTCCGAGGCGCTGTACTGGGACACGCACGGCGAGATGGCGGTCGCGACCCGCGATTTCTTCCGCTGGATCGCCTTCCTCGTCTCCACGCCGGTCGTGTTCTATTCGGGCTGGCCGTTCATCGAAGGCATGCTGCGCGAACTGCGCGGTCGGCGCCTCGGCATGGACACCCTGATCGCCGGTTCGACGCTGCTGGCCTGGGGCGCGAGCTTGGCGGAGACGATCCGCGGCGGACCGCAGGTCTGGTACGACGCGGCGGTGATGTTCGTGCTGCTCCTGCTGATCGCTCGTGCACTCGAGCAACGCGCGCGCGGCATCGCCAGCACGCAGGTCGACGCGCTCGCGCGGGCGCGCCCGGCGCTGGCGACGCGCGAATCGGCGGATGGCCGCAGCGAGCAGGTTCCCGTGGCCGAAGTTGTCGTGGGTGACGTGCTGCGCGTGCCCGCGGGCGAGGCGATTCCGGCCGACGGCGTGCTGCTGAACGAAGCCGCCTCGTTCGACGAATCCCTGCTCAACGGCGAATCCAGGCCGGTGCCGCGCGAGCCGGGCGACACGGTGCTTGCCGGCAGCGTGTGCCGCGATCGTCCGATCGGGCTGCGCGTGCTGCGTACCGGCAGCGATACCTGGCTGTCGCAGCTCGTGCGGCTGGTCGAACACGCACAGGCCGCGCGCCCGAAGCTCGCGCGGGTCGCGGATCTAATCGCGGGCGTCTTCGTGTTCGCGCTCGCGCTCTGCGCGGCCGGTGTTTACGCGTGGTGGCATGCGCACGATCCAGCGCGCGCGCTCGAGGTCACCCTCGCGGTGCTCGTCGTGAGCTGTCCCTGCGCCTTGTCGCTGGCGATCCCTGCCGCGCTGGCCACCGCACACGGCGCGCTTGCGCGGATCGGGGTGCTGGCGACCGGGGCCGATGCGATCGCCACGCTCGCGCGCACGGACCGCATCGTGTTCGACAAGACCGGCACGCTGAGCACCGGCGAGCCGCATCTGGAATCGATCGAGACCTTCGGCGGCATGTCGCGCGAGGAAGCCCTGCAGGTCGCTTGTGCGCTGGAACGCGGCAGCGCGCACCCGCTCGCGCGCGCGATCGTTTCGCACGCGGCCGCATCGGGCAGTTCGGATCGCGTCGCGACGGAGGTTCGCGAAATACGGGGCAGGGGGGTCGAGGGCCGCACCGGCGACAGCACGTGGCGCATCGGATGCGCGCAGTTCGCGATCGGGCGCGAACGCGACGACGGCGTCTGGCTCGGCGACGGAACGAATCCGGCCGCGCGATTCAGCGTGCGCGAGAACTGTCGTTCCGATGCGGCTGCCGCGGTCGCGGTGCTGCGCGCGCAGGGACTCAAAATCGAGCTGTGTAGCGGCGACGCGCACACGGCGGTCGCCGGCCTTGCCGATGCGCTCGACATCGCCGTGTTCCTGTCGCGGCAATCTCCGGAAGACAAGCTTGCGCGCATCCGTGAATTGCAGCGCGAAGGCCACGTCGTCGCGATGATCGGCGACGGCATCAACGACGCACCGGTGCTCGCCGGCGCGGACGTGTCGCTGGCGATCGGCGAAGGTTCGGCGATCGCGCACCGAGCCGCGGACCTCGTCGTCGTCAGTCCCTCGCTGCTGCGGATTCCGCAGGCGATCGCGCTGGCGCGCAGGACGCGCGCGATCGTGCGGCAGAACCTCGCGTGGGCTGTGGCCTACAACCTCGTCGCGTTGCCGCTGGCCGCGATGGGCCGGGTCGATCCCTGGATCGCCGCGCTGGGCATGGCGACTTCGTCGTTGATCGTCACCCTCAACGCCTTGCGCCTTGTGCGCGCGGAGCGCTGATCGTGGCGATCCTGCTCGTCCTCGTCCCCATCAGCCTGATCCTGCTCGGCGTCGCGGTCTGGGCCTTCGTCTGGGCCGTGCGCTCGGGACAGTACGACGATCTCGACACGCAGGCGATCGACGTATTGCGCGACGACGCGGAAACCCCGTCGACCGCATCGCGCGAGCGAGGGGACCGCGACGATGCCGATTGACTGGCTGACGATCGTCGCCGCGCTGCTGAGCGGGCTGCTCGGCAGCGCGCATTGCGCGGCGATGTGCGGGGGCATCGCGGCGGGATTCTCGTTGCATGGCGCGCGGCGCGATCGGCCGGTGCCGTTGCGCAACGCCGCGTTCGCGCGGACATGGTTGCCGGCGATCGAAACCAACGCAGGCCGCGTCGTCGGCTACGCGCTCGCCGGCGCGATCGCGGGCGGCGTGGGGCAGGGCATCGTTCGCATCGCGAGACTGGAGTGGCTCGCGCTCGGATTGCGGATGCTCGCGGGCATGGTGCTGATCCTGATCGCGCTGCGTTTGCTGAGTCGCGGCACACGCCTGGGTTTTCTCGATGCGACCGGCGGTCGCCTCTGGAATCTGCTGCGGCCATTGCAGGGCCGCCTGCTTCAGGTGAACGGCCATGCCAAGCACATCGCCCTCGGCGCGGTCTGGGGCTGGATGCCCTGCGGGCTGAGTTCGACGATGCTGCTTGCCGCCTGGCTGCAGGCGTCCGCGCTCAACGGCACGCTGACCATGGCTGCGTTCGGGCTGGGCACCTTGCCGGTGATGCTGCCGATCAGCGCGTCCGGCGCGCGGATCGGGCGCTGGCTGGAGCGACCTGCGCGACGTCGCGTCGCGGCGTCGGCCGTGCTGTTTGCGGGTGCGGTGACGATCGCTTCGCCATGGCTCGTGCATGCCTCCGCGCTGCACGGGCTGCTCGGCGCGCTCGGCTGCCTGCCCGCGCGGAATTGAACGTTTCATGTCGGCTGCGCCGGGCTTGATCCAGATCATGACGCGGCGGCATCGAGCGGCGTCCAATGAACCTGCGGATTCCCATCGTTTCCTGCGGAGGATTCCCATGTTCAAGGACATCGTGGTTCCGATGACCGGCACTTCCGGCGACGTGGCCGCGCTGGATGCGGCGATCGCGCTCGCCGGCAGCTTCGACGCGCATGTGGCGGCGCTGGAAATGCTCAATCTGCCGATGCCGGGAGTCGCGCCCTGGGGAGCGGTGCCGGACGCGACGATCGTGGGCCTCTACGACACCCTGCGCGAACAGGCGCAGGCGAACGTCGCCCGGCTGCGCGAGCGGCTCGACAAGGAAACCGTCCTGTCGGAAGCGCGGCTCGTTGAATCGGTGTTTTCCGAATCGCCCGGGATCGCTTCGTTCTGCGCGCGTTACGCGGATCTCGCGGTCGTTGCCGGCGCAACCGGCGACCTGGGCGCGGAACCGGTCACGCGCGGCTATTTCAGCAGCCTGCTGCTCGAATCCGGACGGCCGGTGCTGGTGGTGCCGCCGCATTGCAAGACAGCGCTGCCGCCGCAGCGCGTGCTGGTGGCGTGGACGCCGACGCGCGAATCCACGCGCGCATTGCACGACGCGATGCCGCTGCTGCTCAAGGCCGGCGCCGTCGATATCGCGGTCATCGATCCGGCCGCTTCCGGGGACAGGCATGGCGAGCAGCCCGGCGCCGACGTTGCCACGCACCTCGCGCGGCACGGATTGAAAGTCAGCGTCCTGGTGCGGGAAGCCGAAGGCGAGGACGTCGCATTGGTGTTGCTGGATTTGGCGTACGAGCGCAAGTCGGATCTGCTGGTCGCGGGCGGCTACGGCCATTCGCGGCTGCGCGAGTGGGCACTGGGAGGCGTCACCCGCGAACTGCTTTCTTCGGCGCCGATTCCGGTGCTCTTCTCGCACTGAGCCGCGTTCCAAGCGGAACCGCTTCCGCTCCGCGCGCAAGACGCGGCGGATCGGGCGTTCGTTGCCTACGGGGGAGGGCGGTCCCGTCCCGTGCGGCTTTGTTGTACCGTGAACGTCCGCGCACCGCCCATGCGTGCGCATCGCGAACACAGGAGAGTGCCTTGAACCGTCCCATCCTGCGCAGCCCATTCCGCAGCGAACGTCGTCTTCTGGTTTCAGTCATCGCGATCGGCATCGCAGCCGCCGCATCGGCAGCGCCGAACACAACGCCCGCGAGCGCCGGCGTGGCCTCGGCCGATCCGGCGCTGTTCAAGGCGATGCACTGGCGCGGCATCGGCCCGTATCGCGGTGGACGCGCGCTGGCAGTGACCGGCGTCACCGGCGAGCCGGGGCTGTTCTATTTCGGTGCGGTCGCGGGTGGCGTATGGAGGACCACCGATTCGGGCGCGACCTGGTCGCCGATCTTCGATCACGAAGTGATGTCCTCGATCGGCGCGATCGCGGTCGCGCCGTCCAACCACAGCGTCATCTACGTCGGCACCGGCGAAGGCGCGCTGCGCGGCAACATCACCTACGGCGACGGCGTCTACAAGTCCACCGACGCGGGCAAGACCTGGACGCACATCGGGCTGAAGGATTCCCGCCAGATCGGCGCGCTGATCGTGGATCCGAAGAATCCCGACATCGTGCTGGTCGCGGCGATCGGCCACGCGTTCGGCCCGAACGCCGAGCGCGGCGTGTTCCGCACCACCGACGGCGGCAAGACCTGGAACAAGGTGCTGTACAAGGACGCGGATACCGGCGCGATCGACGTGACCTTCGATCCGCACGATCCGAAGATCGTCTATGCCGCGATGTGGCAGGTGCGTCGCCAGCCGTGGAACTTCTCCAGCGGCGGCCCGGGCAGCGGGCTGTATCGTTCGACCGACGAAGGCGCGACCTGGACGCAGGTCAAAGGCAACGGCCTTCCCGAAGGCATCCTCGGTCGCATCGATGTGTCGGTTTCGGGTGCCGATTCCAAACGCGTCTATGCGATGGTCGAGGCGAAGGAGGGCGGTCTGTACCGTTCCGACGACGCCGGCCAGCACTGGTCCCTGATCACGCAGGACGGCCGTGTGCGCCAGCGCGCATGGTATTTCTCGAAGATCTACGCCGATCCGAAAGCCGTGGACACGGTGTACGCGCTCAACACCGGCATGTTGAAGTCCACCGACGGCGGCAAGAACTGGACGCTCGTGGCGGCGACGCACGGCGACCACCACGGACTGTGGATCGATCCCGCCGATCCTTCGCGCCTGATCAACGCCAACGACGGCGGCGCGAGCGTCTCGCTCGATACCGGCAAGACCTGGTCCACGCAGGCCAACCAGCCGACCGCGCAGTTCTATCACGTCGCGGTGGATCCCAAGCGTTTCCCGTACTGGGTGTATGGCGCGCAGCAGGACAACTCCAACCTCACGACCGCGAGTTTCGACGACGAGGGCGTGATCGGGCCGGGCGCGTGGTTCCCCGCGGGCGGCGGCGAGTGCGGTTTCGTCGTGCCCGATCCGCGCGATCCGAACATCATCTACAGCAGCTCGGAGAACTTCTACGCGCGTTTCGACAAGCGCCAGAACATGACCCAGGACATCAGCCCGTGGCCGATCGACAATTCCGGCCACCCGGCTAGCGAGCTCGCGCACCGCTTCAACTGGACCTCGCCGCTGATGCTTTCGCCGCACGATCCGGACACGCTGTACGCGGCTTCGGAAGCCGTGTGGAAGAGCAGCGACCACGGCCACAGCTGGAAGATCATCAGCCCGGACCTCACGCGCAACGACCGCAGCAAGCAGCAACCCTCGGGCGGACCGCTGACCCGCGACATCACCAGCGTCGAGTACTACGACACGATTTTTTCGCTCGCCGAATCGCCGCTGAAAAAAGGGATGCTCTGGGTCGGCACCGACGACGGCCTCGTGCAGGTCTCGCCCGACGACGGCGCGCATTGGAATGCGGTCACGCCTTCAGCGATGCCACAGTGGAGTTCGATCGACATGGTCGAGGCTTCGCCGCACGACGCGAACACGGCCTACGTCGCGGCGGACCGGCACAAGCTCGACGACATCAAGCCGTACGCATACAAGACCAGCGACGGCGGCAAGAGCTGGACTTCGATCGCCAACGGACTGCCCGAGGGCGCGGTCGTGCGCGTGGTGCGCGAGGATCCGGTGCGTCGCGGCCTGGTGTACGCGGGCACCGAGCGCGGCGTGTTCGTGTCCTTCGACGACGGCGCGCACTGGCAGTCATTGCAGCTCGACCTGCCGGCATCGCCGATCCACGACCTCGTCGTGCACGGCGACGACCTGATCGTCGCCACGCACGGGCGTTCGTTCTGGATCCTCGACGACGTCACGCCGCTGCGCCAGATCGGCGCGAACACCGCTGCCGAGAACGCGGTGTTGTACGCACCGCAGACCGCGCTGCGCCTGCATTATCCGGATGCGGTCGATAGCCGCCGTCCGGTCGGCGAGAATCCGCCCGCAGGCGCGCTGATCGACTACTACCTCAAGGCCGAACCGAAGTCCGAACTCACGATCGAGATCCTCGACGCGCAGGGCAAAGTGCTGCGCCACCTGTCGAGCACGCACAGCACCAAGGAAGTGCAACCGCCGGAGTGGCCGGACCAGATCGTGCCGAACGACCAGATCGCGGCGAAGCAGGGCATGAACCGCCTGGTCTGGGACCTGCGCATGAACGACCCCGTGCAGATCCCCGGCGCGTTCTATTCGGGACCCACGCCGCGCGGCCCGCTGGTCGAACCCGGGCATTACACGGTGAAGCTGTCTGTCGGCGACATCACCCGCACTGCGCCGCTGACCGTGGTCGCCGATCCGCGCGTGCCCAATGCCGAAACGGCGATCCACGCCAAGACCGAGCTCGCTTCGAACGCCGAGCGCGACATCGACCGCCTGCACCGCGCAGTCAACTCGATCCGCAAGACGCGCAGCGAGTTCGAGCGCGTGCTGAAGGCGCTCGCTGGCAAACCGGCGAATTCAGCCTTGAACATGCAGGCAGGCTCTCTCTCGAAACGCCTGGATCCGATCGAACAGGAACTGATGCAGGTCAACATGAAAGGCTCCGAGGCCAACCTCGCGTTCCCCGGCAAGCTCAACGAACTGTTCGCGACCTTTGCGCTGAGCATGGACGACGCCGACGCCATGCCGACCGAACAGCACCTCGCGTTCTACAAGTCGCTGCACGAACGCCTCGACGCGCAGATCGCGCTCTGGCGCGCGTTGCGCGATCAACAGATCGCGGCGTTCAATGCGCGGCTGAAAACCAGCGGTGTCGCGCCGGTGGATGCCGGCGCTGACTAGAGGCGCATGGCAGGGTCATGCGCGCGCATGACGGACAGGGACGACTGCGCTCGAATTGCCAGGGGCTCTATCAGCCCCAGGTCTTGGGCGCCGACTTGGTGGCCAGTGCGTCCATCAACAGCAGGACAGCACGTCGCTTGTGGTCATTGAGTCGCCGCGACGCGGCCAGGATTTGTCCCTCTACCTCATCCTGCGCGAAATCCATCGGAATGCGTTCCCGCACGTTGTAGCTGGCTCCCAGCGTAAATGGCCCGCGCTCGGTAGCCAGCCACTCGAAGCTGATCTCCAGCGCCTCGGCGATCCTCTGCAGGTGCGTCGCATTCGGCGAAGTGCCGTTCTTTCGCTCCCACTGCGCAACCGAACTGCGCTGTACGCCGACGAGTTCTGCCAGCTGCGCCTGAGAAAGCCTTCGGGCTGCCCGAGCCCGACGTATGCGGATGCTGAGATTCACGCACAGCCTTCGCGTTCCCCTGATGTTCGCAACGATAACACGGTGACGGGGCGAAGCAAATCTTGTACATCGGCGATGACGCCTTGCGCCGCGTTTCGGTTTTGAGGCAGGCGTCGATTGCATAGTTAGCACCACGAACCTGTCGATCGCAGATGTTCGATTGCGGATTCGTTGCCAGAGTGATTTAAAGAGCGCGCAGAAAAAAGCGGGAAAGGTTCGCTTGCCAAGTGAAGATTACGTGGGAAACGGCGCGAATCAGTCACGCATCAGAATGAATGCAGCGCATTCGGACCAGACGGGGGAATATCTGCGATGAAGCCAATCAACCTGCTCGACTCGATCCCTAAGGCGCAGTGGCCCGCGATCCAGAACGGCACGAGCAGTTTCGACTGCTCGCCGGCTATGAATCAGGCGCTGGCGACCTATGGGCTGCCTCCGGGCGTGACAGCTCCCTACAGCGCCGCAGGCCCGGACATCATCCTGGACGCCGGGTGCAAGTTCTATTTCGGCTCGGACTGGAACATCAAGCGCCGCGTGCGGATCATGGGCTCCGATAGCGCGGGCGGCAATGGTTCCGAGAATACGTGGTGCGTGTTCGCTCCCGGTACAGGCATCATCGTCAATTCGTGGAATACGACCGAGAATACAACGGACTCTGGCTATCAGGGCGTTGGCACGACGCTAACCGGTTTCACGATGTCCCCGACAGGGCAATCCAATGCACGTCCCGCGATCTGGCTGCGCGGCAGAGCGAACTTGAGCCAACTCCGCATCGTTTCCTTCGGCGGCAATGGCGTGTACGCGAACGCCTCTACGGGCGGCGTGGGCTCGCTGCTCGGTTCGTGCAACCAATCCCACATCCAGGACGTTGAAGTGACCGGCTGCGCTGGCGATGCATTCCACATGGAAGGTACCGACGCCAATGCGGTGCAGTTCATCGGCTGCTCGGCCATCAGTTGCGGCGGCGGATTCATCGACCACTCGAGCGTCGGCATCAACACCTACGTCGGTTGTCACGCGGCGGCGAACGGACTGGATTACCAGTCGATCGGAGCTTCAAACCTGTTCGTGGACTGCTATGAGGAAGTCGGCGGCCACTCCAACATCATGCACCCCGCGATGGTGGTCGGCGGCAACCTGTCGCTGGACGCGGCCTCTAACGGCATGTTGATCGCGCCTACCGGCTCGTCGGCCGGTCCTGCGTCTTCGCTCGGCGTGCGCAATGGCATCGCGGTTACCGACCCGTCCTCGGGCCGCGTGGTGTACCTCGGCTCGAACTGGGCCAATGGCGACATCCTCGACTTCGTTGACCCCGTGAATTTCCCGCTTGGACTGAGGCTAAGGCAGGTCGGCCCCGATCTGGTCTGCGACTACGCCAATCTCGACGTCGGTCACTTCTTCAAACTCACCGGCCCGAACACCGCCTATACGGGCGATGGAATCATCCCAATCCCGTATGCGTTGGTTGCGGATCGTTTGTTCGTGGGCAATCGCAGGATCTGATCGCGCCACGGCTGCAGCTGGCGATATCGTGCGTAGTGCACGCCCTTCGAATGCGGGTGTTGAGTTCAGGCTTCGGCCTCGGCGCGTCGCAATGTTCGTGACGATAACATGGTAGCGGGGCGAAGCATGTCTTGTACGTTACCGGTGACGCGGCGCTTTATGCATCGTACTCACGTCCGGAGTCGACTTAATTGTTAGTGCCACGAACCTGTCGATTCGCCGTACTCGATGGCGACGTCGTCGGCCCGGCGGTTTAAGCGGCGTGGAGAAAAAGGAATTGCTTGCGCGCGGGCGTCTGCCTCCCTGTGCGGCCACTGATCTACGCGCAATTCCCCAGGATGTCTTGATGCCTTCGACCCGATCGAGCAAGAGCTCATGCAGGTCAACATGAAAGGTTCCGAGGCCAACCTCGCGTTCCCCGGCAAGCTCAACGAATTGTTCGCGACCTTCGCGCTGAGCATGGACGATGCCGACGCGATGCCGACCGAACAGCATCTCGCGTTCTACAAGTCGCTGCACGAACGCCTCGACGCGCAGATCGCGCTCTGGCGCGCGTTGCGCGATCAACAGATCGCGGCGTTCAATGCGCGGCTGAAAACCAGCGGTGTCGCACCGGTGGATGCCGGCTCGGATTGATGATCCTGGAAACCTCGTCGTGCGCCCTACATGTCAGGGCGCGTGCTGACCGGTTTCCTCTGCCCGCATGCGATCCATTTCCTCGCGCGGAATGCGCCGCGCGGGCACGCCGCCCCAGATTTCCCCGGCGCCCACTCGCGTGCCGGGCAGCAACACGGAATGCGGCAGGATCGTCGCGTCCGGGCCGATCAGCACGTCGCCCATCACGGTCGCTTTCTGTCCGATCGTCGCGCGCGCGCCGATCGCCACCGGCGCCACGACGAGGTGGCCGCCGCCGCCGTAGTGCGCGAACAGGTGCACGCTGCCCCCGATCACCACGTCGTCCTCGAGCGTGATCAGGCGCGGATCGGAAATGAATTCGGTGTTGATGAACACCCGTCGCCCCAGTTTCATTCCCATCGCGCGCAGGAACCACGGCGACAGCGGCGTGAGCGTTGCGAACGGCAGGAAGGTGTAGCGAACGAGGTAGAAGAGGGCGTTGTGCAACGCCCACGGCACCGAGCGGATCGAGAAGTAGCCGCCCTTGAACGGCCGCACCCGGGTCGGCAGCAGCAGGTTGTAGATCGGCACGACGATCATCAGCGCGATCCCGGCGATGAAGAACGCCAGCGCGTAGCCGATGCCGCTGACGATCCACAGCGGCCAGTCTCCCGACAACGTCCAGAGCCCCTGCCAGGCCGCGAGGAACCACAGCGCGGGCGCGAGCGCGAGACCGTAGGCCGTCGCCGCGAGCGCGTAGAGCGCGAGGATCACGATCAGATGGGCGAGGGTGTTGAAACGGCGAATGAAGCGGTCGATCGAACCCGTTTCCGGCGTGTTGTACCGCGTGCGCAGATCGGCGGAGAGGTCGAAGTCGTCGCGCATGCGCCCGGAAGATGCGCCTGCATCCGCGGGCTGCGCTGCATCGGGTTTCGAAGGGTCGTTCACGGGGTCGGATTCGCGGTTTGCCTCGACAGAGCCTGAACCTACCCCAATTCAGGGCTGTGCGGGACGACCTAAGTCAAGGATCGGGCAGAGCGCAAGTCCGCGTGCGTTACAGGCTCCGCGATGACGGGGTGTGGGCTTTCCGCACGGTAACCGTTCTCGCGTGCGCGCCGCCTCCTGCAGACTGTGTTACCGGCAGTAGAGGCTCGCGGAACCATCGGTGACTTGCTCCCACCCGTTCGGCAGCTGGTGGAACAGCTGTTTCTCGATGCATCGATAACCAGACGGGACGGGCATCGGTGGTCTTGCAGGCGCTACTCGCGGAACTGCAGACCGATACCAAGTCGAATTGCGGCCGATTAGGTCGCCAGCGTACGCCGGTCGGTTTAGTTCGCTCGCGTGCGCCTTTTCGACGTTCGCCTCGATAGTTTCCTCTCTGCGCGTTTCCGCCTCGACGTTGCGCCATGCGATCCGAACCAGAAACAAGCAACTGGCAGTCGCTGCGATCCCGAGTCCGATGACAAGTCCAAGGCCCCAGTGTGAGCCTGTACCTCGGCGCATCTGTGTTCTTCCCATTGTGGGATGCCTGCGAGGCTCTCATGCACCACGACCCCGTGCAAACGCTGTGTGTGCACGTCTTGCGCGTACAGCACGCGCAGGCTTCGTCGCCGTCCATGCGAGGGGGCTTCTTGGCGCTGAGACGCTACACGAACCGGCTGCGCGGACTATTGGAGTTTTACGCGCCTGCGCCTCGATGAAGGCCGATGTCCACGCTGCAAATATTTCGCATAATGCATCTTATGTAATTTATCGGAATCAATGCGACCCGCGCCGCAATGTTGTGCGCGGGCGCGACGACAGCCGCGGCGTGCGGTAAAGTCTGAGCGCCTACGGGCACTCAACCCACCCATTCGAGACGAATATGGCCGCCAAGAAAAAAGCCCCCGCTTCCAAGAAGTCCGCTCCCAAGAAGCCCGCCGCCAAGAAGGTCGCGGCGCCGGTCAAGCCGATGTCGAGCGCGCTGAGCAAGTCGCAGCTGGTCACGCATCTTTCCGAGCGCGCCAGCGTGCTCGCCAAGGACGCGCGCAACCTGCTCGCGGCGCTCGAGGATGCGATCACCGCGTCGGTGCACAAGAAGGGCATCGGTTCGTTCACGCTGCCGGGCGTCTTCAAGATCGTCACCGTGAAGGTGCCGGCCAAGCCCGCGCGCAAGGGCATCAACCCGTTCACCAAGCAGGAGCAGATGTTCGCCGCCAAGCCGGCCAGCACCAAGCTCAAGGTGCGCGCGCTGAAGAAGCTCAAGGACGCCGCGAAGTAAGTCGCGTCACGACCGCGTGCGTGCAATGCGCACGCGGTCGGCTTCACCCAATCATGGCCGTGCGCAGTTGAAGGTAGCGCGGCCGCGGGGAGGACCGAACGATGAAACGTTTCGTTTTCCTGATTTACGGCGTCATCTGCTACGCCCTGTTCTTCGTGACCTTCCTTTACGCGATCGGCTTCGTCGGCAACGTCTACGTGCCGATCAGCATGGATCGCGGCAATGCGCCGACGAGCCTGGGCGAAGCGCTCGCGATCGATGCGCTGCTCCTGGGCATCTTCGCGATCCAGCACAGCGTGATGGCGCGCCAAGGCTTCAAGCGCGCCTGGGCCCGAATCGTCCCGTGGTCGATCGAGCGCAGCACCTACGTGCTCGCGGCGAGCCTGTGCCTGGACCTGCTGTTCTGGCAATGGCGTCCGATCGGAAGCACGGTATGGAATCTTTCCGGAACCGCGTTCGCGTCGGTACTGCTTGCGATCTCGTTGTTGGGCTGGCTGACGGTACTGCTCAGCACCTTCATGATCAACCATTTCGACTTGTTCGGCCTTCGCCAGGTGTGGGCGCAATTTCGCGGGCAGCCGCTGGAACCGCTCGCATTCGGCGAACCGGGTCTCTACAAATTCGTGCGCCACCCGATCTATCTGGGCTTCATGGTCGCGTTCTGGGCCACGCCGCTAATGACGGCCGGGCACCTGGTGTTCGCGATCGCGACGACCGCCTACATGCTGATCGCGATCCAATTCGAGGAGCGCGACCTCATCAGTTTCTACGGCCAGGCCTATCGCAATTATCGCGAGCGCGTGCGGATGCTGTTCCCTTTCCCGAAGTGAGCCGTCGTGCGACCTGGAATCAGGCGCTGCCGAATAGCGCATCCAGTCGTTGATGGAACCAGCGTGATACGCGTTCGTGCCGCATCGCGTCGATCGTCCGCGGCAACGGCGATGCGACGCCGAAATGCGCGTTGAGCGCGGCGATGAGCTGTGCGTTCCATTCGGGATGGAACTGGATTCCGAGGCGCTTGCCGCTCGCGAACATCTGATGCAGGCACGCGGTGCTAGAGGCCAGCGATCGCGCTCCCGGCGGCAGCCCGAAGCCGTCCTCGTGCCATTGCAGCACGTCCAGCCGGCCGCCATCGACGAATTCCACCGCGGCCCATCCGGTTTCCGGCTGCGCCAATGGACGCACATCGGCGCCGAGCGCTTCGGCCAACAACTGCGATCCCAGGCAGATGCCCAGCAGCGGCGCGTCGGACTTCACGCGATCGCGCAGCCAGGTTTTTTCGCGCACCAGCCATTCGGGTGGAGCGTTGACGGAGTACGGACCGCCCAGCAGCACGCAAGGGTTATGAACATGCGCGGGCAGTTCATCGAGGTCGGCTCGGTGGATTTCGATCGCGACGCCGCGGCGCTCGGCCCAAACGCCCAGCTCGCCGACCGTTTCGGCCGGATGGTGCTGGATGACGATCAGGCGTTCGTGCATTGCCCTGCCCCGTGATGTCCCGCTCGACGATTCGTGCGATTAGCATCGCACGCCGCGGCCGGCGCAGGCTGCGATCGGCTATGCTCTGGACGATTTCCACGGGAGCGCGCGAATGGAACTGGGAATGATCGGCCTGGGGCGCATGGGCGCGAACATGGCGCAGCGCCTGATTCGCGGCGGGCATCGCATCGTCGGTTTCGATCCGAATGAAGCTGCGCGCAAGGCGCTGGACGATGCGGGCGGCGAATCGGCGATTTCGCTGGAGGCACTGATCGCCAAGCTCGATGCGCCGCGCGCGGTGTGGACGATGGTGCCTGCGGGCAAGATCACCAACGACACGGTCACTGCCCTGCTCGCCCTGCTCGCTTCGGGCGATTGCATCATCGACGGCGGCAATTCCAACTACAAGGATTCGCAGCGACGCGCCGCGGCCTGCGCCGCGAAAAAAATCGATTTCGTGGATGCGGGCACCAGCGGCGGAATCTGGGGGCTCGACAACGGCTACAGCTTGATGGTCGGCGGCGATGCGGCGGTCGTCGAACGCCTGCGGCCGATCTTCGAGACGCTCGCGCCCGCGCCGGACCAGGGCTGGGGCCGTGTCGGCCCGGTCGGTTCCGGCCATTTCACCAAGATGATCCACAATGGCATCGAGTACGGAATGATGCAGGCCTACGCCGAAGGCTTCTCGATCCTGCAGCACAAACAGGAGTTCGCGCTCGATCTACACCAGGTTGCGGAGATCTGGCGCCAGGGCAGCGTCGTTCGTTCGTGGCTGCTCGATCTGACTTCCGATGCGCTGGGCAAGAATCCGACGATGGCCGGCATCGCGCCATTCGTCGTGGATTCGGGCGAAGGCCGCTGGACGGTCACGGAGGCGATCGATCTTGATGTCCCCGCACCCGTCATCACGCAATCGCTGATCGAACGCCTGCGCTCGCGCGATTCCGATTCGTTCGCCGACAAGCTGCTTGCCGCGATGCGCAACGAATTTGGCGGCCACGCGATCCGCAAGGAATGAAATGGAAACCCTTGCCCAACTGGTGCGCTGGCATCCCGCGCTGGACGAGGCCTCGTTCCGGGAAACGGCCGCGGGCTGGATCCTCAGCGCGGCGAATCGCGCGATCGGGGCGCGCGGGCGGTTCGTCATCGTGCTGGCCGGCGGAAACACGCCGCGCGGCGTCTACGCGCGCTTGAAGGATGCGCAGGCCGACTGGTCGCGCTGGGACATCTGGTTCGGCGACGAGCGTTGCGTGCCCGCCGAGGACCCGCAGCGCAACAGCACGATGGCGCGTACGGAATGGCTGGACCACGTAGCGATCGATCCGTCGAACATCCATGCGATTCCGGCCACGCTGGGCGCGGGCGTGGCGGCTCGCGCCTACGTGGAGGCATTGCGCGGCGTCGGCGATTTCGACCTGGTGCTGCTCGGTCTCGGCGAGGATGGTCACACCGCGAGCCTGTTTCCCGGTCGCGATTGGGGCACCTCGCCCGATGCGCCCGACGCGATCGCGGTGCACGATGCTCCCAAGCCGCCTCCCGAGCGCGTGAGCCTGAGCGCCGCGCGCTTGTCGAGGGCACGCGAAGTGCTTTTCCTCGCCGATGCGCGCAGCAAGCGCGCCGCACTGATGCGCTGGCGTGCCGACGAACCGATTCCCGCGAGCGCGATCCGTCCGGCCGCCGGCGTGGACGTGCTGGTCGCGGAAGCGCCTGCCGTCGCTCCCTGAGGCAGCTCCTACGGCACGGTGTGCTTGCTCGGCACCGTCGATAGCACCTTGCCGTTACGAGCCTGGCAACTCGCGCGCGTGGTGGTGACCGTGTGCGCCGCCGCCCAGTACTGCTTTTTCGAACCGAGCTGACGAAGTTGCCTGGGTAACTGGCAGCGCACCTTGTCGTTCGCGTCGGCGGAGACGAGCGCCGCCGCTGGCGCCGCGGCCTCCTGGGGCACCGTGTATTCGCCACCGCGTTGCTGGCAGTCGGACGGCGTGGTCTGGATGGGCCGGCGCGGCCCCATCGTCGGATGGCCTCCGACATTGTGGATCTGGCCCGGCAGCATGCAGGTCACGGTCGATTCTGCCTGCGCGCACGGCGCGACCAGCGACAAGACGATCGCGACTGCAAAACACCCTGCGATTGCGCGACGACCTGTGTTCATGACGTTCTCCCGTAGCCGGCTGCGACGGCAGCATAGCTCCACTTTCAGCCCCGCGCAGCCGCCCTGCCCCGCACGACGTGATCGACGCGACGTGGCATGATCGCCGGCGTGTACGAACCCCGCCACCAACCGCTGCTGCCATGGTCGCGTTTCCTGCGACGGATGCTGCTGCACGCGCTCGTCGCAATAGTGATGGTCGCCGGATCGCTGGCGATCGGGATGCTCGGCTATGGTTATTACGAACACCTGCCGTGGCGCGACGGATTCCTGAATTCGGCGATGCTGCTCGGCGGCATGGGCCCGGTCGATCCGCCGAAGACCGACGGCGGCAAGCTGTTCGCCGGTTTCTACGCGCTGTACGCCGGCTTGGTCTTCATCATCGCGATCAGTGTCGCCGCGGCGCCGGTGGTGCACCGCATCCTGCACAAGTTCCATTGGGATTCGAACAAGTAAGGATCTACGCTGGCCACGCTGCCACGGGGGATGGACGTGGGCGGATTCGAAACGACGCAGTGGAGCATGATCGTCGCGAGCGCCAGTCACGATGACGCGGCGACGGCGGCTCTGGAACGGTTGTGCCGTTTCTATCGTGCGCCCGTGCTGGCCTTCCTGCGCGGACAGGGCCACGGCGCCGACGAGGCGGAGGACCTGACCCAGTCGTTCTTCGCGCACCTGCTCGGCCAGCGCCTGCACGCGCTCGCCGATCGCTCCAGAGGCAGTTTTCGTGCGTTCCTGCTCAGCGCACTCAAGCATTTCGTGATCTCCGAGCGCCGCCGCGATGTCGCTGAAAAACGCAGTGGCGGCGCGCTGCACGTTCCGCTGGATACGATCCGCGAGCCGGCCAGTGACGAGACGCCCGACGCGATGTTCGAGCGCGAATGGGCGCGCACGGTGGTGGCGCACGCGATGCACCGACTGCAGGACGAGGCGCGTGAGGCCGGGAAACAGGAGCTCTTCCAGGCGTTGCGCGAATTCCTGTTCGAATCGCCGGATACCGACGACTATGCGCGCGTATCGCAACGCTTCGGCCTGAGCCGCAACACCGTCGCGGTTGCGGTGCATCGCCTGCGACACCGGCTGCAAACGATGGTCGAGGTGCAGGTCAGCCAGACCCTGCACGATCCGGCCGATGTTCCGAGCGAGGTAGCGAACATCCAGGCCTTGCTGGTCCGCAAGACGGTCGCGTAATCGGAGTCCTGCTTTTGCGTAAGAATCGTCGGAGGTTTTTGCATGACGAATTCATCGAAATCGCAGATTACGCCGGGGCACGCGACGGACACGCGTCACGCGTTCTCGAAGACGCGCTGGTCGCTGGTGCTCGATCTTCGCCACCCGCATGGCGAGCTGGCCGATCGCTCGCTGCGCGAACTGTCGGAGCGCTACTGGTATCCGGTTTACGCCTATGCGCGGCGCAGCGGGCACAGCCCGGAGATCGCGAACGATCTGTGCCTGGCCTTCTTCGCCCACCTGCCCGGCGTGATCGCGTCGGTGGATCCGCGCGAGCATGGACGATTCCGCGACTTCCTGCTCGAACAACTGAACGCTTTCCTCACCGAGGACTGGCGCCGTTACACCACCGAGGCGATGCAACAGCAGCTGACCTCGCCGATTGTGCTCGAAGCACTCGAAGCGCGGCTCGCACGCGACCACGTCACGAGCACCTCCCCCACCCAGGCTTACCACCGCAGCTTCGCGCTGGAAGTCCTCAATCGCAGCCTGCGGCGATTGCACGACGAAGCCGCGCAGAGCGGACGAAGCGACATGTTTCGCCTGCTGCAACCGTTCCTGACCAGCGAACCCGTGCCGGGCCAGTACGAGGATCTTTCGAAACAACTCGGCACACCACCACTGGTATTGGCGGTGGCCATCAAGCGGCTGCGCCAGCGTTTTCGTGAACTCGCCGATGATGAACTCACCGAAACGGTGACCAATCCTGCTGACCTGGACAACGAACGCGCGACGCTGGCCAACCTTCTCGCGGGCAAGGATCCGTGAACAGGACCACGATCTTCCACGCAGGATTCGAGCCGGCAGCCGCCGCCGAGCTGGCAGAGCTGGCCTTCGCGAGCAGCCGGCTTGGCACCAGCGCGGCGACGATCGGTCCGCGTCATCTCGCATTTCTTCCGCCCGAAGCGCTGGATCTGGACCTGGGCGATCCGGTCCAGCGCGATTTCGGCACCTACGAATTGCTCGAAAAGATCGGCCAGGGCGGCATGGGCGTGGTGTATCGCGCTCGGCAGAAAGGACTGGACCGCGAAGTCGCACTCAAGCTGCTCGCCGCAGGGCCATGGGCATCCACCAACTTCATCCAGCGTTTCCGCGCTGAGGCGCAATCGGCCGCGCGGATGGAGCATCCGAACATCGTGACGGTGTTCGAAACAGGGTCGCGCGAGGACCTTCATTACTTCTCGATGCGCCTGGTCCGGGGACACTCGCTTGCCACGAAGCTCCGTGAAACCGGCCCGTATGCGCCGCAATCGGCAGCGAAACTGATGCGCACGATCGCTGAGGCAGTCGACTACGCGCACAGGCTCGGCGTGCTGCACCTCGACCTCAAGCCCGGCAACATCCTGATCGACGAACACGACGAACCCCAGGTCGCCGACTTCGGGCTGGCCAAGCGGCTCGACGAGGTGCTCGCCGAACAGAGCAGCGAGGTGTCGGGCACGCCTTCCTACATGGCGCCCGAGCAGGCCCGGGCGCATTCGCAACGGATCGGCGTCGCCACGGACATCTACGGCCTCGGCGCAGTCTTCTATGAATTGCTGACCGGCGCGCCACCGTTTCTCGCGGCGACCCCGCAGGAAACCCTGCAACGCGTCGTGGACGATGCCGTGCAGCCGCCATGCGAGCGCCGCCCGGAGATTCCCGCCGACCTCGACGCGATCTGCCTGAAATGCCTGGCCAAGGATCCCGACGCGCGCTATTCGCAGGCACGCCAGCTGGCCGACGACCTGACCCGCTATCTCGAAGGGCGCGCGGTCTCGGTGCGTCCCCTGAGTGTCTGGCAACGGATACGACGCTGGGCACGCCGCGAACCTCGGCTGGCATCCGCAGTAGCCGCCTCTGTGCTGGTACTGATCGTCGGCCTGCTCGCGACCTTGCAGCAATGGCGGCGCGCGGAAGGCAATGCCGAGGCTTCTCGCAGCCTCCTGTGGCAAAGCCGGCGCGCAGCGGCGCTGAGGCTGGAGCAGGACGGCAAGGGTTACGAAGCATTGCCGCAATTGCTCGCCAACATCAGCGAGCAGCAGCGCGCCGGCAAGACCGATGCGGTCGCGCTGGAGCAGCGTCGTGTCGGAATGCTGCTTGGCCAGGGCGCGGCCCTGATCGATCGCACCGTGGTCGCCGATGCCAATCCGATGGCGGCGGAGATCAGCCCCGACGGCAGCCTGCTCGCCGTCTCGTTCAACGACCAGAGCGTGCGCTGGTACGACACCGCGACCCTGTCCGAACGCGGGCGCGTGAGCCTCGCGGGCCGGGTGAGTTCCGAAGGCCAGCCGCGCGCGATCGTGCTGCTGCGTTTCGTGGATAACCACCGGCTGCGCGCGACGTTCGAGTGGTACAACAACGTCGTCAGCCCGAGCGACGACGAAACATGGCTTGTGGATCTCGACCGCGCCAGGTTGATCGCGCCACCCGCGGCATTCGACGATATTGCCGAAGCCACTTACAGCGCCGACGGACGCACGGCGCTGCTGCGCAATCACAAGCAGCAAATGCAGTTCTGGCGCATCCCGCAGGATTCGCCGGCGGAGTGGCGAGCGCTGTCCGAGCTGGTCGCTGCACCGACTTCGGCCATTCAGCCCCCATGGTTGTTGGATCCCAGGGGCCGTTTCGCCGCTTACCTCTCCGACACGATGAGTCAACTGACCTTCTACGACCTGCCCGACCTTTCGACGCCGCATGTGATTGAACTGCCCCGCAACGCAGGCATCTCGTCGTGGATGCTCAGCGGTGATGGACGCACGCTCGCGCTGGGCGACTTCGAGGGACGGGTTTTCCTGCTGGATATCGCGACACGGGGCGTGCGCACATTGCCGACCATGCGCGGGCGCGAAATCACCTGGGTCGCCTTCAGCGAAGACGATGCATGGTTGGCCACCGCCAGTTTCGACGGAACGGTGCATGCGTTCGATGTCGCCAGCGGCGATTCGCTGGTATCCGGACAGATGGACCATGACTTCGCGGTGCAACGCGTCGGGCTGAGCCATGCCAAGCGGCTGTTGATCGCAGCGAGCGACGGCAAAATGGCGCTTTGGCACTTGCCACTGAGCGGGCCGCGCGCGATACCCGCGCAACGCGTTGGCTTCGGCCCGATGCCGCACGGACTGGCCGGCCGCTATCCGATCGGTTGGTCGTTGCAAGCCGGATTGCTGGCCAGCACCGGGATGGATGGTCAGCTGCGGTTGTGGCGCCTGCCGACGGCTCCGTTGTTGCCGGCGATTGCCGCGCGACAAATTCCCGACCGCACCTGGTTCGATGGACGCCGGTTGGTGGATGTGGAGTGGGATCGGCTGCGCATCGTCGCGACCAACGGCGCCGCGTTGACGCCGTGGATCCGGATGGCGCAGCCACCCGGGTTTGCCGAATTGCTCGACCATGGCGAGTTGCTGGTGACAACCACCGGCCCGCAGCTGCGCAGCTTTGATACGGCGACGCTGCGCCCGCTCTTTCCGCCGATCGCGCTGGACGCGAGTCCGCAACGCCTGCTCGCCAATGCCGACGGCACGCGCGTCCTGCTCAGCTTCGGTGGCAGCGGACCGGACGGATTCCAGGAGCACCTCAAGCTCTACAACGCGCGTACCGGCATGCGCCTGCCAGGCGAGGCCGTGCTGCGCGGCCCGGCACGGCACTTCGCATTCTCCGACGACGGGACGCGCATCCTCGCGGTCGGACCGGCCGATGCGTCCACCGTCGTGCTGGCAACGGTGGGGCTGCGGCGCATCGGCGAGTATCCGCATGATCCGGATGAGCCGGTGAAGTGGGCCGATTTCACCGCCAAAGGCCAGGTGCTCATGGTGACCGAGGCAGCCGATGCACGCGTCGGCAACGACACGCTGCTGACGTGGGATCCAGCCGGCGATCGCGTGAACGGCAAGCAACCCATGGGCCAGGTGCGGGCATTCGGCGTGACGGCGACCGACGCGGGCGCATTCGTCATCGGCAACAATCGCGATGTGCTGGCGCTGCCGGCGCCAGGAAACCTTCGGCCTGTCGAACGGCTGGCGCGCAGCGAACCCCTCGTGGTGTTGGCGACGACCCCCGATCGCCGCCTGCTTGCGCACGCTTTCCGCCGCGAAGTGCAGATCTACGATGTCGCCACCATGGCGGCGATCGGCCCGCCGTTGGAGGGCGGCAGCGATGCGACCGACGTCATCGCGCAATTGGCGTTTTCACCCGATGGCGGCAAATTGCTGGCGCGCACCGATCATGGCCATTGGCTGGTCTGGCCGATCGCCGCAGAGCATCGCCCAGTGCAGGAACAAATCGCGGAATTGGCGCGCTTGCGCGTTGATAATGAAAACCAGCAGACCGTGTTCATGCCGACAACAGGCGAGCGCGCCGCACTGCGCGCGCGCGACCCAGGACCATGGCCGGCGCCAGACGCCCGACCTCAACCAGCGCGCGTGGCATCCAGCGAGGAAGGCTTGCCGATTCCGGCGCGCGCGCCCTCGACATCGCCCTTGCTGCTGGATCTGAGCCAGTTCTACGATTTCGCGCCGGACAGCGTACGCAATCCCTACTACAACGTCGTTCCGGCGATGCGCCCGATGCCGGTCGGAGTCCAGCGCATCGCGGGCGTGGACTACGACCTGCGCGGCATGGTGCAGGTCGGATTTTCCGAAAACGGCCATGCGACGGGATCGGTGTCCTGCGCCGCATTGCCGCCCGGGCCGTTAGCCGCCGTCCGGCCGCTGCTGATGGTCAGTTGGGGATCGCCCGCGCCGACCGGCAAGGTGGCGGCACGGCTGACCCTGCACTACGCCGACGGCGGCGACGCCGTACTCCCAATCCGCGCCGGCCAGGAAGTGCCCGGGTATGCCGGGAATGATCTTGGCGTGCCGCTGGCGTTCAGCAGCGATAACGTCCTGTTCGAGCTGGGTCTGGATCTCCAAGCCGACGCCCTCAGCGCCCCGCGGATGGTCAATCCGCAGCCGCAGCGCCCGGTCCGCTGCCTGAGCCTGGAGGCCGACTCGGCAGTCCTGCTGCTGGCTATCTCGATCGAGCCGGCGGTAACAAGCCCTGGGAACCCGTCCGCCGTCATTCCCCAAGCCGTTCCGCGTATTACCATGCAACCGGGCGCGGCATCGAAATCTCCTGCCGCGACATCTGCACCAACACCCGCAAGGAGATCGCCATGAACAAGAGCACATCCGTCCGCATCGCGTTGGCGCTCGCGCTGGCACTCACATCAACAACGGCACTGGGTTGCGGCGAAGGAGCTTTCAACGCCGGCAAGGGCCTGACCTACCAGGGCTACCTCGCGCCGCGCCCTGCGACGGTGCTGGTCTATGCCAGCCCCGATCCGACCGCGAGCGACGCCGATCGCACCGCGCTGTATGCCGGACTAACAAAGGCGGGACACAAGCTGACCATGGTGAAGGATGCCGCCGAGCTCTCCAGCGCGCTGCGTGAACGACACTACGACATCGTGATCACCGCCTTCGGCGCGGTGGACACCGTGCAAGCCGCGACGGCCGATGCGGGCAACGCCGCCGGCAAGCCGGCATTGTTGCCTGTGGTCGCGCGCAGCGATCGCGACTCGCCACAACTGCGCGGCCACTTCGACGCATTCCTGGTCGATGGCGCGAGCTTGGGCCAATACCTGAAGATGATCAGCAAGGCGATGCCGGCAAACGCGCCATAACCGGCTTGCAGGCGCTGGATATCGCCATGCAGCGAGCCACGCATACGAGGATGCGCAAGCACTCGCTGCATCGCGCTGCTGAGGTGGCTGTCTGCGGATTCCTGATCGGATCATTCGCGTGGACACCAACGGTCCACGCGCAGGCGCTGGTACCCGGCAAGGGACATGGCGAGGTGTCGGTTTCCTACTACGACGCCGCCACCGACCGTTTGCAGCTGACTCTCGACTCATCCGAGCCTGACCACCTGATTACCGAGCACGCACTGATCCTGGATTTCGACTACGGCCTCAGCGACCGCTGGGCGATCAACATCAGCCTGCCCTACATATCCAAGCGCCATCGCGGCGCGGATCCGCACAACCCGCTCACCGACCTCGACGACCCGCACGGGGAGCACCTGATCGATGATGGAAATTTCCATTCCGGCTACCAGGACTGGGGCCTGGACCTGCGCTATCAATGGCTCGATGGCCCGTGGGTCGTGACACCGTTCATCGGATTCGGCACACCCAGCCACAATTACGTCACCTATGCGCACTCTGCCCTCGGCAACCATCAGAACCAGCTCCGCTTCGGCGTCAACGTCCAGAAGCGCATGCCGCCGCCTTGGCAAAACCTGTATTTCGAGGGTCAGTACAAATATGCCTACGAGCAGAACCGCTCGATCCGCCGGGTCAACAACGGCACCCTCACCCTGACCATGGGCTATCTGTTCTCGCCCGACATTTCCGCGCACGCCAGCCTGGTCGGCTTCCAGACCTACCACGGCTACGACTTCCCCACCTACGCCACGCTCACGAACTTCAGGGATGACGTGTGGTTCCACCACGACGAGCTGCTTGCGCAGAAATCCGTCATCGCCAACGTCGGCATGGATTATCGCCTCGGCGATCACTACATGATTTCGGCCGAGTACGGACAGATGGTTTGGGGCTCAGGCGTGCACTGGATCACCCATTCGATGACGATCGGCATCACCCGCGACTTCTGACCTTCGGCTTTTGCCCAGCCGCGATTCCTGTACCAAGCGATTCGCTGAAAGCGCCGTGCGGATCCCCGTGTTGCAGGTATGCTGCGCCGGTCCAACGTGAAAAGGATCGGCATGGCGACCAGCGCACAGGAGTTGCGGGCCAGCGGTGATGCGGCGCTGCTGCGCGGCATCGGGTTCTGGGCGCTCGCCGCGTCGGTCATCAACAACACCGTCGGCGGTAGCATCTTCATCCTGCCGAGCAGCCTCGCGAAAACCATGGGTCCGGCCGCGCCGCTGGCCTTCGTCCTGGGGGCGCTTTTTTTCATTCCGATCGCACTGTGTTTTTCGGCGGCGGGCAGCCGCATCCAGGCGACCGGCGGCGCGTACAGCTACGTCACGGCCGCATTCGGCCAGCTTCCGGGGTTCGTCATCGCGGCCGTGCTGTGGATTTCAAATGTCGCCTCGGATGGCGGTATCGCCGCCGCGCTCTCGGACCAGACCCGGCAGATCTCGCCGTTCTTCTCGCAGCCGCTGGTGCGCGACGGCATCATCGTCACCGTGTTCACGGCTTTGGTCGTGATCAACATCCGCGGCGTGCGTAGCGGAGCGCAGGCGGTCATGGGTTTCGCGATCGCCAAGCTGCTGCCATTGCTGGTGCTGGCGACCGTCGGCTGGGTGTACGTGCATCCCTCGAACCTGCACGTCGCCTCGGTGCCGGGATCTGCCACGATCGGCGAATCGATGGTGCTGGTGATCTATGCCTACTCGGGCATGGAGACCGCCCTGCTGCCGTCGGGCGAGGTCAGCGATCCGAGCAAGGTGGTGCCGCGCGCGACGATGACCGCCATCGCGCTCGTGGTTGCGCTCTACGTCGGCCTGCAGGCCGTCGCGCAGGGCGTGCTCGGCGAGGCGCTGAAGACCAGCACAGCTCCGTTGGCCTCGACGGCTGGCGTCATCGCGCCCGTTCTGTTCGGGGCCCTGATCCTGACCGCCGCCGTCTCGCAGTGCGGCAACCTGCACAACGAACTGCTGGGCTCGTCGCGTCTGCTGTATGCGATGGGCCGGGACGGCTATCTTCCCTCGCCGTTTGCCTGGATCACGGCAACGCATCGTGTCCCTGCCGTGGCGATCGTCGTGCATGCGGCGATTGCCTGCACCCTGGCCGTGCTGGGCGGTTTTGAAGGGCTCGCTCTGGTCGCAGGCGGCACCGTCTGCATGGTTTATCTGAGCGTCTGTGCGGCGGCGTGGCGATTGCAGCGCCGCAGCGTGCGCGCGGAGGGTACGCCTTTCCACCTGCCCGGTGGACCGTTGATCCCCGTGATCGGCGCACTTGGCATGGCGCTCGTGCTGTACACGCTCGAACGCAAGGAATGGCTCGCGATCGGCTATGCCCTGCTCGCGATCATGGCCATCTACGCGATCATGGGGGCGCTCAGAGGTCGTTCGCCCGCATAGTGAACGCGAAGGCTCAGGCCGGTTTTCGCGTCCGCAAATAGCGCCGGATCAACGCATTCGTCGAGCTGTCGTGCGCGAGCTTCGGCGGTTTCGGCGATGAGAGTTCGGACGCGGTCTTCTTCGCCAGCTGCTTGCCGAGTTCGACGCCCCACTGGTCGAACGAATCGATGCCCCAGATCGCGCCCTGCACGAACACGCTGTGCTCGTAGAGCGCAACCAGCGCGCCCAACACATGCGGCGTGAGCTGTTCGGCGAGGATGGTGTTGCTGGACCGATTGCCGTCGCAGACACGATGCGGAACCAGCGCGTCCGGGGTTCCTTCCGCCTTCACCTGCGCCACGGTCTTGCCGAATGCGAGCGCTTCGCTTTGCGCGAACAGGTTCGCCATCAGCAGATCGTGCTGCGCCGGCGAGGCATCCGCGAGCGGCCGGCAGAAGCCGATGAAGTCGCAGGGAATCAGCCGCGTCCCCTGGTGGATCAGCTGGTAAAACGAATGCTGGCCGTTCGTGCCGGGCTCGCCCCAGTAGACCGGCCCAGTTCGAAAATCGACTCGATGTCCATCGATCGAGACGTGCTTGCCGTTGCTCTCCATCGTCAGCTGCTGCAGGTAGGCGGGGAAACGCTTGAGGTATTGCGCGTACGGCAGCACAGCCACGGTTTCCGCGCCGAGGAAGTTGTTGTTCCAGACCGCGAGCAGGCCCATCAGCATCGGCAGGTTGCGCTGCGGCGCGGTCTTGCGGAAATGCGTGTCCATCGCATGGAAACCTGCGAGCATGTCGCGGAAGTTCTTATCGCCGATCGCAATCATCGTCGACAACCCGATCGCGGAATCCATCGAGTAGCGCCCGCCGACCCAATCCCAGAACCCGAACATGTTGGCGGTGTCGATGCCGAACTTCGACACCTCCTTCGCATTGGTCGAGACGGCCACAAAATGCCGGGCCACGGACTTTTCGTCGCCCCCGAATCCCGCCAGCGACCAGGCGCGGGCGGACTGCGCATTGGTCATCGTTTCGAGCGTCGTGAACGTCTTGGAGGAAACGATGAACAGCGTTTCCGCGGGCTCGAGGTCGCGGACCGCCTCGGCGAGGTCGGTCCCATCGACGTTGGAGACAAACCGGAAGGTCATGTCGCGCTGGCTGTAAAAGCGGAGCGCCTCATAGGCCATGACTGGTCCGAGATCGGAGCCGCCGATCCCGATATTTACGACATTCCTGATGCGCTTGCCCGTGTGGCCCTTCCATGCGCCGCTGCGAACCTGGTCACAAAAGGCCCCCCTCCGGTCGAGCCCGGGTGTGTGCCGGCGTGAGTGCGCGCGCGGGCGATCGACGCGC
>CAYUXZ010000023.1:0-23780 GCA_964449135.1 uncultured Gammaproteobacteria bacterium
CCGGTTGCAGACCGATCAAACCCTAGATTTCACCCACACGAGTTCCGGAAGACCCGGAATTTTTTTCGATCCAGATCTGCGGTTTCCATTTGAGGCCAATCGCTTGGATCTAGGCCAAGTTGGTACAGATTGAAATCCGCAACAGGAGGGGGTCCGGGATCAGCAAGCACCCGAAAAATAATGTCTTGCCTAAATGTTCTATTTATCTTGTGGATTAAAGGAAACTCATCGAGGAGAAGTTGACGCAACAGTCCCGCTGCACGAATGAGTTCATATCGATCGCCGGTAAGAATCTTGTCCTGAATGTCACTAATAGTTCGGATGAAAAAATCTTGAGTTTCATCCTTGGGTCTGATGTCACGGAGACCAAAAAATATCGGTTGATTCGATGCAATCTCCTGTATAGGCACCCCCTGAAGCACAAATTCTTTTTGCCCTGCCTCCGCCCAAGAAAGCACTTCAACGGAATTTAGCTGCAATCTGATTGTGCGCTCATCCCACAGCACGGCCATGACGCCCTTGTATACGCCATCTATTCGTATTGTCTGAGACTTCCAGTCGAGGATGCGCTGTCCATTTCTGATGAGTCTTATCAACAGCCTGCCAAAAGGCGTGGCGAAAACTTGAACAACTTCATCGCCACCCTCTAGCTTTAGTATTCTCACTGTCCCGCGTACCGGCCACGGCCAGGGGAAGACCATCAGCGCAATCTGTGCCCCAGCCATCTCTTTAATCTTTTCCCTGCGTGGACTGCTGCCGGTCGTAAGACCGTCGAGGAAAGCCGCTTTGGACCGAAAAAATAGCCAGCCGTAAAACAACTATCGTGCAATGAACGACTACAGCGCATCCCCATCCAGCTCCCCCGTGCGGATGCGCACCACGCGGTCGAGGTCGTACACGAAGATCTTGCCGTCGCCGATCTTGCCGGTGCCGGCGGCGTGCATGATCGCCTCGACCACGCGCTCGACCGCATCGTCGGTGACCGCGACCTCGAGCTTGATCTTCGGCAGGAAGTCCACGACGTACTCGGCGCCGCGGTAAAGCTCGGTGTGGCCCTTCTGCCGGCCGAAGCCCTTGACCTCGGTCGCGGTGATGCCGTTGACGCCGGCCTCGGACAGCGCCTCGCGCACGTCGTCGAGCTTGAACGGCTTGATGATGGCCATGACCATTTTCATGCGGGCGCTCCCGTGCCGGACGGCGGATGCACGCAGTGTAGCGGCCTGCGCGGCGACGCGGCGCAAAAGTCGTTGCACGCCCGCATCGAAAGTGCTGTAGTCGTGTCGCCGTCATTCCCCCGTCACGGCTGCGTAGGAGAATTCCTACATGCCGACGCCGGGATCGCCGACGGCGCGGCCGCGAAGCCGCAGCGACACTGGGGCCTCGCAAGGAGAGGACCGCCATGATCGACGTCAAATCCATCGATGAACTCGCCCGCCGCCTGCACGAGCTCGTACCGCCCGGGATGCGCGACGCCACGGATGACCTGCAGCAGCATTTCCGCGCGGCCCTGCAGAGCGGGCTGAATCGGCTCGACCTGGTCTCGCGCGAGGAGTTCGACGTGCAGCGCGCGGTGCTGCTGCGCACGCGCGAGAAACTCGACCTGCTCGAGCGCATGGTCGAACTGCTCGAAGCGAAGCTCGAAGCCTTCACCGGCCCCAGCCACTAGCCGCACCCGACCCTGCCATGAATCTGGCGCTGGTCCACAGCCGCGCCCGCGAAGGCGTGCGCGCGCCCGCGGTGCGGGTCGAGGTGCACATCACCGGCGGCCTGCCCGGCACGACGATCGTGGGTCTGCCCGAAGCGGCGGTGCGCGAAAGCAAGGATCGCGTGCGCGCGGCGATCCAGAACGCGCAGTTCGAGTATCCGATCCGCCGCGTCGTGGTGAACCTCGCGCCCGCCGACCTGCCCAAGGACGGCACGCGCTTCGACCTGCCGATCGCGCTGGGCATCCTCGCCGCATCGGGGCAGATTCCGATCGAACCGCTCGCGCGCTGCGAATTCCTCGGCGAACTCGCGCTCACCGGCGAGCTGCGCGCGGTGGATGGCGTGCTGCCCGCGGCAATCGCCGCGACCGCCGACGAACGCGCCTTGTTCGTACCGCAGGCGAACGGCGCGGAAGCTGCGCTGGTCGCAGGCGTGGACGCGCGTCTCGCGCGCACGCTGCTGGAAATCTGCGCGCACCTGCAGGGCGCAAAGCTGCTGCCCGAAGCGATCGCTGAAGCTGTCGTGGAATCGCGCGACGCACTCGACCTGTGCGAAGTGCGCGGCCAGGCGCAGGCGCGGCGCGCGCTGGAAATCGCCGCAGCCGGCGGACACCATCTTCTGCTGATCGGGCCGCCCGGCTGCGGCAAGACCCTGCTCGCAACGCGGCTGCCCGGCATCCTGCCGCCGATGGGCGAAGCCGAGGCGCTGGAAACCGCCGCGATCGGCTCGGTGAGCGGACGCGGACTCGATCTCGCGCGGTGGAAGCAGCGCCCGTATCGCGCGCCGCACCACACGGCGAGCGCGGTCGCGCTGGTCGGCGGCGGCGCCGATCCGCGTCCGGGCGAAATCTCGCTCGCGCACCACGGGGTCCTTTTTTTGGACGAACTCGCCGAGTGGAACCGCTACACGCTCGATGTGCTGCGCGAGCCGATGGAATCCGGGCGCGTGAGCATTTCGCGCGCCGCGCGGCAGGCCGAGTTTCCCGCGCGCTTCCAGCTCGTCGCGGCGATGAATCCGTGTCCCTGCGGCTGGGCCGGCGATCCGTCGAGTCGCTGCCGTTGCACGGGCGAGCAGGTCGCGCGGTATCGCGCGCGATTGTCGGGACCGCTGCTCGACCGCATTGATCTGCACGTCGCCGTGCCGCGCCTCGCGCACGGCGAGCTGCGCCCGGATGCGCCGCCTGGCGAATCTTCCGCAGTAGTGCGGGAACGAGTGATTCGTGCTCGCGAGTCACAGACGCTTCGCAATCGCAAACCGAACGCGCTACTGGGTCAGCGCGAAACCGAGCGCATATGTCGCCTCACGTCGGCCGATCAGGCGCTGCTCGAACGCGCGATCGACGCGCTGCAACTGTCCGCGCGCGGCACCCACCGCATCCTGCGCGTCGCACGCACGATCGCCGATCTTGCCGGCAGCGAGGCCATCGCGACCGCACACCTCAGCGAAGCGATCGGCTATCGCCAGCTCGACCGGCGCAGCGCACCCGTCGCCGCGTGATCGCGACTGGACGCACGCAGGCTGTCGTCGCACAGTAGTCGCGGATTCGGTTGGAGGTCGCGATGGACGGGATCGAAGGCGGCTGCCTCTGCGGCGAAGTGAAGTTCAGCGGAGCCTTGCCCAGCAAATGGGTCGCGCACTGCCATTGCTCGCTGTGCCAGCGCGCGCACGGCGCGGCCTTCGTGACCTGGGTCGGCATGGACGCAGCACGCTGCACGATCGACGATCCGCAGTCGCGATTGCATTGGTATGCGTCGTCGCCAGGCGCCGAGCGCGGCTTCTGTTCGCGCTGCGGCGCGATGCTGTTCTTTCGCTCGGAACGCTGGGCGGGCGAGCTGCACATCGCGCGCGCGCAGATCGCGGGCAAGGTCGATCGCGAACCGCAGGCGCATGTCTACTGGGACATGCATGTGGATTGGGTGAGGCTCGATCCGAACGACGGATTGCCACGCAAGGCGGATCCGAAAGCCACGAAATCAAGCTGATCGCGCTGGGAGCCCTACCCCTCTCCCCAGCCCTCCCCCACAAGGGGGGAGGGAGTTTCAGTCCTCACGCCGCAGCGGTTTCGTGCGCGTGCTCGTGGAACTGCTCTTCCTCGGTCGAGCCCTTGAGCGCGACCGTGGACGAGTGCGCGCCCTGGATCGTCTGGGTGACCGTGTCGAAGTAACCGGTGCCGACCTCGCGCTGGTGCTTGACCGCGGTGAAGCCGCGGTCGGCGGCCGCGAACTCCGCTTCCTGCAGCTCGACGAAGGCGCTCATCTGGCTGCGCGCGTAACCGTGTGCGAGGTTGAACATCGAATAGTTCAGCGCGTGGAAGCCGGCCAGGGTGATGAACTGGAACTTGTAGCCCATCGCCGCGAGCTGCTTCTGGAACGTCGCGATGGTCGCGTCGTCGAGGTTCTTCTTCCAGTTGAAGCTCGGCGAGCAGTTGTAGGCGAGCAGCTTGCCCGGGTACTTCGCGTGGATCGCGGCGGCGAACTTGCGCGCGAACTCCAGGTCCGGCTTGCCGGTCTCGCACCACACCAGGTCGGCGTAGGGCGCGTAGGCCAGACCGCGCGAGATCGCTTGGTCGATGCCATTGCGCGTCTTGAAGAAACCTTCCGCGGTGCGCTCGCCGGTCAGGAAGGGCTTGTCGTTGGCGTCCACGTCGGAGGTCAAAAGGTCCGCCGCCTCGGCGTCGGTGCGCGCGACGATCAGCGTCGGCACGCCGCAGACGTCGGCAGCCAGACGCGCGGCGACCAGCTTCTCGACCGCCTCGCGCGTGGGCACGAGCACCTTGCCGCCCATGTGGCCGCACTTCTTGACCGAAGCGAGCTGGTCCTCGAAGTGCACCGCGGCGGCGCCGGCCTCGATCATCGCCTTCATCAGCTCGAAGGCGTTGAGCACGCCGCCGAAGCCGGCCTCGGCATCGGCCACGATCGGCTGCAGCCAGTCAACGTCGTCCTTGCCCTCGGCGTGGTTGAGCTGGTCGGCGCGCAGCAGGCAGTTGTTGATGCGCTTGACCACCTGCGGCACCGAGTTGGCGGGGTACAGCGACTGGTCGGGGTACATCTCGCCGGCGAGATTCGCGTCGGCGGCGACCTGCCAGCCCGACAGGTAGATCGCCTTGAGACCGGCCTTGACCTGCTGCATCGCCTGGTTGCCGGTCAGTGCGCCCAAGGCATTGACGAACTCGGAGGTGTTGAGCGACTTCCACAGCTTCTCCGCGCCGAGCTTGGCCAGCGAGTGCTCGATCGGTACGGTGCCGCGCAGGCGGACCACGTCCTCGGCGCCGTAGGTGCGCGTGACGCCCTTCCAGCGCGCGTTGTTGGTCCAGTCGATCTTGAGCTGCTCGGCGGTGGGGAGGGTCTTCATGGTTTTGCTCCTCGGATGTCGATATCAATCGGACGAAGTGCGTGATGGGGAAAATCAGGGCAGGCGCAGGTAGGCCGGCAAGGTGAGGAACGGTGCGAGCGTTTGCGCATCGGTGAGTTGATCGAGCAACGCAATCGCTTCGGGAATGCGCGCGGCGCCGGGCAGATGGTCCATCGCCTGCAGCTTGCTCGGCAGCGAGAGCATCACGCGATCGAAGAGTGTGAAATCGATCGCCGTGCCATCGTCGAGGTGAAGCGGGTTGGTGCCGCTCGCGGACGCGTGCAACCACTGCCAGAGTTGCGCACGCGCGATCTCCGCGGTCGCCGCATCCTCCATCAGGCCGTTGATCGGCACGCAGCCCAGACCGTCGAGCCAAGCCGCGAGATAGCGCACGCAGACTTCGACGTTGTTCTCGAATCCGACCAGGCTGATGGAGCCGAGGCACGGCCGTATCAGATCGGCGGCCGTGGCAAGAACATCTTCCCGCGTAACGTGCTGCTGGTTCTTTGTTGCCATGTGCGCGTCGAACACCTCGCGCGCGAGCGGAATCATGCCCGGATGCGCGACCCAGGTGCCGTCGAACCCCATCGTGACTTCGCGCAGCTTGTCGGCGCGCACTTTCGCGAATGCCGCTTCGTTCGCGGCCGGGTCGTGCGAGGGAATCTGCGCGGCCATGCCGCCCATCGCGTGCGCGCCGCGCTTGTGGCAGGTCCGGATCAGCAGTTCGCAATACGCTTTCAGGAACGGCTGGGTCATCGTGACCTGGCCGCGCTCGGGCAGAACCTTGTCGCGGTGCCGGCGGAATTTCTTGAGGTAGGAAAAGATGTAGTCCCAGCGTCCGCAGTTCAGGCCGACGATGCGGTTGCGCAACGCGTGCAGGATCTCGTCCATCTCGAACGCCGCGGGCAGCGTCTCGATCAGCACGGTGACCTTCATCGCGCCCTGCGGCAGGCCGAGCACGGATTCGATGTGCGTGAGCGCCGACTCCCAGAGCGCGGCCTCTTCCATGCACTCCATCTTCGGCAGATAGAAATACGGACCGCGATCCTTCGCGTACAGTGCCTTCGCGTTGTGAAATGCGAACAGGCCGAGGTCGAACAGACTGCCCGACATCGGTACGCCGTCGATGAGCACGTGCTTCTCGTCGAGGTGCCAGCCGCGCGGGCGCACCATCAGCACGGCCTGCTGCTCGCAGGGAAGCAGTGCGTAGTGCTTGCCGCCGTCCTGAGCGACAAATTCGAGCGTGCCCGCGACGGCTTTGCGCAGCGCGTCCTGGCCCGCGATCAGGTTCGCCCAGGTCGGGGAGGTCGAGTCCTCGAAGTCAGCCATGAAGCAGTTCGCGCCGGAGTTGAGCGCGTTGATGACCATCTTCGGATCGACCGGGCCGGTGATCTCGACGCGGCGATCCTGCAGGGCGTCGGGGATCGGTGCCACGTGCCATTCGCCCGCGCGGATCGCGGCCGTGTCGGCGCGGAAATCGGGAAGCTCTTTCGCATCGAAACGGGCCTGGCGCGCGCGGCGCTCGGACAGGCGCTGCTGACGCCCGGATTCGAAGCGGCGGTGCAGATCGGCGAGGAAGTCCAGGGCGTCCAGGGTCAGGATGCCGGACTGCCCGATCGGCACCGCCGAGGCGGGGACCACCAGCCGGACGGTGGATGGCTGCGCCTCGTGGTCGCCGGATTCGGAGGACTCGGGGCTGCGCTGGATCGAATCGGTCATCGGAAGGCTCCTCGCTCGGGAGACCGACCTTAGATGCGATGACGTACTGTTGACAATTTATATGATTGAATGGCTAATATTTACTTGGTTAATATCTTGTTGTTATATGACGGACGCAGCGGCCCGTTTCTACTACAAGGGCGAACGCCTCAAGCCCCTGCGCGCGTTCTGCCAGGTCGCGCGACTGGGTTCGGTCTCGCGCGCGGCCGAGGCCCTATTCCTCAGCCAGCCCGCGGTGACCCTGCAATTGCAGGCGCTGGAACGGGATTTCGGTACCCGCCTGTTCGAACGCACGGGCCGCCGCTTCGGCTTGACCCGTGCCGGCGAAGCCCTCTATGGGCTTGCGGGACCGTTGGGGGATGGGCTCGCCGGGCTGGATTCGGAGTTCCGCAACCGGCTAAAGGGGCTATCGGCGGGCGCCCTGCACGTCGCGGCGGGAACCTCGACCATCCTCTACCTGCTGCCGCCGCTGGTGCAGGCCTTCCGCGAGCGCCATCCGGACGTGCAGCTCGTGCTGCATAACGTGACAGGACAGGACGGCCTCGGCCTGCTGCGCTCGGATGGCGTGGACCTCGCGGTCGGCTCGATGCTCGACGTTCCCAGCGACCTCGATTACGCGCCGACCCACAGTTTCGATCCGATGCTGATCGCGCCGCGCGGGCATCCGCTGGCTACCAAGGAACCGCTGCGTCTTGAAGATTTATCGCCGTATGGACTGATCCTGCCGCCGCGCCGACTCACGACCTGGCGGCTGGTCGATCTCGTGTTCCAGCAGCGGCGCGTGCCCTACAGCGTCGCGCTGGAAGTCGGCGGCTGGGAGGTGATCAAGCAGTACGTCGCGATGGGGCTGGGCATCTCGATCGTCACCGGCATCTGCCTCACCGACGCCGATCGCGAACGATTGTCGGTGCGCAACCTGCGCGAATACTTCCCGCCGCGCAGCTACGGCGTGGTGATTCGCAAGGGCAAGTTCCTGAGTCCGCACGCGCGCGCGTTCGTGAATCTCGTCAAGCCCGGCCTGTTCGCGCGCGGCGATTATTTCGAGGCGGGGCATTCGGAGCGCTAGTACCGCGCGTCGTCGCTCAGACTGTGCCGCGCTTCTTGCCGATCCAGGGTTTGTAGAACTCGCGGATCATCGCCATGTCGGCCTTGAGGTTGCCGCTCATGCGCATCAAAGGGCCGATGCCGATCGTGCGCTCGGGATAATGGAAATACGCGCAAAGCACCGGCACGTCGGCGTCGCGTGCGATGTGCCAGAACCCGGTCTTCCAGTGCTCGACGCGGCGGCGCGTGCCTTCGGGCGCGAGTACGAACCACATCGTTTCCGACTGCGCGAAACGATCGGCGACCATGTCGACCACGCCGTGCGCCTTCGCGCGATCGACCGGAATCGCGCCGAACCAGCGCAACAGCCAGCCCAGCGGGCCGCGGAACAGTTCCTGCTTGCCGATCACGACGATGCGGATGCCCATGGCCACTTTCGCCGCGAGGCCCCAGACCGCGTCCCAGCCCGACGAATGCGGCGCGGCGAGGATCACCATCTTTGGCTGGTCGGGAAAATCGCCGACCATCGTCCAGCCGCCGAGCCGCAGCACCGTGCGCCCGAACCAGCGCGTGAAGCGGTTCCCAGTGCGCGGCGCGCACGCAGGAATCCCTGCGAGCCGGAAACTCACGAGTAATCGTCCGGGCGGCGTGAGCGGGTGCGCTTGATCTGCGCGCGCTGCTTCTTGCCTTCGAGCCGCCGCTGTTTCGACGCAAACGTCGGCCGGGTCGCGATGCGCTTCTTCGGCGCCCGTGTCGCTGCAGCGATCAACGCGGCGAGGCGTTCGCGCGCGTCGGCGCGGTTGCGTTCCTGGGTACGGAATCGCTGCGCCGCGATCACCAACACGCCTTCGTCGGTCAGCCGTCGGTCGCGTCGCGAGAGCAGCCGCGCGCGCACCGGCTCGGGCAGCGACGGGGAGTTCGCGACATCGAAGCGCAGCTCGACCGCGGTCGCGACCTTGTTGACGTTCTGCCCGCCCGGCCCGGCCGAACGCACGAAGCGTTCGACCAGTTCCTCGTCGGGTATCGCGATGTCGGCGTGGATCACGAGCATGGGCGCTGGGATTGCAGGACGCGACGATCTTACCGCAGCGTCCGCATCCCAAGCCCGGCCGCTGCAGTTACACTCGCAAGGCCTACAGGAGGAGCGCATGAATCACCTACCCGAACTCGTCACCCTGCTTGCTGTGCTGTTGTTTTTCGGCTGCACCGCGGCCGTCGGCAGGCAACGCGTGAAGTGCAAGATCGCCGCGCCGGCGACGACCGGCCATCCGGATTTCGAGCGCGCATTCCGCGTGCAGATGAACACCCTCGAGGCCCTGGCGATGTTCCTGCCGTCGCTGTGGGTGGCGGCGCATTATGCGAGCCCGCAGCTGGTCGGCGGCATCGGCTTGGCGTGGATCGTCGCGCGCATCTGGTACGCCGTCGCCTATCTGCAGGATGCGAAAAAGCGCGGTCCGGGCTTCCTGATCAGCTTGCTCGCGATGGCCTCGCTGTGGTTCATCGCGATCTGGGGCGTGGTCGCGGCGATGCTCAAGGGTTAGTCGACCCGGAATTCCACCCGAACACCGCAAGCGCGCGATCGAATTGCGTGTCGAGCGGCGCGGTGATCGCGATGCGCGCGCCGCCGAGCGGATGCGCGAATGCCAGCGTGCGCGCATGCAGCAACATGCGGTTCACGCCGAGCGCGCGAAAGATGCGGTTGTGGCGACCGTCGCCGTGGCTGGTGTCGCCGACCAGGTGATGAGAGACATGTTTGAGATGGCGGCGGATCTGCCGCCAGCGGCCGGTTTCGGGCGTGCATTCGAGCAGCGCGTAGCGCGAAGTCGGAAATTGCGCGGAGGCAATCGCGAGCTCGCCAGTCGCGAGCCGGCGGTAGTGCGTGACCGCGGGTTTCTTCAGCGGCTTGCCCGGGCCGCCGTCCAGCGGATGATCGATCGTGCCCGTCTCGTCCGGCCAGCCACGGCACACCGCGAGATAGGTCTTCTCGACCTCGCGCGTCATGAACTGCGCACCGAGCGCCGCGGCGGTCTCGCGCTCGAACGCGACCAGCGCGCAGCCGCTGGTCGCGCGATCGAGCCGGTGCACGAGCACGACATCGCGCGCGAACTGCGCGCGCAATCGATCAACGAGGAAGTCGTCTTCCTCACGCGCCATCGGACTGGCGTGCGCCATCAGCCCCGCGGGCTTGCAGATCACCGCGAGCGCGTCGTCGGAGTACAGCACGGTGACTCCCCGATCTTCCATCTTCGATGCCGGGCCTTGCACGTTCCTTGTCGCGCATTCTCCGGCAGCAGTCACTAGAATGCGTGCTTTGTGGGCTCTTGTCGGATTATCGAGGATTTCCATGAATGCTTACTTCCGCACCGGGCTGCTGATCCTGGGGTTGCTCGTCTGCGTGGGTGCGGGGCTGTACCAGCTCCATCCTTGGTGGTTCCGGCAGTATTTCGCGCCAATGGCAAGGCCTAATGCCGACGTCCGCTCCTACCCCATCAAGCAACGGGGCGGGTTTTCGCCAGGGGAATTACGGGCTTTCTTCGAAGCCGCGGCGAAAGCCGAAGCCATCGGCGATCCCTTGCAGCGTTGCCTGGGCTATCCCGATCCGCCTGGTAGCAATTGGTCGCGCGTCGTCGCGGATGCGTATTGCCACTATTCCACACTGCCCCTGCCGAGCCAGGCAGAACTGATCGGCCTGATCCGAACGGGCCACGCCGAGGAACTCGATCGCCGGCTGAGCGACGCAGTTCAAAAGGAGCGAACCGATCCGAATTCGCGCGGACTTATCGATCGTATCTACCTCGCCGATTTCGCATCTTCATCGCCAGAGCTTCGCGACGCAATCGAATCATGGAAAAAACAGCGTCCGCAAAGCGCCTTCGCCTACGCCGCCAGCGCAACGGCCTATGTGGAAGCCGGCGGAGATGCGCGTGGCACGGAATACGTTAGCGAAACCGCCAGTTCTGCATTCGCGGAAATGCAGCGGTTGCTCAGCAAGGCCGACACCGAGATCGCGGCCGCACTGCGATTCGATCCCATGCTGTCGCCGATCTACCGCACGCTACTCGCTTCGCGCCGATTGGGTGGTGACAAGCAGCAGTTGAAGGAAGCAATGGACCTGGCGCTGCGCGCTGCACCGACGAATTACGATGTCTATTCCGAAATCATGGAGTCGGCCAAGCCGAGGTGGTACGGTTCGACCGGGGTCATGCAACAGATCGCTCTGGATGCGGGCGCCCAATCCGAAAAGAATCCGCTATTGCTGCTCCTGCAGCCTGAACCGGCAGCCGACGCGGCCAATTTGTGCGGCTGCGACGAGCGAACCAATCCTTCCGACTACCGCAGGGTACTCGATCGGATCGCGCAACGCGCCACCATGACGTACGCCGTAGTGAGCGCGGAACAGATCAACCGTTACGACCTCGCCGTGGTGTATCGTTCCGAGGCGCTGCGCTTCACCACGAATCCGATCCGGGACCACTCCGACCGGCTGGCCAGCCTCGCAAATCTCTATCGTCAGCCGGCATTGCGTGATGCCGTGGCCCAGTTGGCCCGAAACGATGCGAGCTACCTAAATCAGAATTCGAACGATCTGGATGCGCTCTACGATACGGGCGAGTCCCTGGCCACGACGGGGCTATGGGATCAGGCCTGGGCCATTTCGGAAAAATTGATCCAGTCGCATCCGAAGGAACCGGAGGGCTGGGTCCTGCGAGCGCTGATCCAGGCTCGGCAGCACCGCCCCGACCTGAAAGAGACGGACACCTATCTCGTCCAGCACTTCAGCGACAATCCGAAAGCGCGAGGTGCGGTCGAACAGGCCAGATGGGACTTGAATCAAACGACGGGCAACAACAAGCCGTTCTAGTCGATATCAAGCGACTGTCGCAAACGAACGCACCGGAATCCCGTCACCGCCGCGGCCAGGCCGCGACGAACGCTGCGACGCCGGCGACACCGGCGAGCCACACGCTCACCGGCGCGCCGAGGATCTCGCGGCCGCCGGCGTGGAATACGAACAGCAGCACGGCGCCGATGCCCAGCGCGGTGCCCAGCAACGCGAGCACGGTCTGCCGCTGCGCGGCGCGCGAGCTCGCGGCGAGCGCGGCGAGGTCGTCGGACTGCATTCGCAGCGCGACCTCGCCGGACACCGCCTTGCGCAGGTAGTCGTGCAGCAGCTGCGGGATTTCCGGCGCACCGAGCAGCCAGCCGGGCAGCTTCTCGCGCAGGCGGTCGAGCATCGCGCGTGGACTGCGCTCGCGTTCGAGGATCTCCGCGAGCACCGGCTGCGCGACCACCCAGATGTCGAGTTTCGGGTCGAGCGTGCGCCCCAGGCCCTCGATGTTCAGCAGGGTCTTCTGCAACAGGATGAGTTGCGGCTGGATCGTGAGCTGGTTCGCGCGCGCGAGCTTGAACAGCTTGAACAAGACCTCGCCGAGCGCGATCTCCGCGAGCGGTCGGGTGAAGTACGGCTCGCAGATCGTGCGCACGTCCGCTTCGAGCGCATCCAGGCGTAGCGTCGCGGGCATCCAGCCCGCCTCGATGTGCAGCTCCGCGATACGCCGGTAGTTGCGCTCGAAGATCGCGGTGAAATTCTCGGCGAGGTAGTAGCGGTCGATCTCCGGCAGCGAACCCACGATGCCGAAATCCAGCGCGATGAAGCGAGGGCGCTGCGGATTCGACAGGTCCACCCAGAGGTTGCCCGGATGGGTGTCGGCGTGGAAGAAGTTGTCGCGGAACACCTGCGTGTAGAACAGCCGCACGCCGGTCGCGGCGAGCCGGCGCCGGTCCACGCCCGCCGCGTCCAGCGCGGCGATGTCGTCGGCGCGCACGCCGGACACGCGTTCGAGCGTGAGCACGCGCTCGGCGCTGTGGGTCCAGAACACCTCGGGCACGTACAGGTCGCGCGAGTCGGCGAAATTGCGCCGCATCAGGCTCGCGTTCGCGCCCTCGCGCTGCAGGTCGAGCTCGTTGAGCAGCGACCGTTCGAGCTCGGCGACGATTTCCTGCGGCCGCGTCATCTCCGGATCGGGGCCGATCTTCTCGGCGAGCCGCGCGAAGCTGCGCAGCAGCGACAGGTCCTGTGCGATGCGCTGTTCGACGCCGGGGCGCAGCACCTTGACCACGACCGCGCGTCCGTCGGGCAGCTCCGCGGCGTGCACCTGGGCGACCGATGCGGACGCGAGCGGCGTGCGATCGAAGGAGCGATACAGCTCGCCCAGCGGTCGCCCCAGCGATTCGACGACGATCGCCTCGGCCTGCTCGCCCGGGAACGGCGCGACGCGATCCTGCAACTGCGCGAGCGCGTCGGCGATGTCCGCAGGGAGCAGGTCGCGACGCGTCGAGAGCACCTGCCCGAACTTCACGAACAGCGGGCCGAGCTCCTGCAACGCCAGACGCAGGCGCTCGCCGCGCGGGAGGTTCGCCTCGTCGCCGCGCACGCGGACGAACGGCCGCAGCAGTCTCAGCCGGCGCGCAAGCCGGGTGTCCGCGAGCAGCGTATCCAATCGGTGCCGCAGCACCACGCGCAGGATCTGCAGGATGCGCAGCGCGCCGTTCACGCGCCCGCCTTGTCGTTTTCGGCGCCATTGCGCGTATTCACGGACGGATCGACATCCGGCAGCTTGCCCTGCAGCCGCTGCACGCGCGCGGCGAAGCGCTCGATGCGATCGCGCAGCGCGTCCACGTCGTCCAGGTGCGCCTCGAGTTCGGCGCGGCCGACCGCATCGCGCGATTCCTCGGTGAGGTATTCGGCGCCGTGGCGCGCGAATCGCTCCGCGGCGTCGCGGCCACCGCGCAGCGCAGCGCGCACGCCATTCGCGATCTGCACGCCGAGCACGTCGCCGAAGACGTCGGTGAACGGCAGGTTCCAGTCCGGATCGAAACGCTCGGCGAGTTTCTGCAACCGGCGCGCAAGGTCGGCGTCGCCGGCGATCTTCACCTTGCCCGCAGTGGTGCCCGAGGTCGGTCGCAGGAACGGCAGCTGCGACAGCAATCCGCCGAGCGTGCCGCGCACCGCGAGATCGGGTTCGCGTTCGCTTTCGGCCGGACCGACGGCGAGACGGCCGTCGCGCACCTCGATCGACATCGCGAGCGGCAGCGCGTCCATGCGCAACTGGATCGTACGTCCTTCCAGGCGCGCGATCTCGGCGCGCGCATCGGCATCGAGCGCGAGCAGGCGGTTGAACGCGGATTCGAGCGCGCGGCCGGCGATCGGCTTGAGCGCGTCGAACGGCGATGTCGTGGTCTCGGCCATGCGGCATTGTAGCCGTGCCGTGCGCCGATTCCCTATGCGGGATGCGCCTCGTCCCACGCTTTACGCAAGCGGCGCAGCCCTTCTTCGAACCCCACACGTGGCACGTAGCCGAAATCGCGCTGCGCCGCGGAGATGTCGTACCAGTGCGTGGTCGCGAGCTGTTCGGCGAGGAAGCGCGTCATTACCGGCTCGCCATGCAACGGCAGCAGCTTCCACGCAACCTCCATCGCCGCGCCCACCGCGTAGGCGACGCCGAACGGAATCGTCTTTTCGACCCGCGGCGCGCCGACCGCGGCGAGGAGCGAGTTCACCGTTTCGCGCGCGGTCTTCGGTTCGCCGTTGGAAATGAAATACGCCTTGCCCGCGCAGGCCGCGCCGGGCGCGAGACGATCGAACGCATCCACGTGCGCCTGTGCGGCGTTGTCGATGTAGGTGCTGTCGATGCGGTTGCTGCCATCGCCGACGAAACGCAGGCGCCCGACGCGCGCGCGTTCGACCAGCCGCGGCAGCAGCTGGTTGTCGCCCGGACCCCAGATCAACCGTGGCCGCAGCGCAACCGTCGCGAGCGTCGCGTCGTTCGCCGCAAGCACGGCCTTTTCCGCGATCGTCTTGGTGATCGGATACGCGGCCTTGAAATGCTCGCCGTAGGGCGTGTCGGCTTCGCTGCCGCCCGCGACAGGATGGGTCGCGCGATGGGTGACGCTCGGCGTGGACGTGTAGACGAGTCTGCAGATGCCATGCGCGCGACACGCGGCGAGCACGTTCTCGGTGCCGGCCACGTTCGCCAGCCGGTAGCTCTCGTAACTGCCCCAGGCACCGGCCTTCGCGGCGACATGGAAGATCGCGTCCATGCCGCGCGCGGCTTCGCGCACGGCCTGCGCGTCGGCGAGATCGCCGCGGATCTGCCGCGCGGCTAGTGCATCGAGCTGCGGATACGCGCCGCGATTGAAGCTCGCGACGTCGTAGCCGCGCGCGACCAGCAGGCGGCAGATCGCTTGGCCGAGAAAGCCGCCGCCTCCCGTGACCAAAATCTTCATGTCGGAACTCCACTACGCTTCGCCATCCACGCCGCGAGCTTCTCGCGGCCGATCTTCGCGTTGTGGCGGATGTCCACGGGAAACTTCGGATGGAACGCGAAACGCCCGATGCGCGCGGTGTGGGGATGTCGCGCGCCGATCGCTCGCAGCTCCGCGATGATGCGTGCGTGTTGCGATGGCGCGATCCCGGCGCGCAGCTCCACGCACAGCACAGGTTCGGTGCGCGTTGCGAACCCGTAGAACGTCGTGCGTTCGTGGATCGGAACGTCTGCCGGCAATCGCGGTGCGATGGGCGATTTCACGGAAACGCCCACCAGCGCGCTGCGGCGCACGTCCGGATGGGTGTTGAACACCGGCTCGACCTGCTCGGTGTAGAGCGGCCCGTCCGCGATTTCGACGCGGTGCGACTTGCGACCGCAGAACCACAGCCGTCCCTGTGCATCGAAATAGCCGAGATCGCCCATGCGATGCACGACGCGCTCGTTGATTCTTCCGGCGTCCTGCCCCCCACCCCAACCCTCTCCCGCTGGGAGAGGGAGTTTTTCGACGATCTTCGCCAGCCGCGTCGCTTCGGGACGATTGAAGTACAGGTCGGTCGCGGTCGGCCCGGCGACGGTGATCTCGCCGACCTCGCCCTGCGCGACAAGCAGATCGTCCGACCAAACCGCGATCGCCTCATCACTGATGCGGATGATGCGCACGAGGTTCGGCGACACCGGCCGGCCCACGCAGGTGCCCGCGCCGCGCTCGGTCATCGCTCGCGTGGATTGCAGCTCGCGCCCTTCGATCACCGCAACCGGCAGGCATTCGGTCGCGCCGTAGGGCGTCCACAGCTGCGCATCCTCTGGCAGCAGCGCGCGCATCGTCGCGACCGTGTCGGGCGGAACCGGCGCGCCGGCGGAAGTGACGCGACGGATCGTCGGCAGCTTCGCGCCAAAGCGCGCGAGCACATCCACGAGCGCGGGCGATCCGAACAGTTGCGTCGCCTCGAAGCGCGCGATCGCGTCGTGCAGTTTTTTCGGATCGGCGCGCGCGGGCCGCGTCGGGTCCATGTCGGGAATCACCGAAGTCAGGCCCAGCGCGGGGTCGAACAACGCGAACGGCGGGAACGTCGGCAGATCGACACCGCCTGGTTCGATGCCGAACGCCTCCCGCAGCATTTCGATCTGTGCGACCAAATGGCGGTGACGATACACGACGCCTTTGGGCACGCCGGTCGAGCCCGATGTGAACAGGATCGCGGCGACGTCATCGGGTTGCGTGTCGGCGAGCTGCGCGCCGGCATTCGCACCCGGCATTTCGACCTGACGCAGCGTTGTGCCGCCCCAGAACCAGCGTCGGCCGACGGTCACGCGAATGCGCGCCGACTTCGCCCAGCCCAGCGCGATACGCGCGACGTGCGCGAGCGGGATGCCGATGAAGGCCTGCGGCTGCGCCTCGTCCAGGCATTGCTTCAGCGCGCGCTTGTCGATGCCAGGGTCCACCAGCACCGGCACCGCGCCGAGCTTGAACAGCGCGAACATCAGCAGGAAGAACTCCGGTGTCGGCCGCACCATCACGACGGTACGGGTGCCGCGCACGATGCCGATGCGTTGCAAACCGGCCGCGATCGCGTCGCTGCGTGCATCGAGCTGCGCATAGGTCAATGCGACGTCGTAACTCGCGAATCCGTGCGCGTCGCGCGAACCCGGACAGCGCATCGCGACCTGGTCGCCGCGCCCGGCGGCCATGCGCGGCAGGATCGCGGCGATGTTGCAGAGCTCGCTCATGCGCGAAGTGTACGTGCTGCGCGCGCCGCGTCGTCAGCCCAGCGGATGCGCGGCGAGGAAGTCGCGGATCGCCGTGACCAGCAGCTGGCGCTTGTCCTCGAGTACGTAGTGGCCTGCGTCCTCGAACGCTTGCACTTCCGAACTCGGCAGCGCGCGCACGAACACTTCGAGGAAATGCCGATCGAACACGAAATCCTGCAGGCCCCAGCCGATGAAGCTCGGTCGATCGGCGAACTCGCCCAGGCGACGTCCGGCTTCCTCGACCAGCGCCCACGCGCGATCGCGCGCATCGAGCGGGATGTCCTGCACGAAACGCAGTGTCGCGATGCGATGCCGCCACGAGTCGTACGGTGCCAGATACGCGCGGCGCACATCGGTAGGCATCGGCGTGACGACGCCCTGCTTCGCCGCACCCGCGGCGAACGCGTTGAAGCCGCGGATCGCCAACGCGCCGAGCCTCGAATCGCGACCGAGCTTGAGTTGCCACGGCATCTGTTTCGCCGCCGGCAACGGAAACGCCGCGGTGTTGAGGATCACCAGCCGCTTCACCCGTGCCACATGTCGCAGCGCCCAGCCGAAGCCGATCATCCCGCCCCAGTCGTGCACCGCGAGCGTGAGCTTGTCGCCGACGTCCAGATGCGCGAGCAGCGCCTCGAGGTCATCGATGCGCGATTGCAGCGTGTACGTGTACTTCTCGTCCGAAGGCTTGTCCGATAGTCCCATGCCGATGTGGTCGGGCACGATGCAGCGATAGCGGCCGCGCAAGGCCAGCACGAGATGCCGCCAGTAGTAGCTCCACGACGGATTGCCGTGCAGCATGACGACGACCTCGCCATCGCGCGGCCCCTCGTCGAGGAAGGACATCGCGATGCCCGGGCGCACTTCGAAGCGCTGCGGAGCGAATGGATAGTCGGGGTAGTTCATGCGCGATGTGGTTCCTTGTCGTCGCGCGATGCGCCCCGCAAACCGGCGGTCAGGCCTTGCGCACGAACTCGGATTTCAGTCGCATCGCGCCGAAGCCCTCGATTTTGCAATCGATGTTGTGGCCATCGGCGCCCTCGATCAGGCGGATGCCCTTGACGCGGGTGCCGACCTTGAGCGGTGTCGAAGCGCCCTTGACCTTGAGATCCTTGACGATGGTGACATTGTCGCCGTCGGCGAGCAGGTTGCCGACCGCGTCGCGCACCTCGAGCGTTTCGGCGTCGGCCACGGCATCGCCCGGCGCCCATTCGTGGCCGCATTCCGGGCAGACGAACAGGCCGCCGTCGGCATAGCCGTAGGTCGAGGCGCACTGCGGGCAGGGCGGCACGGCGGACGTGTCGGATCCGGTCATCGCCTGCGCCCTCTTACCAGACGACTTCGGCCATCGAGCAGTTCAGGCCCGAGCCGATCCCGAGCAGGGCGACGCGGTCGCCCTTCTTCAGGCGACCCATCTCCTTGAGCTTGGACAGCACGATCGGCACCGAGGCGGGACCGATGTTGCCGTGCTCGGCGAAGATGGTCAGCACCTTCTGCGGATCGATGCCGAAGGCCTTGATGAAGGCCTGCGTGTGCACCTGCGAAACCTGGTGGATCACGAACTGGTCGAGTTCTTCGACCACCCAGCCCAGCGCGAGCTTGGCGGCGACGAAGGTCTTCTGCGCGAGCTTGAGGCCTTCGATCAGCAGGGTCTTGGTGTCGGTGACCATGCGGTCGAGGTTGCCGCGGCAGAGCTTGTTCCACTCGGTCGCCGCGCGGGTGACGCCGCCCTTGTAGCGCGGCGCGTCGGGCGTGAGCTCGCGGCGCGAGAGCACCATCGCGGCGGCGCCGCAGCCGAGCGTGAGCGAAGCCAGTTCGTTGCGAAACTGCTCCTCGGTGACGTCCGGCGCGCACATGCGCTCGAGGGTCTTTTCGTAGACGAGGTTCGCGGTCTCGCCATCCACCACCAGCGCGTATTCGATCTCGCCGCGCTCGATCATCCGGCTGGCGATGTCCATGCCGTTGAGGAAGGCCAGGCAGGCGTTGGCGACGTCGAAGTTCTGGCAGTTCTCGCCCAGGCGCAGGTTGCCGGAGATGATGCTGGCGGTGGACGGTTCCAGGTAATCGCGGCTGACCGAGGTGTTGACCAGCAGGCCGATCTTCTCGCGCGGTACGCCCGAATCGGTGAGCGCCTTCTCGGCGGCCAGCGTCGCGGCGTCGGAGGCCTCGATGCCCGCGTTCCACATGCGCCGCGCGTGGATGCCGGCGATGTCGCGCAGCACGTCGGTCTTGATGCCGAGCCGGTCCATCGTCGGGCGCAGGCGCTCGTTGATCGCGTCCGAACTCAGGCGTTCGGGGGCGTCGATGTGCGCCAGGCCGGCGATGGAGACGTGTTCAAAAAGCATGGAAAGCCCCGTATTCCGAGCCGATCAACCTACTAGGTTCGGGCCTTTGCCGCAAGTTCCGATGCCGCGGAACGCAAGGACGGTCACGCTTCCGCCCGCGTCAATGCGCGCGTGCGCAGCGCAGCGCCAGCCAGTGCTGCCGGCCCTCGGCGGGCTCGGCGAGCGGCTGGACGCTGTCTGCGTGCAGGCCCAGCGCCTCGTTGCGCGCAAGCGTTTCGAGCTCGTCGCGCACCTCGACCGGATTGCGCTGCCACGAGCCGATTCCGGATTTCACCGACACAGCGATTTCGCCCAGGCGCTGGCAGGCGGAGGCATCCTCGCCCAGCCGCAGCACCCGGATGCCCATTGCTTCCTTCTTGATCGGCACCCAGGTGCAGCCAACGAATGCCAGCGACGCAGCAACCGTGATCGCGACGCCTCGGAACCATTCGCTGCGCATATGCATCAACCCCGCACTACTTCTTCGCCGGCTCGGGCGCGGGCTTGGCCGCAACCGGCTTGCCGTCGGCATCGATCACGCTGACCTCGCCGATGTTCAACGCGCGCACCGGCGCCTCGATCTTCTTCAGGTCGCCCACGACCACCCAAGTCAGGCTGTCGGACTTGATCAGCGCCGCCGCGGACTGCGCGTCGGCGAGCGTCACGCCGTTGATGATCTTCGGTTTGTTCTGCGCGTAATCGTCGGAGCGGTGGTAGGTGACCATGCTGCTGATCTGTCCCAGCACTCCTCCGGCGGTTTCAAAGCCGCCCGGCAGGCTGCGGGTGGTGTTGGCCTTGACCTTGGCGAGTTCGGCTTCACTCGCCGGCACCTTGCCGGTGACGTAATCGGCGATCTCGCGCCGCATCTCCACGAGCGCGGGCGCGGCCTTGTCGATCTGCACCGGTGCGATTGCGATCCATGGCTGCTGGCCGATCGCACCGGAGCCGAAACTGTAAGCACCGTAGGCCCAGTGCTTGCCTTCGCGCAGGTTCATGTTCAACCGCGATGTGAACTGGCCGCCGAGCACGTCGTTGGCGAGCAGGAAGTTCCAGATGTCCAGGCCGATCGAGGAACGCGTGGGCTGGCCGACGAGGATCGTCGCCTGCACCGCGCCGGGCTGATCAACCAGGAACACGCGCGGCTTGCCCGGCAGTGCGGACGGCGCGATCGCAACCGTGGACAAGGGTTCGGTCGGCGCTTTCCAGTCGCCGAAGTGTTTTTCCAGTTCGGGCACGATGTCCTTGAGCGTGGCGTCGCCGACCACGATCAGCGTTGCGTTGTCCGGACGCAACCAGCGGCGGTCGAACGCGAGCAGGTCGTCGCGGGTCAACGCCGCGATCGAACCTTCCGTGCCGCTGCCGGTGAACGGGATCGCGTACGGGTGGCCCGCGTTGTACATCAGCGGCGGCAGCAGGCGCAGCGCGAGTGTGGTCGGCTGCTTCTTCTCCTGCGCGATGTTCGCGATCCGGGTCTTGCGCACGCGCTCGATTTCCTTCGGATCGTAAGTCGGTCGGCGCACCACGTCGGCGTAGAGCGCGAGCGAATCGTCGAGCTTGTCGGTGAGCGCGGAGAGCGAAACGCTGGCGGTGTCGAGGTCGGCGCCCGCGCCGATGTTCGCGCCCAGTTCCTCCTCGCGGTCGCCGAACGCGAGCGCGTCGTAGTTGCCGGCGCCTTCGTCGTGCATGCCCATCGCGAAACCCGAGGTGCCGAGCTTGTAGCCCTGGTCGGCGGCGTATCCGCCGGCGAACTGCATGCTCATCTGCACGACCGGGATCTCGTGGCGTTCGGCGAGCACGACCATGATCCCGTTCGACAGCGTCGCGCGCTGCAGCGCCGGGAACTTCAGCTCGGGGAAATCCGCGACGGCGGGTACGCCCTTGCTGCGGTCCACGTCGGACTTGGTGACGGTGAATTTCTTGTCGATCGGCGGAACCGGCCGGTTCTTCGTCGCGAACGGTTGGTCCCTGGTGGCATCGTCCCTGGCCTCGGGCGGCGCCACGCCGGCGGCGACGGGTTTCACCAGCAAGTCGTAATCGGTCCTGCCCAGCCAATGCGCGGCCGTCGCGGCGATCTGCGCCGGCGTCGCCGCGTCATACACCGCGATGCGCTTGCGGAAGCAACCCGGATCGCCGGTGAAGGTCGCGCACTGCGCGAGTACGTCGGCCTTGCCGCCGAAACCGCCGATGCGCTCGATGCCGCGGATGAAGCCGGCCTTGAACACGGTTTTCGCGCGTTCGGTCTCGGCCGCGGTCGGGCCGTCCTTGAGCATCCGCGCGAGCTCCTCGTCGAGGATCGCCTCGACCTTGGCCGGATCGACGTCCTTTTTCACGTCGGCGGTCATGTAGAACTGGCTGCCGAGCTCGGATTCGTCCACGTAGGCGCTGACGTGGTCGGCGAGCTTGTCGTGGTGCACGAGCCGCGTGTCCAGGCGCGAGGACCTGCTGCCGCCGAGCACCTGCGCGAACAGTTGCAGGCGCGCGAGGTCGTCGTTGCCGAACGCCGGCACGTTCCAGACGCGGTAGATGCGCGGCTGCGCGACGTGGTCGAGCAGGCTCGCCTGCAGCGCCTTGGCGCGCGGCGCGATCCATTCCTTCTGCTTCGGGATCGTCGGCGAGGCCGGAATGTCGCCGAAATAACGCGCGGCCTTCTGCTTCGCGGTCGCCAGGTCGATGTCGCCGGCGAGCACGAGCACGCAGTTGTTCGGGCCGTACCAGTTGCGGAACCAGGTCTTCACGTCGTCGAGCGAGGCCGCGTCGAGGTCGGCCTTGGAGCCGATCGTGGTGTGGTGGTAGGGATGCGCGAGCGGATACATCGCCGCGTGGATCGCATCGTCCACATGGCCGTAGGGCTGGTTCTCGTCCTGCCGCTTCTCGTTCTCGACCACGCCGCGTTGCTGGTCGAGCTGCGACTGGCCGATGCCGCCGAGCAGGTGGCCCATGCGGTCCGATTCCATCCACAACGCCATGTCCAGCGCTGTGGTCGGCACGTTCTCGAAGAAGTTCGTGCGGTCCTCGTTGGTCGTGCCGTTCTGGTCGGTCGCGCCGACTTTCTCGAACGGCTCGAAGTAACCGGACTTGTGGTTTTCCGAGCCTTCGAACATCAGGTGCTCGTACAGGTGCGCGAAGCCGGTCTTGCCGGGTTTTTCATCCTTGGAGCCGACGTGGTACCAGAGGTTGACCGCGACGATCGGCGCCTTGTGGTCCTCGTGCACGATCACGCGCAGGCCGTTGGGCAGGGTGAACCCGGAATACGCGATATCCACCTTCGCTGCCGACGCGGGCAGCGCGAGCGCGGCGGACAGGCTCAGGGCGATCAGGCTGGTGCGAAGCCGGCGGGCGATCGTGGGCATGGGGTTCCTTCGTGCGGATGCGGGGGATGGAGCGGCAAGAGGCCGAGCGCGAATGGTAGCCGCTTCCGCCGCGGCCTACACTGATCCGATTCTGCGGAGTCCTCCATGCGTCGTATCCTGGTCACCGGAGCCAATCGCGGCCTCGGCCTGGAATTCACCCGTCAACTGCTCGCGCGCGGCGACCGCGTGGTCGCGGCCTGCCGCCAACCCAAACGCGCGACCGCGCTGAACGATCTCGCGCGCGAACATGTCGGGATGCTGCACCTGCGCCCCGTCGATATGGCCGATTCGATCTCGGTCGCCGCGTTCGCTCGCGAAGCCACGCGCCTGTTCGACGGCCTCGACCTGCTGATCAACAACGCCGGCATGAACGTGCGTGGCGAGCGTTTCGGCACGGTGACCGGCGATGCGCTCGACGCGAGCCTGCGCACGAATGCGGCCGGGCCGTTCCTGCTCACCCAGGCGCTGGGACCGCTGCTCGTGAAAGGCGCGCCGTCGGTAGTCGCGAACATCTCCTCGCAGCTCGGCTCGATCGCTCGCACCGAGGCTTTCTACACGCCGAGCTACGCGATCAGCAAGGCCGCGCTGAACATGGCGACCGTGCTGCTCGCGAATGCGCTGCGCCCCGACGGCGTGCGCGTGGTCGCGCTCAATCCCGGCTGGGTGCGCACCGACATGGGCGGCGCGGCTGCGCCGCTGACGCCCGCCGAATCGGTGACCTGGATGCTGCTCACGCTCGATGCGATCCGCCCCGAACAGAGCGGGCAATTCCTCGATTACCGCGGCGAGCCGATGCCGTGGTGAGCGAACGATCGGGCGCCACATCGTGCACGTAATCCTCTACCAGCCGGAGATTCCGCCGAACACCGGCAACGTGATCCGCCTGTGCGCGAACACCGGCGCGCAGCTGCACCTGGTCGAACCGCTGGGATTCGATCTCGATGACGCGAAGCTGCGCCGCGCGGGCCTGGACTACCATGAGTTCGCCAACGTGCGGGTGCACGCCCATCTGGCCGCGTGCCTTGCTACGATTTCCGACGCACGCGTGTTCGCGTTGTCCACGCGGGGCGGCGTGCGCTTCGATGCACCGCGCTATCGCGAAAACGACGCCTTCGTTGTCGGTCCGGAAACGACCGGCCTGCCCGATACAGGCCTGGCACCGTTTCCGGACGATGCGCGCCTGCCTCCGCAGCTGCAGCATCGCCACCGCCACC
>CAYUXZ010000023.1:23790-42878 GCA_964449135.1 uncultured Gammaproteobacteria bacterium
AGCCCTGGCCGGACGGCGAATTTTCGCCGCCACCACCAAGGGCGCCACCCGGCATGACCAAGTGTCCTTCCAACCTGGCGATGTGTTGCTGTTCGGCCCTGAGTCGCGCGGCTTGCCCGAAGAGGTGTTGACCCTCTTCCCGAGCGAGCGCCGCGTGCGATTGCCGATGCGCCCCACGTCGCGCAGCCTGAACCTGTCGAACGCGGTCGCGGTCACCGTGTTCGAAGCATGGCGGCAACTCGGATTCTTCGGAGCGGCGGAATGACGCATCGCGCCCAAGCGCGGCTCAGGAATCGGCGTATTCGGGCTTCTGTTCGCGCGCGAGCAGCGCGCGCAAGGCATCGGTCGGCGTGACCTGTTCGTGCAGCACGCGCTGCACTTGCGCCGAAATCGGCAGCTCGACGCCGAGCCGGTTCGCCAGCCGCATGACCTCGTCGGCGGTGTCCACCGATTCGACGACCTGGCCGATCTGCGCGACTGCGTCCTTGATCGACTGCCCGCGACCGAGCGCGAGGCCCAATCGGCGATTGCGCGACAGATCGCCGGTGCAGGTCAGCACCAGGTCGCCGAGTCCCGCGAGTCCCATCAGCGTTTCCGGACGCCCGCCGAGCGCGGCGTTGAGGCGCAGCATCTCGTTGAGCCCGCGCGTGATCAGGCCCGCGCGCGCGTTTAGGCCGAGGCTCATGCCATCGGCGACACCGGTCGCGACCGCGAGCACGTTCTTCATCGCGCCGCCGAGTTCGGCGCCTTGCACGTCGTTGCCGGTGTAGGCGCGGAAAGTCGGGCCGTGCAACACGTTCGCGACCGACTGCGCGAAGGCCGCGTCGTCCGAATGCACGGTGACCGCGGTCGGCAGCCCCTGCGCGACTTCGCGCGCGAACGAGGGGCCGGTGACGATCGCAAGCGGCACGTCCGCGCCGAGCACATCGCCGGCGACTTCATGCAGGAACCGCCCCGTGCCCGGCTCGAAGCCTTTGGTCGCCCACGCGACGCCGGCGTGTGCGGGGCGATGGGGATGCAGTTTGCGCAGGGCGTCGGTGAACGCGTGGCTGGGCACGACCACGAGCACGAGATCGGCATCGCACAATGCCTCATCCATCGCGGCGGTGACGCGCAGCGACTCGGGCAGCGCGACGCCGGGCAGGTAGCGCGCGTTCTCGTGCTGCTGCGCGATGTGCGCGACCTGCGCGGCATCGCGTCCCCACAAAGTCGTGGGTACGCCGTTGCGCGCGGCGAGCGCGGCGAGCGCGGTGCCCCAGGAGCCCGCGCCGAGGACGGCCAGCCGGATCGGCGCGGCCGTCATCGATGCCTCAGGCGTTGCCGGCCGGCGGCAGCGCGCCCGACTGCGCCTCTTCCATGCGGCGACGCAGGTTCTCGGCGTAGATGCCTTCGAAGTTCAGCGGCTGCAGCAGGAACGGCGGGAAGCCGCCGAGCGAGACCATCTCGCCCAGCGCCTGCCGCGCATAGGGAAACAGCACGTTCGGGCAATGTGTGGCGAGCATCATGTCCAGGCCCGCGGCGTCAAAGCCGCTCAGGCCGAACACGCCGGCCTGATCGACTTCGGCCAGATACGCCGTCTTGTCATCGATCGTGCAGGTCAGGGTGATCGACAGCACAACCTCGAACAGGTCGGCCTCGAAGCGCATGACCTTCTGGTTGAGGTTGAGTTGCAGCTGCGGGGTGCCCTGCTCGTTGAACACCACCGGTGCATTGGGTGACTCGAACGAGACGTTCTTCAGGTAGATCTTCTGCACGTTGAACTGAGCGGCGGCGGGCGTTTCGGCGCCGGCGGCGCCGTTGGTGGCTTCATCGGCCATGGAATCTGGACTCCGGTATGGGGGCTGCGACGGGGAAACGAGGATTATCCCATGCGCGGCGGGCGCGGCCAAATGCGCCGTTTTCAGCGCTCAGGACTTGCCACGCGCCAGCGGCAGATCCGTCTGCTGCCACGCGGCGATGCCGCCATCGAGCCAATACACCTGGGCGAACCCGGCTTTGCTCAGGCGCTTGGCCGCGCCCGCGGAGACCGTGCCGTTTCGGCAGACCATCGCCACGGGGAGTTCGCGCGCCTTGGCGAGCTGCTTGTTCTCGGGGTCGAACTGACTCATTGCCACGTTGCGCGATCCGATCACGTGGCCTTTCTCGAAATCGGCGGACGCGCTCACATCGACGACTAGCGCGTTCTCACGGTTGATCAGCGCGGTCAGTTGTGCGGGATTCACCGCGCGATAGCCGCGGGTGAAGCGCGAGAGTTCGTTGGCGATCAGCGCGATGGTGACGCCGACGAAAATGAGGCAGACCAGCGCGTGGTTGCCGAAAAAGACCTGCAGTTGCTCGAAGTTCACGGTTCGGGTGCGGATACGGCGGGGTTGCGATTATAGGCGTCCGCGCTGCCGCGCGCGATGCGCCCTCATTGCGGCGAGAGATCCGGCAAGCCGCTGACCAGCCACCAGTGCTTGATCGTCTCGTCGTAACGCCAGTGCTCGCGATAGACCATGCTGCGCCCGACCTGGGTGTTGCGGTTGACCAGGCTCAGCCGGACCTGCTGGTCCACCGTTCCCGGGCCGTCCAGGCGCGTAATGACTTCGTAGTTCGCGATCTCGACCTGGGTGTAGCGCGCGCGGTCGATGTCGGACAGCGGGTGCTCGACCTTGGTCTTGGGATCGACGAAATCGTAGGCCTTGTCGAAGTCGTTCCAGCGCATCGCTGCCGAAAAGTCGTACAGCGCCGAGTCCAGCGCATCGGTTTTGCTCGGCTTGATGTTGCCGCAGGCGACCAGCGCGAGCGCCATCAGGAGAACCACGAGGCTCGTCAGCGCACGGGACGGGAAGACCTTCGACATGGACGTTCTCCGATGCGCGCCACCGATCAGGCGCAGCGCAAGACTACCGCATCGCGTGCATCGCGACGAAGCGGCCGCTGAACACGGTGGCTTCGCCGCCGGCTGCCATCGGCACGCGCGCGGCCATCGCAATCCGCGCCTTGCCGCGGCTGTGCAGCGTCTCCACGAAGCGTTGCCAGCTTTCCTCGCGCGCGCCTTCGTCGTGCGCGGGCATCGCTTCGGCAACGAGGTCCTCGTACAGCGGCGCGAGGAATTTCACCTGGCTGTCAGCGACATAGACCTCGGCCTCGATGCCGGCCAGTCGCAGCCGCAACGTGACGAAGCCCCAGGCCGCGAGCGTCATCAATCCGCCCAGGCTGCCGCCGAACGCGCAGCCCTTGTCGTTGACGTTCGCCTTGAGCGGCGCGCCCATGCGCAGCATCGCGCCATCGTAGGCCAGCGGCCTGGCGCCCAGCGCGGCGACCGGCGGCATCTTGCGGCAATGCGCGGCGAGTTGCGCCAGTGCGGTCTCGACATCCGGCGCCGTGGCGGCGTCACGCTGCGTTGTGCGAAGCTGGTTCGATGCCGCCGAAATCAAGGTCACTGTCGTCTCCGCCGTTGTCCGGCTGGTTCGTGGTTTCATTGCGGCCGGTCGGCCAGCACCGGCCCCTGCTGCGCGCGATCCGCGCCGCGGGCGCGGCCGGCATCACCCTGCCCGGCCTGCGGTTGAAGGCGCGTGAGGATACGCCAACTCGCGTTGCATTGAACGCCGCGCTGCGTTGTCCGCGCGTGATCTTCACCAGCCCTTCAGCCGCGCGTTGCGCCGTACGCCTGCGCACCTTGCATGCGCGGCCGCGTCCGCAATGCTTCGCGCTGGGCGAAGGCACCCGCGCGGCGCTGCATCGCGCGGGGATCGCCGACGCGCGGATTCCTGTCGAGGCGAACAGCGAAAGCCTGCTCGCGATGCCCGAGTTCGCGGCGGTCGGCGGCGCGCGCATCGGCGTGGTCACCGCGCCGGGCGGACGCGGACTGCTTGCGCGGCGCCTGCGCGACCGCGGCGCGGCGCTCATGATCGCCGAAGTCTATGCGCGCGAACCAGCGCGGTTGAATCGCGCACATATCGAGACGCTGCTCGCCGCACGTGAAAGAGGTGCGGTCTGCATCACCAGCGCCGAAGCGTTGCGCAATGTGCTCGCAGCGCTGGACGATCGCGCGCGGACACGCCTGCTCGAATGCGTCGCGATCGTCAGCAGCAAGCGCCTGCACGAGTGCGCGCGCGAGGCCGGTTTTGCGCGCGTGATCGATGCCGCAGGGCCTGCACCGCGCGAGCTGATCCGCGCGCTCGTTGCCCATGCCGGGTCGCGGTGGTTCCGGTAGCATTCGATCCGCCTTCCCCGCCGCATCCTAATGGCCATTCCGGATCCCTCGGTTTCCTCAGTCGCCGCGCCACCGCGCCGCCGCGCGGGTGGACGCACGATGCTGTGGCTGTTGATGCTGCTGCTGATCGCGCTCGCGGGCTGGCAGTTGCGCGAATGGTGGGGGACGACACTGCCGCCCGGGCAGGTGATCGTCGCGCCGGCGTCCAACGACGCAGCGGACGCGGACGCGCCCGCCGCGATCGCCTCGCTGCGCCGCGAACAGCACGCGCAGGCGCAGCGCATGAGCGACCTGACCAGCGGCAGCCAGGCCTCGCGCGACGAAGTGCTCGGCGTCGGCGAACGTCTGCGGCTGCTCGAGCAATCGGTCGCGCGCATCGCCAGCCCGCGCAGCCAGGGCGAGACCGCGTTGCGGCTGGACGAAGCCGAATTGCTGCTCACGATCGGCGAACAGCAATTGCTGCTCGCCGACGATGTCGGCGGCGCGTTGCACGCGTATGCGCTGGCCGACAGCGCGCTCGCCGGCTCCACCGATGCGGCTGCGTTGAACCTGCGTCAGTCGCTCGCGCAGGAAACCGCCGCATTGCGCGCGTTGCCGCCCGATCCGCGCGCGAACGTCGCCGGGCTGCTCGATGCGTTCGAGGCCGGTCTGGACGCGCAACCGGCCACGGAATCCGCGCCGCACGCGGAGCATCCGTCGGTGTTCGATCGCGCGCTCGGCAGCATGGTCGAGGTGCGCCGCGCGCAGCAGCAGGACCTGCTCGATCCGGCCGCGCGCGATGCCGCGCTGACCGCGGTTCGATTGGAACTGACGATCGCGCGGCTCGCCGCCGAGCGCCGCGACCCCGGCGCGCTGCACGCCGCGACCGCGCGCATCGACCGCTGGCTGCCGCGGCTGTACGCCGCGGACACGCTCGCGCGCCAGCGCGCGCAATTGGCGGCCATTCAGCGGGTACCGCTGAAGATCGATCTGCCGACATTGGGTGGCACGCTCACTGAATTGCGCCGCTTGCGGCAGACGCAGGCCGATGCGCCGCCAGCTTTGATCGCGCCCGTTCCGGTCGCGCCGGCTTCGACGAAGGCCGCTGTGCCGGGCAAGCGTCCATGAAATCCTTTTCCTCATGAAACTTTTCCGCTTCCTGCTGATCTGCCTCGCCCTCGCCGCGCTCGGCGCGCTGCTCTGGCAATCCTTCGCGACCGATCCGGGCTCGGTGGTCGTGCAATGGCGCGGCACCGAATACCGCACCACCGTCGCCAAGGGACTGGTGCTGCTCGCGTTCGCCTTGCTGGCGCTGTGGTTCGCTCTGTGGCTGCTGCGCCTGCCGCTGCGGATGTGGCGGATGCATCGGAACCGGCAGACGCGCGTGCGCATGGCCGGCGGCCTACTCGCGCTCCACGAAGGACGCTGGGCGCGCGCCGAGAAACTGCTGGCGCAGGCCTCGGAGGATCCGACGATGCGCCTTTCCGCGCGGCTGGCCGCCGCGCAGGCCGCGCAGGCGCGTGGCGACACGGCCGCATTCGAGCAGCATCTGCAATCTGCAGGAAGCGAAAACGCGGATTCGGCGACCGCGCTCGCGCGCGCGGAGAAACTGCTCGCCGCCGGGCGCGCGCCCGAGGCGATCGCCGCGCTCGATGCGACGACGCAACCGCCCTCGCCGCGCGCGCTGCTGCTGCGCACGCGCGCACTGATCGCAAGCCGACGTTCGCTCGAAGCCTACGGCGCGCTCGGCGCGCTCAAGAACGCGCAGGCGTTGTCGCCGGACGACCACGCCGCGCTGGAAGCCGAACTCGCCGCGCGCTCGCTGCGCGAAGCCGAGGACGCGAATGCGCTCGCCGACCATTGGGACCGCTTGCTCTCGTCGCTGCGCGCGCGCAGCGACGTCGTCGCGGCCTACGCACGGCGCGCGGTCGAGTTGCGCATGGAGGACGCGGCCGCGGCCGCGATCGACGCCGCGCTGAAGAATCACTGGGACGAAGCGCTCGCACTGCAATACGGCCACATTCCGCAAAGCCGCAATCCCGCAGCGCCGTCGCGGCTGGCGACCGCGGAAGGCTGGTTGCGCGGACACACCGACAGCGCCGCGCTCGCGGTCACTCTGGGCCGGCTGTGCGGCGAGCAGGGCCAATGGGGCCGCGCCGAGGATTACCTGCATCGCGCGATCGCGCAGGGCGCCGGAAGCGATGCCTGGGAAGAACTCGGCCACGTCTATTCCGCGCAAGCGCAGACCGAGGCCGCTCAGTTGAGCTACCGCAACGCGCTGTGCGCCGCGCGTGGCGAAGCGGTCGAACCCATCCCTGGTCGCGGCCTGCGCGAGCAGATCTTCGACACCGCGGTGATCGAGGAACGCAGCGAACACGGCGTGCCGCGGCTGCCGGGATCCTGACGCGTGCGCTTGCAGCCCGCCGATCTGCTCGCGAGGCTGCCGCTGCCCGCGACGGAGCGCTGGCCCGACGGCGTGCGCTTCGTCGAAGCGTTCGCAAAGGATGGGTTCGAGTTGGAGTTGTACGCGCCGCGCGGCACGGACGCGCAGACGCCGCACGCGCGCGACGAGCTCTACATCGTCGTGACGGGCCGCGCGACGCTCGACATCGCCGGCGTCGAACACGAATGCACGATCGGCGATGCGCTGTACGTGCCGGCGCGGGCGCCACACCGGTTCACCGACATCAGCGATGACTTCGCGACTTGGGCGATTTTCTGGGGCGAGGAACAAACTTGATGATTCAATACTTCTGCTTTTCAACGCCCACTGCCCATTCCGGAGCACCGAACATGAAAGCCCTTTTTTCTGTGGCATCAGGAGCGCTGCTCGCCTGTGCGCCCGTGCTGGCAGCACGTCCTACGCCAGACGAGATCAAGCCTTACGAAACGGCCATCACCGATGCCGCGCATTGGGGCCGCTTGATGCACGACCAAGATCAGGCAGCGTGGAAAGCCACAGATATCGTGTTCAAGGATGCGGCCGTGCGCAATGACAAGCGAATGCGCGGCTACATCACCGAATCCACGGCCGCGGGCATCCGTGTCGTGTTCGTTGGCGAGGACAACGGCAAGCTGGTCGGCCTCTACGAGAACACGCCGTCGTCGCAAGCGACCTTCACGACGGATTCGCCCGCGCGCGAACTAACCGCCGATGAACTGGCGGCCTTCACGGCGCGCCGTACCGCGAGCGCCGCGTTCATCGCGCCGTGCTCGGACCACTACAACAGCATTGTCCTCCCGGAAGACTCGGGCAGCGACCGTAAATGGCGCGTGTACCTCATGCCGGGAGTCAAGGATCCGAACATCGTCCCATTCGGAGGCTACTACCGCTACGAGATCAGCGCCGATGGCAAGACGATCCTCGCACAACGACCGTTCACCAAAAGCTGCGCGATGATATCGAACAGCGGCGCCAAAGGAATGCCGCACGGATTCAAGCCCGCCGGCATGATGATCACGCATCTGCTCGATCCACAGCCGACCGAGGTCCACGTGTTCGTGAGTCTGACCTATGAACAACCCGTCATCGTCGTGACTGATGCCTGGATGTGGAAAGTATCCGGCGATCACATTGAGGCGTTTGAGAAGACGCAATCCGAGCCGCCAGCCCCGGCAAAGAAATAATCCTCCGACGCTCAGCGCTCGAGGATCGCCACCACGCCCATCCCGCCGGCGGTGCAGATCGAGATCAGCGCGCGACCCGAGCCTTTTTCCTGGAGCAGCTTCGCGGCGGTCGCGACGATGCGCGCCCCCGTGGCAGCGAACGGATGTCCGAGCGCGAGCGAGGAACCGACGACATTCATCTTCGCAGGATCGATGCTGCCGAGCGCGCCGCGGTCGAGTTTCGCGCGGCAGTAGTCCTCCGATTCCCAGGCGCGCAGCGTGCACAGCACTTGCGCGGCAAAGGCTTCGTGTATTTCGTAGAAGTCGAAATCCTGCAAGGTGAGTCCGTTGCGTTCGAGCATGCGCGGCACCGCGAGCGTCGGCGCCATCAACAGGCCATCGCCGTGCACGAAATCGACCGCGGCGACCTCCGCATCGCGAAGATACGCGAGCGGTTCGTGGCCGTGCACGCGCGCCCAGTCCTCGCTGGACAGCAGGCAGGCCGCGGCGCCGTCGGTGAGCGGCGTGGAATTGCCTGCGGTCAATGTGCCCTGCCCCGAGGTCTTGTCGAAGGAAGGTTTCAGCGCGGCGAGTTTTTCCAGCGTGGAATCGGCGCGCAGGTTGTTGTCGCGCTCGACGCCGCGGAAGCTGGTGACCAGATCCTTGTAGAAGCCGCGCTCATACGCGGCCGCAGCTTTTTGATGCGACGCAAGCGCCAGCGCGTCCTGCGCCTCGCGCGGGATATGCCACTCCTTGGCCATCAGCTCGCAGTGATCGCCCATGGACTTGCCGGTGCGCGGTTCGGCCACGCCGGGCGCTTCGGGCTTGAGGTCGCCGAGCCGGAAGCCACGAAACGCGCGCAGGCGTTCGCCGAGGCTGCGCGCGCGGCTGAGCGCGATCAGGCGCGCACGCATCTTCTTGCCGAACACGATCGGTGCATCCGATGTGGTATCCGAACCGCCGCCGATGCCGGCCTCGATCTGGCCGAGCGCAATCTTGTTGCCGACCGTGACGATGGTGTCCAGGCCGGTGCCGCAGGCGCGCTGCAGGGTGATGCCGGGCGTGTACGGCGACAGCCCGGAGGAGAGCGCGGCCTCGCGGCCGAGGTTCCAGTCCGAGGAATGCTTGATCACCGCGCCCATCGCGACTTCGCCGAGCACCTGCCCGTGCAGGCCGAAGCGCTCGACCAGCGCGCCGAGCGTGGCGATCGACATGCCGAGGTTGCCGACATCCGAATACGCGGTGTTGCTGCGGCAGAACGGGATGCGCACGCCGCCGAGCACGGCGACCGGGCGCGCACTGGCGTGGCGCGAAGCGAGGCTCATATCATTTCTCCGGGCGCGGGAATGCCGGCCCATGTTTGCGGATTTTCCTTCCAGAGCGCGCGCAGCCAGGCGCGGAACATCGCGACCTCGGGTCCGCGCGTGTCGTGTTCGAGGTCGGCGATCATCGCCAGCGGATGGCGGCCTTCGAGCAGCACGTCGAGCGTGCCGGCGAACAGTTCGGTCCACAGCGGCGTGTAGGCGATGCGCGCGCCGCGCGTTGCGATGTCGGGTGCGGCGCCTTGCCCTGGCTTGCGCACGACCATCTGCACCCACGGCGAATCGGTCAGCGCGAGCACGATCTCCAGCCCGGCCTGGCGCGCATACAACGCGGCTTCCTCGGGCACGCAGAACTGGTTGCGCGCGACGTCCTTGCGCTGGCGCGGATCGTTGCGCGCGGCCTGCATCACCTCGTAGTTCCAGCGCCGCCAGCCGACCGGGTGCGCGAGGTTCCAGGCGTCGAAGTAGAACAGGCCGCCCGGCACCAGCACGCGCGCGACGTCCTGCAGGTAGAGCAGGAAGTCCTCCTTGTCCATGTGGATGAACACCGCGACGCAGTAGCCCTTGTCCATGCTCGCGTCGGCCAGCGGATCGAGCCGGCTGCGGTCGAGCGTGGACACGCGGACGTTGCCGTGCGCGGCAAGACGCTCGCGCGCGACCGCGATCATGTTGTCGGCGATGTCCATGCCGTGCCAGGCGGCGACGATCGGCGCGATCTCGCGGCCGATCCTGCCGACGCCGCAGCCGATCTCGAACACGCGATCGGATGGTTTCAGGTCCAGTGCGAGTTCGACCTGCGCGCGCGAGTAGGCGCCGGTCAGGCGCAACACGTCCTCGTCGGCGCTGCCGTCGACCGCGATCATCGCGGAGGTCGCGGTGCGCGCCTTCGCGTTCCAGAAATCCTTGTAATTCGCGGGCGCGGCGGCGGCGGATTCGGCGGACATGGTGACCGTGGAGTCGAGGGAACGTATAGAGTACGTCCGACCCTGCACCGCTCCAAACATATTTCATGACTTCAACCGACCGTCCCTGCCTGTGCGTGCTCGCGCTGGAACTCCATCCGGGTACCCTCGCCGAGCGCGTCGCGCTCGATCCCGCGGCGACGGCCGTGCTTGCCGGCGGAATTGCACGCGATCTGGCCGCGCTCGTGCCGGACGCGGCGACGCTGGATCTGGCGGCGCTCGGCGCACAGTACGATCCGGTCGAACTGTTGCGCCCGGGCTGGCCGCTGCACACGGCGCTGGATGCGCTGGTAGTGCGCGCGCCGCAGGACGCCGATCTTGCTGAAGGCCATGCACGCATCCTCGCCTTCGGCGCGCGCGATGGCGTCTTGCCCGATGCGCTGCCCGCGCCCGAGCATGACTACGCGCAGGGGAGGATGCGCATGCTGCCGTTCCTGCTGCGCGGCGATGCGCAGGCGCGCGTCGAATTGGTGGCGCAGACGCTCGAGGAGATCCTGATTGATCGCGGTATGGCGGGCGCCGCAACCGCGCTGGACGCGCAGGCCGCGTTCGGCGCGGCGATCGAACACGCGCGCTATCTCACGATCCACGACCTCGCCGCGCTGATGGCGATGCAATACGAACACGCCGGGCTCGCGCCGCTGTGGCCGCTGATCGAGACCGCGCTGCTCGCGCCGGAGTCCGAAGTCTGGTTGGACGCGCCGCCCGAACCGCTCGCTCGCTACGCCGATGGCGGCGTGCGCATCGCGCTGCTCGACGTGGAGGCCTGGCGCGCCGGCGGCTTCGCGCCCGCTATCGCAAACGATGATCCCGAAAAACTCGAGCGCGCATTCGAACACTTCGAATCGCGCCAGCGCCAGTTTGCGGCAGTGTTGACTGCGCATGCAATTCCGGTGACCTTCGATCACTGCCCCGCCGGCCGCGATCCGCGCGCAATTCTTTCGATATGAGGAGTCCGTCAAATCCTGCATGCCGGAATGCATGAGCTTTCCAACGTGAGCTTATAGCTCCGCAGGTTGCAGGGTCTTCTCATCAAGTGCATCCGGCCGCGCGACGGGCAACCCGATCGCCGCCCAGGCTTCGAATCCTCCCGCGAGCGGGCGCACGTGCTGGAATCCGCGCGCCTTGAGCTGCAGCGCGAGCTGCGCCGCCGATGCTTCGTTCGGGCAGTCGCAATACACGATTACTTCGTGCTGCGGCGCGAGGTCCAGTTCGGCTACCTGGGCTGCGAATACCGCGCCGGGAATCCAGCCGGAAGCGTCTCGCCGCAGGGCAGAACGCACGTCGAGAACCAGCGGCTCGTCGCCTTGCTCCATCATCCGATGCAGGTCCTGCGGGGTAATGCGCGCCATCCGGATTTCGTGGATGAAACGTTGCCGTGTCCACGCCTTGTAGGCGACGAACACCGTGATGGCCGCGAGCAACGCCGCCAGGCCCCAATGGCCCAGCGCTTCGAGTTCGGCAAGGGCATCGTTCAAAGCATCGTGGAAGAGGGCACCGAGGAAGACCGCCACCGAGGCCCAGATCAGCGCGCCCAGGCCGTCGTACATCATGAAACGGAAGGCACTGGTGCCCGATTGGCCCGCGACCGTCGTAGCCACGGCGGCGAAACCCGGAACGAACTTCGCGACAACCAGCGAGCGCGCGCCCCAGCGATCATAGATGTCCCGGGTGGTGCCAATGCACGATTCCGGCGACAACGACAGCCGGCAGATCCAACGGATCAGGCGCCTGCCGTGATGACGCCCGCCGACGAACCACAGCGAATCGGCGAGCACGGCCGCGGTGGTGGCAATCAGTGCGATCGGCCACAAACGGCCATTGCTTTCAGCCGCCAGCGCGCTCGCGACCATGATCGCCGGGTAGGCGGGAACAGGGATGCCGCCCTGGTCCAGGAGCACGGCGACGAAGACGACCAACAAACCGTACTGTTCGATGAGGTGGATCAAGGCTTCCATGGGGCATTGCGCGGATACCGCGCGATCGGAATCGAATCTCTGCCATGTATGCCGCGTGGCTGCAGTTTTCCAGACGCAGTCCGGGAACGGTTCGTCTCATTCGAGACCTTGGGTCCGGCTCAGGAGGCAGGCCATGGGGCGCCCCTCCAGTATCCTGTAAATGCAACAATTAGTGTCTAAATTACTGTTGAATTCTATTATCAGAACACTCACATTACCGACCCGTCGGGACGACATGCGCGGTTGAGGCAACGGTTTCCGACGCAAACCAAATCATCTGAGGGAGTCGCGTCATGAACAACCTGTTGAGTCTGTTGGGTCGTGTGGGCCTGTCGGCAATCTTCATCCTGTCCGGTTTGTCGAAGCTCGCCGCATATGCCGGCACACAGCAATACATGCAGAGCGCGGGCGTACCTGGCTCGTTGCTGCCATTGGCGATCCTGCTCGAAGTCGGCGGCGGCCTGGCCGTGCTGACGGGCACATTCACGCGTTTCGTCGCACCCGTGCTGGCGGTGTTCACCGTCGCCACAGCCGTGTTGTTCCACGCTCATTTCGCGGACCAGAACCAGTTCATCCACTTCGCGAAGAACATCGCGATCGCCGGCGGCTTCCTGACGCTCGCGGCGCACGGGCCGGGCGCTTTCAGCGTCGACTCGTGGTTTCAGAAGAGCCGTACCGTACCGAGTCCGGGCAGTGCTGTTTGATGGCGATTGAAAGCCTTGCGCGGTTCGGTTGAATCGCCTGCCTTTTGCGATGGCTCGTGTTGAACGTTGGCCGGTAGAGCGTGAACTAAGCAGTCTTCGAGCAATCGGGCGCGAATTCTTCCTCGAACACGAGATAGCCTGCGTCGCCCATGCCCATCGACGCGTAGGTGCGCTGCGCATCGGTGTTGTGCTTTTCGACATACAGGCGCAGGCCGCAGACTTCCGGCGTCGCGTGGGCCAGCGCGAGAACGTGCGCGTACAGCGCGCGATAGACGCCGCGGCGACGGTGCGTGGGCGCGACATAGACGCTCTGGATCCACCACCAGTCGCCGCTGCGCCAGTCGCTCCATTCGTGGGTGAGCATCAGCGTGCCGGCGGGTTCGGGCGCGCCGTTGTCGTTCGCGCGCTCGGCGACGAAATAGCGCGCGCGCTCGGGTTTTTCGAACACCGCGCGCACGCCGCGCGCGACGGTGTCCGGGTCGAGCCGCTTGTTCTCGGTCTCCAGCGCCATCGCCGCGTTCCACGCGGCCAGCAACGGCGCGTCGTCCGCGCGCGCATCGCGGATTTCGACCACCTCAGTCGCCCGCGGGCTTGATGATCGCGCCGCAAGCCACCCGCGGCCCGGAATTGCCGGACGGCTGGGTCGCGTAGTCGTCGCGGTCGCGGTGCACGACCACCGCACGACCGAGCACGTCGTCGCCGGCGCCGGTGTCGAGGGTCACGCCGTGCACGACGACATCCACGTCCATCGCGCCCTGCGCGTCGGCGACCTGGTTCGGGATGTCGCCGGCGTGATGGATCATCGCAGACGGATCGCCGTGGTCGGTGTGGGTCGGATTGAAATGTCCGCCCGCGCTGCTCGCGTCCGGCGCACTGCAGTCGCCGTGTTCGTGGATGTGGAATCCGTGCGTCGTCCCGGGCATCAGTCCGGTGATGCGGCCCTGCACGCGCACGCCGCCCGCCACCGAACCGAGAGTGAGCGTACCGGCGGCGCTGTTGCCCGCGGTCGGGGCGAGCACGGCCTGGATCGGCTTGGGCTTGGGTTTGATCGCGGAACATCCCGTCATCGCCAACGCGATCGCGCAGGCCAGCATCGTTATCGTGCGCAGCATGTTCGTCTCCTTGGCGTCATTCACGTCATCGATTGCGCATCGTAGCGCGACGCCGCGACCGTGGCGCCAGTCGCACTCAGTCCGACTGCGGTCCGTGCTTGCGACCGAGCTTGCGGGTCAGCGTGTTGCGACCGAGGCCCAGCCGTTCCGCGGCCTGCTGGCGATGGCCTCCGGTGTGCTCCAGCGCGGCGGCGAGCAGGGCCTGATCGAAGCGCTGCCGCGCCTGCGCGTGGATGTCGTTCTCGCCAGCGGCCAGCGCGGCGTGCGCCCAAGCGGTTAGCGGCGCTGTCCAGTCGCCGCCGTCTTCGTCACGCAGGGTGGACGGCGCGGCACGCAGCGATGCACGCACATCGGCCGAACGGATGCTCTGCCCCGGCGCGAGCGCAGCCAGCCGCCAGCAGAGGTTTTCCAGTTCGCGCACGTTGCCGGGCCAGGCATGCGCATCGAGCAGGCGCAGCGCATTCGCGGACAGCTTCTTGCGCGGCGCATGGAAACGCGCGGCCGCATTCGCGAGGAAATGCGCAGCGAGAGGGCCGATGTCCTCGCGACGCTCGCGCAGCGGTGGCAGGCGCAGGCGCACGACGTCCAGACGGTGCAGCAGGTCGGCGCGGAAGCGTCCGTCCGCGACCCGCGCGTCGAGGTCCTGGTGCGTGGCCGCGATCACGCGCACGTCGACGCGGATCAGCTCGCGACCGCCGACGCGGAAGAATTCGCCCTCGGCGAGCACGCGCAACAGCCGCGTCTGCAGCGGCGCGGGCATGTCGCCGATCTCGTCGAGGAACAGCGTGCCGCCGTCGGCCTGCTCGAAACGCCCGCCATGGCGCCGCGTCGCACCGGTGAAGGCGCCGGCCTCGTGGCCGAACAGTTCGGACTCCAGCAGTTCGGCGGGAATCGCGGCGGTGTTGAGCGCGACGAACGGCGCCTTCGCGCGTGGCGATTCGCGGTGCAGTGCGCGCGCGACGAGCTCCTTGCCGGTGCCGGTCTCGCCGGTGATCAGCACCGACAGCGGCGCCTGCGCGAGTCGACCGATCGCGCGGAACAGTTCGCGCATCGCCGGCGCGTCGCCGAGCAAGGCGTCGTCGGCGATCGGCGTGCCCGCGGACGCGGTCGTCTGCGCGGATTCCTCGCCATGTTGCGAAACGGTCGGCAACGCGCGCCGCGCGAGTGCGACCGCTGCGTCCAGATCGAAGGGCTTGGAGAGGAACTCGTGCGCGCCGCCGCGGAACGCACCCGCGGTCGAGGCGATGTCGGTCCACGCCGACATCACGATCACCGGCAGCGCTGGATCGCGCGCCTTGAGCGCATCGAGGAACGCAAGTCCGTCGGTCCCTGGCATGCGGATGTCGGTGAACACCAGCGCGGGCTTCGGTTCGGTTTCGAGCGCGGCGAGCGCGGCCTGCGCGCCGTCGAAGGACTGTGCGAAGAAGCCCGCTTCGCGCAGCGCTTCGGCGAGCACGAAGCGCACGCTGCGGTCGTCGTCGACGACCCAGATGCGCGCGGGTTCATTCGGCGGCATCGTCGGCCTCCGGCACCGGCAGCATCAGGGTGAACACCGTGTGCCCCGGCCGCGAGCGGTAACTTAGCGCGCCGCCGTGCTCGCGCGCGACCTGCTGCGCGAGCGGCAGACCCAGGCCCGATCCATCGGCACGGCCCGACACCAGCGGCAGGAAGATGCGCTCGGCGAGGTCGTCGGGCACGCCGCGGCCGTCGTCGGAAATCTCCACGCGGATCGCGAGCCGGTGCGTGGTTTCGCCAATCAGCACGGCGTGTTCGGCGCGCGTGCTCAAGGTGACCGCGTTCGCGCCGGATTCGAGCGCGTTGCGCAACAGGTTCCACAGCGCCTGCGTCAGGCGATCGGCATCGCCGGCAATGTCGGGCAGACTGGGGTCGTAGTCGCGATCGAGCTTGATCGCCCAACCCGCATCCGCGTCCGCGAGCGTGCGCACGCGCTCGAGCACGCCATGGATGTTGGTCGGCTCGAATGCGCGCGCCGGGGTCGGATCGACGAGGCGTTCGAGCAGTGCGGCGAGTCGATCGACCTCGTCGCCGATCACGCCGAGCAACTCACGTTCGTCGTCGTTGTCGGCGCGCTGCGCCGCGCGCCGGGCAAGCAGCTGTGCCGCGCCTTTCAGGCCCGCGAGCGGATTGCGGAATTCGTGCGCAAGGCCTTTCAGTGCCGCGTGCAGCGCCGCGGGCAGCGCGCTGGCCGGATCGGCGCCGGGAAATTCATCGCCCGGATGGATCTCCAACAGCACGCCGTCGGCTTCGCGGCTGATCAGTCCGTCGGCGAAGCGCTCGCCGCCGCCCATCGCCTGCAGGCGCAGGCGCCGCGCGCGCAGCGGCGCGCCGTCTTCGGGCAGGCGGTCGAGCAACCCGGCGATACGTCCGGATTCGGCGTCCAGACCGACGAGCGCAGTTCCGATCACCCGCCGCTGACTCACGCCCAGCCAGCTCGCGAAGGCCGGATTGCAGCCGATCACCATCCCGGCGGCGTCGGTCCAGGCCAGCGGCGTCGCGAGTTCGTCGTAGGCACGCATTGCACCATTGTAGTGCATTGCCTGCGCCAGTCACGCTTACAGTTCGTAGGCGGACTCGCCGTGCGCGCTGATGTCCAGTCCTTCGCGTTCGGCATCGTGATCCACGCGCAGGCCGACCGTCGTGCGTGCGATCTTGAACGCGATCAGCGAAACCGCGCCCGACCAGAGCAGCGTGATGACGACACCCAGCGCTTGCACGCCGAGCTGATGGACGATTGCGTAATCGGCCGCACCGATGCCGCCGAGCGCGGGCGCGCTGAACACGCCAGTGAGCAGCGCACCGACGATGCCGCAAACGCCGTGCACACCGAACACGTCCAGCGAATCGTCCGCGCGCAGGCGGCGCTTGAGCGCGTTCACTCCCCAGAATCCCGCGAGACCCGCGGCGATGCCGATCGCGAGCGCGCCGCCGACACCGACCGTGCCGCAGGCCGGCGTGATCGCGACCAGCCCCGCGACCGCGCCGGACGCGGCGCCGAGCATCGAGGCGCGGCCGCGCAGTTTCGCTTCCAGCGCGCTCCACGCGAGCACCGCCGCGGCCGGCGCGACGAGCGTGTTGAGAAAGGCGAGCGCGGCGATGCCACTGGCCTCGAGCGCCGAGCCCGCGTTGAAGCCGAACCAGCCGACCCAGAGCAGTCCCGCGCCGCAGTACGTCAGCGGCAGGCTGTGCGGAGAAAGCCGCTCGCGGCCGAATCCGATGCGCGGGCCGAGCATGTAGGCGCCGACGAGTCCGGCGACGCCGGCGTTGATGTGCACGACCGTGCCGCCGGCGAAGTCCAGCGCGCCGCGCGTAAGCAGGAAGCCGTTGCCGGCCCAGGCCATGTGCGCGATCGGCAGGTAGGCGAAGGTGAACCACAGCGCGGTGAACACCAGCACCGCCGAAAATTTCGCGCGCTCGGCGATCGCGCCGACTACCAGCGCGCAGGAGATTGCAGCGAACGCGCCCTGGAAGGCTATGTAGATCAGCTCGGGAATCTGCACGCCCGCAGTGAACGTCGCCGCGCCGGAGGCCGGTGTCACGCCGCGCAGGAAGAGTTTCGCGAAGTCGCCGATCACCGCGTTGCCGCCGTCGAATGCAAGGCTGTAGCCGTAGGCGATCCACAGCACCAGCGCGAGCGCGGCGACGACCAGCACCTGCATCAGCACCGACAGGATGTTCTTCGCGCGCACCAGGCCGCCGTAGAACAGCGCCAGGCCCGGCACGATCATCAGCATCACCAGCAGCGTGGCGACGATCATCCAGGCGGTGTCGCCTTTTTCGATCGTCGCTGCGCCCTGTGCGAACGCACTGGAAGGAACTCCGAGCGCGAGTGCTGCCGCCTGCCCCCATGATCGCCACGACTTCGTCGCCCGCATCGCCACTCCTCCGTCCGGATTGTCGTGCTTACAGTTCCTTCGTCATGAACAGGCTGTTGGGATCTTCGATGTACTGCGCGAACGGCGCGCATTCGACGAAACCGAACTGCGCATACAAGCGGTGCGCGGGCACGAACTCGGCCATCGATCCGGTTTCCAGGCTCAGTCGGCGGTAACCGCGGCGCGCGGCCTCGTCGAGGATGTGGCGCAGCAGCGCGGCGGCGACGCCTTTGCGCAGCTGGGCGGGTGCGGTGCGCATGGACTTGATCTCGGCGTGACGGTCGTCGAGTCGTTTTAGCGCACCGAAACCGAGCAGTTGCTCGTCTTTCCAGGCAGTCCAGAACCACACGCCCGCGCCGCGCAGGCCGTCGAGGCCGAGCGCGTGCATGCTTTCGGGGGGAGAGAGCTGCGCGAAATTCTGCAGGTGCGCTCGCAGCAGTGCGATGACATCGGGGTGGTCGAGGCCGCCTTCGCGGATCTGCATGGACGTCTCGATCGCGGCGGTCGCGACAAAACCCCTCCCGTGCATTGCGCAGGGGAGGGGTTGAGTCATCAGATGCCGTAGTACATCTGGAATTCCAGCGGGCGAGCCGGGACTTGTCGGAATGCGGTGAAGCGCATTCCGACACGGCGAGCGCCCGGCCGTGAGGCCGGGCCGGACATCCGCCGTTCCGAAGCTCGAGATGCACGCATGGCCCGGATCCTTTTAGATGCCGTAATACATCTGGAACTCGAGCGGATGCGTCGAGGCGCGGAACTTGGTGACCTCGCCCATCTTCAGCTCGATGTAGCTGTCGATGAAATCGTCGGAGAACACGCCGCCGGCCTTGAGGAAGTCGCGATCCTTGTCGAGGGCTTCCAGCGCCTGGTCGAGCGAGTGGCAGACCTTCGGGATGTTCTTCTCTTCCTCGGGCGGCAGGTCGTAGAGGTCCTTGTCCATCGGCGCGCCCGGGTCGATCTGGTTCTTGATGCCGTCCAGTCCGGCCATCAGCAGCGCCGCGAAGGTGAGGTAGCCGGAGTTCATCGGGTCCGGGAAACGCACCTCGATGCGGCGCGCCTTCGGATTGCTCACGAACGGGATGCGGCAGCTCGCCGAGCGGTTGCGCGCGGAGTACGCGAGCATCACTGGCGCCTCGAAGCCCGGCACCAGGCGCTTGTACGAGTTCGTCGTGGAGTTCGCGAACGCGTTGATCGCGCGCGCGTGCTTGAAGATGCCGCCGATGTACCACAGCGCGAGCTGCGACAGGCCGCCGTAGCCGTCGCCGGTGAACAGGTTGGTGCCGTTCTTCGCGAGCGACTGGTGCACGTGCATGCCGCTGCCGTTGTCGCCGACGATCGGCTTGGGCATGAAGGT
>CAYUXZ010000024.1:0-41632 GCA_964449135.1 uncultured Gammaproteobacteria bacterium
TGCACTCGCTGCCTTTCTCCTGGACCACGAAGAAGATCAATCTGCTGATCGCGAGCTACCTGTTCTACGCGGCGTGGAACCCGCCGTTCGTGATCCTGCTGTGGGTCTCCACCGTGGTGGACTGGTGGGCCGCGAAGAAGCTCGTGGACGCCGAGAAACCCGCGACGCGGCACGCGTGGATGCTGCTGTCGGTGGTCGCGAACCTGGGAATGCTCGGCTACTTCAAGTACGGGCATTTCCTGCTCGACAACTTCGGCGCGCTGATGGCGACGGTCGGCGTGCATTACGTCCCGCCCGCATGGGACATCGTGCTGCCGGTGGGCATCTCGTTCTACACCTTCGCGACGATGTCCTACACGCTGGACGTCTATCTGCGCCGAGCGAAGCCGGCGACGAATTTCCTCGACTACGCGTTGTTCGTGACCTTCTTCCCGCACCTGGTCGCCGGCCCGATCATGCGCCCGACCGAACTGGTGCCGCAGTTCGCGCAGCCGCGCCGGGCGAGCCTGGAGCAGTTGCGCTTCGGCCTGGTGCTGATGACGATCGGACTGTTCCAGAAGATCGTGCTCGCCGATTCGTTCCTGTCCTCGGCCGCCGAAGCCGTCTATGACGCGCACCAAGCGCCCGGCGCGCTGGACGCCTGGTTCGGCACGCTCGCGTTCAGCGGGCAGATCTTCTGCGACTTCGCCGGCTACTCGACTACCGCGATCGGCGTGGCGATGTGCCTGGGCTTCGCGATGCCGGACAACTTCCGCTTCCCGTATGCGGCGGTGGGCTTCTCGGATTTCTGGCGGCGCTGGCACATCACGCTCTCGTCGTGGTTGCGCGATTACCTGTACATCCCGCTCGGCGGCAACCGCCACGGTCCGGCGCGCACATACATGGCGCTGATGGGAACGATGCTGCTCGGCGGCCTCTGGCACGGCGCGAACTGGACCTTCGTGGCCTGGGGCGGATTGCACGGCTTGTACCTGTCGGCCGAACGCTGGCTGCGCGGGCGCTTCGCGGGCTACACACCCGGGCCGCTCGCGCTGTTCGCGCTGGGCTTGCTGACCTACGCGCTGGTCAACGTGACTTGGGTGTTCTTCCGCGCGCACACCTTCGGTGGCGCGTGGACGATCCTGCGCGGCATGTTCGGCGGCAATGCGCACGCGGAGCCGATCCTGCGCACGGCGGACCTGGTGCTGACCGGAGTGATCGTCGGCGGGCTGGTGGCCGCGCACTGGATCATGCGCAAGCGCACGCTCGAATCCATGCTCGAGCGCGTGCCGGCGATCCCGATGTCGGCGACGCTGGGCGCGATGGTGTTCGCGATCGTGATCGCACAGGGGACGGGCAATGCCTTCATCTATTTCCAGTTCTGACGCCGCCGCGTTGCGCGACGAACTGCGGCCGGGCTTCGTGCGCCTGACCGCATCCGATCGTCCGGGCGTCGCGCAGCCGGTGCCGGTGCGCGAGATTCCGCAGCGCCCCTGGGGCGGCATCTGGATCGGCGCGGCGATCCTCGCGCTCGCGCTGCTCGCGCTGTGGGAATGGCACTGGCGCGATTTCGGCGTGCGGCCGTCCTGGCGCAACAGCGACGGTTCGTGGGCCGCGCAGCGCCGCCGCATCGACGAAGGCGAGGGCGGCAAGACCGTGCTGATCGGTTCCTCGCGTGTTCTGTTCGACGTGCAATTGCCGGTGTGGGAACGGATCGCCGGCGAGCGCCCGGTCCAGCTCGCGCTCGAAGGCACCTCGTCGGTGCCGGTGCTCGAGGACCTCGCCGACGATCCGAAGTTCACAGGCCGGTTGCTCGTCGGCGTCGCGCCCGAACTGTTTTTCAGCGGCTTCGCCTATCGCGGCAAGGCGCTCGCGTTCTTCCACAAGCAAAGCCCGTCGCAGCGCATCGGCCACTGGATCTCGCAACGGGCCATCGAGCCCTGGCTCGCGTTCGACGATCCGGATTTCGCGCTCGCGACCGTGGTACGCCGGCAGGACTGGCCGCTGCGCGCCGGCATGAAGCCGCACCACAACGTGCGCAAGCTCAGCGTGTCCGACGCCGACCGGCAGACCCACATGTGGGACAAGGTCGAGGACGACCCGGCGTACCGCGAGCTCGCGCGCAGCATCTGGACAGAGCACCTGACGGGGCCGCCGCCGCCGAACATGGACACGCCCGAGAAACTGCAGAAGACCATCGCCGAGCAGATCGACCGCACGGCGAAAGCGGTCGCGAAGCTGCGCGCGCGCGGCGTGCGCATCGTGTTCGTGCGCCCGCCGAGCGTGGGCTTCTACAAGCAGTGGGAAGACAAGGTGATGCCGCGCGCGAAGACCTGGGACGTGCTGCTGCAGAAGACCGGCGTGCCCGGCATCCACTTCGAGGACTACCCGCAATTGCAGGGCTTCGAGCAGCCCGAGTGGTCGCACATCAAGACCGAAGACGCGCAGAAGTTCACCGCCGCGCTGACGCCGCTGGCGATCGCCGCATTCGAGAAACAGGAAAAGGCCGCCGTGGGGAAGGGCGCGCCGGCGCATTGAGGCGCGGATGCACTTTTCGATGCGGCGGCAGGGCGTGACCTGCCGCCGATACTGCGTTATAACGCAGGCAGGGTGATTCCGACGGTTTTCCCGTATCCACACGCGTGTGGAGGTCGCCATGAACGCAGCCGTGTTCCGCGCTTGCATTATCGCCGCGTGGTTCGCGGCGCTCCTCGTCGGTTCCGATGCGCGAGCGCAGTCCTGCGAATGCACGCACCAGGGCGCGGCGGTGAGCTGCCCCTCCGGTCTTCCGTCCGGCAGCCGCAGCGTGCAGTTCGTGCAGGGCGGCACGCAATGGGCGACGCCTTCGGGCCAGAGCGTATTCGTGCCGCAGACGAGCTTCGCCTGCAACGGGCCGAGCACGCTGCTCACAATGCCGCCCGCATCGAAACCGACGACAACCGCGCCGGTTTCGCCGAAGTCCGATCGTGATTCGTCGGATCGAGGGCACGATGCGCTGATCGGCGCGGGCGCTGCGGCGATCCTCGAAGGGATGCGCCACAAGCGCGATCGGAATCCGCGACCCGAAGTCCCGCCGCCGGAACCGGTCTGCGATGGCCCGTTCTGTGCTTCGTCGATGAGAGAAGATCCGGTGCTGGTCTGTTACCGGCATACCTCCGTGAGGGTGAGCGATGGCCGCGGCGTGACGCATTCCGATTCTCTCTACGACCAGCTCGTGCAGGCGACCGGCGTCATGGATGCCCGACTCGCGCCTGCCTGCGCTCGGGGAATCTGCGAAGAACCAGGGTATGACTGCGGCGGCACGTTCTACGACGGCGCCGGCAAGCCCGTGCACGCGCCGCCATTCGCGGCGGCGGCGACCCGGACCGAGAAAGATCTCAAGCGCTGGAAAGCGAGCGTATCGAACTTCTTCCGGACCGCCTTCCTCGATCCGCATCAGGGCAGTCGTCTTTCACCGGGCAAGGCCGACGTGTGCACGCGATGGAGCGAGGTGCGCTCGCAGCGCGAACCTGATCGGAGCGTGCTTGACGCGCTGGACACGCTGCAGCAGGTCGGCGGCGAATCGACGCATCCGGATTTCCGTTGGATCGATCACATCCAGTCCGCCGGCGATTCCCAGGGTTGCGGCACGCTGCCGCTGCCGCCGGGCCACGACATGGACAGCTTCGTCGTGCCGGAGGAATCGGCGCGATCCTTCCTGGGGAGCCGCGTCAACGGGCTCTCCCTGCGACACTTTATCAGCCTCCGCCTGCCGTCATTGGACGGGCCGGACCGGCGCGAGGTGGTCGTTTTTGCCGAAGCTGAAGGCGGCTTCTCCGGCGACGAATGCGCACGCACATCGTGCACGGGAAAATGCGACCCGGCGCTTTCGGGTCGCACCTGCGCCGAAAGCCCGCCGCCGCGGACGAACGCCACTTCATTGACAGGCAAGGCCGACCCGGATTGCGACGCGGCGATCGGCGCCTGCATGGGCGCCTGCCAGGCCAGCAACCAGGCGCTCAGCCGTCGTTGCATCGAGGCGGGCGGCGAGCCGATCGGCGGGATGTGCGAGGTGAACGTGCAGAGTTGCAGTTGCTCGCAGACAGCGCCCGACTGCCGGCGCAAGTAGGCGCGGCGAACGGTGATGATGCGGCGGTTCAGCGCGCCGCGCGGCCGTAGTCGCTGGACGCGATCGCCTTCTGCAGTTCCGCGGCGAGCTTGATGTTGCCGGCGACGAGTTGCGTACGGCCCTTGCCGGTGGGATCCACGAGGTGCTCGGTGCCGCCGCTGAAGTCCACGACGGTGCCGCCGGCTTCGCGCACCAGCAGCAGGCCCGCGGCGACGTCCCAGGGTTTCAGGCCCGATTCGAAGAAGGCGTCCACGCGGCCGCAGGCGACATAGGCGAGATCCAGCGCGGCCGAACCGCTGCGGCGCACGTCCTCGGCGCGTTCGAGCAGCGTGCGGATGCAGTCGAGTTGCGCCGGCGCGCGCGGACGCTCGCGCGGCGGAAATCCGGTGGCGAGCATCGCGCCGTCCAGCGTCGCGCGCTGTGCGCAGCGGATCTTCTTGTCGTTGAGCATCGCGCCGCCGCCGCGGCTCGCGGTGAACAGTTCGTTGCGCAGCGGATCGAACACCACGCCGTGCGTGGGCACGCCGTCCTCGACCAGCGCGATGGATACGGAAAAATGCGGATGCCCGCGCAGGTAGTTGCTGGTGCCGTCGATCGGGTCGATCACCCAGACGTTGCGCGAGTTTCCCTTCGCGCCGCCTTCCTCGCCGAGCACGGCGTAATCCGGATGCGCGCGCCGGAGTTCCTTGACGATCTCGGCCTCGGCCTGCGCGTCCACCTCGCTCGCGAAATCCTGGCGTGCCTTCTCGACCACGGTGAGGCTGTCGAGCCGGTGGATATAGCGCAGGATCACGCTGCCGGCCTGGCGGGCGGCCTTGACCATGAGATTGACGGCAGGCTTCTGCATGAGCATTTACTATGTATGAAAGAACAGAGCCGGCTCAAAGGCCGGCGCAATAGGTTACCAGCTTGCACTCCATCACGCCCAGAAGCGCGCTCACAGCGCGCGCGAAACCATCGCCGCAACGCGCATGAACCACGAAATCCGCATCGTCCTCGTCGAGACCCAGCACCCGGGCAACATCGGCTCGGCCGCGCGCGCGATGAAGACGATGGGCTTGCGCGATCTGGTGCTGGTCGCGACCCACAAGGATGTGGGGAGTGCACACAGGCGCCAGGAGCGCCTGCCGCCGCCGCAAAAGCCGGGGCATGCCGACGCGCTAGCGATGGCCGCCGGAGCGGACGACGTGCTCGCGCAGGCGCGGATTTTCGACACGTTCGCCGAAGCGATCGCCGATTGCCGCTTCGTCGTCGGCTGCACCGCACGCCAGCGCCAGGTGACGTTGCCCGAATTCGCGCCACGCGATGCGGTGGGACGTCTGCTCGACGAAGCTCGCAACGGTCCTGTCGCGCTGGTATTCGGTCCGGAACGCACCGGCCTGACCAACGCCGACTTGCAGCGCTGCCACGCCACCGTGCACATTCCCGCGAATCCGGACTACAGCTCGCTCAACCTCGCCGCCGCGGTGCAGGTGCTCAGCTACGAACTGCGGCTGGCGATGCTTTCTCGCGACGATGCGACATCCGCGGATGACGCGCGCGGCGATCCTCCGGCGACGCAGCAGCAGATGGAAGCCTTCTTCGCGCACCTCGAACAGACCCTGCTCGCGATTGATTTCCACAAGGGTCGTTCGCCGACCACGGTGCTGCGCCGGCTGCGCGGGCTGTTCCTGCGCGCGCAGCCCGACCAGCGTGAGCTGCGCATCCTGCGCGGCATTTTCGCCGACGCCGAGCGGATGGCGCGGCTGGCGGGCACGGGCGGCGCATAGACGGGCGCGAACGCGGTAGCATTCGCCAACACGATGCCGGTATCCGGGGGAAGGATGAGCGGCCTGCAGTCACGCTTCGGGATGGTCGTCGCGATCGCGGTCGCGATCGCGGTCGCCACGCTGGTCGCGATCCATCTGGAACAGCAAGCGCACGACACGACGATCGCGGCGGCGGTGCAGATCGTCGCGCAACACGGCGATGCGCAGCAGGCGGCGATCGCCGCGATCGCGCAGGCCGAGCGCGATTACCGTTCGAACCTGCTGTTGACCTTCGCCGCGAGCGGCCTGCTCGAAATCATCGCCGTGCTGCTCGCGTGGCTGTGGCTGGTGCAGCCGCTGCGCCAGCTCGCCGAAACCGTGCGCCGCATCGAGACCGGTGATTCGGCGAAGGTACTGCTGCATTCGCCGCGCAGTGACGAGATCGGCGATCTCGCGCGCGCGTTCGGCTCGATCCACGAAACGCTGATTGCGACGCGCAAGCGCGTCGATCGCGAACCGCCATCGCGTGCGTCGCAGGCCATCGCCGCGCAGCGACCTTCTCTGGCGCCCGCCGCGCCATCGGCGCCGCCGCCCGTCGTACAGCGTCCGGGAAAAGCCGGCGGCACGATGGTGATGCCGCCGGTACGCGACGAAACGGCGGAACAGGCCAGGCAGGCCGAACTCAACCGCGCGAAGTTCGACGGCCGCGCGATCGCGCCGCCCGTTGCGCCCGCGCCCGCGCCGCTGACCGAGCACGAACGCAAGCTCGAGGAAGACCTGCGCGAAGCCTGGGCGCGCGGCGAAATGGGCATGGTGTATCAGCCGATCCATTCGCTGTCCGACGGCTACATGCGCGGCGCCGAGGCCTTCCTGCGCTGGCAGCATCAGGAGGAAGGCGCGATTTCGCCGAAGGAATTCGTGCCGATCGCCGAGCGCAGCGACCTCATCGAATCGCTGGGCCGCAACGCGCTGATCCAGGCCTGCTCCGACGCGAACCTCTGGCCCAGCGGCGGCACGCCGGAAACCACGCCGTTCGTCGCGGTCAACGTGTCCGCGCGGCAACTGCGCGGCGCCGCGATCTTCGAATCGGTGGTCGAGGCGCTGCAGAAATCCGGGCTCGCGCCCGCGCGCCTGCACCTGGAATGCCCGGTCGCCGCGCTGCGCAGCGACGATCCGCAGGTCGCCGCGAACATCGAGCAGTTGCGCGGCCTGGGCGTGGAGATCTGGCTCGACGTCGTCGGCACCGACGCGGCCGACCAGTCGCGCTGGATGAAGATGTCGGTCAGCGGCATCAAGATCGGCCGCAGCCCGATCGCCGGCAAGACCGAGGACGCCGCCGAGCGCGCGGCGACCGGCGCGCTGGTCGCGACCGCGCACCAGTTCCGCGTGGTGTCCGTCGTCGTCGGCGTCGAAGAACTCGCGCAACTCGACCTGCTGCGCGCGCAGGGCGCCGAACTCGCGCAGGGCTACGTGCTGTGCAAGCCGGTGGGCACCGACGAGATCACGCGGCGGTTGTTGAATTGAAGAATTGCTGGCGGCGATGGATCGACTCGCCGATCGGTAAGGTGTCGCAACATGTAGCGACCAACAGCCAACGCCCTAGCTAAGCGGCCTGCGCGGCCGGAATGTGTGATCGAGCGAGCAGCTTACTCCGCGCAGGTCCGCTTGAGCGCATAGTTAGAGGGCGTCTTTGCTACGGAAGGGATCGAGCACGTGAGAGCTTTTCTCCCACTGTGAAGACGGACCACAAAAGCTGATTTCTACATCGCGCTCGCCTGAAGAGATGACGAGCACATTGTCGCCTGGAACCAATTTGACCTGCTCTGCGGCCTCGACGGTTGTTGCTGCGCTTGGGTCGTTGTACATGCCCGAAGCGTAGACCCGATGTACGGTGCTGGAATTTCCCTTGATGGGGTCACGCACAACGAAGGAATAGAAGATTTTGTAACGGGTTCCGTGCCTAAGCTTTTCTGGGCCGGCTTCCAGCTTTGCATCCGTGAGCGTAGCGACAAAAACCACCTTTGCATCACGAAGGTTAGTAGACAAAGGAGTGATGAGGCAAACCGCCCCAGCTGCGTTAGGAAGCATCAGAAGAGCAGCAAGCAAGAATGGAGAACGCATCATCAGCCCTCTAACTACTAATAGACCCCGGAATCGGGGGATAGCACCGGATGTTCAGCTTCTGCGTGCAACGTGTCAATCGAAGCTTTGCGTGCGCTTTCAATGGATTCGGCCGCTTCCGACGATTGTTCCGCAAACGTGCCCGGCCGTGCATATCGGCAATTCCGGGGCGATAAGTCTTATCGCCCACAGAGTGAGGTGATAACACGTCGCACCCCGCAATGCTTGTGCGTCACTGCCGCGGCGAAATGCCCGTGCCATCGGCTTTCAGCCGCGAGGATTCGATCCAGCCTTCGCTATCGGTGCCGGTCTTGAGATTGACGAACATCACCGCCGTCCAGCCCTTGTATTCGGTGTAGGCGATCAGGCGGTCGCCGGGAATCACGAACACGCCCTTGATCCTGCAAGCCGCGTCCGGCGCGGAATGGAAGAACGCGCGGTCCTTGCCGATCACGATGCGGCCCGCGTCGTAGCCGGGGATGCGATCGCCGGTGTCGTTGGCTTTCGCATCGAGTGCCCTGCAATCGACACTCGCATTCGCGAATGGTGCGATCGCGAGCAAGCACAGGAGAAGAACGAGACCGCGGATCATGGCGCCAAGCCTGTCGTTTGCGTTGGACGATTGTGCCTGCTTCGCGAACGATTCGTCGAATCGGGGAACTTGCCTATGAACGTGCGACCGCGGCGTGTTCCAGGAAACGTTCGGCCTCGAGCTGGTTGCGAAGGATCACCGCGGTCTTGTCCGCGCCAAGTTCGGTGAGCATGCGAAGTATTTTCGGTTTGCGCCGCGAAGGATACGTCCAGATCCACCACAGGAATTCGAGCGACAGGCGTTCGTTGCATCCGGGCATCATGTCGGGACGCGCACGGCCGCGGTGCATCCAGCGGCGCTTGATCACGCGCCAAAGGCACAGCCATCGCGACGCGTCGAGGAAGATCGCGGTATCGCAGGCGGCGAGCCGTTGCGCGAGCGTGCCGCCGTAGTTGCCGTCCATGATCCAGCGCTCGCCGGCGACGAGCCGCTCGACGGTCGCGCCCCATTCCTCTTTCGAGGGCTCGATCCATCCCGGCCGCCAGTAGAGCGCGTCCAGGTGCAGCAGCGGCAATCCCGTGCGCTCGGCCAGGCGGGCGGCGAAGACGGACTTGCCCGCGCCGCCCGGGCCGATGACGAGCACGCGATTCAAATCTGCCGTGTCGGCGGTTCAGTGGATCGGGTGGTTGAACATCAACTCACCCACATACTTCGCCGGCGGGGAGCCGAACGAGGTCACGGTGTCGTGGTAGCGCTTCAGCGTGAATTTCTTTCCCCAGGTCTTCTCGGCTTCGCGGCGCAGGTCGAGGTGTTCCTGCACGCCGACGAAATAAGTCGCGAGCTGCGTGGAGCTCAACTGCGCGCGCGTCCACTTGCCGGCCGCTTCGCGTTCCTCCTGGAACGTCGTCTGCGTCATCATCTTCATCGCGTCCTCGCGCGACATGCCATCCACGTGGATCGCCTGGTCGAGGATCGCGTTCGAGGTCGCGCGCAGGTACCACTTCATCTGCACGAGACGATACAGCGGATCGTGATCGAGGAATCCTTCCTGCGCCATCATGCGTTCGGCGTACACCGCCCAGCCTTCGACGAACGAGCCCGAGCCGAGCACCGCGCGCAGGACCGACGGATGCTTGTTCGAATGCCAGATCTGCACGTAGTGGCCGGGCATCGCTTCGTGCACGCTAAGTTCGGCGATCGAGCGGCGGTTGTATTCGCGCAGGAACGAGGTGGTCTGATCGGCCGACCAGTCGTCGGGGATCGGCGAGACCGCATAGAACGTCGCCATCTTGCTGTCGAGCGGGCCCGGCGAATCGCAGTAGGCGACCGTCACGCCGCGCTGGAATTCTGGCATCAGGATCACCTGCACCGGCGCATCGGGCAGGGTGATCAGGTCGTGCGTGCGCACGAAGTCGGTGGCCTTCGCGAGCTGCTCCTTCGCGGTGTCCACGACCTTGTCGCGTTCGGGGCGATCGGCGGCGGCGATGTCGAGCGCGGCCTTGATCGCGGCCTGGAGCTGGTCGGGCGTCGGATGTTCCGGCGTCGGCGGCGCGCCGGACTTGTCCTTGAGAACGCCTCGCGCGATCTCGTACATCTGCGCGCGCGTGCGCACGATCTCGGCTTCGGCGCGCTTGCGGATTTCCGCGCGAGTCAGCGGCGAGTCGAGCGCGAACGCGAGCTTCTCGTCGTAGAGCTTCTTGCCGATGCGGAAATCGCCTTTCGCGTTCGGCACCAGGGTCTTGTCGAGCCAGATCTGCTGGTCGGCGACGGCCTTGCGCAGATTCGCGGCGGCGGTCTCCAGACGCGCGCGATCGGCGTCCGGCAGTTCCTTCGCATGCGGCAGGATCATCGAATCCACCAAGTCCATTACGCCGCCGTTCTGCTTGGCCGCGGTCTGCGCGTGGATTAGCGGCACGCGCCTGGGATCGAGGTTCGCGCGCATCTGCGCGAACAGCGTCGGCAGTTTCTCCATGCGCGCGGTCGCGCTGCGCAGGCGATCGGGCAGCGGCGCGAATTCGCGCGCCATGATGTTGTAGAGCGCGCCGCCCTCCAGGCCGGTGTAGACCGTCGCGTCCCAGGCCCAGCTTTGCAGCTGCTCGGCGGTCCAGACGTCGTAGCGCAACTGGTTGCGCAGCACCGCGTCGTCCACCTGGTTGTCGCGCGAGAGCTTGCCGCGGTCGATCGCGTCGAGCTCGCGCAACATCTGTTTCGAGAACGCCGTTTCCTTCGTGCGCCCTTCGGGCGAGAGGTCGTCGATTTCGCCGTCGAAGCGGTGGTCGCCGGTCTGGGTCGCGCCGATCGGGTCCAGGCGCATCGCGCCGTCGAGCCAGCGCTTGGAAAGGTCGGCGAAGCGCGCGTTCGCGTCGGCCGGCGCCTGGTTGGTGACGTGGCGCATCGGCTCGGCGGAGATCGAGGCAGTGCCGGCGGCGAGAAGGAGCGTCATCGCGAATGCGAGCGGAGTCGGGCGCATGGTGGGTTCCGATGGGGTGATCGTACGGTGGCGCAAGCATAGCGCCGAACCCGTTCCGATGCCGCGGGTTCGCGCGGATCGCTAGTCCGCGCTGGCCGCAGCTGCGGCGAATGTGGCCGACGCTTCGTTCCACGCCGCCGCGCCATGGCGCAACAGCGCATTGCGCGCCTTCGCGGTATCCGCGGGCGACATCGTTTCGAGAAACACGATCTCGCGCCCGACCATCGTCGCGATGGGTTGGCCATCGCGATACAGGATGCGCGCACCGGTGAGCGCGGGAACGCGCGCGCTGGCGACGATGCCGCCGACGAGGTTCAACGGATCGGCGCCGCTGACGCAAACCAGGGCGCCATCATTGGCGCGCTGGCGGACCCGACGGAGCAGTCCGATCGCTTCGGGCAGCGCGAATTGCTCGCCCGCAAGTCCGGCGATGAAGCGTCCGCCGCGGATCTCGCCACGCGCTTCCAGCCGGTGGTATACGCGCAGCAGCGCACGCCACGGCGGCAGCCACGCGGCTTCGCGCTCGAGCATCCTCCAGCAGACCACGCCGTAGCGGCGCAGCAGCGTGCGCGCGATGTGCTCGAGTTCGGCAGGCTCGTCGCGATCTTCCGCGACGACCGGGTTGCGGCGGATCAGCGACCAGCGTCCCGCATCGGCGATGCCGAACGCGCCGCGTCGCGTTCGGCGCGGCGCACCCGTGCGCGGGCGCTTGCTCGCGGGAGTGATCAACGCGCGCAGCCCGACGAAGCTGTCGGCGTTGACCAGTCCCTGCGCGACGAGTTCGGCGAGCGCGTCCTCGACCTCCGTCTGCAGCAGCCGCGTGCCCGCGATGAGTTCGTCGAAGAACGAGGCGCCGTGCGCGCGCAGGAAATCGGCGACGAGGCGCGCGCGCGAGGACAGTGCGACCTCCTCACCGGAAGCGGATGCAGTCAGCGCGGCCCAGATCGGCAATTCGCTTCGCGGCAGGATGACGATCGGCGAACTGCGCACCGGGCCTGCGCGCGTGGGTTGCGTCGCGTCGTCGTGTGTGGCCGCAGGGCCCGGGCGCAAGCGCGTCCACACGATGCGACCGGATTGGCACAGCGCGTCCAGCCACGACGGATCGTAATCGACGATGCGCGCGGGCAGCAGTTCGGATTCCCACGCGCCCGCGGCTGCCTCGAAACCTTCGAACTGCGCGAGCACGGCGTTGAGGCTCTCCGAACCTTTCATGCGCGCCGCGGGTGCAACGCGCTGCCAGTCGAACGCGAAGCGCAGGTAGTCGCGCGGCGCGACCGGTTCGATCTCGCGGCGCAGGCGGCCGATGGTGTAGCGGTGGATGCGTGCCAGCAAGTGTCTTTCGCACCACTGCAGCGCATCGGCGTCCATCGCGACATCGAAGGTGCCGCGCATCACATAGCCTTCGGCTTCCAGCCGCAGCAGCGCGGCGTCGATGTCGGACTGCGGCAGCGCGAACGCTGCGGCGAGCGCATCGGCGCGTGTGGGTCCGAGCCCGGACAGGCGCGCGCGCACGAGTTCGACCAGCGCGTCCTCGGGCGTCCATTCAACCTGCGCGAATTCCGCGGGCGCAGCGATGACCGGATCGATGGTCGTCTTCGGATGCAGCGCGCGAATTTGCGGCAGACGCTCGGTCGCGATCCAGAATGCGGCGTCGCCGATGCGCAAGCACGTGGCGCGCGCATCGGATGCGAGCACGGCCAGCAGCTCCGGCCACTGCGCATTCGCACGCGCTTCGCTCTCGCCGATGATTCCAAGGCCGATCAGCGCCTCCTGCATCTCGTCCGCGTTGCGCGCCTCGGGCCAGGCTTCGGCGTGCACCGCGGCGATCGCTTCCGGATCGAGCCGGCCGAGGTCGTCCGCGTTCTCCGGATCGGTCCAGCGACGGTTCTGCACGGCTTGGGTGCGGCGTTCCTCGAGCGGCGCGTCGTCGAGGAAGGCGTAGGGTTTCGCGCTGAGTACCTCGGCCGCGAACGGCGAGGGCGCGATCAGGTCGCGCGCGACGATCGTCACCTCGCCGGCTTCCATCGCGCGCAGAAGCGCGAGCCAGCCATCGGTGTCCATCGCCTCGTACAGGCAATCGTGCAGGGTCTGCGCGACCAGCGGGTGATCGGGAATCTTGCGCTCGCCGACGATGTTCTCCAGGCACGCAACCTGATCGGGGAACACGGTCGCGAGCAGGTCCTCGCTCTTCATGCGTTGCAGTTGCGGCGCGACCTTGGTGCCGCCGACAAAGCGCGGCAGCGCGAGCGCGGTCGTCGCGTTCCAGCGCCAGCGCACCGGGAACAGCGGCGCGTCGAGCAGCGCCTGCACGAGCACTTCCTTCGCGGAGTTCGAGTGCAGGAAATGCGCGACGTCCGCGAGCGGGAAGCTGTGGCTGGTCGAGAGCGAGAGCACGATCGCGTCCTCGGTCGCCGCGGCCTGCAATTCGAAGTTGAAGCTGCGGCAGAAGCGCTTGCGCAACGCGAGGCCCCAGGCCTTGTTGATGCGGCTGCCGTAGGGCGAGTGGATGATGAGCTGGGTGCCGCCGGACTCGTCGAAGAAGCGCTCCATCGCGAGCGTGTGGCGCGTGGGCAGCACGCCGAACGCGGCCAACGCGCCGGCGAGGTAATCGACGATCTGGCGTGCGGCGGGTTCGGCGACACCAACCGCGCTCGTGAGCCAATCTATCGCTCGTTCGATTCCGCCGGCCGAGATTGCGGACGAATCATTCGCAAACGAACCGTCGACGCCGCTCGTCGCATCCGTGAGCCCTTGCGCGATTTCCTCGCGCAAGCGCGACACGCCGAGCGACAGCGCGTCGCTGCGACCCGGCGCTTCGCCAAGCCAGAACGGGATGTTCGGCGGCGCGCCCTGCGCATCCTCGACGCGCACGCGGTCGCGCTCGACGCGCAGGATGCGGTAGCTCGTATTGCCGAGCTGGAAGATGTCGCCGCCGACGCTCTCGACTGCGAAGTCCTCGTTGACGCTGCCGATGGTGTGGTTCTGCGGTTCGAGCACGACCGCGTAATCGGCGGTGTCCGGAATCGTGCCGCCGGAGGTGACCGCGGTGAGTTTGCCGCCCGCGGTGCCGCGCAGCTTGCGGTGCACGGCGTCGCGATGGATCCAGGCCGCGCGCGTGCCGCGTCGCGTGGTGAAACCGTCGGCGACCATGCGCACGACTTCGGCATAGTCCTTGCGATCGAGTTGCCGATATGGATACGCGCGGCGCACGAGTTCGTACAACTCATCCTCGCCGCATTCACGGATGCCGACCTCGGCGATGATCTGTTGCGCGAGCACGTCCAGCGGCGCGGGCGGGATCTTCAGCAGGTCGAGTTCGCCGCGGCGCACGCAGTCGAGCAGGGCCGCGCATTCGACCAAGTCGTCGCGCGAGGACGGGAACAACCGTCCTTTCGGCACGCCGCCGACCGCGTGGCCGGAACGTCCGACGCGCTGCAGGAAAGCCGCGATCGAGCGTGGCGAACCGAGCTGGCAGACGAGCTCGACGTCGCCGATATCGATGCCGAGTTCCAGCGAAGCGGTCGCGACGAGCACGCGCAATTCGCCGCGCTTGAGCCGCTGCTCGGCATCGAGGCGAAGCTCGCGCGCGAGGCTGCCGTGGTGCGCAGCGACCGCCTGCTTGCCGAGCCGCTCGCTCAGGTGCCGCGCCGCGCGTTCGGCCATGCGCCGTGTGTTCACGAAGATCAGCGTGGTGCGATGCTGTTCGATGAGTTCGGCGAGGCGCTGATAGACGAGTTCCCAGACGTCGTTCGCCATCACCGCGGTCAGCGGCACCGGCGGCGTCTCGATCGCCAAGTCGCGCGCGCGGCCGTGGCCGATGTCGACGATGGTGCAATCCGGCGTGCCGTCTTGCGCGATCGAATCCGCGCCGACGAGGAAGCGCGCGACTTCGTCGATGGGTTTTTGCGTCGCCGACAGACCTATGCGCACGAGCCGGCGTCCGGCCGCTCTCGGGCATCCTGCCCTCCGCGGCACTTGGGCATCCTGCCCGGCGCACAGGGCTTCGAGTCGTTCCAGCGACAGCGCGAGATGGCTGCCGCGCTTGCTCGAAGCGACCGCGTGGATTTCGTCGACGATCACGGTGCGCGCGGTCGCCAGGCCCGCGCGACCCGAATCCGATCCCAGCAGCACGTACAGCGATTCGGGCGTGGTGACGAGGATGTGCGGCGGCTTGCGCCGCATCGCGTTGCGTTCGGTCTGCGGCGTGTCGCCAGTGCGCACCGCGGTGCGGATCTCCACGTCGGGCAGGCCCATCGCGACCAGGCGCTCGCGAATGCCCGCGAGCGGCGCTTCGAGGTTGATCGCGATGTCGTTGGACAGCGCCTTCAGCGGCGAGACGTAGACGACCACGGTTTCGTCGGGCAGCGATCCCGCGTCCGCGCCTTCGCGTACCAGCGCGTCGATCGCGGCGAGGAAGGCGGCGAGCGTCTTGCCCGATCCGGTCGGCGCGGCGATCAGCGCGTGCCGGCCCGACTGGATCGCCGGCCAGGCCGCGATCTGCGCTGCGGTCGGCGCGTCAAAGGTTTGCGCGAACCAGGCGGCGACCGCGGGATGGAAGTCGCGTAGCGCATCAGGCACGTCCGCGGCGGCGCGACCGAACGGCAGCTGCCGGCTTGCCGATTCGGCGACGCGGGGACGTCCGGCGGAGGCGCGCGGTCTGGGCATGGGTCGTCGATTCGGAAACTCGAGGAACGCACCACTATTCTGCGCCTGCGCAGACTCATGCGGTGAGACGCCGTGGTGGCCGATTCAGTCTTCGCTGTTCGAGCCGTTCCAGCGGCTCGGTGGCATCATGTGCGCTGGTCACCGAGGAATCGCGAAGATGGCGCAAGGCAAGAAGAACGGGCTCGGCATCCTGTCCTGGTTCCGTCGCGGCAAACGCGCCTCCATCGACGAATCCGTCGCCGCAGCCGCCGGGTCGAAGTCAGCGGGTTCAGGCGATTCGCAGTCTGCGTCAAGCGCGCCGAAGTCCGACACGCCGGCCTGCCCGAAATGCGGCGCGGCGATGTACCAGCGATTCAATCTGCAAACGCGTCGGATGCAGTGGGGCTGCATCAAGTATCCGTCCTGCAAGGGCACGCGATCGTTGTAGCGCAGCGTACCTGCCACATCAGCATGCGAACATCACGAACGGCCGCTTCCGCGCGATGAACGGCGGCGCAGTTCCGCCCCGCGCCTCATCAAGGACTATACTGCGCGGATGAGCCTTGGCTTCGTCCTGCAACTCGGATGGCGTATCGTCCTCGCGATCGCGATGTCGGCGACGCCGTGGTCGGCGCATGCGCGGGTCTGCGCGATGGCGGCGTCCGCGACGCAGGCGCAGACCGCGATGGACGCGCGCGCAGCGGACTCGGCGATGCCTTGTCACGCCGCCATGGACAGTGGGATGAACATGGGCAAGCAAGCGGGCACGCCGCATCCCCGCTGCCCGCAAGGCGACTGCGACAACGCAGCCTGTGTGGGTCACTGCATGGTGCTCGCCGCATTGCCGGTGATGCCCACGATCGCGATCGCGCAGCAACGCGCGGTCCTGATCTACACGAAATCGTCCGCGCCGGATCAGCCGTCGCAGGAACGATTGCGACCGCCGATTGCCTGAATCCCGCTGTCGTTTACGCCTCGCGTAACGCGAGGCTTCGCCGCTTGCGCGGCCATCCTCACGACGGGATTTCGCAATGCGAAGAATCATTCCAATGGCGTGCGCCTGCGCGCTCGCCTTGTTCACGCCGCCGCTGCTCGCCAAGCCCATCGCGTACGCCGGCGGCACCACGGCGATGGCCGAGTACGGCGCGGGCACCATGACCGAAGCGCAGGCGTTCTACGCGCCGCGCGCGTGGTGGTCGGCGGGCGTCGACGTGCTCGAATTGCACAGCGCGGACAACCGCAAATCGCGGCATATCCAGTTCGTCCGCGCGAACCTGTTGCTCAAGCGCTGGAATCTGCCGGGCGCGCAGGCGAACGTCTATGCTTGGGGTGGACTGGGCCAGGCGACGGGCAACGATTTCGCGGGCAGCCGGTTCGCGCGCGACACGGGCGTGCAGGCCGACTTCGAAACGCGACGCGTCTACGCCTCGTTCAGCGCGGACCTGCAGGAATCCGATCGCTATTCCCATCGCATCGACACGCTGCAACTCGGCTGGGCGCCTTACGCGCACGACTACGACACGCTTGCGACCTGGATCGTGGTGCAGGGGCGGCATTACACCGGCAGACTGTTCCGCGGCACCGAGAAAGCCGTGCTGCTGCGCCTGTTCAAAGGTGGCGCCTGGGTCGAGGCGGGCGCGACCACCGAAGGGCATCCGCAAGTCATGGCGATGTTCAATTTCTGATTTCATACACAGGATTCGAGGAGACGCATCATGCGCAAAATGAAAATTGCATTGTTCGCGACGTTGCTGCTCGCGGCTACGGCCGCGTCAGCAAAGACCATCGAGATGGACGTCAACGGCCTGGTCTGCGCGTTCTGCGCTCAGGGCATCGAGAAATCGTTCAAGGCGATGCCCGCAACCAGCAAGGTGTACGTGAGCCTGGAAAACCGGATCGTCGCGGTCGCTTTGAAGGACGGCGCCGATATTCCCGACGCGCAGTTGCGCAAGGCGATCACCGACGCCGGCTTCACCCTGGTCGCGGTGCGGCGTACGGACGAATCGCTGGATGCGATCCGGCAGCGTGTCGCGGCGAAGGCGAAGGCTCCGTGAGCGCGGGCGCGCAGGCGCCGGCACGTCGCAATCTCGGGCTCGCGGCGCTGACGCTGGCCGCGAGCGCCGGCACGCTGGTGTGCTGCGTGCTGCCCGCGGCAATGGTCGCGCTCGGCGCGGGCGCAACGCTTGCCGGGCTGGTGAGCGCGGTGCCGCAGCTGATCTGGATTTCCGAGCACAAGCCGCTGGTGTTCGGAACGGCCGTCGTCATGCTGCTCGCGTCCGGCATCGCGTTGTGGCGCGCGCGGCGATTGCCGTGTCCGGCCGACCCGGTGCTTGCGCGGGCCTGCGGACGGCTGCGAACGACGAGCGTGTGGCTGTGGTGGATCGCAGTGTCGGCCTGCGCGATCGGCGCCGCGTTCGCGTTCGTGCTGCCTGCCTTGCGTTGAAATCAGATTTGTCGATCAGTCTGCAGTGCGACTCGGAACGATCTGCTCTATCCGAAGCTCACCGACGCACAATGCCCGCTTCGCCGCAGGCGATAACTTCTTGATCGCGTGCTCGGCCTTCAATGCGACGGAACGATCCGCGCAGGGAAAGCTCGCGAGCACGCGCAGCGGCGGATGCGAGCGCGTGTAGCGTCCGCCCTTGCCGGCGGCATGTTTCGCGAACCGTTTCTCGACGTCCACCGCGATGCCGGTGTAGAGGCTGCCGTCGCGGCATTCGATCACATAGACGAACCAGCCCATCATTCGCGGTTTCGTGCGATCAGTATGCGTCGGACCTGACGCGACGCGGGCGATTCGCTGCGCGGTTCACTGCAACGACGCCCGCGTAGCGAGCAGTTCCTTGCGGAACTCCTGCGGCGTCGCGGCGAGCAAGGCGTCCAGCGCCGTGCGCGCGGACCGCACGGCTTGCGTGGCGGCCGCCGGATCGCCACCGCCAAGCGCCTTGCCGCCGGCCAGATGCAAACTGTATGCGCCGTAATAACCCGGCAGTCCCGCGAGCAGGTCCTGCGCCTTCTTGTACGCGCTCGGCGTTGGCGCAACGCGCAGGCGGGATTCGACCAGGTCGAGGGCGAGCGCGCGCGACGGATGCCGCGGCCATGCCGCTTCGGCCTGCGCCAATGCCTGATTTGCGGCGGATGGTTGCCGGTTGGCCGACTGCGCGTCGGCTTTCAGCGCGAGCGCAGCGATGACCGCGGGCTGGCTGTGTGCCGCCGTCGAGACGGCGAGCGCGGATTCGGCGAGTTTCGACGCGGCCTCGTTTTGCCCTCGGCCCAACGCGATTTCGCCCGATCTCAGCGCGAGCAGTGCGGCCTGTTCCCTGTCGGATGGCGCGACCTTGCGCAAGTTGGCGAGCGAGGCTTCCGCGGCATCCCATGCGTCCACCGAGATCAGGGCCTCGGCGCGGAGCAGGTCCATTTCGGTCGTGCCACGCTGGTCCTTGCGCTGGGCGAACAGCGCGCGCGCGTGTTCGGCGTGCTGCAAGGCGTCGGCGATGCGGCCTTCGAGGCGATCGATCTCGGCCAGATCGCCCAGGCTCACCGCCTGTTCCTCCTGCATCTGCAATTTCTCGGCGCTGTCGAGCGCGGAGTTTTCCAGGTCGCGCGCGCGCTTCCAGTCGCCTTGCGCGAGCGCGAGCAGGCTCAGGCTCTGGCGCGCGCGCACGGCGCCCGGCTCGTCGTCGGCCTTCGCGTAACCGGCTTCGGCTTGTTGCCAGTAAATCGCCGCATCCTGGAATTCGCCGTTGTGGAAATAGGCGAAGCCGACGTTGATCCGGCTTTCGGCGATCAGCGAGACGTCGCCCAGCGGTTGGCGGATGTCCAGCGCTTCGCGGTACGCGGCGAGCGCGGCCTTGAAATCGCCGCGCTCTTCGGCGAGCACGCCCTCGGCGTTGGCGACATCGGCCATCGCCGCCGGTTCGTTCAGCGGCTTGAGCAAAACGCGCGCGCGGCCGAGGTTCGTTGCGGCCGCAGCGAACTCGCCGCGCACGGTTTGCAAGCCCGCGAGGTTGCGCAGGGAGTTCACCGTCGCCAGCGGCTCGTCGAGTTTTTCGCGCAGCGCGATGGACCGGGTGTATTGCTCCAGCGCGGCGTCCACCTGGCCCAGGCGTTCGTAGCCGATGCCGAGCGCATTGCTGACCTCGGCCTGGCCGTGCGCGTCCTGCAAGCGGTTGTACAGCACTTGCGCACGAATCAGGTAATCGTCCACTCCGCGTTGCGCGGCGCCGGAAAGGATCGCGGCCTTGCCTAGGTCGAACCATGCGAGCGGATCCTGCGGATCGGCGGCGACGACGCGTTCGCGTTCTGCCCTGGCGTTTTCGCCGTCGCCGTTCTCGTCGAGCACGCGCGCATAGCGCAGCGCCAGCGAATGGTTGGAAGGCTCGGTCGCGGCCAGCGACTTGAAGCGCGCGACCGCGTTGGCCGTGTCGCCTTCGAGCTGCGCGCCGATCGCGCGCAGGGTTTCGACGTCGCGGCCGTGCGCGTCGCGCAGAGCGGCGAGCGCGGCCTGCGCGACCTGGGTCGCCGCCGCGGTCCGGCGTTGCCGCTGCAGCACGTCGATCCGATGCCTCCAGGCGAGCGCGAACCCCGGATCGGCCTGATTGGCGCGCTCGAAGGCGACGAGCGCGGCGGCATCCTTCGCGTCGCGCTCGTCAAGCAATCCTTCGCCGTAAGCCTGCAATCCCGCCGCGGTGAGCGGCCACGCGATCGTGTCGCGCGCGGCTCGCGCTGCATCGAGCAGCTTGAGCTTCACCAGCAGTTGCCGGCTTGCAAGCGGCAACACGTCCAGGGTCACCGCGCCGCTGCGTGCAGGCTGCGCGGGCGTTCGCGCATCCGACACGCCAAGGCTCAAATCCCAGTGATCGTCGCTGCGCGACAAGGAGCCGGCGACGGCGCGCGTCGCGCCCACGGTTTCCAGCACTCGCGAAAGATGCTGTTGCGCCTCGGCGCCGCCGTAGCCGAGTTGCCTGAGGCTGCGCTGCACGCGCGCGGCATCGGCGCTGCGCGCGCCGGCGGCGAGCAAGGATTCGTCGAGCAGGTCGCTGACGGCAGCCGCTTCGGCGGAGTCCGCTGGCGCCGCTGCCAGAGGCAACGCGACCAGGTCGAGCGCTGCCGCCGCTGCCGTCGCCGGTGGCGCGACCGTGGCGGCGCGATGTTCGGCAGCCGGCCGATTCGTCGCCCACCACGCGCCGCCGCCGAGCAGCGCGGCGACCGCAAGCGTCGTTGCGATCCTCGCAGCTGGCAGTTGATACGGAACATGCTCGGCGTCGATCGCGGCTACGATCTGCTCGGCGCTCTGGAAACGTCGCGACGATTTGGCCTGCAGCATCTTCATCGTCAGGCGATCCACCCAGGCGGGCACGTCGGCGCGTCTGGACGTAACGCGCGGAGGCTGCCGAGCGATGCGCTGCGCGAGCATCTCGGTCGCGGTGCCGGCGGAGAACGGCAGTTCGCCGGTGAGCATTTCGTAGAGGATCAATCCCAGCGTGTAGAGGTCGCTGCGCGCGTCCACGGGTTCGGCGCGCGCCTGTTCCGGCGACAGATAGGCCGGCGTTCCGATGATCGCGCCGGTTCCGGTCACACGGGTCACGCCCGCCGACAGCGCGATGCCGAAATCGCTGATGTAGGCGTCCAGCGTGTCGTTGAGCAGCACGTTGGCGGGTTTCAGATCCCGGTGCACGACCTGGCGCTGGTGCGCCGCGGCCAGGCCCAACGCAAGCTGGCGGGTGATCTTCAGCGCGTCCGCGACGGACAGCGCGCCGTGCCGGTCCAGGTGGCGGTCGAGGGGATCGCCCTGCACATAATCCATGCTGAGCAGCCAGCGGCCTTCGTGCTGGAAGATGTCGTGCAGGCGCACCACGTGCGGCGACGACACTTGCCTCGCGAGCAGGATTTCATGACGGAAGCGCGCGAACGCATCGGCGCGGCTGGCGAGTTCGGGACGCAGCAGCTTCAGCGCGACCGGTACTTCGAGCTGTTCGTCCCTGGCGCGATATACCACGCCCATGCCGCCGATGCCGATCAGGGATTCGATGCGGAAACGATCGGCGACCAGTTCGCCGACCTTCAGCTCGGCGCTGGCGAGCACCCCGGTCACGGTGGCCATGACCGGAGTCTGGGCTTGCGCGCTCGCGGGGCTGTCCTCCGGCGCAGTCATGCGCGAACACTAGCAGATTGCCGTGCCTGCGCCGTTCCCGTGCGGGCGATCAGCTCCGCGAGGACCATCGTGACGGGTGACCATGGATCGCGTGGCGTCCGCGCTCGGAAACCGCGACCCAGGAATCGAATTGCGCGATCGCGCCGCGCACGTCGCCGGTCGCCATCGCGAGCGCCGCCTCGGCGGCGAAGCCGGAGAGCAATTCGGCGTCAAATTCGGTGAAGGTCTTGCCTTCCTCGTCGCTGTCGGCGTACGCGGCGCCGAGCATCCGCCCCTTGTGGATCAGCGGCAGACAGGCGACCACGCGCAGATCCTGAGCGACGATGCTCGCATTGCCCTGCAGCACGGCCCGATCCTGCGGATTGCTTAGGAACACCGGGCGGCGTTCGAGCATCGCACGATCCACCGCGCCGGTGCTGTAGAGAAAACGCTTGCTGCCGAGGTCTTCCGGGTTCAAGCGGTAACAGGCCAGCACGTGCAGTCCTTTCAGATGGTCGCCCGCGAGGAGGAATCCGCGCCGGCATTCGGCGATTTCCACCATGGCTGTCATCAGCTCGGCAAGCAGCGACGCGAGGTTCTGCGCGTGATGGATGCGGTCGATCCAGGCCCGTGAGTTCTGCCGGCGATGGTCGGCGTGGGCGGATTGCGCGGCGAGTTCGGCGGCATCGAGTTCGTCCACCTGGCAGAACACGTCGCCGAGCGAGAACCACTGTCCGCTGCGCAACGAGCCCGAATCGGTGCCGAGGCCGTCGATGCGGACGCCGTTCTTGCTGCCCAGGTCGGTCAACCACCAGGCGCCGCCGGCGAAGGTCAGGCGCGCGTGCCGGCGCGACACCGAATTGTGGTCAATGACGATATCGCAGTCCGGCGCGCGCCCTAGGTCGTAGGTCCTGGACTCGTCCAGCGTGCGCACCACCGCTGCGACATCGGGCAGGTGGGCGCACAGACGGACGGGCACGGGCGGGCGTCAGTATCCGGCGGCGAGCCGGCCGAGGGTGTATTGCAGCGCGCCGGATTCTCCGTACAGGTCGCCGGCGATGTTGTCGAGGTCGCGCGTCGCGTTCCAGCGGTTCGGAACGCCGGTTCCGGCATAGATCGCAAGATCGCTGTCGAACGTGTGCATCCGCGACTGGGCGAGGCTGTAGTTGCCGGCGGTGTACGCGCTGCGGCTGGCGGCGAGATCGGCCTGGAGCGTGTTGCGCGCGGTGGCTGCGATCGCGGTGTTGTTCAGGCGCGTGCTGATGTAGTCGTACTGGTCGCTGGCCTTGCTCGTGTTCGGGATGAGATCGACGAGGATCAGGAAATCCGAGAACCCGCCGGTCTTGCCACGCGTGCGCACGCTGCCGGAAGCGACGTCGCCGGTGATGTCGTAGAAGGTTCCGCCCGCGGGCGCCTTGTAGAAACGGAACAGGTTGTCCAACGTGAACATCAGCGCCTGCGTGTGGATTTCCACCGACACCGCGTTGACAAAGCTCAAACCGCCCTGGGGCACGGATTTCGCTGGCGGCGACACCGAGATCATCACCGGGAAAGCGGCCGGTAGCGACAGCGCGGTCGGATTGGGCAGCCGCGCGAGTAGCGCAGGGTCGTTCGGATTGACGAGGTTCGCTGTGATGTTGAGGTTCGCCGGAGTCAGGTTCACCGGATGGTCGAAGACCAGGGTCATGTCGGTGGAAAGGATGCCCGGCAGGCCGATCACCGCGTGCGCGGTGTTGCCCGATACAGTGACCGTGACGGTCGCGCGGGCCGGCTGCACGAACATCGCCGCGACGCAGAACAACAGAGCCGCACCCATCGACTTCGCGACGAGCGACGTGAATGATCGACTGTTCATGGCACCCCCCCCCACGGATGGCGGTGCGTCACATCCTGCCGGCATCGCCGAGAAGCCCACCCATCCATGCCTACGATCGCACGCTAGCACTGTGGTTGTGATTGGCAAGTGAAATCGTCGCAGAATGTGACATGGCGCACAGTTTTTTCGGTCGCGTTTTTGCTACGTGCGTGCGCGCTCTCACGCCAGGATGAGCGCGATGCGGCGCCATTCGGCGCGCACGTCGCGGCAGTCGGCGCCGCCCATCGCGAATTCGCGACAGACCCAGGGGCGTTGCGCGTAGATCGTGCAGCGCATCGTGTCGCGATCCAGCGCGCGGCACCAGCCGTCGTCGGCCTTGCCCATGATCGGCGAGCCCCAGTTGTCGGTGTCGATGAAATGCGCGGGTGGATCGTCGCCGGGAAGCAGTAGCACCGGCAACTGGCAGCAGCAGGCCTGGCAGGAATCGCAGGTGATGGACGCGCCGGCGTGGTCGTCGGAAAGGGTTGTCATGCGCGCATTCTCCCACGGCCCGTACGGTGTTCGGGAAGCGATTCGCGTCATCGGAAGCGGACGTTGTTCGATCGGAGTATCGTCGTGCTTCCCGACACGGAGGCAGCCATGACCCACCACGGAAGTTGTCATTGCGGCCGCATCGCGTTCGATCTGGAAGGCGAAGTCACGGAGGTCGTGGACTGCAATTGCTCGATGTGCCGTCGGCGCGGCGGGCTGCTCGCGTTCTTCCCGCGCGCGGCGCTGGCGCTGAAGACGCCCGAAAGCGATTACGAGACCTACCGCTTCAACAAGGAGCACATCGCCCATCATTTCTGCCCGGTCTGCGGCGTCGCGCCCTTCAGCGAAGGCGTGCATCCGAAAACCGGCGCGATGATGGCCGCCGTCAACGTACGCTGCCTGCCGGATGTGGATCTGGCGAGCCTGCGCGTGAAGCACGTCGATGGCGCGAGTCTTTAGGAATTGCTGAAACCATCTGCACGCGTGGAGCAGTGCATGAGCGACCAGGACTTCATCGCCTACCTGCACGAATTGCTCGATCCCTTCGGCCGGATGCGCGCGAAGGCGATGTTCGGCGGCTGGGGCGTGTACCTGGACGAGATCATCGTCGGCATCGTGGTGGACGGGCGGCTGTACCTGAAGACCGATGCGGACAACCAGGTGGAGTTCGCCGCCGCGGGCTGCGAGCCTTTCGTCTATGACAGCGTGAACGGGCCGATGACGATGAGTTACTGGTCGGCGCCGGACGATGCGATGGACTCGTCCGAGGCGATGGCGCCGTGGCTGCACTTGGCGAAGTCCGCTGCGCTGCGCAAGGCTGCGGCGAAGCCCGTGCGCAAGCGCAATCCCGCGCCGAAGCCGAAGAGCCTCAAGGGCACGGTTACGTCTGCGACGAAGCCGGCGAAACCTGCCAGCAAGCGCAAGCCTGCTGCCAAATCGGTGAAGTCGGCGAGCAAACACAAGCCGGCTGCAAAGGCCGCGAAGAGGGGCGGTCCGCACTAGACCGCATCGAGGAAATCAAAGGCGGCCGTCAAGCGCGCGCTGCGTTGAACATCGCAACGCGTACCATGGAACACCGGGAACACGACATCGGAGCCCGACGTGAGCGGACTGGAAAGCTGGCGCGAGGAAAAGCAGTCGGGCTGGGTCTATCGCGAACTCGCGCAGGCCGAACCCGAGCCGCGCATCGCCGAACTGTTCGCGAAGCTCGCGCGCGAAGCCGACGCGCAGGCCGCGCAGTGGGAAAAGTCGCTGAATCTGCAGACGCTGCCGGCGTTCGCGCCGTCGGCGCGTGCGCGGCTGACGGTCGGGCTCGCACGGCTGTTCGGGCCGCGGCGCATGCGCACCGCGCTCGCCGCGATCAAGGTGCGCGGGCTGTCAGCTTACAGCGCGGCGGCAGTCGGCGGCCATGCGATGCCGACGTCGGTGGAGCAGATCGGCCGCGGCCACCGCAGCGTCGGCGGCGGCAACCTGCGCGCGGCGATCTTCGGCATCAACGACGGCCTGGTCTCGAACGCGAGCCTGATCATGGGCATGGTTGGCGCGCACGCGAGCAACGCGACGGTGATGACCACCGGCATCGCCGGCATCCTCGCGGGCGCGCTGTCGATGGCGTCGGGCGAGTACGTGTCGGTGCGTTCGCAGCGCGAGATGTTCGAGCACCAGATCGCGCTCGAAGCCGACGAGCTCAAGGAGTATCCGGAAGCCGAGGCCGAGGAACTCGCGTTGATCTACGAAGCGCGCGGACTGCCGCTGGAGGAGGCGCGCGGCGTCGCGCGCAAGCTGATCTCCAATCCCGATCACGCACTCGACGTGCTCGCGCGCGAGGAGCTCGGGTTGAATCCCGAGGAACTCGGCTCGCCGTTCGGTGCGGCCGGATTCTCGTTCGCCGCGTTCACGATCGGCGCGCTGATTCCGATGCTGCCGTTCTTCTTCGGCCTGATGCTGCCGAACGCCGCGGTGATCGGCGCGACGATGGCCGGCGTCGGATTGTTCGCGACCGGCGCGGCGATGAGCCTGTTCACCGGCCGTGCGGCGGTTCGCGGCGGATTGCGCATGCTGCTCATCGGCGGCGGCGCGGGCGCGGTGACCTACGCGATCGGGCAACTGATCGGCGCGCAAATCGGCTGAGCACCAGTCGGACTTCCGTTTTACTCAATTCATTAGAGATAACTTTTGTCACGCAACGTCTTGTTCATTTGCAGTCAAAACAGACTTCGTAGTCCGACTGCGGAGCAGGTCTTTGCAAGTTGGCCTGGTCTCAATACCGCTTCGGCAGGTCTCAACCACGACGTGGACGTCCCAGTTACGCCTGAACTCCTCGAATGGGCTGACTTGATCTTCGTCATGGAGCGCGCTCATCGCAACAAGCTGTCCGCGAAGTTCAAGCCTCACTTACGCGACAAGCGCGTTATCTGTCTTGAGATTCCCGACGAATACGAGTTCATGGACCCGTACTTGGTCAGACTACTCAAGGCGCGTGTCTCTCATTATCTGCCATCCGCCTAGTGGTGATTTGTAGTCTTGATTCCGATCAACATCGGAAAGCAAATCAGGGCAACGTCGCGCGTTGATTGTGGTGACCTGATATATGAGTCGAAGTGAGCGTCAGTGCGCCGGCGCGCTCGCCGGCTTCGCTGCAGCCGCCGGCGGCGTGCGTGCGGTGACCGGGATGTTGCACAGGTCTATGTGGCCGGCCGGGCGTTTGTACCATTCATCGCGGCGATTGCGGCGCGCTTCCACGACCGCGTCCCAGGTCGGCGTGTCGGTGCGGATCACCTGCAGCTTGACGCGCTCGGCCTCGGGCACATCGCTGGCGAGGCGGATCGCCTTGATCGGCACGTACTGCTCGGGTTTCTCGTAGAAACCCAGCGGCCCGGTGCCGCGCGGGAGCACCGAGAGCAGTTCCATGCCCTGCACGACCCGGCCGACGGTGGTGATATTGCGATCGAGCTGGCGCGGCGATTGCCCGCTCACGACGTAGATCTCGCTGCCGTTGCTGCTGTCGGCTTCGGTGCCGCGGCCCGCGCCGAGCACGCCGTAGCAGTGCGCGAGCCAGGCCTGGCCGTCGGAGGGATCGCGCGCGGCGGGAAAGCCCTCGACGAAACCGATCTGCTTCGCGTAGCCGTCGCTGTCGGGAAGGAAATGGAAGTTCAGGCTTTTCGAGTTGACCGTGAACTCGGCGGGCAGGTGCTCCTTCGCGGGCGCGAGCGGCTTGGCGTTCTTCTCGCCGGAATTCGGATCGCCCCATTGCACGACGAAATTGTCCTGCGAGCGGATGATGAACAGCCCGTCGAAGTAGTGCGCGTGCGCGAGCGCGCGGATGTTCGCGACGTGCTGCGGTGCGAACTGCGGCGCGAGTTCGATCACCACGCGGCCGCCAGCGAGATCCAGATACAACGTGTTGTTCGGATCCAGTTCGCGCCAGTCCGACGCTGGCGCGGCGTCGAGGATTTCCTGCGCGGATTTGTACTTCGGAGGCGTCTTCGGCGCATCGGCGGCGAGCGTTCCCTGCAGCGCAATCATGCAGGCGAGGACGAGGGTGACGCGGCGTGCTGGATGCATGAACGCTCCGGTGGTGGAAGACTGCGATTCAGAAGCGGTCGACGAACTCGATGACCGCGCCGAGCCGATAGGCGCGCTCTTCGGCCGCGGTGCGCACGAGTTCGGCGATCTCGTCGTTCGGCGCCTCGACCTCGACGCAATGGAAACCCGGGCCATAGTCGTCGGACAGACCCGAAGCACCCGCTCCGCCGTCGTTCCATCCATGCATCATGTCCGCGACTTCCTCGACGCGCTCGATGTCGTCGTCAACGTTCTCCACGCAGTGGATCACGTCCTGGGTATCGTCTTCGCTGGCGATGATGCGGAAACGGACGGTAGGCATGGCACGGCTCCCTCACAGGCGACGCGACGCAAAACCTGGCGGAACGTTCCGTGAATCTCCCTGACCAGCCCGGCGCATTCCGATGCTGCCTAGACTACCGCAGCTCGGGTCCGCATGTGCAAGTGTCAGAATCTTTCAAGTGCGACCGCATCCGCGGCGAGCGCAGCCGAAAGATATCCGTGCGATCCGCAGGCGACGAATCCGGCAGACGCGATCGCGTTGCGATAGAACCTCGCGCTGCGTGGAACGAAGCCATCCGAATCGCCTTCGGTGTCGTCCTCCGCGCAGAACACCTCGATGAACGCAAGGCCGTCGCAGAGTTCGGCGAAACCCTTCAAGCCGCGCCGCAACTCGGCGGTCGGCACGTAATGCAGCACATCCGAGCAGACCAGCAGGTCCGCGGGCGGGCCAAAGCGCAGGTGCTCGAGTTGTCCGAAGTTCGCCAGCCGCAGATTGCGCGGCGCACCAAATCGCGCGACCGCGTATTCGCTGCCGTCCACGCCCAGATAGTCGAGCTTGGGCCGCAGCTTGAGCAACGGCGCACGCCAGGCGCCCTCTCCGCAGCCGACGTCGAGGACGCGCTGCAGCGGTCGGCCGAGGTAGTACTCGGCCATCGCCACCGCGAGCGCGACCTTGCGCCGCAGCAGCGCGCCGCGACCGATTCCCTTGGCGTCGGCGCGGTACCAGCGGTCGAAATAGCGGCGGTCGTACTGTTTGGGCATGTTGGACATGGCTTGGTCTCGGATCGGAAAGACAGGGTCGCCGCAGCCGGCCCTGTGCTGCGATGCAGCGCTGGACTATCCTAGCCTCCGTAGGGTGTCCCACGGGCGACAACGCGCATGTCCCAGCACCGGATCATCGACTGCATCGGCGCCAGCGACGAAGACCTGGCGCATCTGCGCCTGTTGCTGCGCACGGCGGGCACGTTGCTCAAGGACCACTGGACCTGGGGCACCGAGGACAAGGCCGATCTGGTGATCGCCGATACCTCCAGCCTGACCGGCGCGGCCGCGCACAGGCGGACGTCGCAACGCGGCGTCGCATGCGCGGCTTTGATAGAAATGAACACCGACCAGCCCGAAGGGCGTTTCCTGCGCAAGCCGCTGCGTCGTGAGGATTTCATCGCCCTGCTCAACGGCATCGGCGCCAAGGGCATCGCGCCGATGGCGATCCTGAGCCAGGACGCGGATTTCTTCCTCGTCGATCTCGGCGAATACGACGAGGAGCCCGACGAGCTGCCGTCGGTGGAAGCGCCCGATCGCGCCAGCGAGATGAGCCGCGGCGAACTCGACGACTTCGAGGCGATGTTCAAGCGCGATCCGGCGGCGAACCAGCCCAAGTTCCTGCTGCCGGAAAAACTCGATTTCGACTCGTCGGTCGAGTTCACTGGTGACAGCACCCTGCGCGGCCAGACCCGCTCGGGCAACTACGGCAACCAGGCGCTGCGCGAGAACACGCTCTCGGAAAACATCGACCCGGGCTATCGGCGAGACAACTCAGCGCAGATCCAGGCCGATGCCGAATACAATCTGCGCGACTATCTCAACGGCAGCCTGCTCGGCGGCCCGGCGCGGCTCACGCTGCCCGACGCGCCCTCGCTGGTGCTCGATCCGAAAGCGCAGGAGTTCCACACGCTGGGCCGACTGGCCTCGTTGTCGATCTACTGCCGCTTGCAGCTGCGCTTCGGCGACTGGGAAATGCTGACCAATTTCGGGATGCAGAACGTACGCGAGCACCTGCACGCGCATCCCTACGAGCACCTGCGCTGGCTGGACCGCTATCTCAATTCGGGCGGGCGTCTCGCGCCGCATCTGGATCCGGGCGGCAAATACCGCGTGACCAAGCGCCTGATGGGCCTGGTGCCCGAGTTCGCGGCGGCGGCGCGGATCGGCTCGGCGATGCTCACGTCGAAACGCCTGGACGAGATCGCGCGCGAGGCAGAGGCGGATCTCAACGAAGTGTACGACGTGGTCAACGCCTACGAAGGGATCGGCTGCGTCGAATGGACGCCGCGCGAGCGCGGAGCGCGCTGAACGCATTCGCGTTGCGGTTGGGTCGAACGCCGGAATTCCGAACAGCGCCGAGACGAGGGATTCATCTCATTCGGGCCGCACGGTCGTCTGATGTGGGCCTTGCGCGCGCACGGTTCGCGACTCGATCATGACCGATGTCATCCCGATTGCGCTGCTCACGACTTCATTGAAGAAGCCCACGCGGTCGTCGGGGCGTTGCAGCGCCAGCACGTAGAGCAGCGGCAGGTAATGTTCCGGCGTCGGGATCGCGAGCCGCGCGTCGTCGCCGAGCCGCTGCCAGTCGGTGAGTTCGATGTGCTCGCCGTTGCGGATGCGGCGCTTGACTGCCGCGTCGAAGCGCGCGGCCCAGTCCAGCGGATGCGGATTGCGCCAGTCCCACAGGCGCAGGTTGTGCACGATGTTGCCGCTGCCCAGTACCAGCACACCTTCGTCGCGCAGCGGTGCGAGTTTCTTCGCGAGTTCGTAGTGGTGTTCCCCGGGCTGCGTGGTGTCGATGCCGAGCTGCACCACCGGCACGTCCGCCTGCGGATACATCACGTGCAGCACGCTCCACATCCCGTGGTCGAAGCCGCGCGTCGCGTCCACCTGCGCGTGCTTGTGGCCGCCGAGCAGCTCGACCACGTGGTGCGCGAGCTTGGGCTCGCCCGGCGCCGGATATTGCACGTCGAACAGCGCTTGGGGGAAACCATAGAAATCGTGGATCGTCGCCGGATGGCTGGCGCCGGTCAGGCGTGCGCCGCGGGTTTCCCAATGCGCCGAAACGCACAGGATCGCGCGCGGGCGCGGCAGGCGTTCGCCCAGTGCGCGCCAGGCGCGGTGGAATTCGTTGTCCTCGATCGCGTTCATCGGCGAACCGTGGCCCGCGAACACGACAGGCATGCGTTGTGTTGAGGCGGGATTCGTCGAGGGCATGGGCATCGCGGCCAGACTAGCGCCGCAGCGCGGCGCGGCACAAGCGCGAGGCTAGGGGATCAACAACACCTTGCCGCTGACGCCGCGGCCCTCGAGCAGCGAATGCGCTTTCGCGCCCTCGGACAAGGCAAAGCGCGCCGCGATCGGCACCTTGAATGCGCCGGAAACGATTGCATCGAACAGCGCATCCGCGCGTTGCTGGCGCGCCTGTGCGGACGTCAGCACGTTCCACAGGTCGCCGCCGACCAGATGCAGCGAACGATCCATCAGCAGGCGCGGATCCACCGGATCCGGATCGCCCGCGGCCATGCCGTAGAACACCACGGTGCCGCCGGTGCGCGCGAGCGCGAGGCTGTCGCCCAGCGTGCGGCCGATCGAGTCGTAGACTGCGTCGGCACCATCGGGCAAGACCAGGCGTACGCGTTCGACCCAGCCATCGCCCGAGTCGATCGCGAGCTGCGCACCCGCCTTGAGCGCGTTCGCGCGCTTGTCCCCGGACGAGGCGAGCGCGATCACGCGCGCACCGCGCGCAACCGCGAGTTGTGTGAGCAGCAAACCGACGCCGCCGCCCGCGGCGTGCACGAGCAGCGTGTCGCAGGATTGCACCGGATAGCTGTCGGCGATCAGGAATTGAGCGGTCAGTCCCTGCAGCAGCACCGCGGCGGCCGTGTCGAAACCGATCGCATCCGGCAGCCGGATCAGTTTCTCCAGCGGTACGGCGACGAGTTCGGCATTTGCGAACGGGCTGTCGGCGAAACCGACGCGCTGGCCGACAGTCCAGCCGCGCGCGGCATCGTTCGGATGCAGCGCGGAGATCGTGCCGGCGGCTTCGTAGCCGGCGACCCACGGTGGCGAACCTGCCAGGTGATAGCGGCCCTGGCGGCGATAGATGTCCGCGAAGTTCAGGCCGATCGCCGCGGTGCGCACAACCGCGACGCCCGGCGCCGGCTGGGGATCGGGCAGGGCAGTCCATTCGAGGACGTCGGGGCCGCCGAAACGGGAGAAAGTCAGGGCCTGCATCGGGCAAGGATAGCCGGGCAGCCCGGCCATGACTTGCGGCACGCTCGCTAGTACGAACTTCACACTATGCTGGAGTCATGGATATGCAGCCGACCCGCCGCACATGACCGAAACCGAGAGCCACTTGCGCAAGTTCCAGAAGGAGCTCAGCGCCGGCACCGTTTCGCTGGTGCTGCTGGCGGTGTTGGCCGGCTCGGACGAGCCGCTGTACGGCTACCAGATCGCAAAGCGCCTGCAGCAGTCCGGCGACGCGCTGTTCAGCGACAAGCAGAGCGCGCTGTATCCGGTGCTGCGCAACCTGCACGCGGCCGGTCTGCTCGACAGCCACGTCGAGCCGTCGATCGCCGGGCCGCCACGCCGTTACTACCGGATCACCGAACTGGGTCGTGCCGTATTCGCGGAGTGGGCCGCGACCTGGGAAGACACCCGCCATTCCGTCGATTCCGTGTTGCAGGGGAGCAAACCATGACCACCACCGATTCCAGTCAGGCCTCCGGCAAACCCTTGCCGAAAACGATTCCCGAGTATCTCGCGCAACTGCGCGAAGCGCTCAAGGACTCCGATCCGGCGCTGATACAGGACGCGCTCTACGACGCCGAGGAATACCTGCGTTCCGAACTCGCCGAGCGCAGCGGCGAAGACGAGGCCAGCGTGATCGCCTCCGTCGCTGGCAGCTACGGCAATCCCGAGGAAGTCGCGGACATCTACCGCGACACCGAGGTGAAGGTGACGCGCGCGCTGCGCACGCCGCCGCCTGCGCCGCAGCAGTCCGCGCTGGGCCGTTTCTTCGGTGTCGCCGCCGATCCGCGCACCTACGCGTCCATGTTTTATATGCTGCTGTCGCTGGCGACCGGCATCTTTTACTTCACCTGGGCGGTGACCGGCATCAGCCTGTCGTTCGGCCTGGCGATCCTGATCATCGGACTGCCGTTCATCGTCCTGTTCTTCGGCAGCGTGCGCATGTTGTCGGTAGTCGAAGGCCGCATCATCGAGGTGATGCTCGGCGAGCGGATGCCGCGCCGACCGCTGTACGCCGAGCGCGGGCAGCCGCTGCTGTCGCGGATCGGGGCGATGTTCACCGATCCGCGCAGCTGGTCCACGATCCTGTACATGTTGATGATGCTGCCGCTGGGCATCGTCTATTTCACGCTCGCGGTCACCGCGCTATCGGTGTCGCTGTCGTTCATCGCCACCCCGTTTGCATGGCTGTTTGGCGGCCACCTCATCCACTGGTCGCTCGACGACTACTCCGGCCCCGATCCGAACTGGCTGGCGCCATTGCTGGCCCCGCTCGGCGTGCTGCTGCTGTTCGGCTTCATGCACGCCGCGCGCGGCATCGGCCGCCTGCACGGCCAGCTCGCGAAGAACCTGCTGGTGCGCAGCGGCAGCTAGGGCGCCGAAGGTTCTTCCGGGTCGTGCGGCGGCGATGTGTGTTCCGCACGATTCCGGGCCTCGACCAGCACGCCGCCCTCCAGCCGCAGCACGCGGTCGGCGAGCTTCAGGCTCGCCGGACGGTGCGTGATCAGCAGCACCGTGCGCTGGCTGAGCAGGTCGTGGCATTGCGCGATGAATTCGCGCTCGCCGTCCGGATCGAACATCGCGGTGGCTTCGTCAAGGAGGAGCACCGCCGGATTGCGCAGCAGCGCGCGCGCGAGCGCGATGCGCTGCTTCTGTCCGCCCGACAGCCGCACGCCCTGGTCGCCGACCACGGTGTCGTAGCCATCGGGCAGGCGGATCGCGAACTCGTGCACGCGCGCGGCCGCAGCGGCCGTCACGATCTCGTCGGAGGTCGCGCCCGCGCGGCCGTAGGCGATGTTGTCGGCGACCGAGGCGTTGAACAGCAGCACGTTCTGCGACACCAGGCCGACATGCGTGCGCAGGTTGCGCAGGTTCAGTTCGCGCAGGTCCACGCCGTCGAGGCTGATGCGGCCCTCGTCCGGGTCGGCGAAGCGCATCAGCAGATGCGCCATCGTGCTCTTGCCGGCGCCGTTGACGCCGGTGATCGCGACCGTCTCGCCGGCGCGCAGGTGCAAGTCGAAGCCGCGCAGTACCGGTTCGCGACCCGGATAGGTGAAACGCACGTTCTCGAAACGCACCTCGCCACGCACGTCCTGCAGCTCGCGCGTCCCGTCGTCCGGCTCGGGCGATTGCGCGAACACTTCGAGCAGACGCCGCGCGCTGCCGCGCGCCGTTTGCGTCTGCCCGTACACCGCGGCGAGCTGCGACACCGGCTGGGCGAGCAGAAGTCCGTAGAGCAGCAGGCTGACGAGATCGGCGGGATTCATCGCGTGATCGGCGACCGCGTGGCTGCCGATCCAGAGCAATGCGATCACGCCCGCGGATGCGACGAACCGCACGCCCGGGCCGATCAGCGCTTGCAGCCGTGTCAGCCGCACTTCGCTGTCGCGCAGGCGCATCGTGTGCGCGGAAAAGCGCGTCGACTCGGCCGTTTCGCCGGTGTAGGCCTTGATCACCGGCAGCATCGCGAGGTTCTGTTCGGCGATCGCCGACTTGTCGGCCCAAGCCTGCACGACGTCCGCCGACAAGGGCCGCAGCCTGCGGCCGACGATGCGCAGCACGACGAAGAACGCGGGTACGACCAGGGCGATCAGCAGCCCGATCCACGGCTGGATGCGCAGCATCATCAGCAAGGCGCCCGCGCAGGTGAGCAGCAGCGGCAGCAGCGGCGTGATCACGCCGGTGAGGAAACCGCTGAGGCGCACGACGTCATCGGTCAGCAACGAGAGGACCTCGCCGCGGCGGCGGTTCTGGTGCCAGTGCAGCGGCAGCGATTGCAGGTGGTCATACGCGCGCGCGCAGGCGTCGGCGATCAGGCGCGTGCCGGTCAGTCCGACCATCACCGCGTTCGCGTAGTTCAGCGCGCACTGCGCGGCGATCACCACGAGCCACGCGACGAGCAAGCCGCCCACCGCGGTGCCATGCAGCAGTGCGTCCGAAAACCGGCCCGCAAGCCACGGCATCGCCAGCATGGCCGCGCTCTCGGCGAGCAACAGCACGAACGCGAGAACCAGGGTTCCCCGATACGGCGCGGCGAGCGAGAGCAGGAAACGCAGGTCGCGGCGATCCGCGCCATCCTGCGACGCGCGCGCGGCGTCTATACTGGGCGTGCGTTGCGACGCGTCCTCGGATACTCGTTCGCCGACCATTGGTTCCCATTCGCTCCAGACCATGACCAACCGGTCCGATCGCTCCATTACAGCACACGGACACGCGCAGCCGCGTTCGGCGTTTGCGCGCTGGCGCGAACTGGATGGACATGACAAGCGCCGCCTGCTCGCGTTGATGCTGATGTTGCCCTGCGTGCATCTCGCGCTCGCCCTGTTTCCGTTCCTGCGCGTGCGCGGAGCGCTCGAGCGCAGCTCCGCGAATCGCCCGCCGGCCGTCTGCACGCCCGCGGCGATCGCCGACGCCGCGCGCCTGGCCGAACTCGCCGAGATCGCCGGTCGCCGCGGTGCGGTCGCGGCCAGTTGCCTGCGCCAGGCGCTGGTCGTGTGGTGGTGGCTGCGACGCCGTGGTCTTCCCGCGCAGTTGAAAATCGGCGTCACCGGCGGCGGCGACGCGTTCGCCGCGCACGCCTGGGTCGAACTCGGCGGCGTCGCGCTGGCGCAGAAGGATTTGCCGTATCAGGCATTCGATGCCGTGTAGCCGCGGCGGTGCTCAGAGCACCGATTTCAACGTCGTCCAGACACCGTGCACGAGGCGCCGCACATACGCCCAGCGCACGCCTTGGTCGGGGCCCAGCTTGTACAGCTCGCGCATGTAGGCCGGATGCGGAAACAGTTTCTCGCGCAGCCATGCGCGCCGCTTTTCCTTCGGCAGCGCGCGGTAGTTGTGCCACTCCTGGTACCAGCGCTTGCGCGCCTTGCGGACCTTGAAGCGCTCGCCCTTCGCGACCTGCGCGAGCGCATCGAGGATCCCGTGCGGCAACGGCGTGGCGAAAACCGCGCCCGCTTCGCGCAGGCCGTCCCAACACGCACCCGCCAGTCCGTGCTCCACCGCGATGTCGCAAAGGCGGTCGAAATCGTGCGGCGCGCAACGCTTCGCGAGCAGGTGGATGTCATACAGCCCGATCAGGCGGTCGCCGACGCCGAGCGGCAGGTTGCAGACGCGGTGCAGGCAGGCGAGCACGAGCGCGTGCATGTCGGAGAGGCCGCGCGCACCCGGGCCGAGCGCCGGCAGCGCCACCGCGACCGGGAGCATCCGTTCGAAGTCGAGCGCATTGGCGTACATCGCGCAGTTCGAGGCCTTCCAGTGCGCGTCGATCCAGTGCACGACGCCGCTCTCGGTGTCGTGGCGGAACACCAGTTCGTAGGAGATCGTGGTGCCGGTCGGCACTTTCGATGCGACGTAATCGAGTCCGGCGAGCAACGGCTTGCAGCATTCGACCGCTTCGACGTCGGTGAGCAGCAGGTCGGTGTCGCCGCGCGGGCGCAGCCAGGGGACCTGGTACAGGCCATAGGACAGCGCCGCGCCCTTGAGCACGAGCACGGGGATGTTGGCCGCCGCGAGCACGCGCAGCACGCGCACGAGTTCCTTGTGGCGCAGCATCTCCAGCACCTGGTGCTGGCGCGTGGTCGCGATCAGCGCGTCCTTGAACTTCTGCGGCAGTTCCCAGGCCGCGCCTGGCGTGCGAACGGCCTGATCCACCAGTGCGGTCACGCCCTCGGCTTCGGCCGCGTCGAGCAGGTCGCCGACCGACGCCACGGACGCGGCAGGCCAGGGCGGGCGTTCGCCACGCAGCACGGCGACCAGCCAGTCGCGTCTTGCCTTCGTGCGGGTCGCGTCGTTGGACATCCCGCCGATGCTAACAGCAGCCGATGACTGCGTGTGCGTCAGCCGATCGCGATGAGGTTCTGCGCGTGCAGGGATTCGGCCAGCGCGAGCACGTCGTGCTCGATGTCCGCGCGCGAAACCTCGTGCGAGGCCTGCATCGCGTCGCAGACTTCCGCGAGCGATTTGCCTTCGCCCAGCAGTTCCCAGATCCGCGCGCCGACCGGATCGAGTCCGAAATAGATGCCGCTGGCCAGATCCAGGATCACGGTTTCCGCGCCCACGCTGCGCGCCATCACCTGCGGCGGAATGGTGGCCTTGTCGGACAGTTTCATGCGCTCTCGCCGGGTTCGGTTGCGTGTCGGATGACGGCCTGCCGGACTTCGGCGAGGCGATGGAAGTATCTCGGAAAGTCCAGCCGGTAGTAAATCGGCTGTGCGACGAGGTTGGAAAGTTCCTCGAAATGCGCAGCGAGCATCTGCCGCTCCTCGATGTCGAGAAGGAAGGAGTGCTTGAGCAATTCGATCAGCGCCTCGCCGGGTTTCAGGCGCTCGAATGCGATCGCTTGCGCGTCGCCTTCCCCGAGGAAATACACGCGCCGCAACGGGCGCGGCCGGTCGCGGAACGCGACGCGATCGCCGGCGAGGAAACGCGACTTCGAGGTGTATGACACGGGCGGCGCCAGCTGCGCCTGCGCGTCCATCAGCGCTTCCTGGCTGTCTTCCCAGAGGCGGATGGACGGATGGCTCGGCAGCACCTGCCATTGCCCGTCCGCCGATTCGACGACCAGGCCGTCGTCGGTGAGGAAACGCACGCCGTTGGTCGCGAAACTCGCCGCGAGCGTCGATTTGCCGCGTCCGGACGCGCCCAGGAACGCGACGGCGCCGCCGTCGATCTCCACCGCGCTGGCGTGGAAGACCAGCTTGCCTTGTCGGCTCAGGGCCAGCGGCAGCACCTGGTTGGCGAACAGGAAGCGCACCGTTTCCTCGTCCGTGCCGGGAGCGGGCCAACCGTCCACGGTTTGGCCGCTTGACGCGATCCGGAAATCGGCGAGGTCCTGGAAGCGCAACAGGTAATCCGCGCCGTCGCGGTGGAACCGCGTCCAAGGCGTCCCGTCCGGGAACACCCATTCATGGAACGTCGGCGTCGGCAACGGCGTTTGCGCGCGCGCGCCCAGAAGCTGGAAACCGACCTTCATCAGTCGGTATCCCCGGCGAGTACCTGCGCGACGAAGCGCGCGATTTCGCCGGACGACGGCAACAGGTCCGGGTGATCGCGCAGTACGGCCTGCTCGATCTCGCGGGCGGTGCGCTTGCCGTCGCAGTAGGAGAGCACGCATGTACGGGCAATTCCCAGTCGGCTCAGCTTCGGGATGTGCTGCGGATTTCGTTGTGCTATCCGCTGCGGCGACAGCAATTCGCCTTGCCAGGTCGAATGGCTGAAGCTGCGGCCGCATGCGGGAATGTCCACGCGCCATGCGATCACGTGGTCGTCCGGACGCGCCATCACGCTCGCCCGGATCGAATCCCCGGCCTTGACCGCAACCGGTTCGGCGATCGGCAGGAAGGCCTGATGGCGCTGGATCATCAATCCGGCGCGCGGCGAATTGCTCATCCACACGCCGCGCGCGAGCTCGCAGTCGAACCAGCCGGCAATGCCGTGCAGCACCCCGTCGCGTTCCACCCGCAGCTCGGCCTGCCACGAGTGGAAATCCGGGTTGTCCGCGTACAGATCGATGCTTGCCAGAGCGGACTCTGCCAGAACCTCGCCTTCGCCCAGGTCCACCGCATGCTTGGAGTTGACCGCATGTTCGCGCAGCCAACGAAACTCTGGCGGAATGTCCTGCGCGCTCCAGCCTTCCGCGCGTGCGCGGCAGGTTTCCGATTCGATCGCCCCGAGCTTGAGTTCGAGCCGCGCCGGAACCAGGGTCCCTCCGGGCTTGAGGAACCGCCGCTTCGCATCGCGGAGACTGGCGACGATGTCGTAGTCGAATCCGAAGTACCCGACCTGATCGCAGATCACCACGTCCGCGCGTTCGGGCAGCTCGACCTGGTGCGCCTTGCCCTGCACGAACACGGTGCGATCGGCGTAACCGGCGCGCGTCAACGCCTGCTCGGCGACGCCGATCATGAAGCTGGAATCGATCGCATACACGCGCGACGCACCGGCCTTCAGGCACATCAAGCCGAGAATGCCGGTACCGCAGCCCAGATCCACAACGACATCGCCCGGGCGGATGGCTCGGGCGATCGCGGATTCGTATTGCGCGAGCCTCAACGAATCGGAGACGTACCCCAGATGCTCATCGAGCGGGGAAATCACGCCCGCGCACCCCGCCAATTGCGGCGATCAGTGGATCGCGCGCGAGGCCTGCGCGAGCAGGCCGTAATCGACCATCTTGTAGCCGTCGGCGTGCTCGAGCACCGCCGCAGGCAGCACGCCCTCGACCTCGTCGGCCATCACCCCGAACTGGCGGCCGTGGCCGTTGGCATCGCGATACTCTGGCTTGTAGTCGAACAGGTACAGGCCGATCCCGAGCGGATGGGTGCCGATGCGCACGATGTTTTCCTTGGTCGTGCGATCGCTGACCATCTGCATGCCCACGATAAGGCCGCCGTCGGCGCCAGTGCCGCTGCCGCTCATGGTCAGGTCGCTGATCGAGCCGTAGACCTGCAGCACGGGAGTCGTATAAGGAGTCTTCCGCTGCGCAACGTCCGAGACCGGAGCGGAGTCGGTGCGCGATTCGTTTGCCTGGATATCTTTCATGAAACGCTCCGTATGGATGGCCGCCAAGGCCGACCAGCGATCAAATCGCCGCCCCCTGTGGACAGCGCTATTGCAGTGCATCAGGCCCAAATAGTGTCACAGGCATAGATGCTCCACAAGGCCCACATCGGCCATCCGCAGCCCCTTCGCTGGGCATAGGTCCGGTACAGCCGCTCCATCCCGCCGGCGGAAACCCAGTCGGGGCGGTGTGCGGGAATGTCGCGGGTCAGCAATCCCTGCATCCGGTCGAGGTACGCACGAAACACGACCGAGAATTCGGACTTGCGGTTCCGCTGCAGAACCGATTGCGGAAGGATGTCGTGCAACGATTGCACGTGGATGAACTTCGAGGTGTTGCCGCGCAGGCGAAGCCGCTCGGGGGTCGAAAAGGCGAACTGGATCATTCGGTGATCGTTCAGCGGGGAGCGCAGCTCGATGCCGGCTTGAGCGTAAAGGCGTTCGGTCTTGTCCATCAGCGCCCGGATGCCGGCGTCCAGCTCGTCCAGCAACCTGCGTTGCACGACGCTGCGCACGCGTGTCCGCGCGTGCGAAGGGTCAAGCCGTCGGCGCCGGACTATCCGGGCGTGCATCGCCGGCGAAAGCCAGTAGCGTTCGCTGGGACCGGTTCCGCGGACCGCATAAGAGAGCCGGCGCAACACGTCCTGTCCTCCTGCTGGAAGCAACGGCGCCACGCCATGGCGGACGAACCACCAGCCGGCTTGCATGACGCCGGACGCCGCCGCATCGGTACGGAAACAATCCAGCAGGTTCCGCCAATGGCCTTGCGAGAGTTCTTCGGCGTAGTACTCGCGACATCCCTGCGTCCATTCGTCACCTCCCTGGCCGCTCATCACGGCACGACTTCCATGATTGGCGGCCGTTTGGCGCAGGCCCATGCACATGGTGTCGTGGGGGTAGCCGGGAATGTCTCGGAAGGTTCGCGCGTATTCGGCGTGCCAGGACAACGGAAGAGAAGACGGCGGGACTTCCTGAATGGGAATCCCGAGGTGTTCGCCTACGGAACAGGCGTACTCGACTTCGTACGCGTCGCCGTCGCCGCTCGAAAAGCCCAGGGTGTAGCCGGCGATGGACGGAGCAGGCAGGCGCGATGCACGGCGCAGGTGCTCGGCGACCCCGATCACGGCGGATGAATCCAGTCCGCCGCTGACCTCGAAGGCGAGCGGGCGGTGCGTGCGCGACATCCGGCGCACGGTGTCGAACAACAACTCGCGGTAGTGCTCGATGTAGTCGCGATCCGTGCGCAACGGCAGCGTCTGCCAGAGATCCGGCTGCCAGTAGCATTCGGTTCGCAAGGACGCGCCGTTCACCGTCATGCGGTGCGCCTGGACCAGGCGCCGGATGCTTTCCCACACGGTTTCGTCGCGCGCGTGCCATTCGGCGGCGAGAAAATCGGCGATCATGCCCTCGTTCGGCGCGTGCTCGACCCACGGCAGTGCGAGGATCGGATGCAGGTCCGATGCGAACGCGAAGCTACGGCCGTTCCAGTGGTAGTAAAAGGGTTTGTTGCCGATACGATCGCGCGCGCAGAACAGTTCGCGGGTTCGTGCGTTCCAGATCGCCAGCGCGAAATCGCCATCGATATGCTCAAGGCAATCGGGACCCCAGGATTCGAACGCGCGCAGCACCAGTTCGGCGTCCGAGCGATCGCGCAACACCGCGCCGCGCGCGAGTAGTTCGCGCCGCAGCTCTTCCCAGTTGTCCACGCGGCCGTCCATCACGAGGACCAGGCTTGCGTCCTCGTTCGCCAGCGGCTGGGTTTCCTCCAGCGATTCGGGCGTGGTGCGCAACATGCACTGGCCCAGCGCGACCGAACCGTCGCGCCAGTGCGCGATGCCGTCGGGGCCGCGGTAACCCATCGCGGACGTCATGCCCTCGATCAGGCCGGGCTCTACCGGCCTGCCGTCGAAGTGGATGATGCCGGCGATTCCGCTCATGCGAAGACGTGCGCGTCAGGAACGCGCGCACAGTAGCCCGCACGCACGCGCCGCGACAAGCGCGACACGTGGGTATGCGTCATGCGACGACGCGATCAGCCGCGCCGCGAGTCGAAACGGTTTCCGCCGCGCTGCGGACGCTCCCGCCCGCCATCGCGCGCCGCGCCGTGCGGCTTCGCGCCCGCGT
>CAYUXZ010000025.1:0-19566 GCA_964449135.1 uncultured Gammaproteobacteria bacterium
TGTTGCACGGCCGCAAATCGGCCTGTATCATTTCGTGCTCCGCGGAGTGGTAGTTCAGTCGGTTAGAATGCTGGCCTGTCACGCCGGAGGTCGCGGGTTCGAGTCCCGTCCACTCCGCCAGTCGTACTCAGGGGCGCCGCAAGGCGCCCCTGCTTTTTTGTATTTCGGCAGCGCCGCAAGGCGCCCTTGTTTTTTGTGCCCGCGACGCGGCGATGCCGTGCACGGTAAACTGGACAATTCGCCCGGCCGACGGGCATCGCATTCAGGGCTATAGAACATGCTGACGAAAATCCGCGAAGCGACGTCCGGCTGGTTCGCCGTCGTGGTCCTGGGATTCATCTCCGCCCTGTTCGTCCTGTGGGGCATCAACGGCTACTTCCAGGGCAGCGTGGACACCTACGCCGCGCGCATCACGCTCAAGCCCGGCTGGTTCGGCACCGGCATCGGCGCGAAGTACAAGGACATCTCGGTCCAGGATTTCCGCGACGAACTCAGCAAGGAGCGCCAGAGGCAGAGGCAGATGCTGGGCGACCGTTTCGACGAAGCGCAGTTCGACGCGATCGCCAGCAAGCGCGCAGTCGTGGATCGCATGGTGCAGCGCGAATTGCTGGCCGCGGCGGCGACCCGCGACGGGATCGCGGTGAGCGATGAACAGATCCGCAAGACCATCGGCGCGATGCCCGAGTTCCAGACCGACGGCAAGTTCGACCTTCTGCGTTACCAGACCCTGCTCGGCGAGCAGCGGCCGCCGATGACCGGCGCGCAGTACGAAGCCACTGTGCGCCAGGGCTTGATGGTATCCGCGCTGCCTGCCGAACTGGCGGCTTCGGGCATGACCAGCGACGCCGACATCGACCAGTTCGTGCGCCTGCGCAGACAGACGCGCGACCTGCGCTACCTGGACATCGCCGCGCACGACGACCCGACGCCGCCGACGGATGCCGACCTGCAGGCCTGGTATCGCGTGCACGCCGCCGATTACCGCACGCAGGAGCAAGTCTCGCTGGAATACCTCGAACTCGACGCTTCGACGCTGCAGGTTCCGACCAGCGTCGATGAAGCTGTCTTGCGCGCGCGCTACGACGAGCAGAAGAACCGTTTCGTCGAGCCCGAGCAACGGCTGGCGTCGCACATCCTGATCAACGTGCCGCAGGATGCCGATGCGGCGGCCGACAAGGCCGCGCAGGCAAAGGCCGCCGCGCTCGCCGCGCAGGCGCGCGCGCCGGGCGCGGATTTCGCCGCGCTCGCGAAAGCCAATTCGCAGGACGAGGGCTCCAGGAACCTCGGCGGCGACCTGGGCTGGCTGACCCAGAAGGTGATCGACCAGAAAGCTTTCGCGGCTGCGCTGTTCGCGCTCAAGCCGGGGCAGGTCAGCGATCCGGTGCGCAGCAGCGAGGGCTGGCACGTGATCCTGCTGCGCGAAGTGCGCGCGGGCCGGCAGATTCCCTTTGAGACCGTGCGCGCCGAACTGGAGAAGAACGAACTCAAGGATGCGCGCGAGAAGCTCTACAGCGACCGCACCGGCAAGCTCGTCGATCTCACCCTGAAGGATTCGACTTCGCTCGCGCCGGTCGCGCGCGAACTGGGCATGGCCATCCAGAAGACCCCGCTGTTCGGCCGCGCTGGCGGTACCGGCATCGCCGCGAACGCGAAGGTGATCAAGGCCGCGTTCTCGACTTCCGTGCTCGACGACGGCAACACCAGCGATCCGATCGAACTGGGCGACAAGCCGGATCACATGGTGGTGATCCGCGTCGCCGAGCACCTGCCGGTGAAGGCGCTGCCGTTCGCGCAGGTGCGCGACCGCGTGCTCGCCGACGTGCAGGCCGACCGCCGCGCGAAATCCGCGAAGCAGAGCGCCGACTCGCTGTTCGCGCGCGCGCAGAAGGGCGAATCGCTGGATTCGCTCGCGAGCGCCGGCAGCAGCGTGCAGACCGTGTCGGGCGCGACGCGCGACACGACCACGCTCGCGCAGCCGTTGCTCGAAACCGCATTCCGCCTGCCGCATCCGGTGCAGGGCAAACCCGCGCAGGCCGGCCTCGCGCAGATCGCGCCGGACCACTACGCGCTGGTGGAGGTCACACAGGTGACCGACGGCGATCCGAAGCAGATCGACGCCGCCACCCGCGCCAACCTGCGGCGGCAGGCCGCGCAGGCACGCGCGATCGTGGAGACGAAGGCGTTCGTGGACGCCCTCAAGCGCGATTATCCGGTCAAGGTCGCCGAGGATCGGTTGTAACAGGAACCGCCGATGCGCGCGGCAGTGCCGTGCAAACGCGTCGGCTCACTCCAGGCCGCTCATCCCCAGGATGTTGTAGCCCGAATCCACGAACGTCACCTCGCCGGTGATGCCCGCTGCGAGATCCGAGCACAGGAACGCGGCCGTGTTGCCGACGTCCTCGATCGTCACGTTGCGGCGCATCGGGGCGGCGTGCTCGACGAGTTCGAGCATTTTGCGGATGTTGCCCACCCCGGCCGCGGCGAGCGTCTTGATCGGGCCCGCGGAAATCGCATTCACGCGCGTGCCCTCGGGGCCGAGGTTGTAGGCGAGGTAGCGCACGCTGGCTTCCAGGCTTGCCTTGGCCAGTCCCATGACGTTGTAGTTCGCGAGCGCGCGGTCGGCGCCCAGATATGTGAGCGTGAGCAAGGCGCCGTTGCGGCCCTTCATCAGCGGGCGCGCGGCCTTGGCGAGCGCGGGGAAGCTGTACGCGGAGATGTCGTGCGCGATCTTGTAGTTCTCGCGCGTGAGGCCGTCGAGGAATTCGCCGGTCAGCGCCTCGCCCGGCGCGAATCCGATCGAGTGCACGAGGATGTCCAGCCCATCCCAGCGCTTGCCGAGATCGGTGAACAGCTGCTCGATCTGCCCGTCGTTGCCGACGTCGCAGGGCAGCACGATGTCTGAGCCGAACGCTGCCGCAGCTTCTTCCACGCGCGACTTGAGCTTGTCGTTGACGTAGGTGAACGCGAGCTGCGCGCCTTCGCGGTGCATCGCGCTGGCGATGCCCCAGGCGATCGAACGCTGGTTGAGCACGCCGGTGACCAGCGCGCGCTTGCCTTGCAGGAAACCCATGGTGCCTCCGGAAATCGTGTGAACGCCGACGTTGCCGGCGATGCATCAGTTTGGCGGTTTGCGGCTCACGGCGCCAGTTTCAGTTTCATCCCGACCCTGACCCTCGCGCGCCGGCCGAGATGGTTCCATAGGCGCAACTGATCCACGCCGATGCTGTAGTGGCGCGCGATCGAGAACAGCGTCTCGCCGCGGACGACGGTATGCGTGCGCGAAACGTGGGCTGAGGCATTCGCGGGTTCGTCGGACTGCGCGGCGTCGGCGGATTTCGCGTCGGCAGCCGCGGCGGCGTCGGCTGCGGGGTTCGGCACCACGTTCGTGGCGATGCCGGCTGTGGCGAGTGCCGCCTGGTCCGCGGCGTTCGGCCAGCGCGGCCGCGTGCTCGCCGGCACCAGCACGGTGCGCGGCGCGCCGGCGACGATGCGGCCGTTGCGATAGCCGTGGTTGAAGGTCTTCAAGTCGTCGGCATCCATGCCCAGGCGACGCGCGAGTTCGTCCAGCGAGTTCACGTCCGCGGGAAGGACGTACGGCACCCAGTGCACGACGGTCGCGTCCTTCTCCAGCGGAATCGACTGGCGCTCGGACTCGGCGAGCAGGCAGGTCAGCGCGCGCAGCTTGGAGACGTATTCGTAGGTCGTGTTCGACAGTCCGGCGGGGCGGCGATAATCGACGGGGCCCGCGCTGCGCGCCTGCAGTTCGTCGGCCGGCATCGTGCGCATCACCCGGTATTCGCCGGAGTTGTACGCCATCGCGGTCAACCGCCAGTCGTTGAACATCGCGTGCAGCTTGCCCAGGTAGACGAGCGCCGCCTGCGTCGAATCCAGCACCGACAAGCGGCCGTCGTAGCCGCCGATCACGGTCGCGCCGTTGTTCCGCGCGGTCTCGGCGATGATCTGCCACATGCCCGCGGCGCCGAAGCTGCGTGCGTCGGTGCGGTACCAGCTCTCCACGATCGGAATCAGCGCGAACTCGCCGGGCAGCTTGCGGCGTTCGATTTCGTCGAGCACGACCAGCATCATCGGCAGCGTGGCCTGCACTTCCTCGGCGAAATGTTCCGGGTAGCCGGCGTACTTGTGACGCCAGCGCGTGTTGTTCGGGCCGACGATGCAGGTCGGCGTGCTCAACCGCGCACGCAGGCGATCGAGCACCTGGCCACTGGTCAGCACGTCGCTTTCGGGCGGCAGCGGCGCATTCGACGGCGGCGTGATCGGCGCGGAGATTTCCGGCGGCAATTCCGAGACGACGATCGGTTCGCCCGACGGCAGCGGCACCGGCTGCGAGACGGACTCGACGTCCACGTGTTCTCCACCCGTGGTCTGGCAACCGGCGAATGCGAGCGTCGCGGCGGCGGTCAGCGCGGCGAATGCAGACTGGCGAAGGCCGGGCCTCATGCGCGGAACCCGTCCTTCCACGAGCGCAGCGCCGCGAATACCTGCACGCGCTCCGGACACGGCGCGCCGACATGCCGTTCGACGGATGTGCGCACCGTGGCTTCATCCACGCGCAGGAATGGATTGCATTCGATCTCGCTACCGATCGTGCTGGGCAGCGAAGGATCGCCGCGTTCGCGCGCCGCGCGCGCCTGCGCGGTGCGTTCGCGGAGCGCGGCGTTGTCGGGCTCGATCACGCGGGCGAACGCCGCGTTCGCCAGCGTGTATTCGTGGCCGCAGCAGACCTTCGTTTCCAACGGCAGCGCCCTGAGTCGATCCAGCGAGCCGAGCATCTGTTCCGGCGTGCCCTCGAACAGGCGCCCGCAGCCGATGCTGAACAATGTGTCGCCGCAGAACACGATGCCGCCACCGTGGAAGGCCACGTGCGATCGCGTGTGGCCGTGGACTTCGTGAGTGACATAGCGCAGGCCGAGTTCCGGAACCTCGACCGCATCGCCTTCGCCGACGCGATGGCTCGCGCAGGCGATGCGCGGATCGTGAGGGGCGTGGCAGGGCACGTCGAAGCGGCGCAGCAGCTCCTCCGCGCCGCCGATATGATCGGGGTGGTGGTGTGTCAACAGGACCGCGACGGGTTGCAGGCCCTTGTCGATCGCGTCGAAAACCGGCGCCGCATCGCCAGGATCCACGACGATTCCGCGGCCATCGGGCGCGGACAGGGTCCAGATGTAGTTGTCCTCGAACGCGGGGATGGCTCGCAATTCCAGTTTCATGGGATGACCCGGACGCCCGATTCCCGCAAAATCAGCACCATGCCCGCAGAACATTCTCCCCGTCAACCCGCGAGCCGCGCCGAGGCCTCGCTCGCGGGCGAGCGCATGCGGACGTTGCTGCGACGCTGCCATCGGGATGCTGCCGCCGACGTCGCACGCTGCAGCGGACGTTACGGCTTGTTCCTGCAGCCGCACGACGACGAGGGCTACACGATCGCGACGCCGTACCTGCACACGCGCTTGCGCTTGCTGCGCGACGGCGACGGTTTCGCCGGCGACCTGCGCTGCGATGAAGCGATGCTGCCGCTTGCGGACGACAGCCTCGCATTCATATTTTCGGTTTGCGCGTTCGAGTCGGCGCGCGATCCGGTCGGGCTTGCGGCCGAATACACGCGTTTGCTGGAACCGGAAGGCACGCTGCTCGTGCTCGGCCTGAATCCCTGGAGTCCCGCGCACCTGCGATGGATGTTCCGCGGCCTGCGCGTGTGGTCGCCGGACGCGATGCGCGCGTTGCTGTCGGGACTGGGCCTGGAAATCGTCGGCTGCCGGTATCTCGGCGGCCACTGGGCTGCGCGCGCCGCGCCTGCGCTCGACGTGGGCGGCGCGCGGCGGCGCGGATCGCCGCTGCGCAGCGGATTCCTGCTCGAGGCGCGGCGGCGCGATCCGGGCATGACGCCGCTGCGTGCGAAGCCTGCGAAGCTACGCATCGGCGCGGGCGCGAGCGCGGGATCGGCGCGGATGCGGGTACGCCGATGACGAAGCGCGCGACCGAATCCGACGCGGATGTCGTGCGGATGAAGAAAGTCGAAATCCATACCGACGGCGCCTGCCTCGGCAACCCCGGCCCGGGTGGCTGGGCCGCGTTGCTGCTGTTTGCTGGTCGCGAACGTGAATTGTCCGGATTCGAGGCGCAGACCACGAACAACCGCATGGAACTGATGGCTGCGATCCGCGCGCTCGAGGCGCTGCGCGAACCCTGCGTCGTCGCGTTGCACACCGATTCGAAATACGTGCAGCAGGGCATCGTCGAATGGATGCCGAACTGGCTGCGTCGCGGCTGGAAGACCAGCGGCGGCGATCCGGTGAAGAACCGCGACCTCTGGGAACGCCTGCACGACGCGGCGGCGCGGCATCGCGTACAGTGGCGCTGGGTCAAGGGGCACGCGGGGCATGTCGAGAACGAGCGCGTGGATGCGCTCGCGCGCGCGGCTGCGGAGCGCGCGAAAAACGGGGAGAGCGAATGACGCGGCAGATCGTGCTGGACACCGAGACCACGGGACTGTCGTGGGAGAAAGGCAACCGCGTGGTCGAGATCGGCTGCGTGGAGATCGTGCAGCGGCGCCCGACCGGCCGGCATTTCCAGCGCTACCTCAATCCCGGGCGCGAGATGGAGCCGGGCGCGGTCGAAGTCACCGGCCTGACCTCGGACTTCCTGGCCGACAAGCCGCGCTTCGCCGAGATCGTCGGGGAATTCCTCGCCTTCATCGACGGCGCGGAACTGGTGATCCACAACGCCGCGTTCGACGTCGGATTCCTCGACTACGAGCTCTCGCTGCTCGATGCGGACCATGCGCGCCTGGGCGAACGCTGCACCGTGCTCGACACGCTCGAGCTCGCGCGCCAGCGCTATCCGGGCCAGCGCAACAGCCTGGACGCGTTGTGCAAGCGGCTGGGCGTGGACAACGCCTCGCGCACCCTGCACGGCGCGCTGCTCGACGCGCAATTGCTGTCCGAAGTGTATCTGCACATGACCGCGGGGCAGGGCGACCTGGGTTTCGATACGGCCGCGCCGGTACGCAATACGGCTGCTCGCGCAGATGCGATCGCCACGCCAGCGGCGCATCGCGTGCTGCGCGCCGACGCTAGCGAAATCGCCGCGCACCGCGAACGGCTGGCGAACATCGCGAAGGCCGCAGGCGGGCGCTGCCTCTGGCCGGAGGAAGCCGCATGAGCGAACCCCGGTCGCGTTCGGCCGCCGTTTTCGGCATCATCGGCGCGTTCGGCGCCCAACGAGGTTCCGCGTGAGCTCCTCTTCCACCGTCCTGCTGCAATCGGTCGACATCGCGATCCCGGGCTACAAGATCCTGCGCCCGATCGGCGAGGGCGGCATGGCTTCGGTATTCCTCGCCGTGCAGGAGTCGCTCGACCGCGAGGTCGCGCTCAAGGTGATGGCGCCGGCGCTCGCGGCAAACTCCGAGTTCACCGAGCGCTTCCTCAAGGAAGGCAAGATCACCGCGAAGCTGCAGCACCAGAACCTGGTGACGGTGTACGACATCGGCACGCACGCCGGCGTGTACTACCTCGCGGCCGAATACATCCCCGGCGGCACGCTCAAGGAGCGCATCACAGAGGGCACGCTGAGCATCGGCGAGATCCTCGACATCATGGTCGAGATGGCGCGCGGCCTGGACTTCGCGCACCAGAAAGGCTTCGTCCACCGTGACGTGAAGCCCGGCAACATCCTGTTCCGCAAGGACGGCAGCGTGGTGCTCGCCGATTTCGGCATCGCGAAGGCGATGGATTCGAGTTCCAGTTCCACCGTCGCCGGCGCCTCGATCGGCACGCCCGACTACATGAGCCCCGAGCAGGCGCGCGCCGAGCCGGTGGACGGACGTTCCGACCTGTACAGCCTCGGCACGGTGCTCTACGAGATGCTCACCGGCGCGCCGCCGTACCAGGCCGCCGATCCGTTCACCGTCGCGCTGATGCACGTCACCCAGCCGGTGCCGACGCTGCCGGCCGAATACGCGTGGCTGCAACCGCTGATCGAGCGGACGATGAACAAGCAGCCGGCCGAGCGCGTGCAGACCGGCGCGGTCCTCGCCGACGAAGTGCACGAACTGCTGAAGAAAGCGCCCGAGGGCGTGGCCTCGCTGAGCAAGGTCGCGAGCAAGGGCCAGGCGCGGATCAGCAGCACGACCACCGGCCGCGGCGCGACCGTGCAGCGCACGCGCATCGTGCACGGCGATGCGGCGCTGCCGCGCTGGCTGTGGCCCGCGGTTGCGGCGGCCGTGATCGGCATCGGCGTCGGCCTGTATTTCCTGCTGCGCACGCCGACCTTGCCGAAGGCGACTGGCGTGATCGATCTGGCGCCGGCCGCGGGACAGGTGAGCGCAACCGATGCGGCGACCGCAGCCTCCTCGGGCAAGCCGGGTATTGCCTTGGTCAAGCCGATCGAGGAACAGCTCGGCGGCGACGTCCCGGCGTGGTTGGCGCGAGCCGATAGCTACAAGGATTACGGCACGACCAGCCCGACCGACCCGGGTCGCAAGCTCACCTTCCCCGAAGACGATTCAGCGGTGTTCTTCTACGACAAGGTGCTCAAGGCCGATCCGAACAACGCGGCCGCGAAGAAGGGCTTGCACGACATCGCTGTGTATTTCCTCGGCATGGGCAACAAGCTCTGCGATCGCGGTATGTTCGATGGCTGCAAGGAACAGACGACCCGAGGGCTGCTGGCCGAGCCGGACAACGCCGAGCTCAAGGCCTTGCAGAAGAAAGCCGACGACGGCGCGCTCGGCAACGCCCCGAGCGGCTGATCCACGCGTTTGAGGGATTCCGCGGTACGCGGCCGGCGCCGCGCGACGATCAAAGCTGCCGAACCAGCAGCACCGTGACGTTGTCGCTGCCGCCGCCGTCGAGCGCAGCCGCGACGAGGTGGTCCACGCATTCCTGCGCGGAGAAGCCGCTCTGGTTGAGGATGCGCCCGATCGCAGCGTTGTCCACTTCCTCGGTCAGGCCGTCGCTGCACAGCAGCAGCTGCATCCCGGGCTTGAGCTCGCCGGTGATGCTCTCGACCTTCAGGTTCTGCGGATCGGTGACGCCGAGCGCCTGGGTGACCACGTTGCGGTGCGGATGGTTGCGCGCCTGCTCGGCGGTGATCGCGCCCTGGTCGATCAGTTCCTGCACGTAGGAATGGTCCTGCGAGAGCTGGCAGAGCTGCCCGTTCCACAGATACACGCGGCTGTCGCCGACCCAGGCCACCTCGAACTTGTTGCCGTCCACCTTGGCGGCCGCGACGGTGGTGCCCATCGGCAGGCCTTCGGTGCGAGTGCGCGAATGGCGGATGATCTCCTCGTCGGCGATCCGGATCGCATCCGCGAGCGACTTGCCGCCGCGCACGTTGTTGACGATCGCCTCGCGCGCGACCGCGCTCGCGACTTCGCCGAACTCATGTCCGCCCATGCCGTCGGCGACCAGCCACAGGCCCAGCGACGTGTCGCCGTAGTAGGTGTCCTCGTTGAGCTCGCGGCGCAGACCGACGTGGCTCAGATGGCCGAATTCGATCATGGCGCGGGCCCGTCGGACTGGTGGGTCTGGATCGGATCGGTCATGCGCCGGTCATGATGCGTTGCCGCCGCCCCGACGCGCAAGCCCGCGCCGCCCGGCCGTCGTCCGGCGGCTGCCGGGCGTCGGTCGGATTGGGTCCGCGGCTCGCAAAACGCATCGCTCATCAGAACTCCATTCGGAACCCGAGGGTGAGGTTGTCCTGGGTCAGGCCGGTGATCCCGAGGGTCTTCTCGTAGTACACGAACCCGGACTTGCCCTTCGGCAGGGTAAACGACAAACCCAGCCCCAACCGGAAGAAGTTGGTGTCCACGGGGTCGCCCTTGATCTGGAACACGGTCGAAGTCGGATCGGCGAGGAAGCGCGCATTGACCGTGTCCGGGTTGTCCTCGTACTCGTGCTCCCACTCGACCTCGGCGTGCGGGCTGAGGATTCCCCAGCTCTGGCTGGACGCGTAATTGACCTTCGCGCCTAGAACCGTGGAGACCGACTTCAGGTTGCGGCTTTGCACCGCCAAGCCCAGGCCGCTGCCCGAGCCGGTGACCAGGGTCTCCTGGTAGCCGTCGAAGCTGGTGTGCGAGTACGTGCCACGGAAGTACGGCCCGAACGACCACGGCCCGTTGTTGAAGTCGCGACCGACGGTCAAGGCGCCGGCGATGGTGTCGCCGCCGGAACTCGACGTCGCGGTTTGGTCCACGGTCGTGGCGCCCAGCGTGTACACGATGCGACGGTTGATGTCGTAGCTGTTGCTGCTCCAGGTCAGCACGCCATCCACGTACCAGTTGTTCTTCTGGTACAGCGTGGTGTAGCCCGACAGGCTCCAGCCGTGCGTGTCCAGGCCGCCACCGACGGTATCCACGCTGCTCGAATAGCGCGCATAACCGGCGCTGGCGCCGAGCACCCAGTTGTCGTTGAAGCGGTAGTCCACACCCGCGGTGAGTCCGTTCGTGTGGAAGCCGTAACCGGGCGTGACCTGGCGTGCATCTGCCGAACCCCAGCCGAAGCTGCCGGAGGCGAAGAAGCCCCAGCGGTCGAAGCCGCTGCTGTCGTCATCCTTCTTGGTGCTGTCGGACATTCCGAGCGCGGCGTTGCCATAGCGCCCGATCGGCAGCGTGCCGTCCGGCGAGGTAAATGCCAATCCACCGAAGCTGCCGCCGTGCGCGCCGCTGCGCAGCGCCGCCATGCGCGCCTTGATGTTGTCGAACTGCGCGCTCGAGACCAGCACCGACGCATTGGACTGGATCAGGGTGTCGTGCGGCAGCATCTGGTTGATCGCGTTGCTCACCTGACCGCTGCTTGACGCCGAAGCCAGCGCCTGGCATTGCTCGAGTAAGTCTTGCTGCGCCGGCGTCGGGTTCGACAGCGCCGCCAGCGCCGGGCAGGCGTTGTCCAGCGTCGTGGCCACCGCAACCTGTTGCGGCGTCAGGCCGGGCGTGCTCGCGATACCACCATTCAACGCGAACGTAACCGAAACCGAGCCGGTAACAGGGAAAGTCGAGGATGCGGACACGCTTGCCGCACCCGCAGCTTGCACGGTCGCGGTATTGGTCGCGCGGCCGTTGACGTCGGTCAACGAGGTTGCGTTGGTCACGTGCGCATTCGTGCCGCTCCAGTTGATCGTCGCGTTCGCCACCGGCGAGCCGTTGTTCATCAACTGCACCACCAGTGGCGCCGAGGTCGTGTTAACCGGCAGCACCTGGTTGTTGCCCGAGACGATGGTCAATGCGGGAGGAGTCACGACTGCGCCCGTCGCGAAGGCGGTGAACGAAGTACTGGGCGCGCAGTCCCTGTTCGGCCCGGGGCACGCAACGACGGTGACCGTGCCGGGCGTCGATGGCAGGACCAGTTGTGTGCTGGCCTCGCCTAGGGCATCGGTAGTCACCAGCGCGGAGGTGACATGGCCATTGCCGCTGCTGATCATCACGAACTGGATCGGAATGCCCGGGATGGCGGTGCCCGTGTAATCGAGGAGGCGAACCTTCAGCGGGACGGGCAAGGTCGAGCCGGGCGCGCCGGACTGCATGTCGCCAGTCACGGCCTGCAGCAAGACCGTGTCGATGGTGTTGCCGTCGATCCTGACATCCCGGGAGAAACTCACCGGACCCGGAACCTGGGTGGAGGTGGCCGATCCGGTGAAAACGATCTTCGAGCTGCTGCTGATGTCGGACGCAAGGATCGTGTAGGTGCCGTTGAGGACGCAGGTCGCGCCCGCTGCGACACTGGCGCAAGTGGCTATCCCCGGCGTTGTGCGCGTGTTGCTGACCTGCACGTTGGTCAGCGGAACCGTGCCGGCATTGAGTGCGGTGACGATGATTTGTGCGGTATCTCCGGCGGTGACGGTGCCGCTGTGGTCGACGTCCACCACGTTGTTGATGTCGACGAACACGCTCATCGCGGCGCCGCCGGCGGTCGCCACCGGGGTGACGACCGGTGCGCCGTTGTTGTTGCCCGACGTGGTGTCTGTTTCGGTCGGGCTGAAAATTATCTGACCGCTGGCGACATCGGCGGTGGTGACTGTGTGGGTGCCGGTCAGCACGCAGCTCGCGCTCGGCGCGAGGGTCGCGCAAGTCGCCGTACTGGGCGTCAGCAAGGACGAGTTGATCTGAACGTTGCTTGCCGCAAGGGTGCCGGTATTGGTTGCGGTCGAGCTGTAGGTCAGCACGTCGCCAAGGGTGACGGTTCCGGAATGGTCGTTGTCCGCGTTGGAGACGAGCGCATTGGTGGTGTGGATGTCAATGAAACCGCTGGCAGGGACCACCGTTTGAGTGATGCTATAGCTCAATGGCCCGGGTACCTGGTCCGAACTGGCGGTTCCGGTATTGGTAACGTGCCCTGCGGTAACGTCGGCCGAGGTCACCGTGTAGTCGCCATTGAGTACGCATGTGGCGCCGGCAGCCAGGGTCGCGCAGGTAGCGCTCGTGCCGGGCGAGAGGGTCAGGTCGTTGACATGCACATTGGTCAACGAACCAGTGCTGTTCTGGTTGGTAGCTATGACCGTGTAATGGAATACGTCCCCAACGGTCGGCTGCTGGCCGTTCGAGTTGTCGAAAGCCAGGAACACAATAACGGTCATCTGGTTGCCGAACACCCGCGTGAATACCGTATTGGACACATCGTTGGTTTCGTTCGAGAACGCTCTCCCTTCGTCGACGACCTGACCGCCGGTCACATCCGCGGCGGTCACCGTATGCGAACTCGTCTGGGTGCAGGTAGCGTTGACGGCAACCGTAGCGCACGTATTGAAAGATGAGAAATCATCGCCGACCTGGACGTTTGTCAACGGCACGCCGCCCGTGTTGGTCATGGTGACGGTGAAGTGCAGGGTATCGCCCAGGGTGACATTGCCGCTGCTGTCGCTGTCGGTGAAGCTGCTCAGCACCGTACGCACGTTCATCGATGCGGCGGACTGTGCGGCGACGTTTCCGGACGCACACAGCACGCCGATCAGTAGCAGGGCGATGGCGGCAAGCCGGAATGCACCAGGACGCGGGAACAGACGGGTGAAGCATGCGATTTCGCCGAGTCCGGCGTGCGCGATGCGGGAAGCGTTCATGACCGATCCCCTTCTCATGTCATGTACCGGCGCATCCGCATGCACCGGTTGCAGCTTCGGCCGCGCCCGCCCGGGCGCGGCCGATTCAAGAGGCGTTCGCAGGCCTCAGAACTCCATTCGAAAGCCGATGGTGAGGTTGTCCTGCGAGATGCCGGTGCGCGCGATCGTGCGGTTGTACAGGATGAAGCCCGAGCGCCCCTTCGGGAACACGAACGACGCGCCCAGGCCCAGCCGGAAGTAGTCGGCGTCGAGCTTGTCGCCATGGATCACGATCGGCGTCGCGTTCGGGTCGTCCTCGAAGAACGCGATGAACGCGCCCGGGTCGGTGTGGAAGTCGTGCTGCCACTCGAGTTCCGCGTGCGGGATCGCCACGCCCCAGCTCGTGCTCATGGTGTAGTCGAGCTTGCCGCCGAGGATGGTGTTCGACGAGGTCTCGCTGCGCGAGCCGACGCGCAGGCCCAGGCCGCTGCCTGCCGCGCTTGCGTTCAACTGCTCGGAGTAGCCGCCGAAGCTCTGGTGGCTGTACTGCAGCTTGCCGTACACCCCGTAAGCCCATTCCTTGTTGTTGAAATCGTGGCCGAAGGTCATCGAAGCGGCCGTTCCGTTGCCATTCGACGAGGCTTTCGCGAGCTGGTTCACGGCGAGGCTGCCGCCGCCGGGCAACGGCAGCGTGTAGGCGATCACCCGCTTCGAATCGAAGCTGTTGTGGTTCCAGCTCAGCGCGCCGTCGACGTACCAGTTGTTCTGCTGGTACCAGGTCGCGTAACCGGTGAGGCTCCAGCCGTTTGTCGTCAGGCTGCCCACGCCGCCGCCGAGGGTCGTGCCCTGGTGGTTCCAGCCGACCGCGCCGCCGAGCACGAACGTATCGCTGAAGCGATAGTCCGCACCGAACGTCAGGCCGTGGGTGTTGAGGTCGTAACTGGGCGACTGCGTTCCCGCGCGGCCGTTTTCGCGCCCGATCGTGCCCGAACCGAAGAAGCCCCAGCGCGAGAAGTCGCTGCCGGCTTCGGTCTTGGCGGACTTGTCATCCAGGCCCAGCGCCGCCGCGCCCGCGCCGAAGATCGGCAGCGAGCCGTCCGCGTTCGTGAAGGCCAGGCTGCCGAAGTTCGCGCCGTGCGCGCCGCCGCGCAACGCGGTGAGGCGTCCGGCGACGTTGACGAACTGCGCGTTGACCGCCGTGTGCGCGGTCTGCGTCTGCGTTTCGGCGGTCTTCGGAGGCAGTTGCTCGATCGCCTGCGCCACCGCGGCCTGCGAGTTCGACGCGTTCAGCGCGAGGCACTGGTTCAGCAGGTCCTGTTGCTGCGGCGTGAGGTTGGGCGTGCTCTGCAGGGTCGAACACGCGGTATCCAGCGCGGCGCCGACCTGCTGGTCGTTGGTCGTGAGGCCCGGCACCGAAGCCAGCGCGGTGTTCTCGGTGAACTGCACCGACGCGGCGGTGAACTGCGCGAAGCCAGGGAAATTCGCGGTAACTGTGGTCGTGCCGCCGCTGTTCGGCGTCAAAGTGACCTGCGCGTTGCCGTTGGCGTCGGTCGTGGTGCTGTTCGTCGAAAGGCTGCCGCCGGTGGTGCTCCAGTTGATCGTCTGCCCGGCGAGCGGACTGCCGTTGCCCTTAAGCAGCACGACCAGCGGCGCGGACGGCGTGTTCGGGGTGATCGTCTGCTTGTCGCCCGAGGCGATCGTCAGTACGCCGGTGACCAGCGTGCCAGTCACGGTTTCGCTGAAGGTCGCGCTCGGACCGCCGCCGGACACCTGCGCGAGCACGCTGACCGGACCGGGGGTCAGGCCCAGATGCACGGTCGTGCTGGCCTGGCCGCTCGCGTCGGTGACCGCCGATGCGGTGGTCACGCTCGCGCTGCCGGAAATCACCGTGAAGTTGATCGGCACGCCCGAGAGCACGGTCACGCCGACCGGTGGTGTGATCTGCACGGTCAGCGCCGTCGGCAGGGTGGAACCCGGCGCGCCGGCCTGCGCGTCGCCGGAAACCTTGGTCAGCGAATTCGCGGTGGAAGCGGTCGCGTGCATCTGCACCGTCGCTACGCCGTTGAACGCGCTGGCCTGGAAGGTGATCGGCCCGGGGAAGTTGCCGTAGGTGAAGCTCACCGGCGCGTACCCGCTGCCGTCGGTGATCGAGGTGCTTGATGCGAGGATCGCCGAACCGCCGATCACGCTCCAGTTCACGGTCTGGCCGACCATCGGCGTGCCGCCGCCGTCGGCGAGTTCGACATCCAGCGTCGCGGTCGCGGCGGTGCCGATCAGCCCTACCTGGTTGTCGCCGCTGACGATGCTCAGCGTCGGCGGCAGGATGGACTCGGTGAAGAACACGGTCGCGGTCGCGTCATCCGCGCGCGTCGCGGTCACGATCACCGGCCCGAGGCTCGAGCCCATGTTGGTGATCGTCACGTTGCTTTGGCCGGCGCCGTCGGTGACCGTGCTGTTGGAGCTGAGCGTCGCACCATTGCTCGCCGACCAGTTGATGGTCACGCCACTCGCGTTGGCGTTGTTGGTCACCGCGTGCACGACCAGCGGATTGGCCAGCGGCTGGTTCGGCGCACCGGATTGGTGGTCGCCGCTGACGATGCTCAGGGTGCGGATCAGCAGCGAGGTCAGGTGGAAGGTCTGCGACAGGCCGGAGCCGTCGTTGCGGGTCGCGGTGACGACGACGGGTCCGGGCGTCGGGCCGAAATGGATCGTCGCGCTGGACAATCCTCCGGTGTCCGTGTGGCCGCCGTTGCTGACGCTGGCAACGGTCGCGTCGCCGCTGGTGATCGCCCATGTCATCGGCACATTCGCCTGCGCCGCGTTGCCGAGCAGTGCCTCGACGACCAGCGGATTGGCGACGGTGGTGCTGGTGAAACCCGATTGCCCGTCGCCGGACACCAGGATCAGCGAAGGCACGACGACATTGATCGTGAACGAGACGCTCGCGCCCGGATTGTCGCTGCGCGTGCCGACCACGGTGATCGGACCCGGTCCGGGACCCACGCTGACAAGGCCCACGCTGGAGTCGCCGTTCGCGTCGGTGATGGTCTGCGTGTTGCGCAGCGTCGCTCCGCCGTTCGCGGTCCAGTTGATCGCCACCGATGCGGCGGGGGCGCCGTTGTTCGCCGCGTGCACCACCAGCGGCGCAGACGCGGAATTCGCGGCCACGGACTGGCCGTCGCCGCTGACCAGGCTCAGCGAACGCGTGACCGCGGGCGGTGGCGTCGAGGGTTGCTCGTGATGGCCACCGCCGTTGTTGGCCGCGGCGATGATCGCCGCGCCGGCGACCACGGCGCCGACTACGATGAGGGTGGTGTGGTCGTCGGCCTTGCTGTCGCCGCCGCCGGAAGGCGCGGTGTCGGTGACGTCGAGGTTGAAACGCGTGCTGATATACGTCGCGCAGGATTCGCCGGCGCAGTCGGGATTCTTCTGGCTGGTCGCGACCACCACGTAGCGGCCGGGCGCGGTCGCATGGAACATCGTGCTGGCGATGCCTTCGTCGGTGGTGGTGGTCTTCGCCGAGGTGGTCGCGCGTTCGGGCGAGAGCGTCGCGGTGCCGGGGCCGGTCACGCTCCAGTCCACGGGCTGCCCGGGCAGGCCGTGGCCGTCGCGTTGCTTGCGCACGGACAGGGAAACGTCCGCGCCGGGTCGCGCGGCGATCGCCTCGGTGGCGTCCTTGATCGGCGTCAAGGTGATGGACGAACCGCCCGAAAGTGAATCGGCGACGCTGCGTTGCGCGCAGAACAGGCCCGCGAGCAGAAGCGTGGCTATGGCGATCCGGCGAAGGCCGTCGCGGATCGTGGTGGTGGCGACGGCGTCGGTGCGCGCGATGCGTGAGGTATCCATTTCCGCGACTCCCCTGCGAGTACGGCAGGCCGGCGCTCCCCGCGCCGGCGAAAGAGGCTGTCATCGGTCGTCGGATCGCTGAAGGCCGTAAAGGCGCGCGCAGCCCCGACCGGTTGTTCCACGCGGGCGGAGCCCCATCCGCGGGCGTGGCGGTGAATCTCCCGACCACCCTATACGAGGGTGGTCGGGACGAATCAAGAGGCGGGCGGAAAAAATCCCCGGATCAGAACTCGATACGGATGCCGACCGCAAGGTTGTCCTGGGTGACGCCGGTGCGTCCCAGGACCTTTTCGTAGTAAATGAAGCCCGAACGGCCCTTCGGCAGCACGAACGACACGCCAAGTCCGAGCCGGAAGAAGTCGGTATCGGTCGGATCGCCCCGGACCGTGATCGGCGTCTGGGTCGGGTCGTTGAGGAAGCGCGCGGTGATGCTGTCCGGGTTGTCGTGGAACTCGTGGTTCCATTCGACCTCGGCATGCGGCATCAGCACGCCCCAGTCCTCGCTCATCACGTAGTTCACCTTGCCGCCGAGCACGCTGGCGACCGACTTGAGGTCCTGCGTCTGCACGAACAGGCCCACGCCGCTGCCGTTGCCGGCGTTGAGTTTCTCGTGGAAGTCGTCGAACGACACCTTGGTCCAGGTGCCGCGGAAATACGGCCCGAACGACCACGGCCCCTTGGTGAAATCGCGGCCGAAGGTCAGCGCGCCGGCGATCGTGCTGCCGCCCGAGCTGCCGGTTGCGGTCTGGTCCACCGTGGTCGTGCCGGTGTTCGTGGTCAGCGTGTAGATGATCCGGCGGGTGATGTCGAAGTTGTTGTTGCCCCAACTGAACACGCCGTCCATGTACCAGCTGTCCTGCTTGAACAGGGTCGTGTAGGCCGACAGGGTCCAGCCACTGGTGTCGAGCCCGCCCATCCCGGCGCGCGCGTCGGCCTTGTACCTCGCGTAACCGCCGGCCATGCCGAAGATCAGGTGGTCGTTGTAGCGGTAGTCCACGCCCGCGGTCAGGCCGTTGGTGTGGAAGCCGAACCCGGGCGTGACCTGGCGCGGATCGGCCGAACCCCAGCCGAAGGTGCCCGAGGCGAAGAAGCCCCAGCGGTCGAAATCGCTGCCGACCTCGTCCTTCTTGTCCTTGCTCTTGTCGTCGTCGAGGCCGAGCGCGGAATCGGCGAGCGTGCCCATCGGCAGCACGCCGTCCGGCGTCTGGAATGCCAGTCCGCCGAAGTGGGTGTGGCCGGTGCCGCTGCGCAGCGCCGCGATGCGCGCCTTGATGTTGTCGAACTGCGTGGATTCGATCAGCAAGGCCGCGCTGGTCTCGAGGAACGCGATGTTCGCGAACAGTTCGCTCAAGGCATTCTTCACCTCGGTCGGATTGTCGTCCGCGGCGAGGTCCTCGCACTGGCGCAACAGGTCCGCCTGTCCTGGCGTCAACGATTCGAGCGCCAGCAGCGCGGTGCAGGCGTGGTCCAGCGCGTTGGCGGTTTCCGATTGTTGCGGCGTCAGGCCGGGGATGTTCACGAACGCCGCATTCAGGCTGAAGCTCACCGGGCCGGCCGCCGGCGAGGTGGAACTCGCGGTGACCGTGGCCGCGCCCGGCGACTGCACCTTCGCGGTGTTGGTCGCGTCGCCGTTCGAGTTCGTCGTTGAAGTGGCGCTCGCGAGCGTCGCGTTGTTGCCGCTCCAATGGATGACCGCGTTGGCGACCGGCGAGCCGTTGTTGACCAGGTGCACGACCAGCGGCGCAGACGCCGCGCCGGGGATCAGCGACTGGCCGCTGCCGGAGACGATCGTCAACGCGGCGTTCGGCGCGACCGAGTTCACGGTGAACGTGACGCAGGATTCGATCGGCACGCACACCTGCACCTGCTGCTGGCCGGTTCCGGGGCCAAGGGTGAAGTGGTTGCTGGAATGCCCGTCGGCGTCGGTGAAGGTGTTGTTGCCGTGCGACAGGCTGCCGCCGCCGCCGAGGATCTGCCAAGTTACCGGCACGCCGCTGAGGCCGACGATCGCGTGGTTGTTCACCGCGGCGTGCGTGTTGACAGCCGCATCGATGAACGGCGTCACCGCAACCACGAAGTCCTGCGCGAGCGGTTGGCCCGGCGCGCCGCTCTGGCCGTTGCCGCTGAGGATCACGATCCGGAAGTTCTGCTGCGGGGAAGCGGACACCGGCGTCTGGATGGTGCTGCTGACCGTGCCGTCGATCTGGCTCGAGGCCGCGCTACCGGTGTTGGTGATGGAGCCGGCGCTCGCGTCGTTCGCGCTGACCGTGTAAGTGCCGGTCAGGACGCAGCTATCGCCCGGCGCGAGCAGGGCGCAGAGCTTGAAGTTCGGCTGCGTCAGCGGATCGGTGACCTTCACGCTGGCCAAGGTGACGTTGCCGGTATTGGTCGCGGTCACCGTGAACGTGAGGACGTCGCCCAGGGTCACGCTTCCGCTGTCGTCGTTGTCCGCGTTATTGGTCAGTTGCTTGACCACCGACAGCGCCGGATGCGGCGCCGCGACCGGCGTGGTGATGCTGCTCGTCACCGGCTTGTCGATCTGGCTGGCGGTGCCGCTGCCGGTGTTGCTGATCGAGCCTTTCTTCGCATCGCTCGCGGCCACCGTATAGTTGCCGGTGAGCACGCAGGTTCCGTTGACCGGCACGCTCGCGCAGCTCATCGAGTTCGGAGTGG
>CAYUXZ010000025.1:19666-39565 GCA_964449135.1 uncultured Gammaproteobacteria bacterium
TGTTGGTCGCGGTGACGGTGAACGTCAGCACATCGCCGACGCTCACGTTGCCCGAATCGTCGTTGTCGGCGTTGTGGGTCAGTTGCTTGACGACAGTCATCGCCGGGCTGTTCGCCGGCAATGGCGCGACCGGCGTGTTCAGCGAACTGCTGGTCAACTGGGTGATCTGGCCCGCGGTCGCGGTACCGGTGTTGTCGATCGAACCCTTGCGCGCGTCGGCCGCGGTCACCGTGTAGGTTCCCGTCAGCACGCAGGTTCCGTTGACCGGCACGCTCGCGCAGCTCATCGAGTTCGGAGTGGTCAGCGGGTCGTTGACCTGCACGTTGGTCAGGGTCACGTTGCCGGTGTTGGTCGCGGTGACGGTGAACGTCAGCACATCGCCGACGCTCACGTTGCCCGAGTTGTCGTTGTCCGCGTTGTTGGTCAACTTCTTGACCACGGTCAGCGCAGGGCTCGGCGGCACGGTGGGGGCGACCGGCGTGTTCAACGAGGATCTGAAGTAGAAGCAGCCCTCGCCGCAGAATTGGTTCGCGGTCGCCGAACCGGTGTTGCTGATCGAGCCGTTCGAGGCGTCGGTCGCGGTGACGGTGTACTGGCCGTTGAGCACGCAACTCGCTCCCGGCGCGAGATTGGGGCAGGTGGTCGCGTTCGGCGTGGTCAGCGGGTCGCTGACCTGCACATTCGTGAGCGGTGCGTTGCCGGTGTTGGTCGCGGTGACGCGGAACGTCAGCACGTCGCCCTGGGTCACGCTGTTCGAGTGATCGTTGTCGGCGTTGCCTGCGAGCGTCTTGGTGACCGAAAGGTTGAAGTTCGAATTCACGTAAGTGGTCAGCCGGACGTTCTGTGCCGGCACCTGGCTGGCTTGCGCGGTACCAATGTTGACGATCGAGCCGTTGAGCGCATCGTTGCCGGTCACGGTGTAGGTGCCGACCAGCACGCAGGTCGCCGCGGGGGCGACGGAAGCGCAATTCGTCGAATTCGGCGTGGTCAGCGCGTCGCTGACCTGCACGTTGTTCAGCGTCGTGTTGCCGGTGTTGGTCGCGGTGACGGTGAACGTCAGCACGTCGCCCAGCGTGACGCTGCCGCTGCCGTCGTTGTCGGCGTTGTTGGAGAGCACCTTGGTTACCGTCATCGCGTTGGTCGCGAAGACCGGCGTACGCAGCGATGCGCTGAAATACGTGCAGACTTCCGGACAGAATTCGCTGGCGGTCGCGCGGCCCGTGTTGCTGATCGCACCGTTCGTCACGTCGGTCGCAGTGACCGTGTAATTGCCTGCCAGCACGCAGGTGCCGCCCGGCGCGACGCTCGCGCAGCGGGTCGAGTTCGGTGTGGTCAGCGGATCCTGGACCACGACGTTGGTCAACGGCACGTTGCCGGTGTTGGTCGCGGTGACGGTGAACGTCAGCACGTCGCCTTCGGTGACCTTGCCGTTGCCGTCGGGGTCGGTGTTGCCGGTGAGCTGCTTGCTGACCGTCATCGCGGGCGAGCCGTAAACATTCGTGGTCACGGTGTTGCTGTTGAGCGTGCCCGGAATGCCGCTCGCAGTCGCGCTGCCGGTGTTGACGACGGATCCGTTGGCGAGGTCGGTCGCCGTCACTTTGTAGCTGCCCTGCAACGTGCAGCTGGTGTTCGGCTGGATCGACGTGCAGGCGACCGAGCTCGGGGAGAGGAGCGGGTCGCTGACGGTCACGTTGGTCACCGGCCCTTGGCCGATGTTGGTCGCCTTGATCTGGTACAGCAGCACGTCTCCGACGGTGACGGTGTTGCTGTGGTCGCCGTCGGTGTTGCGCACCAGCGACTTGGTAACGCTGAGCAGCGGCGTCGCTAAGACCGGCGTGCGCAGGTTGGCGGTGAACACCTGGCAGAAACCGGGGAACGTGCTGGCCGCGCCGCGTGGCACGGCGCCTGCGCTGCAGAACTCGTTGGCGGTGGCCTGGGCGACGTTGCTGATGAAGCGGTTGCGGAAATCCGCGGCGGTCACTGTGTAGGTGCCGGTGAGCACGCACGTACCGTTCACCGGGACGTTCGCGCAGAGTCCACTGTTCGGCGTGATAAGCGGATCGCTGATCGCGACATTGGTCAAGAAGGTGTTGCTGGTGTTGGTCGCGGTGACGGTGTAAGTCAGTACGTCGCCCGGCGTGATCGTACCCGAGCCGTCCGGATCGGTGTTGCCGGTGATCGCCTTGGTCAGCGTCATGTTGTACACGGCCGGATAATTGGCGCTGTAAAACAGGGTTTTGGTTGCACCGCAATTGGCTGTAGTGCAATCGATCTGGATAGAGACGAAGCCGGGGTTGGGCCCGAGCTGGATCGAGAACGGGTAGGAGGCGCCGGTGCCGATCGCAGGGAATGCGCCGCCGGCCGGGGAGATCACACTCGCGCCTCCGGTGCCGTCAAACGGGATGGTGACAGCGACATCGGCGGCGCCGAAATTGCAGGTGACGCCGAAGGAGTAATTGAGTGTGCCGCCGCCGGAGCCGCTCTGCGAAGTTGGCGCATTCGACACCAGGTCGCATACGGATGCGACGGCCGCCGATGCATGCGGACTCCAGCCGCCGCCAATCAGCAACAGCAGCGCGACCACCGCTTGCGCGAACCAGGAAGGGCGTTGCGGCGCGTTCGGAACGCGGGAACGGACGGACGGCATCGTCTGCGGGAACGGACGCATCGCATTTCTCCCCAAAGCGTGCTTATACTCGGCGAACCCAGTATAGCGGCTCGCGCGCCGCTGCAAGGGTCGGCGCGAGTCGCGAAATCCGCCCATGGAGCTTCGCATCATGAACTCGCTATCGAACTGTCCGGTCTTCCTCCGTTTTGCCGTTTTGGTCGCCGCGATCGGCTTCGCCGTCGGTCCGGGCGTCGTGCCGCCCGTCGCGCAGGCGCAGACCGTGCGCAACGCCGAGGATCTGCTCATCGTGGACTGCCTGCTTCCCGGCCAGATCCGCCGGCTCGGCAGCCAGGTCACCTACATGAGCGCACGCCGGCCGGTGCGCACGACCCAGGCCGACTGCCAGATCCGCGGCGGTGAATACGTCTCGTTCGACCGCGCGAACTACCAGACTGCGCTGAAGGTGTGGATGGATTCGGCGAGCGCCGGCGATCCGGAAGCGATGAACTACGTCGGCGAGATCTACCTGAAGGGCCTTGGCATCGACCCGAACTACCCGGAAGCGCAGAAGTGGTTCCAGCAGTCCGCCGACAAGGGCAATAACCGCGCCAAGATCAACCTCGGCTACATGTACGAGGCCGGCCTGGGCGTGCCCAAGGACGTGACCCACGCACTCAACCTCTATCGCGAGGCCTCGGGGATCACCGGCGACGACCTGATCTTCGCTTCGACGGTGCAGGTGGAATTGCAGGCCAAGGAAACCCAGATCACCGAACTCAAGCAGACGGTCGAGAGCCAGCAGGAGCAGATCAAGAAACTCGAGTCCGAACTCGATTCGAAGAAGCAGGCGCTGGAGTCCTCGCAGCACGACCTCAACGACACCCAGGCGAAACTGGAGAAGGTGCGCAACTCGGTCGGAGCGGAAGTCGCGCGCAAGGTCGAGGCCGCGCGCGCGCAGATGCAGGACAGCTCCGACAAGCTCGCGCAGGCGCAGGGCGGCGACACGCCGGCCAACGCCGACGAGATCGCGAGCCTGAAGAAACAGCTCGCCAGCCAGCGCGCGCAGTTCCAGGCGCAGATCAACGGCATGAAGGCGCATGCGCCAGCCAAGAGCAAGCAGGACTACGAGCTGATGAAGCTGCTCGAGAACCAGCTCGTCGAGCGGCAGACCGAGGTGAACCAGCAGAACCGCGCGATCGCGGCCCTGCAGCAGCGCATCGGCGCAGGCGCCGGCGGCATGGACCAGGCCGCGGCCTCGACGCTGGTGATGATCGAACCGCAGGTGTTCGCCACCCGCGGCGGCAGCAACACCGGCGTCGTGCACGGCACGCCCGGCCCGCACGAGCTGGTCGGGCGCTTCACCAATCCTGCCGCCGTGTCCAAGGTGTCGGTGAACGGAACGCCGGTCGCGGTCGGCGCGAACGGCGCGTTCAAGGCGCAGATCAACGTGCCGGCGAGCGGCGCCAGCGTGCAGGTCGCGATGCAGAGCAAGGGCGGCGTCAACAAGACCTTGGACTTCAACGTGATCATGCAGGCCGGCGGCGGCGCGGGCAGCGTGGCCAGCGCGGGCGGCAACGGTGGCGTTGGCGCGGTGCCGTCGGGCGTCCGCCTGGGCAACAACTATGCGGTCATCATCGGCAACGACAACTATCAGGATCCGGCGTTCCCGGACCTGAAGAGCGCCGTGAGCGACGCCACCGCCGTACAGCAGGTACTCAAGGCCCGCTACGGCTACCAGACCACGCTGCTGCCGAATGCGACGCGCCTGCAGATCCTCACCGCGCTCAACACGATGCGCGAAACGCTCGGCCCGGACGACAACCTGCTGATCTACTACGCCGGCCACGGCGAACTGCAGAGCCGGCAGGGCTACTGGATCCCGACCGACGCGCGCGACAAGACCGCGACGACGTGGATTTCCAACGCCGCGATCAGCGACATCCTGACCACGCTCAAGTCGCGGCACGTGCTGGTGGTCGCGGATTCGTGCTACTCGGGAACGCTGACGCGCTCGGGCGTGCCGAGCTTCGACAACGGCGCGTTGAAGCCCGAGCAATGGGCGACGTTCGTGCAGAAGATGAACAGCGGAAAATCGCGCACCGCGTTGACCTCGGGCGGCGTGCAGCCGGTGCTCGACACCGGCTCGGGCAAGCACTCGTACTTCACCCGTGCGTTCCTCAACACGCTGCAGGACAACAACCGGATGCTCGAGGCACAGCGGCTGTACCGCGAAGTGTCCAGCTCGCTCGCGCTGGCGGCGATCGACTCGCCGATCGCGCAGACGCCGGGTTATTCGCCGATCCAGTTCTCCGGCCACGAAAGCGGCGACTTCTTCTTCGTGCCCAAGGGCGCGCGCACCGCGCAGGCCGCGCCGATGCACCCTGCGAAGTCGCGGTTGCTCGCATCCAACGCGAAGATGCGGCCGGTTCTGTAACCGTTGCGCCACGCATGAATCGCAACAGGGGGCTTCGGCCCCCTGATTTCTTTTGCGAAGTTCGCCTGGCTCAGGGCGATGGCGGATTCGCAGGCACGCCCTGCGCGATGTAGTTGCGATCCACGCCGCGCAGGATGTTCTGCACGATCGCGATCGCGGGCTTGGAGTAGAACACCGCCGAATGCACGCTTTGCGACGGATCCAGGTAGCGCGTGACGTCGAAGTCGAACACGTTGTCCCAGGCGTTGTTCCGGTCGGCCAGCCCGCTGCGTCCGAGCCGGCGCGTGCCGAAGTGCTTGAGCCCCGCGGACATGCCCAGCACCGGATCGGTTCCCGTGAAAAGCGCCGCGATGCGATAGCACAGGTTCGCCATCAGGCTGCCGTCGCCGTCGGCGGGCTTGTCGCGCTGGAACAGGTCGTTGTCCACGTCGGCCGCGACCAGCGCGAGCTGGTTGACCAGGCTCACGAGTTGCGGATCGTTGAGCCGCTTGGACGCGGAGACCAGCGCTTCCTGCATCACGTACGCGCCCATGCTGTGCGCGAGCACCGAGATCTTCGCCTTGCACAGCTTGTTCGGATCGTTCGTGCTCGCGGCGATGCGCTGTTTCTGCACCATGTAGTCGCTGAGGTCCACGAACAGCTGCGCGAGGTCGGGCGCCGATTCGCGCGCGTCCTCGCGGTCGGGCAGGTAGCCGGCGACGCTGCCCTTCGACGGCCACGAATACAGCACGAGCTGGCCGAGGTTCACGGACTCGATGAGGTCGCGCTTGATCCGCACGTAATCGTCCACCGAATCGCCCCAGTCGGTGTTGTAACCATGCACGAACAGGCAGATGTGCTGCTGTAGTTCGTGCTGCGCATCCGGCAGCAAGGGAAATCCGTCGGCGATCTGCTTGAGTTGCTGGACGAAGGCCGCGCGCGTGACCTTCGTCCACGTGGACAGCTTCTTGAGGCCATCGTCCGTGGCCGAAGCCGGCGCCGAATAGAAGGCGATAGCCGCGGTGTCCGAACCAAGTGCGTCGCCGTCGCGACTGCGGTTGCTGATCATCAGGAACGGTTGCATGGGCATTCCTTGTCCGGTTCGTGCGGAATCCGGCTGGAGTATGCGCCAGCCGGATTTGCGCCGCTCACGTCATTTCGCGTAGTGGTCCGCGCCGAGGAAATGCAGCGAGACGTAGGGCTCGTCGCCGACGACCCAGCTGTCGTGCGGCGTCGGCGGGATGTAGAACAGCGTGCCGGCGGTCAGCTCCTGCACGGTTCCGTCCTCGAAGGCCGCGGTCGCGGTTCCCGACAGCACCAGGCCGACGTGCTCGACGTCGCACCGCTGCAACCCGCGCGAAGGACCGACGTGTTCCGACCATTTCCATCCGGGTTCGTAGGTCGCGCGGCCGATCGTCATTCCGCCGATGCGGACCAATTCGAATTTCCCCTTCTCCATGCGGCGGATTTCGTCGGGGTCCTCGAAGCGCTTGAGCACCAGGTCGAGCTCGTTCCTTGTCATCGCTCTCTCCATGGAAATGTATTCGCAACCGTTGACGCGAATCGTGAGGTCACGCTCCGGGCCGCGTGTATCGCGCGACCATGAAGTTGTAGTACGGCAGGCCGAAATACAGGTACCAGTTGCGATCGCCGTAGGTCTTGAACTCGAAATCGCCCATCGCCTTGAGCGTGTCGTTGAGCGCCTTCAGACCGTTTTCCTGCGCGCCGTCGTACTTGGCGAAGAACGCGGCCTTGGACTTGTTCATCGGGTCGTTCGGGTCGCCCTGGACCTTGGCCCAGTACAGGCCGGCGAGGCCGCTCATGCCGGCGGCGCTGTTGGCGAGTTCGGTGAGCCGCTTGGCCTTGATCTCGGTTTGCCGCAGCACGACGTAGTTCTTCTCGAGGAAGTTCTTCTCGGCATCGAGGTCGTGCATGTACTTGCGGAATTCGCCGTATTGCTCGGGGTTGAGATTGCCGTCCTTCGCCGCGCGCGAGGGCAGGTCGGGCATCCCGCGCGGATGCAGGTCGGGTTGCAGCGCGTTCTCGCGCGGATCGATGAGGTTGAACGCCTCCATCAGGTTCAGCGCGGTCTGCAACATGCCGGTGATGTCCACCGACGGGTTCTTCAGGCCCCAATCCTTGAGCGACTTGATGTCGATCGGCGAATTCGGATCGACCTTGCCTTCGGTGATGGTCTTGATCTTGTCGAACAGGCCCTTGAGCGTGTCAATGTTCTTCTGGATTTCCTCGGCCGCGCGCGGATCGCGTTCGTCGGGCTTGATGAGCTTGGGCGCGAGGCCGTCCGCGGATTGCGCGAATGCCTGCGACGCGACGCACAGGAACGCGGCCAAGGCGAGCACAGGGAAAAGTCTCATCATTTCTCCCGCATCTTCTGGCCGCGATACAACAGCAGCGCGATCACGATCAGAACCAGCATGATGCCGCCGAGCAGGAGATAGATCAGTGTGTTCGAACTGCCTGCGTTTGCCGGTGCAGGGGCGATCGGAGTGCCTGTCGCGTTGGGGGTTTGCGTCGTTGCGGAAACCTGCGGCGCACCCGGGTTTTCCGCGCGACCTGTGACCGCATCCATCGCGACGACCGGGTCGGGCGAGGGCATCACGATCTCGGGGCCACGCCAGAGTGCGAGTTGGTAGGTTGAATCAGTCGGTCCGCTGACCTTGAAATTCATCGTGTCGGCGGTCCGGAAACGGACCGTCAGCAGCCCGTTCGCGTCGGTGTCCTTGTCGAGGAAGGAGTCGCCGTCGTCCTTGAACGCGGACAGATGCAGCGCCGCGCCCTGGGTCTTTGCGATCAGGGTCAGCGCGACCGGCTGGTCGTCCTTGCTGTTCTTGAGCGTGAAGTTCACGCCATCCGGCACGGTCTTGCCGCCGACGACCGTGTAGGTGCCGATCGCGACAGACGGATCCGGTTGCGGATCGAGTTCCCAGTATTGCGTCGCAAGCGCGGGCGCGCATGGCAGAACGATTGCCAGCGCGATCGTCATCGCGAACCTTCGCACGGTGTCTCGGAGGCCACGCATTCCGCCGCTCCCGTCTCGGCAGCCACAATCGCGAGCTTAGTCCTCGCGCGCGCGGTTGCAAGCGTCGCGGAGCCGTCGGGTTCGACGGGTTACACTCGACTGATGGGATGGTTCGAGGAATTCCGGCGGCGGCGCATGTTCCGGGCGATGGCGGGCTACTTCGTCGGCGCCTGGCTGCTGCTGCAGGTCGCGAACGTGACGTTTCCGCCGTTGGGCCTGCCCGACTGGATGCAGCGCGCGCTGATCTACGCGCTCGCGGCCGGCATCGTTCCGGCGTTCGTGCTCGCCTGGATCTACGATTTCACCGCGCACGGAATCGTGCGCACGGCGAATGCCGATGCATCGCATGAAGCGGCCGCGGCAACGGATTCGCGCGCGCTGGCTTCGAGCGCGGCGCCGCGCAGCGACGGCGCATCGGTCGCCGTGCTGCCGTTCGCCGACCTGAGTGCCGAGAAGGACCAGGACTGGTTCTGCGACGGGCTCGCCGAGGAGATCATCGACGCGTTGGCTTGCGTGCGTGGCTTGCGCGTCGCCTCACGCACGTCCTCGTTCCGGTTCCGCGACGGCAGCGTCGATCCGGTCGAGATCGGCGAACGGCTGCGCGTGGGCGCCGTGCTCGAAGGCAGCGTGCGCAAGTCGGGCGAGCACATTCGCGTGACCGCGCAGCTGATAGACGCCGGCAGCGGATTCCACCTGTGGTCGGAGAAGTTCGACCGCCGGCTCGAGGACATCTTCGCGATCCAGAGCGAGATCGCGACCAAGGTCGCCGCGGCGCTGCGCCTGTCGCTCACCGGCGAAGCGGCCTCGCGCAACCAGCGCTATGCGCCCCGCAACCTGCAGGCGCACGAGTTCTACCTGCGCGGCCGCCAGCTCGTCGCGAAGATCAACGTCGCCGACTGGCGGCTCGCGGTGCCGATGTTCCGGCGTGCGATCGAACTCGATCCGGAATACGCGCAGGCCCACGCCGGACTCGCCGACATCCTCGCGCAGATGCTGCTCTGGCGTTTCGAGCTCGCGGAGGATGTCCTGCCTGAGGCGACGCGAGCCGCGCAGCGTGCGATGGAACTCGCGCCCGATCTTGCCGAAGTGCACGTCGCGCTCGCCCACGTGCGTTCGCTGACCGGCGACCGCGAGGGCGCGACGCGCGCGTTCGAACATGCCTTGCAGATGAACCCCGACCTGTTCGAGGCTTGCTACTACTACGCGCGGCATTGCTATGCGCACGGCGACCACGCGCGCGCCGCCGAGCTGTTCCTCAAGGCGTTCGCGTTGCGGCCGGACGATTTCACGATCCCGGTTTCCGCGAGCGACGCGCTGGACACGATCGGTGAGCACGCGCGGGCGCAGGCGTTGCGGCAGGAGGCGATGAACGGCCTGCAGCACCACCTCGAGCTGTATCCGAACGATGCGCGCGGACAGGCGTTCATGGCGATCCTGCTGCAGCGCGGCGGCAGGACATCCGAAGCGATCCCGCACGTCGAGACGGCGTTGCGCGCGGATCCGGACAACTACGCCACTCTCTACAACGCAGCGTGTTTCTACAGCCTCGCCGGCGATTCCATTCGCGCGCTGGACCTGCTCGAGCGCGCGAGCGCGCAGGGCGGCGGCAGCCGCGGCTGGCTGGAGCACGATAACGACCTGGCGTCGCTCCGCGAGATGCCGCGGTTCAAGGCATTGATGGAACGGCTAAATCAGGGGCCGGCGATGCCTGTTTGATCCGTTTAATGCTCTAGGCCGCCCTGCTTCGAATGAACTTACGGCGTTGCGGGCGAAACCGGTGGAGTCGAGTCGCCCGTCCCTGCTGGAAGCGGTCGCGAGCGAACCGCGGCGAGGATGCCCTTCAGAAGTGCAGTGGGCGTAGGCGGGCATCCTGGCACGGTCACATCGACCGGGATCACGTTCGCGATCCGTCCCAGGCTCGCGTAGTTCTCGCCGAAAATGCCGCCGCAGGCACCGCAATCACCGACCGCGATCACGACCTTCGGATCGGGCATCGCGTCGTAGGTCCGCCGCAAGGCTTGCGCCATGTTGCGCGTCACCGGTCCGGTGACCAGCAAGGCATCCGCGTGCCGAGGACTGGCGACGAACCGGATCCCGAGGCCCTCGAGGTTGTAGTACGGATTGTGCAGCGCGTGGATCTCCAGCTCGCAGCCGTTGCACGAACCCGCATCGACATGGCGGATGCACAGCGCGCGGCCGAATACTTTTTCGAGATCGGCACGCAGTGTCGTGACGCCCAGCGACGGATCGGGGCCCGGCGGTGGTTCGGACACGAGGCCGGTTCGAATGATTTGCCGGAGCAGGTCGCGCACGGTGCTCTCCTTCCTACAGGTCGTGTCCGCTGTAGGACAGGTTGAAGGATTTGTTGATCAGCGGAAAATCCGGAACGATGTTGCCGATGATCGCGTGCTCGAGCGCGGGCCAGTTGTGCCAGGACGGATCGTGTGGATGGCAGCGAAGTACACGGCCATCGGTGCCGATGCGCAGGCCAACGAATACCGGTCCGCGCCAACCTTCCACGCCACCAATGGCGAGCTCACCCACGCGCGCCGCTCCAAGCGGTTGTCGGATCGTTCCGGAAGGCAACGTGTCCACCACTTCGCGACCGAAACACAGCGATGCGAGGACTTCCTCGAATCGCACGGCCACGCGCGCGGCGACATCGCCCTGTTCGTGAACGACCGGATCCACAGGGCGGCCATCGTAGGGCGGCATTCGCAGCGAGACCCGCCAATCATGGGTTTGCCCGCTCGCGCGTGCGGCCAGGCCCACTACCCCCAGGCGCTTGGCGAGCTCCGGGGTGACGATTCCCGCGCCCATGAAGCGGTCCTGCAGGCCGGCGTGGTTGTCGTAGATGTCGCGCAGGAGACGCACTTCACGCTCGAGATAATCGAAGAACTCGCGCAGGAACCTCAGCTCCCCGGTCGCCACGTCGGCGCGCACGCCGCCGGGAACGATTGCGTCCATCGGGTAGCGCGCACCCCAGACGCGTTCGTTGCGTCGCAGCAGGTCTTCCTTGAGGCGCGTGAACTGCGCGAAGCCGAACGTGAGGCCAGCATCGTTGCCCAGCGCGCCCAGATCGCCCAGGTGGTTGGCGATGCGTTCGCTTTCGAGCAGCATCGAGCGCAGCGCCAAGGCGCGTTCTGGCACACAAGTTCCAGTCAAAGTCTCGGCCGCCATCGCATAGGCCCACCCGAATGCGACCGCCGAGTCGCCGGACACGCGCGCGGCCAGCCGGGCGCCCTCCAGCAGGCTCATGCCCTCGAAGCGCTTCTCGATGCCTTTGTGGACGTAGCCCAACCGCTCTTCGAGCCGTAGCACTTTCTCGCCGACGACGGAAAAACGGAAGTGTCCCGGTTCGATCGTGCCGGCATGTACCGGACCGACCGCAATCTCGTGCACGCCTTCGCCCTCGACGGGGACGAAGCGATAGTCCTCCGCGGTTGCCGCGGCGATCGCGGGATCCACCGGACCGGGATCGAGCGGGAACGCATCGGATGGCCACGCCGCATGCCGCAGCCACGGTCGATCATCGCCGCCCTCGACACGCAGTCCGGTCAAATCGCGGGCAGCGCGCTGCATCCGCGCTGCGCTGGGAAAGATCGTACTCAAGTCCGGGAAAGACCGATCCGCCGCCGTCACGGCGTGTTCGACCACAAGCAACTGTTCGGCGGTTTCCAGCACGACGCACAGGCGCTGATCCGGCGCATCGCCCGACCTGCATTCGCCCCAGAGGCTGACGAGCCGCCCCGACTCATTCCGGATGCGGGTGCACAAGCCCAGCAACTGTTCGGCGGACACGCTTGCGTGCATCGCCGGCAGCATGCCCGGCATCGGCACCCATGAGATGCCCAGATCCGGATAAGGCAGCGAGCGCATCATCCGATCAGCCCCGCCGCCAGGCGATACCAGGTGGCCAGCGCCGGCGGAATGTACAGCCCCAGCATCAGCACGAGCGCGAGGTGGGCGAACACCGGCACGAGCGCGGGCGGATGCGGCAACGGTTGGAGCTGCGTGTCCCCGAAGACCATCGATTGCACGCGGCGATAGATCGCCGCGAACGCGATCGCCAGTGCGAGCAGCAGGATCGGCGTCGCCCACGGGTGCTCGCGCATCGCGGTGGTGAGGATCAGGAACTCGCTCGCGAACACGCCGAACGGCGGCATGCCGAGGATCGCGAGCGCTCCGATCATCAGGCCCCAGCCGATCGTCGGGCTGATCACGATCAGGCCGCGGATCTCGTCCATGATCTGGGTGCCCGCCTTCTGGCAGGCGTGGCCGACCGTGAAGAAGATCGCCGACTTGGTGAGCGAATGCACGGTCATGTGCAGCAGCGCGGCGAAATTCGCGACAGCGCCGCCCATGCCGAACGCGAAGGTCACGATGCCCATGTGTTCGATCGAGGAGTAGGCGAACATGCGCTTGATGTCGCGCTGGCGCCACAGGAAGAACGCGGCGAGAAAAACCGACAGCAACCCGAAACCCATCATCAGGTGACCGGCCAGACCCGAGTGCGTGGCGCCTTCGACCAGCACCTTGCAGCGCACGACCGCATACATGGCCACGTTCAGCAGCAGGCCCGACAACACCGCCGAGATCGGCGTCGGACCTTCGGCGTGCGCGTCGGGCAGCCAGTTGTGCAGCGGCGCCAGCCCGACCTTGGTGCCGTAGCCCACGAGCAGGAAGACGAAGGCGAGCGTCAGCACGACCGGCTCGAGCTGCGCCTTGACCGCATCCAGATGGGTCCACAACAGGGCGGTCGAGCCTTCCGCACCGAGCACCTTCTCCGCTGCCAGATACAGCAGGATCGTGCCGAACAGCGCCTGCGCGATGCCGACGCCGCAGAGGATGAAATATTTCCACGCGGCCTCGATGCTCGCCGCAGTCCGGTACAACGACACCAGCAGCACGGTGGTCAAGGTCGCCGCTTCCATCGCCACCCACAACAGGCCGAGGTTGTTGGTCAGTAGCGCGAGCAGCATCGTGAACACGAACAGCTGGTACATCGCGTGGTACAGCCGCAAGCGTGCGCGGTTCACCCGCCCGTGGTGTTCCTCCACGCGCATGTACGATCGCGAGAACACCGCCGTGGTCCAGCCGACGAATGCGGTCAGCATGACCAGAAATACGTTGAACGGATCGACGAAGAACTGCTCGTGACCGAGCAGGAGCGAGCCTTCGGCCATCACCCGGCGGGTCAGTGCGGCGCCCGCGAGGAAGGTCGCAAGGCTGAACGCGACGTTGATTTCCGGCGCGCGCCGGTGCGCGCCCAGCCATGCCAGCACGAAGCTTCCAAGCAGGGGGGTCGCCAGCAGCAGCCAGAGCTCCACCTCAGTCCTCCTTGAGCTTTTCCAGATGCCGCAGGTCGAGGCTGTCGAACTGCTCGCGGATCTGGAAGAAGAACACGCCGAGGATCAGGGTCCCGACCAGGACGTCGAGGGCGACGCCGAGCTCGACCACCATCGGCATTCCATGGGTCGCGGCGATCGCGGCGAAGAACAGCCCGTTTTCCATCGCCAGGAAACCTACCACCTGCGAGACCGCCTTGCGGCGCGTGATCATCATCAGGAACGAGAGCATCACGACCGCCAGCGCGATGCCCAGCGTGCCGCGCGAAGCGCTCGCCGACAGCGCGGAGATCGGTTGCGAAAGCGCGAACGCGAACACCACGAGCAGGATGCCGATCAGCATCGTGGCGGGGATGTTGAGCAGCGGTTCGGTGTCCCAGTGCACGTTCAGACGACGGATCAGGCGCTGCAGGATCCACGGCAGCAAGATCACCTTGAGCACGAGCGAGAGCGCTGCCGAGACGTACAGGTGCGGCTGCGATGACGCGTACGCCATCGCCGCCGTGGAGACGCTCAAGATGCCGCCTTGCCACGCGAACAATTCAACGAGCGAAGCGATGCGCCGCTGCGAGATCATCGCGAACGAGGTCAGCAGCAGCGTCGCCGCACCCAGGTGCACGAGTTGCAAAGCCCAATGCATCGCGTTCATCGTCAGTCTCCGAGCAGGCCGTGCACGAGCAGACCCAGCACCGCGAGCAGGAACGCGGTGGCGAGGAACTCCGGGGCGCGGAAGATCCGCAGCTTCGCGCTGACCGTCTCGATCAGCGCAAGCGCGGCGCCGACCGCGCCCAGCTTGAGCACGGCGACACCACCGGCGACCGCGATGCCCAGCGGCCCAGCCGTCGGCGGCGCCAGTCCCCAAGGCACGAACAGCGCCAGCCCGATCGCCGCGAAGTTCAGCAGCTTCAGCGCGGACGCCCATTCGATCAGCGCGAGGTGGCGGCCCGAGTACTCGAGCACCATCGCTTCGTGGATCATCGTCAGTTCCAGATGCGTGGCCGGGTTGTCGATCGGAATGCGCGCGTTCTCCGCGAGCAGGACCATCACGAACGCGACGCCGGCGAACGCCAGGCTCGGATAGATGCCGATCTCGCGTTCGGCGAGTCGCTCGACGATCACCGGCAGCAGCGTGCTCTGGGTCAGCAGCGAGGCCGCGAAGAACACCATAAGCAGCGCCGGTTCGGACAGGAAGCCGACGAACATCTCGCGACGGGCACCGAGCGATCCGAACGCGGTGCCGATGTCCATGCCGGCGAGCGCGATGAACACGCGTGCGAGCGCGAACACGCCGACCAGCGCGATCGTATCGGCCGAGGTCGCAAGCAGCGGCTGCCGGCCGACCACCGGGATGATCGCGGCCGCCAGTGCCATCGCGCCGAACTGGATGTACGGCGAAGCGCGGAACAAGGGCGAAGCATCGTTGGCGACGATGGCGTCCTTGTGCAGCAGCTTGCGCAGGTTGCGATAGGGCTGCAGCAGGCCCGCGCCGCGTCGGTTCTGCAGCCAGGCCCGGCACTGGTCGATCCAGCCCAGCAACAGCGGCGCCAGCGCGATGACGAACGCGGTCTCGAACACGGCGGTCAGCGTGGCGGGGGTCACAGCGCGAACACCAGCAAGGCCAGCAAGGTTGCGAAGCTGTAGACGAGGTACAACGCGATGCGTCCTTGCTGCAGCAAGCCGATCAAGTTCGCGACCGCGTCAACCGCGCGCGCGATCGGCACGTACACCCAACCCCACCAGCGATCGGCCAGGTGCAGCGCATACCATGGCGCCGAATCATCCGGCGACGGCACCTCGCGGTGGATCCGGAAGAACGGCGCGAAGATGTGCCGGATCGGCTGACCGAAGCCTTCCGCGGAGTCCTGCATGCGCGCGGTCTGCGCAGGGAAGCCGCAATCCCAGGGCGGGCTTCGTCGGGTGCGGCCGTGATAGAGCAGACGGACCAGCACGAAGCTACCGATGAAACAGGCGGCGATGCCGACTCCGAACGCGAGCGGGCTGTAGGACGCGCGTTCGGTCGTGATCGGCACGACCAGCCAGGAAGAAGTCGTGTGATTACCGAGGGTCGTACCGAGCAGACTGCGATTGACCTGATCGAGTGCGCTCAGGACCGCTACCGGGAACAGGCCCAGCAGCACGCAGGTGATCGCCAACCACGCAAGCCCGATCCGCCCGAACAATCCTGCATCGTGCGTTTTCTCCACGCTCGGCTCGCGCGACCGGCCGAGGAAGATGACGCCATAGAACTTCACCAACACGTAGGCGGCCAGTGCGACGGTGAGCGCAAACAACGCCGCGCCGAGCGGCACAAGCATGTTGACCAGCGCATGCGGCAGCGTCGGTGTGAACAGGTAGGACTGCAGCAGCAGCCACTCCGACACGAAGCCGTTGAGCGGTGGCAGTCCCGCCATCGCGAGCGTACCGATCAGCGCCAGGCTGGCGACCCAGGGCATCGGACGAATCAGGCCACCGAGCTTGCCCAGGCTGCGCTCGCCGGTCGCATGCAAGACCGAGCCGGTCGCGAGGAACAGCAGGCTCTTGAATTGCGCGTGATTGACGCAGTGGTACAACGCCGCGGCGAGCGCGAGCGCGCACAAGGAGTTCATGCCCATCCCGCGATACAGCAGCGCCAGTCCCAGACCGCTGAAGATGATCCCGATGTTCTCGATCGACGAGTAGGCAAGCAGGCGCTTCATGTCGGACTGCACCGCTGCGAACACCGCGCCGAAGAATCCGGAGAATGCGCCGAGTGCGAGTACCACCGCGCCCCACGCCCAGTTTGTTGGGTGCAGCAGATCGAAGCTCACGCGCACGAAACCGTAGACCGCGGTCTTTAGCATCACCCCGCTCATCAGCGCGGACACCGGAGACGGCGCGGCCGGATGCGCTTCGGGAAGCCAGACGTGCATCGGTACCAGCCCGGCCTTGGCGCCGAAGCCGAACAGCGCCAAGCCGAAGGCGACGCTCGCCCAGGCGGGCGACAGCCCGGCATGGCGCATCGCGTCGAACGTGAACTGCCAGGAGCCGCCCTGCAGTACTCCGAAGCAGAGCAGCAGGCTGATCGCGCCGACGTGCGCAAGCAGCAGATACAGGAAGCCAGCACTGCGAATCTCCGATACGCGGTGCTGGGTCGTGACGAGGAAATACGACGACAGCGCCATGGTTTCCCACGCCACCATGAAGGTGAAGGCATCGTCGGCCAGCACCACCATCGCCATGCTGGACAGGAACACGTGGTACTGGAGGCATTGCAGGCCGGGCGCGGTGCCTTCGCCGGCGCGGAAGTAGCCTGCCGCGTACCACGACACCCCCGACACGGTCAGCCCGATCAGGGTGAGGAAAACCGCCGCGAGCGCATCCAGGCGCAAGTGCATCGGCAGATCCGGCAGGCCCAACGGAAGGATGCGGGTTTCTGGCGCGCCAAACAGAGCCTGCACGGCGACGACCGTCAGCGCGAGACCCAAGATCGCGCCCAGCGGAAACAGCGTGCGCGCGACCCATCCGAGCCGGCGGGGTGCGATCAGCCCGGCACCGCCTATCGCAAGCCAAGCAAGAATCACGGCCAGTACGGCGGTGAGCGGCGTAACTGCCATCAGGCGCGCCTCGAGGACATTCGCGAATTCTCTGTCAACGCGACGTTCGGCAGCAGGTTCGAGCTCGCCGTGTGTTGCTTGACAGCGTCACATCAGATTGTCATGGTACGCACATCTAATGTAAATGGGAGCCGACCCCATGACCCAGGAACAGCGTACCGCTCGGCTGACAGTGCTCATGGATCCCGACAAGAAATCGGTGTTCGAGCGCCTGTGCGATCTCGACGACGTCACGCCCTCGCAGGTCATTCGTCGGATGGTCCGCGAATACATCGAGCAGCGCGTTGGCCGCGCATGGCAGCCCGGCCAGTCGGTCGAAGATTTCTTTGCGAATGCCCCGGCCGCCGCTCCGATTCTTCAGGGTGATCGTGAGGTCGCGACGATCGGCAACTGAATGGATGCGTCCGTGCCGGCGTGGCTGATAGTGGCCGTGCAATTGGCGGCTGCGGGGGCGTTGAGTTGGGCGTGCGCCTTCGAAGTGCATTCGTCGTGGGCGCCGCAGCGGCTTGCGCGATTGCTGCGTTGCTGGTGATCGCCCCGGTCGGGTTCATCGACGAAAACCCGTGGGGCTACAGCCTGGGGTTCGTGGCGACTGTAGGTGGATATCCCTGAATGCGCAGCATCGAAAGCAAGCGGCGTCGCGCCAAGTGACAAGTCCTTCCTTGAAGCTCACTCCGCCGAAATAGTCGATTCAATCACCAGATCAAAGCGGGTAACCATTCAACGATGAGGTGCGGCATGGCAACCGACACGGACATCGACGACCTCAAACGGATGTGTTTAGTGTTGTTCCTGGAGTTACGGGAAGTGCGCCGCCGATTGGACATCGACTCCTTCGAGCTGCGCGATGACGCCGAGGCGCGCCTGAACATCGAGCGCGATCTGCGCGATTTCCAAAAGCTGCTCGGCATGGCGAGCCGCGATACGCGCCCTACGACCGTGCGGTGAATCAGGACAAACGACGGTGACACCCCACGACGCCAACAGACCCGATCCGCGTGCGGCCATGTCGAAGGTGATCGGAACTCCAATTTTCGCGACCAAACAGTTTTCGGTCCGCGCCTTGTTTCGTGTCAACGCCCGGGGCATTCGCACCTTCGATGCCTACGTGCTCGTCGGCGAAGACGAACAGATCAAGTCCAGTTTCGCGCGTGCCACAAAGGCGCGCGAGGCCATGTTTGCGGCGCAAGCAGACCACGACCGCCATCGGGAGAACCATCCACCGGGATCCTCGCCATAGCCGGCGACCGGGACGACCTCGTCGGCAGGCATTTCTCGCTGGAGCGCCGGCACGCGATAGACGCACGAATTGCTTCAAGGCCCTTCGGAGTACGTCGTGTCGATCATGGGAATACTGCGAAAATGACCAACTGGGAATTTCGCCCGGAAACCCGAAACCTAGGCTCGGAAGTCCGCCGATCCGACCCCGCAGAGAACATCGCCCCAGCGGAACAGCCCGCTGTGGCGCGGATTGTCGGCTGAGGCGATCGGACTTCCTCTGTGCTGCCAACTGTCTGGCGGCGTAGCCAGTTTAGAGGCGGAACTGGTCATCGCTCCGTGTTGCTAACGATGCGATTAGCGGCCGTTATCGGATAGGGAAGCGCGGCGTGCGAGCGAATCCGCATCTCCCCGTCAGGCGTTAACCTTCCAGATTCATTCATTCATCGGAGGGATGCCATGGCCAGTGAACCGATTCGCGATCCGCTCAAGGATCATCTGCTTACGCCGCAAAATTCCGCGTTCATCCTCATCGACTACCAGCCCGTACAGGTCAATTCAATCGCTTCGATGGAACGCCAGCGCCTGGTCAGCAATATCGTGCGTGCGGCGAAAGCCGCGGTGCTGTACGGCCTGCCAGTCGTGCATTCGACCGTGAACGTGATGACCGGCCGCAACAAGCCGCCGATCGAGCCGCTGCGCCAGGTGCTCGACAAGTTCCCGACTTACGATCGCACGACGATCAACTCCTGGGAGGACGTCGAGTTCCGAAAGGCCGTGACGGCGACCGGTCGCAAGAAATTGATCATGACGGCGTTGTGGACGGAAGCGTGCTTGACGTTTCCCGCGCTCGACGCATTGCGTGAAGGCTACGAGGTATACGTCGTGGCCGATGCGGTCGGAGGCACGTCGGTGACCGCGCACGAGATGGCGCTGCGCCGTATCGAGCAGGCCGGTGGCAAGATTATCAGCGTGACGCAACTGTGGTGCGAACTGCAGCGCGACTGGGCGCGTACGGAAACCGTACCCGGGTTCATGACGTTGTTCATCGATATGACCGGCAGTGCGGGCGTCGTCGCGGCCGGTGAGCCGTGAAGCCGCAATTTCACGCCAGCATCGTATCGGCTGGCACGAATTATCTGCACTTTATTCGTGCCGGTCATTTCGATCTGCAAACCGATGAGCCCAAGGCGCTCGGCGGCCAAAGTGCCGCGCCGGCGCCGTTCGATTACTACCTTGCCGCACTTGCTTCGTGCACGGCCATAACATTGCGCATGTATGCCGGGAAGAAAGGCTGGAACCTCGGCGAATTCCGCGCGGAACTCGAACTCACACGCGACGACAACGGCAAGGTGAGCATCCGACGGGTGCTGCATTCGGACCAGCCGCTGAGCGACGAGCAGTGGCAGCGCCTGCTCGAAGTCGTGGAGAAAACACCCGTGACCCGCGCCATGCGTGAGGGCGCGCAGATCAGGAGCGAGCGTGCTCCCTACCGGGGAAATGCATTCGGACTGCGGAAATGGCCTTCTGAGAACAGCCCCGGATAACTGGGGAATCGGGCCCCGAATGTCCGCCGATTCGACCCCACAGAGAACATCGCCCCAGCTGCTGATCCCGTTGTAGCGCGGGATGGCGGCTGAGGCGATCGGACTTTTCCCGTGTTGCTAACTGTCTGGCGG
>CAYUXZ010000026.1:0-39334 GCA_964449135.1 uncultured Gammaproteobacteria bacterium
CCTTTCCTTTCCGGATCCTGTCCATGTCGCAGACCCAGCCCTCCGCTAACGCGCCCGCAACCCCGATCGACGCGGACCACGCCCGCGAGGTCGAGCGCGGCGAGCGCTTCCAGTTCGGCAAGAACTGGGCGAGCTTCCTGCGCGTGCTGAACGACGAACGGATCGCGAGCGCCACGGCCTCCTTCCGCGCGATGATGCCCGGCTCCCTCGAGGGACGGCGCTTTCTCGACGCGGGCTCGGGCAGCGGCCTGTACCGTTCGACCGACGGCGGCGCCACCTGGACCGAAGTCACCGGCGGCGGCTTGCCGGCCAAACCTTACGGCCGCATCGCGGTCGCGGTCGCGCCGTCGAATTCCAGCGTCGTCTATGCTTTCGTCGAATCGGTGAAATCCGCGCTGTTCCGCTCCGACGACGGCGGCAAGACCTGGGATCGCCGCGACAACAGCCAGATGATGGTGTGGCGCCCGTTCTACTTCGCGAACCTGATCGTGGATCCGACCAATCCGGACCGGATCTTCAAGCCCGACCTGCGCCTGATCCAGAGCCTGGACGGCGGCAAGACCTTCGCGAACACCGCCGGCGGCGCGCACGGCGACTTCCACGACCTGTGGATCGATCCGCTCGATCCGAAGAAGGTGGTCGCCGGCGACGACGGCGGCCTGTGGTTCTCCAAGGACGGCGGCAACAAGTGGTGGAAGGCGAACAACCTGCCGGTGTCGCAGTTCTACCACGTGAGCCTGGACAACGACGACCCATACCACGTCTACGGCGGCTTGCAGGACAACAGTTCCTGGGTCGGCGATTCCTCGTATCCGGGCGGCATCACCAACGGTCGCTGGGAGAACATGTTCGGCGGCGACGGCTTCTGGATGTTCGACGATCCCTCCGACCACACCTTCCTCTACGCCGAGTCGCAGGGCGGCAACATCGGCCGCGTGAATCGCGTCACCCACGAATACCGCGACATCCAGCCGCGCGCGAACTACAAGGAGAAGCTGCGCTGGAACTGGAACAGCCCGATCGCGGTCTCGCCGACGAACAAGAACGCGGTCTACATCGGCGCGCAGTTCCTGTTCCGCACGCGCGACCACGGCCAGACCTGGGATCGCATCTCGCCCGACCTGACCACGAACGACAAGGAAAAGCAGAAGCAGGAAGAGTCCGGCGGCATCACCGTGGACAACTCCGCGGCCGAGATGCACACGACGATCTACGCGATCAGCGAGTCTCCGAAGGACGCGAACGTGATCTGGGTCGGCACCGACGACGGCAACGTGCAGGTCACCCGCGACGGCGGCAAGAGCTGGAAGAACGTGGTCGCCAACGCGCATGTTCCCGCGAACTCGTGGGTGTCCTACATCGACGCGAGCCGCTTCGACGCCGGCACCGCTTACGTCACCTTCGACCGCCACACCTTCGGCGACATGACGCCGATGGTTTACAAGACCACCGATTACGGCCTGCACTGGCAGGCGCTGGCGGGCGCGGCGAACGACAAGGGCCTGCGCGGCTATGCGCACGTGGTGCGCAACGATCCGGTCAAGCCTGGGCTGCTCTACGCGGGCACCGAATTCGGCCTGTGGATCTCCAACGACGACGGCGCGAGCTGGGCGCAGTTCAAGCCGACGGACTTTCCCTCGGTGGCTGTCCGCGACCTCGCGATCCAGCCGCGCGACAACGACCTCGTGCTCGCAACGCACGGCCGCGGCATCTGGGTGATCGACGACCTCACCGCGCTGCGCGCGCTGACGCCGCAGATCCTGCAGAGCGACGCGGCGTTCCTGCCGGGCCGTGCCGCGCAGCAGCGCATCAGCGCGAACGGCGGCTGGGCCGAGGGCGACGCGAGCTACCAGGGCGAAAACGCGACCAGCGACGTCGTGATCACCTACTACCAGAAAGCGCGCCACCTGTTCGGCAAGCTCTCGCTGGACGTGCTCGACGCGAACGGCAAGCTCGTCGAATCGCTGCCCGCCAGCAAGCGCAAGGGCATCAACCGCGTGACCTGGTCCATGAACGTCAAGCCGCCGCTGGTGCCGCCGGCCGCGTCCATCGCCGGCAACAGCACGCAGGGTCCGCGTGTGCCGCCGGGCGCCTACACGGTGCGGATGCACAAGGGCGACAAGACCTACGAGACCACGGTGAACGTCGTGCTCGATTCGCGCTCGCCGTTCAGCGTCGCGGACCGCAAGGAAAACTTCGACGCGGCGATGAAGGTGCACGGCATGTTCGGCGAGATGAGCGACCTGGTCGCGAAGATTGCCGCGGTCCGCGCCATGGCCGATGCGTACGCCGCGAAAGCGCCGGAGAAGGATCCGCTGCACGCGCAGCTCACCGACCTGTCCGCGAAGGCCGACAAGATCCGCAAGGAAATCGTCGCGACCAAGGAAGGCGGCGCGATCACCGGCGAGGAACGCCTGCGCGAGCACATGGACAGCCTCTACGGCGGCCTGATCTCCTACGAGGGCAAGCCGGCCGACACGCTGGTCGCCTACACCGGTGCGATGCGCCGCGAACTCGACGACGTGATCAAGGAGTTCGCCGACCTGCAGGCCGGCGACCTGAGCAAGACCAACGCCGCGCTCAAGGCCAAGGGAATGCCCGAGATCGCGCTGCCCGAGCACGCGCCGACGGCGTGGCAGTTCCAGGGCAATCCCGACGGCGAGCCTGCACTGCGCGAGCGCGATTGATCGCGGGTTTCAAGTCGTTGCGAAACAAAACGGGCCGCATATGCGGCCCGTTTTCTTTGATCGGTTTTCGCGTCGGTCAGGCCAGCTTGCGCAGCATCCGCGCGGGCAGCGTCAGCAGCGCGTAGAGGAACTCGAACACGCCTTCGACCGCGACGCCGACCAGCCGGAACGGCAGCAGGATCAGCCAGACCAGCGGATACAGCAGCAGCGCCAGCAGCGCGAGCGGCCAGCAGAACACGAACAGCAGCAGCCACAGCAGGAAGGTCGTCATCGCCACGTTCTCCACGGTGATGCGCACAAGATAGGGCCGCCACGCGCCCGCACAAGTGCCGAAGGTTTCCGCGTTCAGCCTGCTCCGGCGACGGTCATCCGTCCGCCGTCATTCCGCGATAAAATGGCGACCCACCCCGCCGAGGGGCGCTGCAAACCCTGTCCGTGCAATGCGGAAGGGAACAGGCTCGGCGAGGTCACCATCCAGAGCAACCGCGCCCGTTAACCGAACCGCAGATCCTGCGGTCTTCAACCAACGGAGCCATCCATGAACGCTGTCGCCAAAGACGCCATCGCCCACGACTACAAGGTCGCCGACCTGTCGCTCGCCGACTGGGGTCGCAAGGAAATCGACATCGCCGAGCACGAGATGCCGGGCCTGATGTCGATCCGCCGCAAGTACGCCCCCGCCAAGCCGCTCGCCGGCGTGCGCGTGACCGGCTCGCTGCACATGACCATCCAGACCGCGGTGCTGATCGAGACCCTGAAAGACCTCGGCGCCGAAGTGCGCTGGGCCTCGTGCAACATCTTCTCGACCCAGGACCACGCCGCTGCCGCGATCGCGAAGTCCGGCACGCCGGTGTTCGCGTGGAAGGGCGAGACGCTCGAGCAGTACTGGGACTGCACGCTCGACGCGCTGAGCTTCCCGAACAACCACGGCCCGCAGCTCGTCGTCGACGACGGCGGCGACGTGACCCTGCTGATCCACAAGGGCTACGAGCTCGAGAACGGTTCGGACTGGGTCAACACCCCTTCGGGCAACCACGAGGAACAGGTCATCAAGGACCTGCTCAAGCGCGTCGCCAGGGAGCGCCCGGGCTTCTGGCACGGCGTGGTCAAGGAGTGGAAGGGCGTCTCCGAGGAGACCACCACCGGCGTGCACCGCCTCTACCAGCTCGCCCAGGACGGCAAGCTGCTGGTGCCGGCGATCAACGTCAACGACTCGGTCACCAAGTCGAAGTTCGACAACCTCTACGGCTGCCGCGAGTCGCTGGCCGACGGCCTCAAGCGCGCGATGGACGTGATGCTCGCGGGCAAGGTCGCGGTCGTGTGCGGCTACGGCGACGTCGGCAAGGGCTCGGCGCATTCGCTGCGCGCCTACGGCGCGCGCGTGGTGGTCACCGAGATCGATCCGATCAATGCGCTGCAGGCCGCGATGGAAGGCTTCGAGGTCAACACCGTCGAGAGCACGCTCGGCCGCGGCGACATCTACGTCACCACGACCGGCAACAAGGACGTGCTCACGCTCGATCACATGAAGGCGATGAAGGACCAGGCGATCGTCTGCAACATCGGCCACTTCGACAACGAGATCCAGGTCGACGCGCTGTACGCCTCGGGCGCCAAGCGCACCAACATCAAGCCGCAGGTGGACAAGTACACCTTCGACAACGGCCACTCGATCTTCCTGCTCGCCGAAGGCCGCCTCGTCAACCTTGGCTGCGCCACTGGCCACCCGAGCTTCGTGATGTCCAACTCGTTCTCGAACCAGACCCTCGCGCAGATGGACCTGTGGGCGAACAAGGACTTCTACGACCGCAAGGTCTACATCCTGCCCAAGCGCCTCGACGAGGAAGTCGCGCGCCTGCACCTGGAGAAGATCGGCGTGAAGCTGACCCGCCTCACCGACGCGCAGGCCGCGTATCTCGGCGTGAACGTGGACGGTCCGTACAAGCCCGACCACTACCGCTACTGAGTCATGAGACTCGGGCCATGGATGGCGCTCGCGATCGTGCTGCTCGCCAACGGCTGCAGCACGGTCGCTCCGTTGAGCGACGCGGAGCGGGCGCAGTTGTCCACTCCCCCGTCGCCCATCCCCGAACGCGTCGCGGCGCTGCAACCCGGCGCGGTCGCATTCGTCGAGGAAAGCGATCGCGAGGTGGCACAACGCGGTCGCCCACTTGTCCCTGAAGAAATCGCGCTCGCGCTCGCAGCCGGCGTCACGCATCCCGAACAGGTGCGTGTGCTTGTCGCCGAGCGCTTCATCGCGCCGTCGGATCCCGCCTTCGCCGTGGAAGCGCGCAAGCTCGGCATCGGCGCCGCATCGGAAGGCGGACGCACGACCGGCCACGGCATCCAGCTCAAGCCGAAGTACGCCACGTCGCGCTGGATCCTCGCGCACGAATTGACCCACGTCGGACAATACGAACAGCTCGGCACGGCCGGCTTCGTGCACGAATATCTGACCGAGCTGCTGCTGTTCGGTTACGCGCGCGCGCCGCTCGAGGCGGCCGCGCATGCGAACGAGGCGCGCTGAGCGATCGCGCCGATCTACGGCGCCTGCGCGGTGACGATCCAGGAACTCGACATCAGCCACACGCCGTCCGCGCGCAGATGCGGCGCAAAGGCGTCGCGCAGCGCGGCGATCGCCTCGGGTTTCTTCGCGTCGCCCGCGTCGCCCGCGAGCCGCATGTGCTCGCCCGCGGGCCCGAGCGCGAGCGCGAATTCGACCGCGTCATCGAGATCGCGCCCGACCGCGATCGGCGCGTCATGGCGTTCGAACGTGACGCGACGGTAGCCGGCGTACTGCAGCTGGTCGCTGACCAGGTCCGCGCCCGCCATCGAGAACGGACCCGGGCCGCAGGTGACCGCATCGCCCTTGTCCATCTTGGGCACGATCGCCTCGACGATCTGCTGCGCCATGTACAGCGCCGGGCTGTCCTCGCGCTTGCGCCAGACCACCATGCATAGCCATGCGCCGGGCTTGAGCGCGTGGCGCACGTTGCGCAGCGCCGCGACCGGGTTCGCGAAGAACATCGTGCCGAAGCGCGCGAACGCCTGGTCGAACGGCCCGCCGAGGTCGTCGTATTCGACATCGCGCACTTCGAACGTGGCGTTGCCGATGCCCTGCGCCTGCGCATCGGCGCGCGCAGCCTCGATGAAGCGCGCCGCCGCATCCACGCCGACCGCGCGCCCCTGCGCGCCCACGCGCTGCGCGATCGCGAGCGTGGTGTCGCCGAAGCCGCAGCCGACGTCGAGCACGCGCGCGCCGGCTGCCGGCGGATGCCGCGACAGCGCCGCGTCGCCGTGCACGGCCAGGCCGCGGGTCAGGGTGTCGCGGAAACGCGTGAATTTGTCGAACAGCACCGTGTTCCAGGCCTCGATCGCTTCCTGGTTCGGATTGGCAGGCAGTTCGTCCACGGCGCCTCCTGTGCGGTTTCGGCCGGCGGTATCGCATGGAACGATGCGCCCGCCGCAACCCGCTGTCCATCGCATCTATCGCTTCATCCGGAAATAGAGATATATTGCGCGCCTGTCCCGCGATTCCTTGCCCATGGCCCGCGTCCCGATTTCCTTCGAGTTCTATCCGCCCAAGACCGACGAGCAGCGTGCGCAGCTCGACCGCAGCGTGCGCAAGCTCAAGGCGCACCAACCGGAATTCGTGTCGGTCACGTTCGGCGCGGGCGGCTCCACGTTGAGCTACACGCCAGAGACCGTGCGCTCGCTGCGCCAGACCCACCAGCTCAACGGCGTGCCGCACCTGAGCTGCATGGGCGGAACACGCGAGGAAATCCGCGGGCTGCTCAGCCTCTACCGCGCGCTGGGCTGCAACCGGCTGATCGCGCTGCGCGGCGACCTGCCCTCGGGCATGGCGCGGATGGGCGACCTGCGATACGCGAGCGACCTCGTGCGTTTCATCCGCGAAGAACACGGCGACCAGTTCCGCATCGAGGTCGGCTGTTATCCGGAAATGCACCCGCAGGCCGAGGATGCGCTCGACGACCTGCGCCGCTTCAAGGAAAAGATGGACGCGGGCGCGGATTCGGCGATCACCCAGTACTTCTACAACGCCGACGCGTATTTCCGTTTCGTGGACGACGCGCGCAAGCTCGGCGTCAACGCGCCGATCATCCCCGGCATCATGCCGATCTCCAACTTCAGCCAGCTCAAGCGCTTCTCGGACGCCTGCGGCGCCGAGATCCCGCGCTGGATCACCAAGCGCATGGCCGCGTACGGCGACGACGGCGAGGCGATCCGCGAATTCGCCGCCGATCTCGTCGCCGGTCTGTGCCGGCGCCTGCTCGACGCCGGCGTGCCCGAACTTCACTTCTACACGCTCAATCTCGCCAAACCCACGCTCTCGGTACTCGAACGCCTCGGGTGATGAAGGCCGTCTGCGAGCCATCGGCTCGCGGCCTGAAGAACGCCCGACGGCTGTGCCGGCGGACCGGGGAGTAGTCAGCGCATCGGCGTATGCTGCGTCGATGCGACTGATCGCCATCCCGTTTTTCCTGTTGCTCGCGATCGCGCCGCTGCCCGCACACGCAAGCGGGCTGCATCGTTGCGTTGACGCCAACGGCGGCCCGATCTTCAGCGACCAGCCTTGCGAGGACCTCGGCGCGAAAGTGCGTTCCGAAGCAGCACCCGCATCGGGCGCGGCGAGCACCGGTCGCCTGCACGTGCGCAGTTGCGCGCGCACGCCCGACGGCCTGCTGCGCGGCTTGAAGATCGCGCTCGCAACCGGCGACGTGAACCAGTTGTCCGCGTTCTACCACTGGCCCGGCATTGGCAGCGCCGAAGCGGATGAAATCCTCAAGCGGATGCAGGAGATCGTAGCGCGCCCGCTGGTGTCGGCCGAACTGGTCCGCACGCATCCGCCTCCCGAAACCGCGGGCGATCCGATCAACGCATCCGCACCGCCGATCGCGGCGACCGCGATCGAACTCGTCCAGTTGCGCTCGTCCTCCGACAACACGCAAGTCCGCATGAACTTCGCGCTGATTCAGTACGTGGACTGCTGGTGGCTGCATTTCTGAGCACGGCGTTTGGTTCACGGCTAAAATACGTATCCGACACGCACGGACGACTTCCATGAACCACCGCTACCCCGCGCACATCTGGCACAACGGCGAAATCAAGCCCTGGGCCGAAGCGACTACGCACGTGATGGCGCACGCGCTGCACTACGGATCGTCGGTGTTCGAGGGCATCCGCAGCTATCCCACGCCCGACGGCCAGAAGATCTTCCGGCTCACCGATCACCTCAAGCGCCTGTACGCGTCGGCGAAGATCTACGATATGCCGATTCCGTATTCGCTGGAGGAACTCGCGATGGCCTGCCGCCACGTGATCCACGCGAACAAGCTCGAGCGCGCCTATCTGCGCCCGCTCGCGTTCCGCGGCCTCGGCGGTTTCGGACTGTCCGCGGATTGCCCGACCGAAGTCTCGGTCGCGGCCTGGCACATGGGTCCGTACCTCGGCGCGGGCGCGCTCGAAGCGGGCATCGACGCCTGCGTGTCGAGCTGGCAGCGCTTCGCGCCGAACACGATTCCCGCGGGCGCCAAAGCCGGCGGCAACTATCTCTCCGGCCAGCTGATCGCGCGCGAAGCGCGCCGGCTCGGCTTCGGCGAAGGCATCGCGATGGCCTCCACCGGCCTGCTCTCGGAAGGCGCGGGCGAGAATCTGTTCCTCGTGTTCGACGGCGCGCTGCACACTTCGCCGGTGTCGGCCGCGCTGCTCAACGGTCTCACCCGCAACACCCTGATCACGCTGGCGCGCGCGAACGGCATCGAGGTCGTCGAGCGCGACATCCCGCGCGAATACCTGTACCTGTGCGACGAGTTGTTCATGTGCGGCACCGCCGCCGAGATCACGCCGATCCGTTCGGTGGACGGCAAGCCGGTCGGCGACGGCAAGCCCGGCCCGCTCACGGCGCGGATGCAGTCGTTGTTCTTCGGCCTGTTCGACGGCCGTACGAAGGACGAATGGGGCTGGCTGGAAACCTGCTGACCTGCGTTACGTGCAGGGTTCAGTTTTTTACGCCGCCGGATTGAACATCAACGTCGCTACTGCTCCGCGCGCATCGCTGCGCGGCGCGATCGAAACCTTCCAGCCGTAGAGCTCGCACAGGCGTCCGACGATGGACAGGCCGATGCCCGCGCCCTTGGTGCCGGTGGCGCTTTCGCCGCGGAATCCGCGCTCGAACAGGCGCGCCGCATCCTCCGCGCTGATGCCCGGGCCGGTGTCGATCACCTGCACGCAGTCGCGTGCCACCAGAACCCGCACCTCGCCCTCGGCGGTGTACTTGCAGGCGTTGCCGATCAAATTGCCGACCGCGACCGACAGGATCGCCTCGGGCGCGTTCACGCGTGCCTGCGCGTCGCCGTCGGCGCGCAAGGCCACGGGCTTGCCCGCGAACTGCGCGCGATTGGATTCAAGCAGCTGGTTCACCAGTTGCAGAAGATTCGTGTCGCCGGTGCCGCGCTCGTTGCGAGAAAGCATCAGCAGCGCGGTGATCAGGTGCGTGCTGTGCTGCGCGGCGCGATCGATGCGCTGCAGGCGCTGGCGCATCTTCTCGGATGGCTCGTTGCTCGCGAGCATCAGCTCGGTCGCGCTGTGGATCACCGCCAGCGGCGTGCGCAGCTCGTGGCTGACGTCCGCGTTGAACTCGCGGTCGCGGCGCACGACCGCGGTGAGGCGGTCGGCGTAGTCGTCGAGCGCGGCCGCGAGCTGGCCGACCTCGTCGTCGGCGAAATGCGGCGCGAGCTTTTCGTGGGTCTGGGTCGCGGCGAAGGCGCGCAGGCGCCTGGCGAGGTTCGCGACCGGGCTCATCACCCGCGACGCGGCCCACAAGCCCGCCACCAGTGAGAGCGCGGTCACGATCACGACGAGCACCACCAATTCGATCGCGAAGCGCCGTTGGCTCTCATGCTCCTGCGAATACTCGTAGCGCAGGAAGAACCAGTACTTCGGGTCCTTGCGCACGACCAGCTTGTAGGTGCGCGTGCCAGCGGACGGATCAGGCTCCTGCAGTTCGTGGATGCCAGAGGACAGGTCGCGCCATTCCGGCGGGACGAGGGCGATCTTGCCGATGCCATAAACGTGCCCGACCATCTTCTCGAACGGCACGCCGGCCTTGTCCGGGTTCGTGTAGAACCCGTTCGCATAGTCATCCACATTGCTCTGCAGCGCCTGCCCGATCGACTCGCGCTCGACGCGTGCACGCAGCATCACCGTCGCGGCGCCGATCAACGCCGCCAGGCCGAAGCCCAGCAGCACGTACGACAGGATGATGCGGCTGCGAAGCCTACGCCGGTACAGCATCGGGATCGGCGATCCGGTAGCCGATGCCGTGGCGGGTCTGGATCAATGCCTTGGCAAAAGGCTTGTCCACGGCCGCGCGCAGTCCGTGGATGTGCACGCGCAGGCTGTCGGAATCGGGCAATTCCTCGCCCCAGACGCGGGTTTCCAGCTCCTGACGCGTGACCACCGACGGCGAGGCTTCCATCAGCGACTGCAGGATCTTCAGCGCGGTCGGGTTGAGCTGCAGCAGCTTGCCGTCGCGCCGCACTTCGAGCGTGTCGAGGTTGTATTCCAGGTCAGCGACATTGAGCACGCGTGATTGCGGCCCTTTGCCGCGGCGCATCAGCACCGCCAGCCGCGCATCCACTTCCTGCAGCGCGAAGGGCTTGACGAGGTAGTCGTCGGCACCGGCCTCGAAGCCGTCGAGCTTGTTCTCCAGCGCATCGCGCGCGGTCAGCATCAGTACCGGCGTCTGCTTGCGCGCTTCCTGGCGCAGCTTGCGGCAGACCTCCAGCCCGTCCATGCCCGGCAGGTTGAGGTCGAGCACGATCGCGTCGAAATCGTTGACGACGGCCAGGTGCAGGCCGGTCACGCCGTCCGCGGCGAAATCCACGGCATGGCCGCGTTCCTCGAGGTAATCCCCGAGGTTTGCGGCGATATCGCTGTTGTCTTCGATTACCAGGATGCGCATGGCAGGAGTCTAGCGGGATGAGAGCAGGCGATTACTGCGATCCGGAGCCACTCTGGCGCAGGTTACGATCCTGTGCGTCGCGCATTGCATCCTGCGATTTTTCCTGTTCGCGGCGCCGCTGCGCGGCCGTCTTGCAGACATTCTGAGGCATATGGCTGCCGACCGGCTCGATGCGCTCGCAAACCACGCGGCTGTCAGCGGATGCCTTGTTGACAATGCCGGTGACCACTTCCTGGTCGTTCGCCATCGCAACGCGATCCTCGGGATTCAGGTGCGCAAGATCCTCGGCGTGCTGCCAGCGCACGTCCATCTTCTCGAGGGTCGTCATCAAGGTTTTCTCGTCATCGGCCTTGATTTCCTTGAAACGCTTGCCGTCCGCAAGATCCTTGCCGATCTGGCTCTTCATAGCCGTGAACTGCGGCTTGTCCAGCAATCCGCGCAAGGTTTCGTCGTCGGCAGCCCAGGCGCCTGCGACAATGCAAAAACCGAAAGCCAACACCGCAATGGAACGAATACGCATCTTCATCTTCCTTGTGTGATCGACTATGGAACGCTCATTTTGCCAGAGCGCAGGGCGCGTGAACCCTGCCATTGGTCGCGGTCACTTGGACCGCATCGGATAGAAAAAGGTCCAAGGAGGGAGCCGACAACGCGACCCACTCGCTTGGACCGAAGGTAAAGCCCCGATTACCGTAATCTGCGGTGACTGGACATGGAGACGAGGAGTGTCCGGCAGGATTACAGCCCGGCCAGCCTACGACCGCGCGGGTTAACCCGCGGTTAAATCCGCATGGCAGTTTTCTGAATGTTATGAATCAATGGCTTACCGACTATTTCGGTGGGTTCGGCGGCGCCGCGCGACCCTCTGCGCGATGTAGTCGATGACCTCTCCGGCCACGTCCGCGCCGGTGGTGGTTTCGATGCCTTCCAGCCCGGGCGAGGAATTGACCTCGAGCACCAGTGGTCCGCGGCGCGAACGCAGCAGATCCACGCCGGCGACGTTGAGCCCCATCACCTTCGCCGCGCGGATCGCGGTATCGGTTTCGGCGGCGCTCAGCGTCGCCTTCGTCGCGGTTCCGCCGCGATGCAGGTTCGAGCGGAATTCGCCGGCGCGCGCCTTGCGGCGCATTGCCGCGACAACCTTGCCGCCGACCACGAAACAACGCACGTCCGTGCCGTTGGATTCGGCGATGAACTCCTGCACGAGGAAGGTCGCATACAGGCCGCGCAACGCCTCGATCACGCTGCGCGAGGCGGACGCGCGCTCGGTCAGGATCACCCCGGCGCCCTGCGTGCCCTCGTTGAGCTTGATCACGTGCGGGTGTCGGCCGAGCATCGCGAGCAGGTCGGCGGTGTCGTCCGGATTGTCGCCGAACACCGTCGTCGGCAGACCGATCCCCTGCTTCGCCAGCAGCTGGTGGCAGCGCAGCTTGTCGCGCGCGCGAAGGATCGCGTCCGAGCCGTTCGGCGTATAGACGTTCATCATCTCGAACTGGCGCAACACCGCGGTGCCGTAGCGCGTGATGGACGCGCCGATGCGCGGCAGCACCGCATCGTAGTCGGTAAGCACGCGGCCCTTGTAGTGCAGATCGAAGCCATCCGGCGCGATCTTCATGTAGCAGCGCAGCGGGTCCAGCACGCGCACGCTGTGGCCGCGCTCGCGCGCGGCTTCGACCAGGCGCTGGGTGGAGTAGAGCTTGCTGTTGCGCGAGAGGATGGCGAGCTTCATCGAGGCACGACCGGTTCGGGAGGATGCCGTCCTGTGCGGAACGAACGCGCCGGATCGACGAGGAAATGCCGTACCAGCGCCGTGCGCCCCAACAGCATCGGGAACAGCATATTCCTGCGTGAGGTCAGATTGATTTCAACCGGATACTCCAGCCCGGCCAACGCCAGCCGCGTGCGCAGGAAAATGCGCTCGCTGACATGGCCGCCCGAGTCGGTCACGGGCCGACGATCGTGCACGGCCACCTCGACCATCACGGGATTCGCATTCGCAAGGCCGGGCGCGACGCTGAAGCGCACCCACTCGCCGCCGTTCGATTGGAAGGTTTCCAGGGTTTCGACGTGCAGCGCGGAGGATCGTGCGCCGGTATCGAGCTTGGCACGGATCGCGTGGATGCCCAGATCCGGCAATGCCATCCATTCGCGCCAGCCCAGCACCGGTTTCTTCAGCCTGCCCCGCTCGGCCATGCCGACTCCGTACCGCCCGGATCGCGGGTCTTGAAAGTTTAGGGTATGAAATGGAGCGGGTGATGGGAATCGAACCCACGCTAGCAGCTTGGGAAGCTGCAGTTCTACCATTGAACTACACCCGCTTCGCCGCTCGATTATGCCGAGCGCGGAAGCCCCCCGCAACGCGCGACCAGGCAAGCTCCCATGCAGATCCAGCTCAATGGCCAGACGCAAGTTCTCGACGACGCCCCGACGGTCTCGGAACTGCTGGCACGCAATGGCTACGTGGGCCGCCGCGTCGCGGTCGAGATCAACCAGACCATCGTGCCGCGCAGCCGGCACGCGGAGCATCGCATCGCCGACGGCGACCGCGTCGAAGTAGTGACCGCCTTTGGCGGGGGCTGAAATTTCCAACGCGGCCAGTGAAAAACGCGCCCAAAACGCCCAGCAATCGCGCGATAATTCAGCAATGAATGACCTCGCTCGCACCGCATCGCCGGATGATCCGCTGATCATCGGCGGCACCGCCTATCGCTCGCGCCTGCTCACCGGCACCGGAAAATTCGCCGACCTCGAACAGACTCGGCTGGCGACCGAGGCGGCGGGTGCGCAGATCGTCACCGTCGCGATCCGCCGCACGAACATCGGCCAGGACAAGCACGCGCCGAACCTGCTCGACGTGCTGCCGCCGGATCGCTACACGATCCTGCCCAACACCGCCGGCTGCTACACCGCCGACGACGCGGTGCGAACCGCACGCCTCGGCCGCGAACTGCTCGACGGCCACGCGCTAGTGAAGCTCGAGGTGCTCGGCGATCCGCAGACCCTGTTCCCCGACATCCCGGCCACGCTCGAAGCGGCGAAAACGCTGATTGGCGAAGGCTTCCAGGTGATGGTCTATACCAGCGACGACCCGATCATGGCCAAGCGTTTCGAACAGATGGGCTGCGTCGCGGTGATGCCGCTGGCCGCGCCGATCGGATCAGGGCTGGGCATCCGCAATCCCTACAACATCCTGACCATCGTCGAGAACGCGAAAGTACCCATTCTCGTCGACGCCGGCGTGGGCACCGCCTCCGACGCGGCTATCGCGATGGAACTCGGCTGCGACGGCGTGCTGATGAACACCGCGATCGCCGGCGCGAAGGATCCGGTGCGCATGGCGCGCGCGATGAAGCTCGGCGTCGAGGCCGGCCGCGAGGCCTTCCTCGCCGGCCGCATCCCGAAGAAGCGCCACGCGAACGCGTCGTCGCCGATCGAAGGGCTGTTTTTCTGATGTCGGCCGCGAGCGCCATGGGTGGAGAACGCCCAGCATGAGCGCGCGCGCGAACAACAAGCCCTTCACGAGCGAGGAGGGTCGCCGCGAGATCCGCAGCTTCGTACTGAGGGAAGGCCGGCTTACGCCCTCGCAGGATCGCGCGATGCGCGATCTCTGGCCAAAGTACGGCGTCGAATACACCGGCGCGCCGCGCGACCTGCATTCGTTGTTCGGCCGCGTCGCGCCCATCGTGCTGGAGATCGGATTCGGCAACGGCGACGCGCTGTTGCGCGGCACCGCGAACGATCCCGCGCGCGACTACCTCGGCATCGAGGTGCACATGCCCGGCGTCGGCCGCGCGTTGGCGGGCATCGAACGCGCGGGGCTGCGCAACGTGCGCGTGGTCCGGCACGACGCGATCGAAGTGCTGCGAAATGAAATCGGCAACGGCGCGCTCGACGAAGTGCGGATCTGGTTCCCCGATCCCTGGCACAAGAAACGCCACCACAAGCGCCGGCTGATCAATGCGGACAACGCGGCGCTGATCGCCGATCGGCTGCGCATCGGTGGCCTGCTGCACCTGGCGACCGATTGGCAGCCGTACGCCGAATGGATGTGGGACGTGCTCGATGCACAGCCGCTGCTGCGCAACCGCGCCGGCCCTCGCTGCGCCTCGCCGAAACCGGAGTGGCGCCCGCTCACGCGTTTCGAGGACCGTGGCGTGAAACTCGGCCACGGCGTCGCCGACCTGTTGTACGAACGCATCTGACGCAACCGCGCCGCATCCATGGACACCGCCGCCACCCATACGCTCACGCCCGACATGATCGTCGTGCTGTGCCTGGTGGCGTTCATCATGGCGATGTTCGTGCTCGACAGGATCCGCGCCGACCTCGTCGCGCTGACCACGCTGGTTGCGCTGGGCCTGTCGCGGATCGTGCCGACCGAGCGGCTGTTCGACGGTTTCTCCGGCAACGCGGTGATCAGCGTGATGGCGGCGATGATCCTCGGCGCGGGCCTGGACCGCACCGGCCTGCTCAACCGGCTTGCGGGCTGGCTGCTGCGGCGTTCGCGCGGCCTCGAGGAACGCATGATCACGCTGACCTCGGCGGTCGCGGGCATCATCTCGCCGACGATGCAGAATCCGTCGGTAATGTCGCTGTTCCTGCCGGTCGCCTCGCGGCTGTCGGCGCGCACCGGCGTGGCGCCCGCGCGCCTGCTGCTGCCGATCGTCAGCGCGATCATCATGGGCGGCGCGCTCACGATGGTCGGCAACTCGCCGTTGATCCTGCTCAACGACCTGCTGGTCTCGGCGAATCGCAACATCCCGTCCGGCGTCGCCACCCTGCAGCCGCTGAAGATGTTCGCGCCGTTCCCGATCGGCCTCGCCCTGCTCGCAACGACGCTGCTGTACTACCGATTCGTCGGCGGCCACTGGCTCGCCGAGAGCGAGGACAAGAATGTCACGCCGGCGCGCACCGAGAGCTATTTCGCGAACGCCTACGGCATCGAGGGCGAGGTCTTCGAGCTCACCGTGACCGCGGAAAGCCCGATCGTCGGCATGTCGGTCGGCGAAGTCGAGGCGCAGAAAGGCGCGCCGCTGCTGCTCGCGCTTCGCACCGGCGAGGAATCGCGATTGGCGCCGCCTGCAGACCAGATGCTCTGGGTCGGCAGCGTGGTCGGGGTGATGGGCACGCGCGAGCATGTCGAGGACTACGCGAAATCCAACCAGTTGCGCCTGTCCTCGCGACTGCGCCAGTTCGGCGACCTGTTCAATCCCAGCCTCGCCGGCATTTCCGAGGCGGTGATCCCGCCGAACTCCGGTTTCATCGGCAAGAAGCTCGCCGAGCTCCGCCTGCGCAACCAGCGCGGCATCAGCGTGCTGGCGATCAACCGCGACAACCGCATCCTGCGCGAGGGCATTCGCGAGATGCCGCTCAAGGCCGGCGACATGCTGGTGTTCCACACGATCTGGACCAACCTCACCCAGTCCGGACGCCAGCAGGATTTCGTGGTCGTCACCGACTATCCGAAGGAGGAGCAGCGCCCGCACAAGCTCTGGCTCGCACTGGTCGTCTTCGGCATCGCACTCACGCTCGCGCTCACCGGCAAGGTGCCGACGCCGCTCGCGCTGATGGCCGGCGCTGCCGGCATGTTGCTCGGCGGCGTGCTCAACATGGACGAGGCCTACGCCGCGATCAACTGGAAGACCGTGTTCCTCATGGCCTGCCTGATCCCGGTCGGCATCGCGATGGACAGCACCGGCGCGGCCGACTGGCTGGCGCGCGCGCTGCTCGACCGGATGCCGGCGGACGCTTCGCCATGGCTGCTGGAAACCGTGATCGCGATGATCACGGTCGCGTTCACCCTCGTGATCAGCCAGGTCGGCGCGACCGTGGTGATGGTGCCGATGGCGATCAACGTGGCGATCGCGGCGGGTGCGCATCCGACGCCGTTCGCGCTGGTCGTCGCGCTGGCCGCGTCGAACAATTTCCTCAGCGCGTCCAACCCGGTGATCGGCATGATCGTCGGCCCGGGCGGCTACAAGCCGATGGACCTGCTGCGCGCGGGCTGGCTGCTCACGCTGCTCTACATCGCGGTCGTGGTGGTGATGGTGAATCTGCTGTATTGAGAACCCGCCCAATCAGGCCAGGCACACCCAACCGTCGCGTTCGACGACAGCGACCGCCCGCAACGCGCTCCCGCGGCACGGTCCGCCGACGCAGACCCCCGTGGTGCGCACGAAGCTCGCGCCGTGCACCGCGCAGACCAACAAGCCGTGGTCGAACAGGAACTGGCCGGGCGTCCAGTCGAGGCGATGGCCGGCGTGCGGGCAGATGTTCAGGTAACCACGCACGACGGTGCCTTCGCGCACGAGGATCACCGATTCGGCGACACCATCGACGACCGCCTCCACCTCGCGCGCGCCGCCGTCGGGAATATCCGCGGCCTCGATCAGCCGCAAGCCGTCGCGCGCCTGAACATCCAGGCTTCCCGTCACTTGTCCGCCTCCGGATGCGCCCCCATACTCGGATCGGATATTGCCACGTCAGGATCGCTGATGTATCGCGCGCACCGCGTCTTCACCCTGCTCCGTCCTGCCCGCCCGCGCCACCCAATCGTGCAGGCGCTGTTCGCCGTGTTCGCGGTCTGCGCCTTCGTGGTGCTGCTCGTCGTCGGCGCGGCGGTCGCGCTGGTCGTGATGCTCGTCGCCGCGCTGCTGCGGCTGCTGGGTGTCGGCCGGCCGATCCACGTCACGACCTTCGCCCGCGTCAACCCGCATCCACAGTCGCCGCCCGCCGACAGCGATGTGATCGACGGCGAATACACCGTGCTGCGCAAGCCGCTGCATCGCATCTCCGACCACTGATGCACGCCGCGACCATCGCCAGCGTGCCCGTCCGCGGCAGCGCCGAACCCTTTCCCGTCCACCGCATCTACTGCATCGGCCGCAACTTCGCCGACCACATCCGCGAAATGGGACATGCCGCGCCGGCATCCGTCGCCGATCGCGCACCGCCGGTGTTCTTCATGAAGCCCGCCGACGCCGTCGTCGCCGACGGCGCGACGATTCCGTATCCGCGCGGCACCAGCGACTTGCACCACGAAGTCGAACTCGTCGTCGCGATCGGCGCCGATCACAACGGCGTGGTAGGCACTGCCGACGCGCTGAAGCTCGTGTTCGGCTACACGGTCGGCCTCGACCTCACCCGCCGCGACTTGCAGGCGAACGCGAAAGCCAAGGGCCTGCCCTGGGACGTCGCCAAAGGCTTCGATCGCTCCGCGCCAATCGCGGCGATCGCGCCGGTCGCCGACTGCGGTCACCCGACGGACGCGCGGCTGTCGCTGCGCGTCAACGACCGCGTCGTGCAGGATGCACCTCTGTCCGAGATGATCTACAGCGTTCCCGAAGCGCTGCACGAACTGTCGAAGCTCTACGACCTGCGCGCCGGCGACCTGGTATTCATGGGCACGCCCGCGGGCGTCGGTCCGCTGCGGCCGGGCGATCGATTCCACGGGTCTATCGAGGGACTTGCCGCGCTGCGCGGCAGTATCGCGGATTGATCCTCGCGAACGTGCTGCGCCGCGAATTGGCCATCGCAAAGGCGCGGGGTATGCTCCACGCGCTGTCCCCCACCCACAGGAGCGACTCATGGGCATGTTCAAGGAGTTCAAGGATTTCGCGATCCAGGGCAACGCCGTGCACCTCGCGGTCGGCGTGGTGATCGGCGCGGCCTTCGGCAAGATAGTCAGCTCACTGGTGGACCAGATCGTCATGCCGCCGATCGGCATGATCACCGGCGGCATCGACTTCTCGCAGCTCAAGATCGTGCTCAAGGAAGCCGATCCCGCGCACAAGATCGCCGAGGTCGCGATCGGCTACGGCGCGTTCATCAACACGGTAATCCAGTTCCTGATCGTCGCGTTCGCGGTCTTCATGGTGATCAAGACGATGAACCGGCTCATCCGCAAGCAGGAAGCCGCGCCGGCCGCGCCACCGCCGCCGTCCGAGGACGTGCTGCTGCTGCGCGAGATCCGCGACAGCCTCAAGAACCGCTGATTTCATCGGATCCCGATGGCGTCCGCTCGACTGAGCGAGCGGACGCTATCGCTGCGCGACGAACGTCGCGAACCCTCCGAGCAGGCCCGCCTCCGGCCACCACGGAAATGCGACCGCGGCACGGCGGTAAGCTGCCGCGCACAGCGCGTCCAGCAGATCCCAGCCGTAGTAGCGCAAGCACAGCGCACCGCCGCCGAGCGGATCGCCGTGGTATTCGGGCGGCCGCAGGTGTTCGATGCGGCCGTCCTCGTGCACGCACGCACGCACAGTGCCGCGTGTTTCGCCCGTGAACGGCACGGTGAGGATCAGCCATCCTTCCGGTGCGGTCACGCGCGCGAATTCGCGCAGGGCGGCGGTGTCGTCGGCGACGTGTTCGAGCACGTCGAAGCTTGCGATCACGCTCTGCGACTCGCTCGTGAACGACAAACGTGTGATGTCCTCATGGCGCGCGCGTTCGAACACGCCGCGCTTCCACAGCTTCGCGGTCAGCGTCGCGCGCCGCCACCAACCCCGCGCGAACTCGCTGCCGATCGCGGACGGATAGCGGCCGCGCAGCCACACGTACGCGGGTGAAACCTGTTCGGTGAGATAGACCGGCGCTGCACGATCCGGACACAGCGCTTCCAGGATCACGAAGGCGGCGCGGACACGCGCATTGGTTTCGCAGCCGTCGCAGACCAAGCCTTCGCGCAGATCGGGAACGTCCGCATCGTGATCGCGGCAACGAAAACGGCGCGGCGCTTCGCACAGGGGGCAGACACCGGCGATTCCGGCCGCTCCCGCTGCGCGAATCGCCGCGAACGTCTCGGCGCGCCGCACGGCATCGCGTTCGGCACGTATTTCGCGAGCCGCATCGTGTTCGGCCTTCGATGCGAAGACTTCGGCGTGTTCAAACAACGCCTCGAGTATCCAGTCTTGCGCGACCGCGTTCACGACTCGACGCGGTGCACACGCGCCCACTCGGCGACCAGCAGCGCGCCCGCGACCGAAACGTTCAGGCTCTCGACCGCGCCGGTGCCGGGAATGCGCAGGCGCAGGTCGGCGGCATCGAGCAAATGCTGCGGCAGTCCCGTTTGCTCAGCACCAAGCAGCAGCACGAGTCGCGACGGCAAGGGCTGCGCGTAAAGCGACTGCCCGCCACGCACGGTGGTCGCCGCAAGCCGGAAATCCGCAGCGCGGAACTGTTTCAGCGCGGCGCCGACATCGCCGATGGACACGCAAAGCATCGCTTCGGCGCCGCCTTCGGAGACGCGGTACGCGGCCGGCGAAAGTCCGGATGCGTCGGACAACAGCGCCGCACGCACGCCGAAATGCGCAGCGCTGCGCAGGATCGCGCCGAGGTTGTGCGGATTGCCGACGCCGTGCAGCCAAAGCAACAGCGCAGGTTCGTCGGCACCGATGGTCTTGAGTACCGCTGCGAGCGTCGGCGCTTCGCCGCGGCGCATGGCGAAACACACGCCCTCGTGATGGCCGCTTGCGGTCAGCTTCCCGATTTCGTCGGCTTCGACCACGCGGTAGCCGATCCGGTGTTTCACGCACCAGGCCAGAACCGGCTTGAACGCGGGGATGTTCGCTTCGGTCAGCCAGACCTTGCGCAGATCCTGCGGCCGCTTCGCGAACGCGGCCAGGCAGGCATTGACGCCGTGCAGCCGCAACTCTTCATCCCGCCTGGGGCGCGGCGAGTTCGTATGCGAATCGCGCCGATCGTCATGGCGCGGCATCGAGCGTGTCCCGTGTGATCGCGTACACATGCATGTCCAGCAGTTTGCCGTGCTTGATCGCCGCGCGCCGCAGCACGGCCTCGCGGACGAAACCGCAGCGCTCGAGCAGCTTCGTCGAAGCGACGTTGCCCTCGAAAATGCGCGCCTGCAGACGATACAGCGACAGCTCGCGCAGCGCATGCGGGATCAGCGCGCGCACCGCGGCAGTGCCGACGCCCTCGCCCCAGTAGGCGCGAGCCAGCCAGTAACCGATCTCAGCGCTCTGTCGCTCAACGCCTTCACCCGGGCGGACGCCGACGCCGCCGCAGGCTTCGCCGTTGACCTCGATCGCGTAGATCCGCTCGTGCTCCTGATGCAACGCGAAAGCGAGGAACGCGTGCGCGTCCTCGAGCGTGTATGGATGCGGAAAGCGATCGTTGAGCCATTGCGCGACCAGCGCGTCGTTGGCGTGGAGCGCGAGGCTCGCCGCATCCTCCGCGCGCCACTGCCGCAGCGCGTAGCCGTCTCCTTCGATGCGCTCCGGCCAACTCATGCCCGGGTTCCCGTCCCCGAAGGCCCTATCCCTCCGTCGAGCCTTTCGCGTGGGTTTCCCGCATCCACCGACGCGACTTCGGCGTCGAGCTTGTCGAGCGCGTGGTGACGTTCCTCCGGCGAATGCGTGAAGCGCGCGACCAGCGCGTAGAACGCGGGGATCACGAACAGCGACAGCAGCGTGGACAACAGCACGCCGAACACCACGACCACGCCGATCGCGCGCCGGCTCGCCGAGCCGGCGCCGTGCGCGAGCACCAGCGGCAGCGCGCCGAAGATCGTCGCGACCGAGGTCATCAGGATCGGCCGCAGGCGCGTGGCCGCGGCGTCGAGGATCGCGTCGCGGATCTCAAGCCCTTCGTCGCGGCGCTGGTTCGCGAACTCCACGATCAGGATGCCGTTCTTCGCGGCGAGGCCGACCAGCATCACGATGCCGATCTCGCTGAACAGGTTCACCGTGTTGCCGGTCAGCGCCAGGCCGATGAATGCGCCGAGTACCGCGAGCGGCACGGTCAGCATGATCACCAGCGGGTGCATGAAGCTTTCGAACTGCGCCGCGAGCACAAGAAACACCACCAGCAGTGCCATGCCGAAGGTGAACATCGCCGCGCTGCCCGACTGCAGGTATTCGCGCGACTGGCCGTTGTAGTCGGTCTGCGCCGTCTCCGGCAGATCGGATTTCACCACCTTCTGCGCCCAGTCGATCGCCGCGCCGAGCGTGTAGCCCTGCGCGATGCCGGCGGTCAGCGTGATCGCGCGCAGGCGATTGAAGCGGTTCAGCGTGCCGGGCTCGGCGGTTTCCTGCACCGTAGCCACGCTGGCCAACGGCACCAACGCGTTGTCGCGCGCGCGCACGTACTGGTTGCGCAGATCGTCCATGCCGAGGCGATGGCCGCGATCGGCCTGGACCAGCACGTCGTACTCCAGGCCGTTGTTGACGAAAGTCGTCACCTGCTGCGAGCCGAGCATCGCCTGCAGAGTGTCGCCGATGGCGCTCAACGACACGCCGAGATCGGCGGCGCGGTTGTGGTCGACGACCACGCGCAGCTGCGGCCGGGTTTCCTTGTAGTCCGAATCGACGTCCTTCAGGCCGGGATTGGCTTCCATGCGCTTGAGCAGGATGTCGCGCCACTGCACGAGTTGCGCGTAGTTGTCGCCCTGCAGCACCAGCTGCAGCGGCTGGCCGCCGCCGCGGACGAGGCCGTTGCGCACCTGCGGGATCGCGCGCACGCCAGGCACCGCGGCGAGATCGCGACGCAGCTTGACCACCAGGTCGTCGGTCGTGGTCGCGCGTTCGCCCCAGGGCTTGAGGATCACGATCGCCGCTCCGCTATTCATGTCCCCGCCGTTGCCGAAACCCGTGGGCAGGCGCGAATTGACCATGATCACGGGCTTGTCGCCGCCTTCGTACTTCAGCAGGCGCTGCTCGACCTTCTGCACCTGCGATGCCGTGTAGTCGTAGCCCGCGCCTTCCGGACCGGTGATGCTCACGAAGGTCGCGCCGCGGTCCTCGGTCGGAGCAAGCTCACCCGGTACTGCGAAGAAAAGGATAACGATCGCGACGACCGCAAGAACCATACCGGCGATGAATCGCCACGGCCGCGCGATCGCGCTGGCGAGACGCTTCCGGTATGCGTCGGTGATCGCGCGCAGCCGCAGTTCCACCCATTCGACGAAGCCGTGCTTGTCGCGCGTGTGCGGTTGCACCAGCAGCGAGCACATCATCGGGGTAAGGCTCAGCGCGACGAACGCCGAGATCGCGACCGCGCCGGCGAGCATCACCGCGAGCTCGCGGAACAGGCGGCCGTTGTTGCCCTGCAGGAAGGCCATCGGCACGAACACCGAAACCAGTACCGCGGTGGTCGCGATCACCGCGAACGCGACCTGGCGCGTGCCGCGCAGCGCGGCCAGCGATGGCGGCTCGCCGAGGTCCGAACGGCGCTGGCAGTTCTCCAGCACGACGATCGCGTCATCCACGACCAGGCCGATCGACAGCACCAACGCGAGCAGCGTGAGCAGGTTGATCGAGAAGCCGAATGCCCACAATGTGATGAACGCGGCCAGCGCGCACACCGGCACCGTGACCGCGGGGATCGCCGCCGCGCGCAGGCTGCCGAGGAACAGCCAGATCACGATCAGCACCAGCGCGATCGCTTCGGCGAGCGTGGCATAGACCTCGTGCACGGCGGCATCGATGTACAGCGTCGAGTCGTAGGTGACGCCGAGCTTCATGCCCTGTGGCAGCGTGCGGTTCATCGTCGCCATCGCCGTCTTCACGTCGTCGGCGACCTGCAACTGGTTCGCGGTCGAGGTCTTGACGATGCCCAGGCCGAGCATGGGCTGGCCGTTGCCGGAGAAATAGGCGCGTCGCTCCGCGGATTCGAGCGCGACGCGCGCGATCTCACCGAGCTCGGTGACGTGGCCGTCGCCGCCGCGCGCGACCGGCATCCGCGAAAAATCAGCGGGCGTGCGGTAGGCGCGCTCGATGCGCACGTTGAAATCGCGGGCTATCGATTCGATGCTTCCGCCCGGCAGCTCGACGTTCTCGCGCTGCAGAGCGGCCTCGACGTCGGACACGGTGATTCCGCGCGCGGCCATCGCCGCGGCGTTGAGCCAGATCCGCATCGAATACGTCTGCCCGCCGCCGAGCTGTACCTGGGCGACGCCGTCGATGTTCGCGAGACGGTTCACAAGGTAGCGGTTCGCGTAATCGGTGAGCTCGAGCGTGTTCAACTTCGGGCTGGTGAGGTTCAGCCACAGGATCACGTCCGCGTCGGCCTCGACCTTGGCGATCTGCGGGCTCTGCACGCCCAGCGGCAGCTTCGACAGCACGCGGCTGACCGCATCGCGGACGTCGTTCGCGGCGTTCTCGATGTCGCGTTTCTGGGTGAATTCGATCGTGATCGTCGAGCGCCCGTCGCGGCTCGAGGATTGCAGCAGCTCCACGCCCTCGATGCCGCTGACCGCGTCCTCGAGCACCTGGGTGATGCGCGACTCGACCACCGCCGCGGAGGCGCCGGTGTAGGTCGTCGTCACCGAAACGACAGGCGGATCGATGTTCGGCAGCTCGCGCAGCGGCAGGCGCGTAAACGCGAGTGCGCCGAGCACGATCAGCAGCAGGCTCATCACGGTGGCGAGCACCGGCCTGCGGATCGAGACGTCGGAAAGCAGCACGGTCAGTTCTTCATGGCGGCGGACGACGCTGTCTCGTCGGACTTCGCAGCGCCGGCTTCAATCACTTTCGAGCCGTCGTGCAGTTTCACCGCGCCTTCGACCACGATCCGGTCACCGGCCTGCACGCCGCCGGCGATTTCCACCCAGCCCGGCTTGCGCGCGCCAATCGTCACCGGCACCTGCTTCGCGGCGCCATCCGTACCGACCCGGAACACGAAGGCCTGCTGCCCGACCTGCAGCAACGCGAGTTCGGGCACCTGCAAGGCCTGCCGCGGCGACAACTGCACCGCGACGTCGAGCTGCATCCCCGGGCGCAGCGCGCGATCCGGATTCGGGATTTCCGCACGCGCCGTGACCGCGCGGCTGACCGGATCGACGCGCGAATCCAGCGAAGCGATGCTTCCCTCGAACGCGCGATCCGGATACGCGTCGCTGCGCGCGATCACCTTCTGGCCATCGTGCAACAGCGGCAGATAGCGATCCGGCACGGTGAAATCGAGCTTGATCCGCGACACGTCGTCGAGCGTGGCGATCACGCTGCCAGGCGTCACCAGCGACCCGGCGCTGACCTGACGCAGCCCGAGCACGCCGTCGAAGGGTGCGGTGATCACGCGGTCGGCCAGCGCCGCGCGCACTGCATCCATGCGCGCCTTCGCGGCATCGCGCGCCGCGCGCTGCGCGTCGAGCGTGCTCGCGGCGATCAGTTTCTGCGCGACGAGTCCCTGCTGGCGTTCGAACAACTGCTGCGCGTCGCGATAATTCGCCGACGCTTCATCAAGGCCGGCGACATTGGCCTGGTTCGACAAGCTGACCAGCACCTGCCCCGCCTTCACGAACTGGCCGCTGTCGAAATCGACCCGCTGGATCGTCTCGCTGACCTTCGCGGTCATCGTGACCGATTCGTTCGCACGCGCGGTGCCGATCGCGGCGATGTCGTCGCTCCATGCCACCGGCTTGAGCACCGTCGTGGTGACCGTGGCCGGCGCGTTGCCGGCGGACTTGTCTGCAACCTTGCCGCCGCAAGCGGCGAGCGCGACGCACAGGACCAACGCAACCGGGATCCGCAGGTTCATGCGTTGTCGCCCTCGCCGCGCGGCGTTTTCGTGGAACCGCCCAGCCGCGACTTGAGCGCGGACATCACCCGTTCGGTCGCCTGCAGATCCTCGAGCGCGATGCCGCGGAAAACCTGCTCGCGCAACTCGGCGGCGATGCGATCCACGCCGGCCATCACCATCGCCGAACCCGGCGCGAGATGCAGCCGCCAGCAGCGGCGATCGGCGGGATCCGGGCGGCGTTCGATGAAGCCTGCTTTCTCGAGACGATCGAGAACGCGGCCTACTGCGATCGGTGCGAGTTCCAGGTCTTCGGCGAGCGCGACCTGGGTCAGGCCTTCAACGCGCTCGATGCGTCGCAGGGCCCGCCATTGCACGCGGGTCAGGCCGAGGTGGGCGGCGCGACGGTCGAATTCGCGGCGATACAGCCGCGTCACGTCGCCGATCAGGAACCCGAGGGTCGAAGTGATGGCATTGTCCATGCGGCCAGCATAGGGGCTTAGGACATCACCGCCATGTGCAGCAAGTCATGCACGCCTTCGCCGGCTCTGAAACAACAACGCCGGCGAAAGGCCGGCGTTGTGATGCGGAAATGTCAGCGGACACTCACGCCGCCCACTGGCCGAGCGCGGCGAGACCATTGTCGCGCGCACGCGCGTGGACCATCCTTTGTGCTTCGGCGATGTTCGCGTGGAGATCCTTGGCCCAGATCTTCAGCGCCGCCGACTGCATCGCGCGACCGTAGCTGAACGACAGCGGCCACGGGTGCGGGCCCATGCGGTTCATCGCGTCCAGGTGCGCGGTCGCGTCGCGGTCGGACTGGCCGCCGGAGAGGAACACGATGCCCGGCAGCACGGCCGGCACGGTGCTCTTGAGGCAGCGCAGGCTCGCGTCGGCGACTTCATCGACGCTGGCCTGCTCGGGGCAGTCCTTGCCGGAGACGACCATGCTCGCCTTGAGGATCGTGCCCTCGAGCATCACGTTGTGCTCGTAGAGCGCGCCGAACAGCGAGCGCAGCGTGACTTCGGTGACCTCGTAGCAGACGTCGATGTCGTGGTTGCCGTCCATCAGCACTTCGGGTTCCACCATCGGCACGATGCCCGCTTCCTGGCACAGCGCGGCATAGCGCGCGAGCGCGTGCGAGTTGGCCTCGATGCAGGTGCCCGACGGGATGTCGTCGCCGATGTTGATCACCGCGCGCCATTTCGCGAAACGCGCGCCGAGCTGCGCGTATTCCTTGAGGCGATCGCGCAGGCCGTCCAAGCCTTCTGTAACGACTTCGCCCGGAAAGCCGGCGAGCGGCATCGGGCCCTTGTCCACCTTGATGCCCGGGATGATGCCGGCCTTCGCCATCACCGTCGCGAACGGCACGCCGTCCTTCGTCTTCTGGCGCAGGGTTTCGTCGTAGAGGATCGCGCCGGAGATGTGCTCGCCCAGGCCCGGCGTGGTCAGCAGCATCTCGCGGTAGGCGCGGCGGTTCTCTTCGGAGTTCTCGACGCCGACCGAGTCGAAACGCTTCTTGATGGTGTTGGTGGATTCGTCGATCGCGATGATGCCCTTGCCCGGGGCCACCATGGCCTGGGCGGTTTCGGCAAGCTGGTCGATGCTCATGGAATTGTCCGGTAGTCGCGGCAGGAAAGCCTGTAATCATACCGGACTGCCGGTGCCGGCGTTTCGGGGCCGGGCGACGATGCCGTGAAGCTCGGCCAAGAGGTGCTACAGTCGGCCGCCCGCGCGGGGCGGGTCACGACCATCCAGGAAGGGGAGCTTGAATGAAACGAATCGCAACGAACCTGTCGCGACGTGCGGGCATCACGTTGATCGCGTGCGCATTGTGCAGCCTCGGCACCGCGACGAGCACCGCCGCGCCGATCATCGGCCCGCCGATCAGCATCGGCCAGACCGGCGTGGCCACGCCGGATCCGCTGGTGTCCGCACCACCGACCGCGCCCTGCGTCGTGCACCTTTTCACCGCCGGATCGGCCACCGGAACGTTCAACAACTACGCCGATCATCCCTTCAGTTACGCACCACCGATCGGTTGCCCCGGTCCATGGAACAAGGTCGTGTTCAAGGCGGACTTCAACGTCACTACCGGTCGCCAGTTCGACCGCACAGCGGCGATCTGGATCGGCGGCGTGAACCTGTATTTCGGAACCACCCAGGAACCGCGCTCGACGGTCAGCCCCAGTTGGCATGTCGAAAGCGACGTGACCGACCTTTCGGCCGCCCTGAACGCCGCGCATCCGGGCAACGTGGCGCTCTACAACATCTATAACAGCACCTACAACGGGTCGATCACTGGCGGCGCCGAACTCGACTTCTACCCGGCGTCGCGGAGCTACCCCGCGGCCAAACCGGCCGACCTGGTGTTGCCTCTCACGTCGAACACGGCCGGCACCTACGCCAATATCAGCACCGATGGCAGCCCGCTCGCGCGCACTTTCAGCCTGCCGACCAACATCGAGCGCGCCTACCTCGACGTGACTGCCGAAGCGCAAAGCGGCGACGAGTTCTGGTATTCGTGCGGACCGGACGCTTATGCCGCCGTGACCGGTTGCGGCGGCACCGCTTTCCGCGAAACCGAGGTATCCATCGACGGCAAGGCGGCCGGCATCGCGCCGGTGTCCGCGTGGATCTACACCGGCGGCGTCGATCCGTACCTGTGGCGCCCGATCCCGGGCGTGCAGACACTGAACTTCGTGCCGTTCCGCGTGGACCTCACGCCGTTCGTCGCGTTGCTGGACGACGGGCAGCCGCACACGGTCGGGGTGCGCGTTGTCACCGGCGATCCGGGCTTCCAGAACAGCAGCCAGTATTTCGCCTCGGCCGCGAACCTGCTGCTGTACCTCGACCGCGGTAGCGCGCAAGTGACCGGGACGTACCTGCCGGCGGCCGACCGCGGCGTGCATCCCAGGGTGCAGGTGTCGGCGTCCTCGGACGGATCGCAGGTTTCGTTCGATGTGCGCTCGAGCCATACCCTGGCAACGAGCGGCTCCGCGAACACGTCGCATGGCGTGGTGAATTCGAACGTCGAACAGATCGTCACGTTCGAAAACCAGCAGAACGTAATCAATACCGATTCACGCTACGACCAGACGATCAACCAGACCAGCACCGCGAAGTCCAGTTCGTACGGCAATTCGCCCGCGGGCAATTTCTACGACGTGCGCAACTGGTCGTTCCCGCTGTACATGGACATCAACTACGTGATCGCGGGTGATGGAAGCGCCAGGCAAACCACCTCGGTCAACCAGGGATTCACGCTGGTGACCAATCGCAATGGCCCGGACGGATCGTTCTCCAGCACCAGGAGCCAGCAGGCGTCGCCGTCCGACACCCTGAACTTCAACGCCAGCGGCGCTTTCACCGGGCCGAGCGGGCAGCAGAGCGCTTCAAGTTATTCCTATCAGGACTCCACCGGCGCCTGCTACAGCCGCACTGTGACCGCGGCGGCGGGCGCGGTGACGGCGGTGACCGACGGGGCCGACTGCGCTGGCCCTTAGCAATCCATCCGTGCCCGCTTGCGATCCTGCTCGCCTGCGGGCGCGATGAGCGAGCAATCCCCCGACGCGGCGCCTGGCGCCGCGTCGGTTTTTCGGCGATTCCCATACGCGCCAATTTCAGCCGAACTGAGCCGCGAACAACTCAAAGCCCCTTGCAGGCCTCGAAGATGTCGTTGTTCAAGGCGCGCAGCCGGTCCAGATCGGGGGCGGCGCCGACCTGCCGCTCCCACGCATCCCTGGCCACGTTCGCGTCGTCGCAGCGCTTCTGTTGCGGGCTGCGCGTGTCCTTCGCCGGTTTGGCCGCAGCGGCCGCGGCCTTGGCGAGCCTGGTGCGACGTTCGGCTTCCTTCGCTTCATGTTCGCGTGCGGATTCGGCGGCTGTTTTCGGAACCGCGCGCGACGGTGCGGTGCCGGGCGGCGGAAGATCGCGGCTCCACGCCACCTTGTCCTTGCCAGTGCACGGCGCCTGCTGGTAGCTCACCGCGCCGGCTGGCGATAGGCATTTGTAGAACACGGTGGATTGCGCGTGCAGCGCGGGCGCCGCCGCGAGCAACAGGACGCACAACCACTGCAGGGCACGCGGCATCACAACTCCCCGAGTCCGTCCGCAACGCCACCCTTGCCGACTTCAAGCAGCCGCAGCGTGTTCGTCGCGCCGCGCAATTCCATCGTGTCGCCGCTGGTGAAAATCACCTTGTCGCCCGCGGCCAGCACGCCGGAATGGAAGAGTTCGCGCAGCGCCTCGCGCGCGGCCGCGCCCGGCGGAAGGCCGCGGCTGTCGAATGCGACCGGGAATACGTCGCGCATCATCGCCATGCGCCGGCGCGCGTCGGCATGGCGCGAGAGCCCGTAGATCGGGGCCTCGGATCGGTAGCGCGACAGGAACCGCGCGGTGCCGCCCGATTCGGTGAGCGCGACGATCGCGCGCACGCGGATGTGCTCGGCGAGGAACATCGCCGCCATCGCGATCGCCTGGTCGGCCTTGGTCAGGCCGCGCTGCGCGGCTTCGAAGTCGGTGTCGGCGACGAACTGGCGCTCCGCGCCGAGGCAGATGCGCACCATCGCCTCGACCGCGCGCACCGGATACGCGCCGGACGCGGTTTCCGCCGAGAGCATCACCGCGTCGGTGCCATCGATTACCGCGTTGGCGACATCGAGCACCTCGGCGCGCGTCGGGATCGGGTGGTCCACCATCGACTGCAGCATCTGCGTCGCGGTGATCACCACCCGTCCGCGCTCGATCGCCTCGCGGATGATCTTCTTCTGCAATCCAGGCAGTTCCGCGTCGCCGATCTCCACACCGAGGTCGCCGCGCGCGACCATCACCGCATCGGCAGCCTGAATGATCTCGGCGAGGTTCTCGATCGCCTCCGCGCGCTCGATCTTCGCGACGATCGCCGCGCGCGACCCGGCGTCGCGCGCAAGCTGCCGCGCTTCGTCGATGTCGTGCCCCGAGCGGCAGAACGAGATCGCCATGAAGTCCACGCCGATCTTCGCGGCCTCGACGATGTCGCTGCGGTCCTTGTCGGACAGCGCGCCCAGCGAGAGCCCGCCGCCGAGACGGTTCAGACCCTTGCGATCCGAAAGCTCGCCGGCGTTGAGGACGACGGCGCGGATGTCGGTGCCCTCGACTGCATGCACTTGCAGCGCGATCAGGCCGTCGTCCAACAGCAGCACGTCGCCGGGCTTCACGTCGTTCACGAGGCCCAGATAGCTCATGCCGACCCGGCTCGCATCGCCGGGCGGCGCGTCCGCGCGGCAGTCCAGCGTGAACGCGTCGCCCTCCTGCAACTGCACCTTGCCGTTGACGAAGCGATCGACGCGGATCTTCGGTCCCTGGAAATCGGCGAGCAAACCGACTTCGCGTCCAAGCCGTTCCGCGATGCGACGCACCTCGTCGGCGCGTCGCGCGTGATCGACGGCGCTGCCGTGCGAGAAGTTCAGGCGCACCACATCCACGCCCGCGCGCAGCAGCGCTTCGAGCACGCCTGGCGCGTCGGTCGCCGGGCCCAGCGTGGCGAGGATCTTGGTGCGGCGCAGTTGGTCGGCCATGGGTTTGTCCATGCGTCCACGCTAACACAGCGGGATTGCATACGCCGCGTCAACGGGCTCGGATCGTTGCGCTGCGGTATCATTGGCGGATGCGGCGCGATGTGCGCGCTCTTGCCACGCTCCATCGCGAGCGCTCCATTCCAGGCCGACATGCCCATGGCGATCCCGAACGAACGACCGCTGTTGCAATCGGCCATCGCCGCGGTCGAGCGCAACGATCTGGATCGCGCCGAGCAATTGTTCCGGAAACACTTCTCCCAGGCCCGCGACGATGCGGTCGGCCTGGCCGACTACGGAAATTTCTGCCTGCGCACGGATCGCTACGAGCCTGCGACCTACCTGTTGCAGAAAGCGGCGCGGATCGCCGGCGCGGATGCGGACGTTCTCACCCAGATGGGCTTCGCGCAATCCGAATCCGGACATCGCGAGGACGCGCAGCGCAGCTTCGAGGCGGCATTGAAGCTCGAACCGGCGCATCCGATGGCGAGCTACGGGCTCGCGCAATGCCACCTGCTCGCCGAGCGCTGGCGCGAGGCGATCCCGCTGCTGGAATCCACGCTCGCGACCCAAGCCTCGAACCTGCCGGTGCTGCTCAATCTCGCCGAGGCCTGCTGCAAGGCCGGCGACTTCACGGCCGCTGCTGCGCATTACGACCGCGCGCGCCGCCTCGCGCCGAACGACGCGACGGCGATGCTCGAACACGGCAAGTTCCTGCGCGCACGCGGACAGTTCGAGCGAGCCATCGCCCTGTTCGACGCCGTCGCGAATCAACACCCGGACGAACCCGTGCTGCTGCTCGAGCAGGCGCGCTGCCGCCTCGCGATGGGCGATCGCTCGGGCGCGATGGCGTTGCTGGAACGGCTTGACCGCCGCAGTCCGGACTTGCCCGAATGCCACGAGGAATTCGGCAACTGCCATGTCGCGTCGGGCGACGCGCAACAACGCGACTTGCATTGGGGCATCGCCGCCGACCTGTGGATCCGTGCGCGCCAGTTTGCTCTCGCCGAACCCTTGCTGGACAAGCTGCTGGCGGCCAATTCCGGCTACGCGACCGCGTGGAACCTCAAGGGCATGTTGCACGAGGCGCAGCAGCGCTACGAAGAAGCCGAGGCCGCATTCGGGCAGGCAATCGCTCTCGATCCGGAATGGCTGGACGCTGCAGCGAACCTTTCGAACCTGCTCGAACAGACGAACAAGGTTCCGCAGGCTCGCGCGATCGCGGAAACCGCGCTGGAACCCGACAGCCAAGCCAAACGCCAACAGACGCAGGCGTCGGTGACCCTGCTGTTCGTGCTCGCGCGCGTCGCACGCCGGCAAAAGGATTATCCGCGCGCACTGGCGCTGCTCGATCGCATGGAAACGTTTCCGCTCAACGAACGGCAACGCCGCTTCGGCCTGTTCGAGCGCGGCAAGCTCTGCGACCTGATGGACGACGCGGACAGCGCGATCGCCGCGTTCACGCAGGCCAACGCGATCGCAGCGGAGATGTGGCAGAAGTCCAACCCGCCCGACAAGTTCATACGCTGGGTCGAATACGCGCTCGACCAGGCGCGCCAGGGCTGGCACCGGAATTGGCCCGCGATTGAATGCGTCGTCCCGCAACGCGAGCCGGCGTTCCTGGTCGGATTCCCGCGCTCGGGCACGACCCTGCTCAACCAGATCCTCGATGGCCATCCCGGCCTGCAGGCGCTCGAGGAAAAGACGATGGTCTCGGACATGCTCGAAGCGGTGCGCGCGATGCCGGAAGGCTACCCGCACGCGGTGCCGGTCTTCGACCGCCACGACATCGCCTGGTTGCGTGAGGTGTATGCCGCCACGGTGGCGAAGAACTGCCCGCCCGATCCGGCGCGGCTGCTCGTGGACAAGCTGCCGCTGAACCTCGTGAAGTCCGCGCTGATCCATCGCGTGTTCCCGATCGGGAAGTTCATCCTCGCGATCCGCCACCCGTGCGACGCGGTGCTGAGCTGCTTCATGCAGGACTTCGAGACGAACGACGCGATGGCCAGTTTCTTCGCCCTGAAGGACACGGTGGCGCTGTACGCGAGGGCGATGGACCTGTGGAACGTCTATGCGAAGGACTTGAGGCTCGACGTGCACCGCATCCGATATGAGGATCTGGTGGACGACCTGGAAGGACAGACGCGCGCGCTTTGCGATTTCCTTGGCATCGAGTGGATCGCCGGAATGCAGGACTTCTCCACACGCGCGCGCGAACGCGGCCGCATCAGCACGCCCAGCTATTCCCAGGTCAGCCAGCCGATCTACCGCGAAGCGCGCTACCGCTGGGAACGCTACCGCAAGCACCTCGAGCCCTTCCTGCCCGCGCTGCGGCCGTACATCCTGCAGTTCGGTTACGACGATCCGCTGGCGACGGCTTGATCGCTGCGGCTGCAGCGCGCACTTTCGTTCAAGCGCCGCGCGCTAGCAGCGCCGCCACGGCCGGCAACTGCTTGCCTTCGAGGAATTCGAGAAAGGCGCCGCCACCGGTGGAGATGTAGGAGACCTTTTCGGCGATGCCGTACTTGTCGACCGCGGCCAGCGTGTCGCCGCCGCCGGCGATCGAAAACGCGGGCGACTCGGCGATCGCGCGCGCGAGGGTTTCGGTGCCCTTGCCGAAGGCGTCGAATTCGAACACGCCGACGGGTCCGTTCCACACGACGGTTCCCGCTTTTTTGATCATCGCGGCGTAGCGCGCTGCGGTGTCCGGGCCGATGTCGAGGATCATCTCGCCTTCGCCGACGTCCCCGACCGCCTTCACCGTCGCGGGCGCGTCGGCCGTGAACGCAGGCGCGACGACCACGTCGCTCGGGATCGGAATCTCCGCGCCGCGCGCTTTCGCGTCGGCCATGATCGCCTTCGCGGTGTCGAGCAGGTCGCGCTCGCACAGCGAGGTGCCGACCCGATGGCCGAGCGCGGCGAGAAAGGTGTTGGCGATGCCACCGCCGACGATCAGCTGGTCGACCTTGCCGACGAGATTCGTGAGCAGCTCGAGCTTGGTCGAGACCTTCGAGCCGGCGACGATCGCGAGCAACGGTCGCGCGGGGTTGTCGAGCGCCTTCGCAAGCGCGTCGATCTCGGCCATCAGCAACGGCCCGCCACAGGCGACCGGCGCGAAGCGGATCGCACCGTGCGTGGAAGCCTGCGCGCGGTGTGCGGTGCCGAACGCGTCCATTACGAACACGTCGCAGAGCGCGGCGTATTTCTTCGACAGCGCCTCGTCGTCCTTGCCCTCGCCGATGTTCATGCGGCAGTTTTCCAGCAGCACGATCCGTCCCGGCTGCACGTTTACGCCGTCGACCCAGTCCTTGACCAGCGGCACTTCGATACCAAGCAATTGCGAGAGCCGCTTCGCGACCGGCGTGAGCGAATCGGCTGCGCTCCAGACACCTTCCTTGGGGCGACCGAGGTGCGAGGTCACCATCACCGCTGCGCCTTTTTCCAGCGCGATTTTCAGCGTAGGCAGCGAAGCGACGATGCGCTGTTCGGAGGTGATGCGGCCATTGTCCAGCGGCACGTTGAGATCCTGCCGGATCAGGACGCGTTTGCCCTTCAGGTCGAGATCGGACATGCGCAGGATGGTCATCGCCAAAGCTCCATGGAAAACGAGGCGCGTATTGTCCCCTGCCGGCGCGCCGCCCACAAACCGCGGGCGCCCGCTTCGGGCTACCATGGGCGAAGGCGCGGATCAGCGGGGAGGCTGGCTCGGTGCGGGGATTCATTGCAGAACTCAAGCGGCGACATGTGCTTCGTGTCGCGATCGGCTACCTCGCGATCGGCTGGGTGCTGATCCAGGTTGCAGCGACGATCGCGCCGCAGCTCCGACTTCCCGAATGGGCGCCGACCCTGGTCACCGTGCTGGTCGGGTTGGGATTCCCCGTAGCGCTCGTGCTGGCGTGGTTCTTCGACATCACGCCGCAGGGCATCCGGCGCGACGCGACAGATGCAATGGGCGAAAACCGTACGACGAGCGCGTCGACCGCATCGCCTGCCGCGGCGCCTTCGCCGCCGGCCGCGTCGATCGCGGTGCTGCCGTTCGCCGACATGAGCCAGGGCAAGGACCAGGAATATTTCTCCGACGGCCTGTCCGAGGAATTGATCAACCTGCTCGCGAAGGTGCCCGGCCTGCACGTCGCCGGTCGTACCTCCTCGTTCTCGTTCAAGGGCAAGGACGCGATCATCACCGACGTGGGCCGTGCGCTGAACGTCGCCACGGTGCTCGAAGGCAGCGTGCGCAAGCACGGCGATCACCTGCGCGTCACCGCGCAGCTGATCAACGTCGCCGACGATTTCCATCTGTGGTCGGAAACCTGGGATCGTCAGCTCACCGACATCTTCGTCGTGCAGGACGAAATCGCCGCCGCTGTGGTCGAAGCGCTCAAGCTCAAGCTGATGCCCGGGCAGTTGCCGAGCGCGATCGGGCATCACACGCCCGGGCCGGAGGCGTATTCGCAATACCTGCTCGGACGCCATCATCTCAACCGCGGCACGCCGGCCGGGTTCGCGCGCGCGGTCGAGGCCTATCGCGAGGCGATCGCTCTCGAGCCCGACTACGCGCTGGCGCACGCGGGATTCGCGCTTGCCGAATACGCGCACACTGGCTATTCCGGCAACTCTGAGACCATTCCGCGCGGCCAGGCCGAAGCGATGGACGCCGCCGAGAAAGCCGTGCGGCTCGATCCGAACCTCGCCGAGGCCTACGCCGCGCGAGGTTACCTGCGCGGCTGCTACAGCTGGGACTGGAACGGCGCGCAGTCGGACTTCCAGCGCGCGCTGTCGCTTAATCCTGCCGACGATTCCACCCACGAACGCTATGCGCGGCTGCTCGCTTCGCTGGGCCGGCTCGACGAAGCGATCGCGATCGCGCGCAAGCCCATCGAGGTCGATCCGCTGTCCTCGCGCGTGTGGTACGTGCTCGGTCGCCTGCAGGCCGCGCATGGCGATTTCGGCGACGCGCGCCGATCGCTCGGGCGCGCGCTGGAGATCACGCCAGGGCACGCTTACGCGCCGCTGGATTTGGGCCTGGTCGAGCTGCTCGAAGGACGGCCCGCAGTGGCGCGCGAGGAATTCCTGCGTTCGCCGGTGGAACCCTTCCAGCTCACCGGCGTCGCGATCGCCGAGCATGATCTGGGCAACGCGCAGGCGTCACAGCAGGCGCTGGACGCACTGATCGCCGGACATGCGCAAGGCTACGCCTACCAGATCGCCGAAGTGCATGCCTGGCGCGGCGAGAACGACGCAGCATTCGAATGGCTGGAGCGCGCCTGCGCGCAGCGCGACGCCGGGCTGCAGCGGCTCAAGTACGATCCCGCGCTGCGCAGGCTGCACAGCGATCCGCGCTACGTCGCGCTACTACGCAAGCTGCACCTGCCCGCGTGAACACAGCCGGCGTACGGGCAAATCGGCTTGGACCAGGCCCGCCTTCGACCACCCTGTTAACAGCGCCTCGCGCGAGGCGTAAAGTGTGCCGGCGGGTTCGCAATCGGCGGCCCGCCCGCACCGCCCTTCGACGCAGCGAGGACGCGCATGCTCGAGGATCGCAGGACGCCCGTGGACGCCGACCGCAGCGGCCGGCTGCTGGACACGCTGTTGATCGGCTTGCCCGACGCGGCCACCGCGGCGTGGTGCCTGTTCGTCTGGATCCACCCGCTCGCGCTGGGCGCGGACACGGTGAAATCCGTGGTGCTGATGATCCTGATGGAGTTCATCCTGCTCAACGCGACCGGATTCTTCACCGCGATCCCGTTCATGCTCGACCTGTCGCGCAGCGTCCGCTCCGCGATGCTGCTCTCCCTGTGCGCGATCTACGCGCTGCTGATCGTCGCGTTCGCGATGCCCTTCCACGCGCTTTGGCCGTTCTTCGCGTTCGGTTGGCTCGCCTTGGGCAAGCTCGCGTGGGTGGTCCGCAATCGCCGCGTGAGCGGCGACGAGCAGATGTGGCTGATGGGCGCGTGGGCCTTCTCGGTGCTCGCGTACCTGGGCGCCGTCGGCGCGGGCGTGATGATCGCCGTGCCGCAATTGGGCATCACCGCCGACATCCTGCCCGCGCTGAACCTGCCGCACGGTGGCGAGTGGCTGGACACGCCGCACAAGGCGGTCGCGAGCGCGACGATCTATTTCGCGGCGATGGCCCTGTTCAAGTGGACGTGCGCGATCCTGCGCAAGTTCTATCCCGAGCGCCGGCGCCGCCAGCAGCCGGCCATCCTCGGCAACGGCTTCGGCGATCCGTAGCCGCTCATCATCGTCAGGGAATCCAGCAGACAGGCTGAGCGTCATGGACGACAACTCCGCAAGACCCATCCCTCCGATCCCGCGCCTGATTGGCGAGCGCGTGTCCCTGCGCGCCTACCGCAACGGTGATGCCGACGCACTGTTCGCGCTGTACGGCGACCCGCGGGTCACGCGCTACTGGAGCCACGAGCCATGGACCGATCGCGCGCAAGTGATCGCGTACCTGGAGCGCATGTGTCGCGAACGCGAAACCCGCGAGTTCTATCCCTGGGCGATCGCGAGCAACGACGATGACGGCCTGATCGGCACCGTCGCGCTGTACGAGCTCGACCACACCCACCGTCGCGGCATGATCGGCTATTCGCTTTCGCCGTCGAAGCAAGGCCATGGCTATGCAAACGAGGCGCTGAGGCTGATGATCGCCCACGCGTTCTCGACGCTTGGACTGCGGCGGCTGGAAGCCGACACCGATCCGCAGAACGCGCCGTCGCGGCGCCTGCTGGAAAAACTCGGTTTCGTGCTCGAAGGCACCATGCGCAAGCGCTGGTTCGTGCACGGCGCATGGCAGGATACTTCCTGGTACGCATTGTTGAACGAGGATTTCAGATGAAACGATTCGAGAGACGGCATCGCTGCGATTCGCGAACATTGCGCGCGTTCGCGATCGCAGCGATGCTGGCATGTGCGCCTGCCGCACGGGCCGACGATTCGCCACCGCCATTCGATCGCCCGGGCATCGGTTTCGCTTCGGCGGTGCTGCCGGCCGGATCGTTCGACTGGGAACAGGGCCTGCCCGACCTGCAGCGCGACAGCAGCGGCGGCGTGCGCACCACAACCTACACTGCCGACACCGTGTTTCGATTCGGATTGACCTCCACTCTGGAATTGCAGTTGCTGGCCTCGCCGTGGAATCGCACGACGGTGCGCGCGGGCGCGCTGCACGCGGGCGTCGAGGGCGCAGGCGATACCGCGCTCGGCATCAAATGGGCGCCGTCGCTGTCCAGCAAGGAATGGACCTTCGCGATGCTCGGCGTGGTCAGCTTCGACACCGGCTCGGCGGCGTTCACCAACGGCCACACCGTGACCTCGCTGGGCGCGGCCGCGACGCGCGACCTTGGCGACAGCCGTTCGCTGGAGTTTTACGCCAACGTCGATCACGGCGGCGGCCGGAACACCGCGACCGCATCGGTGAACTTCGGCTTTCCGATCCGGGGCAGTCTGGCCGGCTACGTCGAAGCCGCGCGCGTCGCCGGCGGCGGCGCATCGAGTTCGCTCGCCGGCGGCGGCTTGGCATGGCTGATCGACGAGCGCGTGCAGTTCGACCTGTACGCCGATGGCGGACTCACCCGCCGCAGCCCCGACCTGCTCGCCGGATTCGGTGTGTCGCTGTTCTGGAAATAGCAAAGCCCGAAACGACAAGCCCCGCCGGAGCGGGGCTTGTCTGATTTCAGGCTGAGCGATCGATCACTTCGCCGCCATTACCTTGACCATCTCCAGGCACTTGTTCGAGTAGCCCCATTCGTTGTCGTACCACGCGACGAGCTTCACGAAGGTGGAGTCCAGAGCGATGCCCGCGTCGGCGTCGAAGATCGAGGTGCGGGCGTCGCCGACGAAATCGGTGGCGACGACCTTGTCTTGGGTGTAGCCGAGCACGCCCTTGAGCGCGCCTTCGGACTGCGCCTTCATCTCCGCGCAGATCTCGGCGTAGGTCGCCGGGCTGTTGAGCTCGACGGTGAGGTCGACCACCGAGACGTCCGAGGTCGGCACGCGGAAGCTCATGCCGGTGAGCTTCTTGTTGAGCTCGGGGATGACCACGCCGACAGCCTTCGCCGCGCCGGTGCTGGACGGGATGATGTTCTCGAGGATGCCGCGGCCGCCGCGCCAGTCCTTGTTGCTCGGGCCATCCACGGTCTTCTGGGTCGCGGTCGCCGCATGCACGGTCGTCATCAGGCCGCGCTTGATGCCCCACTTGTCGTGCACGACCTTGGCGACCGGCGCGAGGCAGTTGGTCGTGCAGGACGCGGTGGAAATGATCGCCTCGCCCGCGTATTTCTTGTGGTTCACGCCGTAGACGAACATCGGCGTGTCGTCCTTCGACGGCGCCGACAGCAGCACCTTCGGCGCGCCCGCAGCGAGGTGCTTGCCGGCGCTGGCCTTGTCGAGGAACAGGCCGGTGGATTCGATCACGATGTCGGCGTGGACCTCGTTCCACTTCAGGTTGGCCGGGTCGCGCTCGGCGGTCAGGCGGATGGTCTGGCCGTTGACGACCAGGTGGCCGTCAACGATCGCGACGTCACCCTTGAAGCGGCCGTGCACCGAGTCGTACTGCAGCATGTAGGCGAGGTAGTCGGGCTCGAGCAGGTCGTTGATCGCGACGATCTGGATGTCGCCAGCGAAGTTCTGCA
>CAYUXZ010000027.1:0-39088 GCA_964449135.1 uncultured Gammaproteobacteria bacterium
CTCGCCTTCGCGCATCAGTGCGCGGATCGCGGTCGGCGCGGTGTAGAAGATCGTGACCTGGTGCCGGTCCACGACCTGCCAGAAACGCGAGGTGTCCGGATAATTCGGCACGCCCTCGAACATCAGCGAGGTCGCGCCATTCGCGAGCGGTCCGTAGACAATGTAGCTGTGACCGGTGACCCAGCCCACGTCGGCGGTGCACCACCAGATGTCGTCTTCGCGCAGGTCGAACACACAGGCGTGGGTGTAAGCCGCGTACAGCAGGTAGCCGCCGGTCGTGTGCAGCACGCCCTTGGGTTGGCCGGTGCTGCCGGAGGTGTAGAGGATGAACAGCGGATCCTCGGCATTCATGCGTTCGGGTTCGCACGTCGCCGGTTGCGGATCCACGACCGCGTCGAGCCAGCGATCGCGCGGCATCTGCATCGCGACCGCGCCGCCGGTGTGGCGCACGACCAGGACCGTCTCCACCGAGTTCGTGCCCGGACGCTTGAGCGCTTCGTCCACGTTCGTTTTCAGCGCGACGGTCTTGCCGCCGCGCCGTCCCTCGTCGGCGGTGATCACCAGCTTCGGCGTGCAATCGGCGATGCGCCCGGCGAGCGAGTCGGGCGAGAAGCCGCCGAACACCACGGTGTGGATCGCGCCGATGCGCGCGCAGGCGAGCATCGCGACCACCGCTTCGGGGATCATCGGCAGGTAGATCGCAACGCGGTCGCCCTTGCGCACGCCGAGGTTGCGCAGCGCGTTCGCCAGCCGGCACACGCGCGCGTGCAGTTCGCGGTAGCTGATGCGCCGGGGCTCCGTCGCGGGATCGTCGGCTTCCCAGAGCAGCGCGGTCTTGTCGCCGCGCGCGTTGATGTGGCGGTCGAGGCAGTTCACGCTCGCGTTGAGCTCGCCGTCGGCGAACCAGCGGATGTGCAGGTCGTTCGCGTCGAAGCTGACGTCGCGGATCTGCGCGGGGAAGCGGTACCAGTCCAGGCGCTTCGCAGTCTCGGCCCAGAACGCATCCGGATCGGCGATCGAGCGCGCGTAGTCGCGGCGGTAATCGTCCGGCTGGATCGCCGCGCGTGCGACGACCTCGGCCGAGGCCGGATGGATCGTGTGCGAAGGCGAGGGTTCGGTCATGGCGCGCGTTGCTCCGACGGTGATAGGCCGATTCTAAAACGCGGCGTCGCGCCGCGTCAGCGCGCCGGTTGCGCCTCGACATGGCGCTTGAGCGCGGCCAGGTCGCGCGCCAGCGCGTGGCGGAACACGCCGGCGAACAGGCGGCCGACGTGACGGAAGAACCAGCCCATGCCTTCGATGCGGCCGTGCAGGTGCAGACAGGTGCCGACCGCGACGGGCTCGAGGCGATAGACGAACGTGTAGCTGCCGCGGCGTGAGGAACCCAGGCTGCCATCCACGTGCAGTTCGAGTTCGAAAGGCGGCTGCGCGCGCACGACCTCGAAGACTTCGATCGCCTCGCGGCCGAACAGAGTACGGGTCTCGCGGAATTTCTTGCCGGCCGCGAACGGCGCGTCGTCGCTTACTTCCAACCGCACCAGGCCCGGCACCCAACGCGACCAGTGCGCGATGTCAGTCAGCGCCGCCCACACGATGGCGGGCGACGCGGCGATGGTCTGGTCCAGATCCAGAGTCAGCGGCATGGCGATGACTCTCCCCTCAACGATGTGCGCCGCGGCGGTTTCAGCGCGCGGCGATCGCGTAGCCTTTCATGCGCGCGGAAAACTCCTGCAGCGCGCGGATGCCGGTTGCCTCGGCCTCGGCGCACCAAGCCTGCAGGCGCTGCAGCGAGGCGGTGGCATCGGTCGAACGTTCTTCGAGAACGGCAGCGAGGCGTGCACGGAATTCGACCAGCGTGGCGATCTGCGGGCGCCGCGACACGAACGCGTGCAGCCGCTCGCGCGCGTTCGCGTCCAGCCAGCGACCGCCGTCGGCGAGGCCCTTTCGCAGCTTGCGCGGCAGCTTCGGCTGGTCCGACGCGGTCTCGCGTTCTGCGCGAAGCGCGGGACGCATCACGTGCTTCCAGTAATCGGTCATGGCCTGGAAGCGGTGCGCGAGCAGGGCCTTGAGCGTCTCGCCGTCGGGCAGCGGGATGTTCGGGCGCACGTCCAGCGACGGCGCGACGCGCAGCACCTTCGCGAGTCCGATCGCCTCGAAGCCCTTGATCGCGGCCCAACCGATGTCGAATTCGAACTTGCGCAGCGCGAACTTCGCCGAACTCGGGAACGCGTGGTGGTTGTTGTGCAGTTCCTCGCCGCCGATCCAGAAACCCCAGGGCGTGAGGTTGGTCGCGGTGTCGGTGGTCTCGAAGTTGCGGTAGCCCCACCAGTGGCCATAGCCGTTGACGATGCCCGCGGCCCAGAACGGGATCCACAGCATCTGGATCGCCCAGATCGCGACGCCGAGCACGCCGAACAGCGCGAGGCTGATGAACAGCATCAACACCGGGCCGAGCGTCGCGTGCGGCGTATAAAGATGGCGCTCGATCCAGTCGTCCGGGCAGCCCTTGCCGTATTTCTCGATCGAAGGGCGGTCGGCGCGCGCATTGCGGTACAGCTCGACGCCGCGCCACATCACCGTGTTGATGCCGACGATCTGCGGGCTATGCGGGTCTTCGGCGGTCTCGCACTTGGCGTGGTGCTTGCGGTGGATCGCCGCCCACTCGCGGGTGATCATCGCGGTGGTCAGCCAGCACCAGAACCGGAAGAAGTGCGCGAGCGCGGGATGGAAATCGACCGCGCGATGCGCCTGGCAGCGGTGCAGGTAGAGCGTGACCGAGAAGATCGTCAGCTGGGTGACCAGCAGGAAATATCCGGCGATGCCGAGCCAGGAAAAGCCGCTCAGGCCATCGGTCAGCCAGTGCAGGAATGTGGGGGACATGGGACGCCCTTCGCGAAGCGGACGCGCATTGTGGGGCTTGCGCGCCCCCGCCGCCACCGTGCGCGCGGGTACGGATAGCGCGCGATTCAGTTGCGGTAGGCTGGCGCGTGAACCGACTCACGGTTTTGCCCATCCGCACACCATGCCCGAGCTTCCCGAAGTCGAAACTACCCGCAGGGGCATCGCCCCGCACCTGACCGGCCGCCGCGTGGCGGGCGCGACCCTGCGCCGGCCCGACCTGCGCTGGCCGATCGCGCGCGAAATCGCCGCCGAACTGCCCGGCCAGCGCATCTCCGCGGTCGTGCGCCGCGCGAAATACCTGCTGATCGAGGCGCAGACCGGCAGCGCCGTTCTGCACCTGGGCATGTCCGGCAGCCTCCGGGTGCTGTCGAAGGCCACTGCGCCGGGCGCGCACGATCACGTGGATCTCGCGCTGGATTCGGGCAAGGTCCTGCGCTTCAACGACCCGCGCCGTTTCGGCTGCCTGCTCTGGCAACCGGCGGGCACCGTGCATGAATTGCTGGCCGGGCTGGGGCCGGAGCCCTTGTCCGACGATTTCGATGGAGACCTTCTCTGGCGGCTCAGTCGCGGGCGGACCGCGCCGGTGAAGACCTTCCTGATGGACCAGGCGGTGGTGGTCGGGGTCGGCAACATCTACGCGGCCGAGGCCCTGTTCCGCGCCGGCCTCGCCCCGAGGCGAGCGGCCGGGCGGGTGAGCCGCGAGCGTTACGCGGCATTGGCCGCGGCGGTCAAGGACATCCTCGCCCACGCGATCGAACGCGGCGGCACGACGTTACGCGACTTCCTCGCCCCAGACGGCGCGCCGGGCTACTTCGAGCAGGAATTGCAGGTCTATGGCCGCGCCGGCGAGCGCTGCCGGGTCTGCCGTACGCCGCTGCGCGCGGCCGTATTGGGCCAACGCGCGACCGTCTGGTGCCCGCGTTGCCAGCGGTGAATCCCCATTAACGTAAAACACGGAACGGAACGGACGCCGAACCGCTATGATCGCGGTTCGGGAGAGAGCATGGCCACGGAACCAGACATCACGACCTTGCTGGGCGCCGCGCGCGGGGGCGACCGCGCCGCGCTGGACAACGTGCTGGCCACGCTCTACCGCGAGCTGCACACGATGGCGCGCCGCCAGCTCAACGGCCAGCGCGGCGGCACCCTGGACACGACTGCGCTCGTCCACGAATCGTATTTCAAGCTGATCCGCAGCCAGAATGCGCAGTTCGCCGACCGCGCGCATTTCTTCGCCTATGCGGCGACCGCGATGCGCAGCGTGGTCGTGGACTATGCGCGCCAGCGGCTGTCGCAGAAACGCGGCGGCGACCAGCAGCGCGTCACCGACCTGCCCGACGACATCACCGCGGGCGTGAGCCTAGGCGAGGACCTGCTGCAACTCGACAGCGCCCTGCAGCGTCTGGCCGAGATGGATGCGCGACTGGCGAAGGTCGTCGAGTTGCGTTATTTCGGCGGGCTGTCCGAGGCGCAGATCGGCGAGCTGCTCGAATGCTCCGAACGCACGGTGCGCCGCGACTGGCAGAAGGCGCGCCTGTTCCTGCTCGCGGAACTCCAACCAGGTTGAGGGCGTCGCGTGCATCCGGAATTGTGGGCTCGCGTCGCGCCGCTGCTGGACGAGCTGCTCGAATCCGAGCCTGACCTGCGCGACGCGCGGCTGGACGCGATCGCGCTCGACGACCCCGACGTCGCGCGCGAACTGCGCCGGCTGCTCGCACTGGAGTCGGCGCGCCCGGATTTCCTCGCGACCACGGTGCCGGACACGAACCTGCACGCGCCCAGGCCCGGCGCGCGGATCGGCCCGTACAAGCTGCTGCGCGCGATCGGCGAAGGCGGCATGGGCCAGGTCTGGCTCGCCGAGCGCGCCGACGGCCTGTTCGAGCGCCGCGTCGCGCTGAAGCTTCTGCGCCCGGGTTTCGCCGACAGCGGCCTGCGCTCGCGCTTCGACCGCGAGCGGCAGATCCTCGCGAGCTTGGGACACGAGCACGTCGCGCGCCTGCTCGACGCGGGCTTCGGCCTGGATGGCCAACCCTACCTCGCGCTCGAATTCGTCGAGGGCCAGAACATCACCGAGTACGCCGTGCAGCGCAAGCTCACGGTCGTGCAGAAGCTGCAGCTGTTCCTGCAGGTGTGCAGCGCGGTCAGCCACGCGCACGCAAGTCTGGTCGTGCACCGCGACCTCAAGCCCTCCAACATCATGGTCACGCCCGGCGGCGCGGTGCGGCTGCTGGATTTCGGGATCGCGAAGCTGCTCGACGCGCCCGGCCGCGACACCGCGAGCGAGACCACGCGCGCGGGCACGCGCGCGTTCACCCTGCACTACGCCGCGCCCGAGCAGATCCGCGGCGAGCAGGTCACGACCGCAACCGACGTCTATTCGCTCGGCGTGGTCCTGTACGAGCTGCTCACCAGCCGCAAGCCCTACAAGCTCAAGCGCGAGACCGACGCCGAATGGGAGGAGGCGATCCTCAACGGCGACCCGACGCGTCCGTCGTCCATGACGCGCAACCGCGACGACCTGGTCACGCGCTCGGAACGCCGCCTGTCGCGCGTGCTCAGCGGCGACCTCGACAACATTGCGCTCAAGGCCCTGCAGAAGCAGCCGGAGGCGCGCTACCGTTCGGTCGAGGCGATGGCCGCGGACATCCGCCGTTATCTCAACGGCCGTCCGGTCGAGGCGCACGCGCAGAGCTACGGTTACCGGCTCGGCAAGTACATCCATCGCAACGCGGTGCAGATCGGCATCGTGTTCGCGGTGATCGGCGTGCTCGCCGTCGCGCTGTACGTGGTGTATTGGCAGGCGCGCGAGGCCCGCGCCGAGGCGCAGCGCGCGCAGGCGATGCACGATTTCGTCGTCGGCCTGTTCGAGCAGGCCGAGAAGCAGGCCGGCCCGGCCAACGCGGTGGACATCCGCAACCTGCTCGATGCAGGCGTCCGGCGCAGCAACACCGAATTCGCGAACCAGCCGGTCACGCACGCCGAACTGCTCGCGCTGATCGCGCGGATGCGCCTGCGGCTCGGCGATTATCCCGTGGCGATCGCAGTGCTCGACCAGCAGCCGAACCTCACGGATGCGCCCGACGACGTGCAGGCCGAATCGCTGTTGCTGCGCGGCGATGCGCTGCGCCTGCTCGGCCAACCCGCGCGCTGCCGCGACCTGCTCGTCGCGCACATGGATCTGCTCGAAGGACGCGAGGAATCCGCGAAGCTCAAGGCCGCCGATTACGTGTCGGTGCTCGGCCGCTGCGAGCGTGGATTGATGAACACCGACGCCGCGCGCGCGGAGTTCCAGCGCGCGCTCGCGATCCGCTCCGCGCTCGGCGACGCCAGGCAAGCCGAGAGCGTGTTCGACCTCGCCACGCTCGAGGCAGACGCCGGCCACGGCAAGGCGGCGATGGCGGGAATGCTCGACGCGCTGCAGCGACTCAAGGCGTCGCAAGACGAGCAAGGCCCGCTCGCGATCTCGATCTGGCTCTACCTCGGCAACCTGTACCGCGAAGCCGGCGATGGCGTCGCCGCGGAAAACGCCTACCGCACCGATCTGCGCCTCGCGACGGGCCTGTACGGCGCGGGCCACCCGGACACCATCGACGCCGAGCGCGGACTCGCCGCGATCTACGTGGACCAGGGCAAGCTCGACGACGCCGAGAAACTGTTCACGCAGGCCGAGATGCAACTCACGCGGTTGCTCGGCCCGAACCACCCGGACCTCGGTTCGATGAGCAACTCGCTGGGGATCATCGCCTGGCAACGCGGCGACTACGCGACCGCCGAAACGCGGCTGCGACGCGCGGTCGATCTGTGGGCGCCGTCGCCGCGCCTGCACGGCGGCGTGTTCAACCTCGCAATGGTGTTGCACGACGCCGGGCGCGACGACGACGCGCAACCGCTCGCCGAGCAAGCGCGCGCCTTGCGCGAACGCCAGTTCGGCGAAAAAAGCGGCCTGGTCGGCATCAGCCTGCGCCAGCTCGGCGAAATCGCGCTCGCGAAGCACGACTCCGCTGCCGAGAAAGACCTGTCGCAGGCGCTGGAGTTGCTGCGCAGCGATTACGGTTCGGCGCACACCGAAACCGGCAAGACCCAGCTCGCGCTCGCGCGCCTGCGGATCGCGCAGAAGCGGCCGGCGGATGCGCAGGCACTCGTGGACGACGTGCTGCATCGGTTCACGCCCAGCGACGCCGAGCACCGGCGCCTGCTGTGGTCCGCGCGCGCGTTGTCGGCGCAGATGCAGTGCCCGCAGTCCGCGAGCGCCGCGCAGGGACGCACCGCGCTGCAGAAAATCCACGCCGAGATCGTCGCCGAGATGCCGGTCGGGGTGGACGAACGCAGCGCCGCGGCGGCGCTGCGCGCCTGCGGCGGTTGAATCGCGCGATTACGACAGCGGCAGTTCCGGCTGCATCAGCGGCACTACGCCTTCGCCGGCCATCACCTTCTTGAACTCCGCGCGGCTTACCGAGACGTAGCGGTCGTTGCCGCCGATCTCGACCTGCGGCCCCTGCGTCACCGCGCGGCCGTGCTCGTCCACGCGCACGACCATCGTCGCCTTCTTGCCGGTGTGGCAGATCGTCTTGATCTCGGCGAGCTCGTCCGCCCATGCGAGCAGGTACTGGCTTCCCTCGAACAGCTCGCCGCGAAAATCCGTGCGCAGGCCGTAGGTGAGCACGGGGATGCGCAGGCGATCGACGACTTCGCTGAGTTGCCAGACCTGCGCCTTGCCGAGGAACTGCGCCTCGTCGGCGAGCACGCAATGCAGTGCGCCGTGCGCGGCGATGTCCTCGCGTACGATCGCGAGCAGGTCATCGTCGCGTTCGAAGATGCGCGCGTTCGACTTCAGCCCGATCCGCGACGCGACCACGCCTTCGCCGTAACGATCGTCGAGCCGCGGCGTGAGGATCAACGTGCGCATGCCGCGTTCGCGGTAGTTGTGCGCGCTTTGCAGCAGGGTCGTGGTCTTCCCCGCGTTCATCGCCGAATAGTAGAAGTACAGCTTCGCCATGGCTCGGGGCTTCGCGGAGCGGGCGGCGATGATAACAAAGCGAGCGTTGCGAACCGTTAGACTATGCGGCCTTCCCCGATACGCACTTCATGCGCGGACTCAACCCCGAACAGATCGCCGCGGTGCGCCACGTGGATGGTCCGCTGCTCGTGCTCGCGGGCGCGGGCAGCGGCAAGACGCGGGTGATCACCGAGAAGATCGCGCATCTGGTCCGCGAGAAAGGTGTCGGCCCCGCGCATATCGCCGCGATCACGTTCACCAACAAGGCCGCGCGCGAGATGCGCGAGCGCGTGGCGAAGCTGCTGCCCGGCGATGCGAGCGAAGGCCTGACCGTCTGCACCTTCCACGCGCTGGGCCTGCGCTTCCTCCACGTCGAGCACGCGCGCGCGGGACTGCGCCGCGGTTTTTCGGTGTTCGATGCGGACGATTCGCTCGCGCAGATCCGCGAGCTTGCAGGCGCAAACCTGAAGCCCGACGCGATCGAGGCGCTGCGCCAGCTCGTCTCGCGCGCGAAGAACGAAGGCCTTTCGCCGGAACAGGCCGAGGCTGCGGCGCACAGCCCGCGCGAGCGCGAAGCCGCGGGCGTCTACGCGCGCTACCAGGATCGTTTGCGCGCGTTCAACGCGGTGGATTTCGACGACCTGATCCGGCTGCCGCTGCAGCTGCTCGAGAATGACGCCGAGCTCGCCGCGGCGTGGCGCGAACGCATCCGCCACCTGCTCGTGGACGAATGCCAGGACACCAACGGCGCGCAGTACCGCCTGCTGAAATTGCTCGCCGGAACGCGCGGCGACCTGACCTGCGTCGGCGACGACGACCAGAGCATCTACGCCTGGCGCGGCGCGAATCCGGAAAATCTCGATGCACTTGCACGCGACTATCCCGCGTTGCGCGTAATCAAGCTCGAGCAGAACTATCGTTGCAGCGCGCGCATCCTGCGCGCCGCGAACGCGCTGATTTCGAACAACCCGCACGCGCACCCGAAGAAGCTCTGGAGCCGGCTCGACGAGGGCGCACCGATCCGCGTGTGGTCGTGCAAGGACGCCGAGGCCGAGGCGCAGCGCGTCGCCGGCGAGATCGCGTTCCTGCGCGAGTCGCGCAAGCTGCAGCCCGGCGAGTTCGCGGTGCTGTTCCGGGGCGGCCACCAGTCGCGGCCGCTGGAGAAGGCGCTGCAGCTGCTGCGCATTCCCTACCACCTCACCGGCGGCACGGCCTTCCTGGATCGCGGCGAAGTGAAGGATCTGCTCGCGTGGCTGCGCGTGCTCGCCAATCCCGAGGACGACGCGGCGTTCCTGCGTGCGATTGCTGCGCCCAAGCGCGAGGTCGGCGCGACCACGCTCACGAAACTCGCTGAACTCGCGCGGCACGCGAACCTGCCGCTGGCGCGCGCGGCGATGCAGACATCCTTGCTGAAATCGCTGCCCTCGCGCGGCGCGGCGGGACTCGCGGAATTCAACGGCATTCTGTCGCGGCTGCGCGATGATGCCGAGCGTTTGTCGCCGTCGGAACTGTGCCGGCAAACCGCAGTTCGCAGCGGCCTGCTCGGTGCGTTGCGCGCGCAATGCAAGGGCGAGGTGGATTTCGAGCGCCGCAAGGGACATCTGGACGAACTCGCCGACTGGTTCCGCAACGCCTCGCCGGCCGCCGGATCGCTGGCCGCGCAGCTCGCGCTGCTCGCGCACGCCGATCGCGGCGACCCCGGCAACCAGGTGCGGCTGATGAGCCTGCACGCCGCCAAAGGCCTGGAATTCCGCTGCGTCTTCATCGTCGGCTGCGAGGACGGCACGCTGCCGCACGAGGCCAGTCTCGACGAGGGCCGGCTCGAGGAAGAGCGCCGGCTGTTCTACGTCGGCATCACCCGCGCCAAGGAATCGCTGTATCTCTCGCACAGCCGCGAGACGAAACGCTGGGGCGGCACCGAACAGCGCCGACCGTCGCGTTTTCTCGACGAGCTGCCCACCGCCGATCTGCACCGCGACGGCGAGGATCCCGAACGCGACGCCGCGCATCGCCGAGAGCGTGCGCGCGCGCAGTTCGACGCGATCGCGGCGATGCTGGGGGAGTGACACACTCAAGCAGTTGATCAACAGTGTCAGCAACCGGCCAGGAGCGGACGTTAGCAGTTGCGAGCTATCATGAACTGCGGCCTGCGTGGCCGCTTAGCGAAGGCGATCGTCTTCACAAAGCATGAGAATCTTATTCTTCATTGGGCTTGCGATAGGAACACCTTTTTTCGGCGGCTGTACCACTGTACCCGCTGAAGATGTACAGAATGACCTGTATTGCCCTCTGACGCGTGCAGCTCTTTCATTCGCGGGACCGAACGTCAAGAATTGCGGCTTTGATCACTACGAAGCTTCTCTCAGGGAGCGTCTCGATCTTGCCGAGTGTGTCGCAAAGGCAAGAACAGAAGGCCACCCTGTTGCGTTTGGATACATGGGACACACTCCGGATTCTTTCATGTGCAGACTTGGAGTTTCACGCGCAGACAAACAATATTGGACTGCGGAGTACGTACGCGACTTTTCGTTTCCCGCAACCGACCCACGAAGAGGACCCACAATTTTCGTGGGAAAGTGCTCTGACATCGTAATTAAACAGGAGGACTCGAAAGAGTCTGCGCCATTCACGGCGGCGAATTGCGTAGCTGATGACAATGCTTTCAGCTATTTCAAAAGAATCTCTTTCCCAGCCTCGCGTTAAGAGCAAACTAGGGCGATTCGAATGTCTCCTTCGGGTCGCCAGTGGTCAATGGTTCAGTCATTGAGATTGCGTGATCACACGCTAGACTCCGGGCTTTCTCCGCTCCGGACCTCCGCATGAAGCTCTCCCGTCTTCCGATTCCTGCCGCGCTCGCACTTCTGCTTGCTGTGTCCGTGGCGAACGCCACCGAAACGCCCATGCCCGCGACATCCGATGCGCCCGCACAAACGGATTCGTCGACGAAACCCGATGCTCCAGCTAAGCAGGATTCGGCCGCCCCCAACGACAACCTCAACGCGGTCGCGTGGCTGCAGACCTCGGTCGAGGCGCGGCTGCTGTACGAGCAGGCGTATCGCGCCGCGACCGATCGACTCGAGGCCGCCCTGCGCGACAAGCGCTGGGATGCGCTGCCGAAAGAGGAGCGCACGAACAAGTACGCGAAGCTCAAGCCCGCTGTCGTGCTCGACGTGGACGAAACCGTGCTCGACAATTCGCCCTACCAGGCGCGACTGATCCGCGATGGCCACGACTACGACGAGGCGAGCTGGGCCGACTGGGTGCACGAGCGCGCGGCGCGCGCGCTGCCGGGTTCTCTGGCATTCGCGAAGGCGGCCGCGAAGAAAGGCATTCGGGTGATCTATCTCTCCAACCGCGCGCAAGATCTCAACGACGACACGCTCGCGAACCTGCGCGCGCTCGGATTTCCGGTCGCCGACGACAGCGTGTTCCTCGGCCTGGGCACCTACGTGAAGGACTGCGAGCAGAACGGCAGCGAGAAAACCTGCCGTCGCCAGCTCGTCGGCCACAATTACCGCGTGCTGATGCAGTTCGGCGACCAGCTCGGCGACTTCGTGCAGGTGCTCGCGAACACGCCCGACGGCCGCGCGGCGGCGATCGCGCCGTACGCAGGCTGGATCGGCGAGCGCTGGTTCGTGCTGCCCAACCCGACCTACGGCTCGTGGGAGCCGGCGCTGTTCAACAACGACTGGTCGCAGCCCGCGGGCGAGCGGCGGCGGCAGAAGATCCAGGCGCTGCGCGTGAAATGACCTCGGCGCTTGGCGGCGCGGCCGGCTGCCGTTATTGTGTGCGGCCGTCCCAGGCACTACCCTGCCGCCATCTTCCCGGGAGTTCCCCCATGAAATCGCTGAAACTGCTGGCCCTGTCCGGCCTGGCCCTGCTGGCGCTGTCGGCCTGCACCGAGGACAAGAACCTGGCCTCGAAGGATCCGGTCACGTCCGTCAAGAACGTCGCCGAGGCCCTGCGCCAGAACGACTTCGACCGCCTCAGCCACATCGCGCTGACGCCCGACCAGTACAAGCAGGTCGAGGCCCGCTACAAGGACGAGGCCGCGAAGAAGCCGGCGCCGACCGCCGAGGAAAGCAAGCAGTTCGCCGACCAGATCGCGAAGTTCACCGCGCCCGACGCGGAGCAGAAGCGCTTCGAGGAGATCCAGCCCAACCTCGGCAAGATCAGCGCCTCGCAGCCGATGATGGCGTCCATGTTCGAAGGCATCGCCGGCCAGGCGGTGAACGCGAACGACAAGATTTCCGCGGACGAGAAGAAGCAGGCGACCGACCTGGTCCACGCGATCTCCAAGTGGGCCTCGACCGCGCCGTTCTCCGATCCGGAGAAAGCCAAGCAGTCGATCAAGATCGTCGTGGACGCCGTCCGCGGCATGAACCTGACCACGCTGGATGCGGCGCGCAAGCTCGGCTTCGCCGACATGCTGACCAAGACCGGCCAGGGCGTCGGCGCGCTGCGCAAGGTCCTCGCCGTCTATGGCCTGGACACCGACAAGGCGCTCGACAGCGTGCAGGCGACCAAGAAGTCCGAGAACGGCGACGCCGCCGTGGTCACGGTGAGCTATACCCTGCTCGACGTGAAACTCACCGCCGACGTGCCGATGGTGAAGATCGACGGCCGCTGGTACTGCAAGAACGTGATCGACATGGTCAACGATTCGCTGAAGAAGCCCGCCGAATCGCCTGCGCCGCCGGTCGCGTCGGACACCATGCCGCCGCCCGAAGCGCCCGCCGCGAACGGCAGCGCCGCGATGCCCGCGCAGGACCAGGCGCCGGCGCCCGCAGAAGAAACGCCCGCGCCGGCGAGCGATTCGACCAGCGCCGGCGAGCCAGCGTCGCACTGATTTCGCTGGTATCTTCGCGTGACGCGAACTGTCGCGTCACGCGAATCCCGACATGACGGAATCCGCCGTTTCCGCGTTGCCGTCACCGCGTTCCGCGCCGTTGTGGGCACGGTTCCTCGGCTGGCTGCTCGGGCCATGGCTACGCCTGCGCATCGAGTCGCCCGACGACGTCGCGCTGCTGCGCGCCGATCCGCGGCCGCTGTGCTACGTGCTCGAGCGCTACGGCCTGTCGAGCGCGCTCGTGCTCGAACGCGCCTGCCGCGAAGCCGGCCTGCCCTCGCCGCTGACGCCGCTCGCGGGCGATCCGCTCGGGCGCAAGCGCGCCTACATCGCGCTCGCGCGGCGACGCGCTTCGTGGTTCGGCCGGCCGCGCACGCGCTCGCATTCGGAAGGCCTGGAAAAACTGCTCGCGCGCCAGCGCGCGCAGCCCGACCTCGACATCCAGCTCGTGCCGGTGTCCATCTTCATCGGGCGGGCGCCGGACCGGCAGTCGGGCTGGTTCTCGGTGCTGTTCTCGGAAAACTGGGAATTGGTCGGCCGCTTCCGCCGCTTCCTTTCCATCCTGCTCAACGGCCGCAACACCATCGTCGAGTTCGCGATGGCGGTGCCGCTGCGCACCGCGCTCGCCGAAGATCTGCCGCCCGAGCGCACCGTGCGCAAGCTCTCGCGCGTGCTGCGCGTGCACTTCGCGCGCATCCGCGCGGCGGTGATCGGCCCGGATCTCTCGCACCGGCGCATCCTCGTGGACAAGCTGCTCGCGTCCGAGCCGGTGAAGCAGGCGATCGCCGACCAGGCGCGGCGCGACAACAAGCCGATCGAGGACGCCTGGCGCAAGGCGCACGCGATCGCGTGGGAAATCTCGGCCGACTATTCGCATCCGGTCGTGCGCTCGCTGTCGTTCATGCTCACGCCGTTCTGGAACCGCATCTACGACGGCGTGCAGGTGCACCATCTGGACACGCTCAAGGACATCGCGCCGGGGCACGAAGTCGTCTACGTGCCCTCGCACCGCAGCCACATCGACTACCTGCTGCTGTCCTACCTGCTGTATTCGCACGGCATCGTGCCGCCGCACATCGTCGCCGGCGTGAACCTCAACATGCCGGTGATCGGCTCGCTGCTGCGCAAGGGCGGCGCGTTCTTCATCCGCCGTTCGATCCGCGGCAGCGCGCTGTATTCGACCGTGCTCTCCGAATACGTCGCGCTGCTGGTCGGCGAAGGCTTCTCGCTGGAGTACTTCATCGAAGGCGGGCGCTCGCGCACCGGACGCCTGCTGCAGCCGCAGGGCGGCATGCTCGCGATGACGGTGCGCGGCTTCCTGCGCGAACCGCGCCGGCCGGTGGTGTTCCTGCCGGTGTACCTGGGCTACGAGAAGCTGATGGAAGGCAAGAGCTACCTCGACGAGCTCAGTGGCCGGCCCAAGCAGAAGGAGACCGTGTGGGCGCTGATCCGCGGCGCGCTCGGCATCATGCGCAACAAGTACGGCCGCGTCGCAGTGAGTTTCGGCGACCCCATCCTGCTCGACGACATCCTCGCAACGCACGCGCCGGACTGGCGCGAACGCCCGGTCGGCGACGACGAACGGCCGAAGTGGCTGCGCGAAGCGGTAGATGACCTCGCGCAGCGCATCCTCGTCAACATCAACCGCAGCGCCGACGTGAACCCGGTGAACCTGCTCGCGCTCACGCTGCTGTCCAGCCGCAAGCACGCGATGACCGAGAGCGACCTGCTCGAACAGCTCGCGCTGGGCAAGCGGCTGCTCGCGACGATCCCGTATTCGAATCGCGTGACCGTGACCGACATGGAAGCGCCGCAGATCGTCGCCTACGGCGAGGGCATCGGCATCCTGCAACGCACCGCGCACCCGCTCGGCGACGTGCTCTCGATGGACGACGAGACCGCGGTGCTGCAGACCTATTACCGCAACAACGTGCTGCACCTGTTCACCGCGCCGGCTTGGGTCGCGTGCTGCTTCCAGAACAACCGCAAGATGAGCCGCGCAGGCGTGCTGCGCCTGGGTCGCGCGTTGTATCCGTTCCTGCAGAACGAGCTGTTCCTGCCGTGGACGCCCGACGGCTTCGTCGAATCCCTGGAGAAGACGATCGCGCAGTTCATCGCCGAGGACCTGCTCGCCTACGACGCCGCGACCGACACGCTCACGCGCGGACCCGGCCAGACCGACGCGGTGTTCCGCCTGCGCACGATCGCGCGCAGCCTGCAGCAGGCGTTCGAACGCTACTTCATCGCGATCGCGGTGCTGGTCAAGAACGGCCCGCGCACGCTGTCTGCCGGCGAACTCGAAACCCTGTGCCAGCTCACCGCGCAGCGTCTGTCGCTGCTGTACGCGCCGGCCGCGCCGGAGTTCTTCGACCGCACGCTGTTCCGCGCCTTCATACAAAAGATCCGCGAGATCGGCCTGGTGAAGACCGACGCCGACGGAAAGCTCGACTACGGCGACGAACTCGCCGCGTGGGCAAAGGACGCGCGCCTGATCCTCGGCCGCGAACTGCGCCACACGATCCTGAAGATCACGCCGGAAACCGCACGCAAGGTCGCGCCCGCGCCGCCGGCGTCCACGGACGGCACAGACTGATCGCCGCGCGCAGCCACAGCATCACGCGTCCAGATCGGGAATCAGCCGGCTCTCCAGCCGCGCGATCGAATCCTTGATCAGCAGCTTGCGTTTCTTCAAACGACGCAGTTGCAGCTCGTCCATGCGGATGTCGCCCGAGAGCCGCTCGATCGCGGCGTCGAGATCGCGGTGCTCGACCCGGAGCTGGTGTAGCTGGGCGACGATGTCGGCCGGATCGTAAGGCTGCATGGGATTGCGAGCCGTGGAGGATGCGCGACCAGCTTACACCGCGGCCCGCGATCCGCACGCGCTAAAATGGCAGGCCGTCCCCCGTTCGCGCCGAAATGAACCTGCCCGCCGCTCCCGCCATTGACATTCCGCGCACCGCGCCGGATGCGGACGCGCGCGCGCAGCACGAGCGGCACAAGCTCGCCAAGCGGCTGCGCCACCAGGCCGGCCGCGCGATCGCCGACTACGGGATGATCGAGGACGGCGACAAGGTGATGGTCTGCCTGTCCGGCGGCAAGGACAGCTACACGATGCTCGATGTGCTGCTGCAGTTGCAGGCCAGCGCACCGGTGCGTTTCGAGCTCGTCGCGGTGAACCTCGACCAGAAGCAGCCCGGCTTTCCCGAGCAGGTGCTGCCGGACTACCTGAAGTCGATCGGGGTGCCGTACACGATACTCGAGCAGGACACCTACTCGGTGGTCAAGCGCGTGATCCCCGAGGGCAAGACGATGTGCTCGTTGTGCTCGCGACTGCGCCGCGGCGCGCTGTACGCGCACGCCGAGAAGGAAGGTTTCACCAAGATCGCGCTCGGCCATCACCGCGACGACCTCGTCGCGACGTTCTTCCTCAACCTGTTCCACCACGCCAAGATTGCGACCATGCCGCCGAAGCTGCGCAGCGACGACGGCAAGCACGTGGTGATCCGCCCGCTCGCGCGCGTGAGTGAGCGTGACATCGCGGCCTACGCGGAGTGGCAACAGTTCCCGATCATCCCGTGCACGCTCTGCGGCTCGCAGGAAAACCTGCAACGCAAACAGGTTCGCAGGATGCTCGAGGCCTGGGAGCGCGAAGCACCCAGCCGCATCGAGCAGATTGCGAACGCTTTGGGCGATGTGCGGCCCGCGCAGCTTGCGGATACAAAGCTGTTCGACTTCCTCGCGCTCGCGCGTCGCGGCGACGCACCGCTGCCGGATGCGCACGAGTGGCTTGCCGGCGAGTCGGCGCAAACAGCGATCGAAACCCCTCCCCCTCCGGGAGAGGGGCTGGGGTGAGGGGGCTTTACGCGCGACATTCCCAAGGCAGCCATGAGATATCCGCAGCGATTCCCCCTCACCCGGCCTTCGACCACCCTCTCCCGGTGGGATAGGGTTTCCATACGACTCTCCTGCACGAGTAACGCATGTTCTTTCGCAACCTGACGCTGTTCCGCTTCCCGACCACGCTGAAGTTCTCCCGCCTCGAATCGCATCTGGCCGACTGCGCGCTCAAGCCCGCCGGCCCGCTGGAGCTGTCCTCGCGCGGATTCGTCTCGCCGTTCGGTCGCGACGGCGAAGCGCTGATGCACAAGGTCGGCGACTGCATCTGGCTCACCGTCGGCGGCGAGGAACGCCTGCTGCCGTCTTCGGTGATCAACGAGGAAGCGGCCAAGAAGATCGAGAAGACTGAGCAACGGCAGGGCCGCAAACTCGGCAACCGCGCGCGCCGCAAGATCAAGGACGACGTCGTCCATGACCTGCTGCCGCGCGCGTTCGTGAAGCCGCTGCGCACCGATGCGTATCTCGACCTCGAGCACGGCGTCATCGCGGTGGACACGTCCTCACGCAAGCAGGCCGAGAACGTCGTCAGCGAAGTGCGCCGCGCGCTCGGTAGTTTTCCCGCGCTACCGATGAATGCGGAAGTCAGCCCGCGTGCGGTGCTCACCGGCTGGATCGCCGGCGAGAAGCTGCCCAAGGGCGTGTCGCTTGGCGACGAATGCGAGCTGCGCGATCCCGCCGACCGCGGCGCGATCGTCAAATGCCAGCGCCAGGAACTGCAGTCCGACGAGATCGCCAAGCACCTGGAATCGGGCAAGCAGGCCGCGCGCCTCGCGCTGATGTTCGACGATCACGTGAGCTTCGTGCTCGGAGAGGACCTCGTCGTGCGCAAGCTCAAGTTCCTCGACGGCACGGTCGACGAGCTGGAGAACACCGAACGCGAATCGGTCGCCGCCGAACTCGACGCGCGTTTCGCGCTGATGTCGGGCGAACTCAAGCGCGTGTTCGCGATGCTGGAAAAAGCCTTCAAGCTCTCCAGCGCGGAAGCCTAGGTGCGTGGCGCAGCGGCGACTTCCAGGCGGCATCAGCTGACCGTCGGTCATTTGATTGCCTTGTGAGACAATTCCCTGGCCACCAGGCTGGCAAGAATTTGTCGAGGGAAGACATGCTTTTTCGCATCGATTCACAAGCAAATCGACGGGCATTGCTGTCCTCATTCCTGGCCGCCAGTCTGCTCTGCGCTTCGCTCCATGCGGGTCCTGTGACCGACTTCCAGTGGAAGATGAAGTCAGAGGATCACCGAATCATCGATTTCGTCACCGCAGTCAAATCGACATATCCGACGGCGTACTATCGACTGAATGCGATGGCCGGACCAAGTTGGGGCGGTCAATCCCAGTACAAAACCGTAGGAAGCGCGACGGTCTCGCAACCCGGCGCGCCGATCGGTTTTGCGAACAACTCGTTTGTAAGACTGGATGGACGTTCGGAGTACATCGCAACTACCCAGACCGGCGGCATCAAGACACGGGCGAGCTTGATGGCCTTTGTGAATCTGGATTCCATGCCGTCCGATGCGAAGCACTTTTTCTATGTCATGGGCGAATCACAAAACGGCAACGATCTTGAACTGCAATTCGGAGACGACAACACGCTGCAGTTCAACACAGCCAACGGCAGCCCTCTTTCGTATACGCCTCCATCGAATTCCCTGGCGCACAAGTGGCATTTGATCATTGCCACCGTGAGTTCGACTTCGAAAAAAAGGGTGATTTACTGGGATGGCGAAGCGGTTGCCAGCGACAATGCCGGCGATATCGGACCGAAGACCGGAACTCTGTCGATTGGCGCAAGCCCGGCTGTTGATGCGCGATTCTTCCACGGAGGAATCGAGGAGGCAGCTCTATGGGATCGCGCCCTTACGGCGGATGAGGTCGCAGCGATATATCGCACTGTTGATACGAAGTAGCTCGCGGGGCGGGTCGAGCAACGCGATACGCATCGCTTATGGCCATGTGATCAGCTTCGCTACACGACCCAAACCTGCATACTGCATGCATGCCGAGTTTCCTGCGCCGACTGATCGCCCCGCCACGCATTGATCCTGGCGTCGCCGACGAGGTCGTTCAGCTACGGCTACCCGACGGCGGCCAGATCGAAGTGCGCCGCGTGCGCCATCCACGCGCGCGGCGCATCAAGGTTACGGTCAGCGAACGCGGCGTGCGGTTGACCCTGCCGATGCGCGCCTCGTTGCGTGCGGGCGACGCCTTCCTGCACGAACATCGCGACTGGATCGCCGCGCAACTGCCGAAGTGGGTCGTCCGCGACACGACGCTTGCGTTCGGTCGCGGCAGCGCCACGATTCCGCTGCACGGCGAGGAAGTGCCGCTGCGCTGGGAAACCGGCCGCTACGCGCGCGTACAGCACCATCCGTTTGATGGCGCAGTCGTGATCGCGCTGCCCGCCTCCGCGACCGATGCGTCCGCGCGGCGCGCGCTCAAGGACTTCTACCTCGCGCAAGCGCGCGCCGACATCGGCCGCTGGCTGCCGAACTACCTGCCGACGCTGCCGCGCGCGCCCAGCGACATCCGCCTGCGCGCGATGTCCTCGCTCTGGGGCTCGCTGAGCGCTCGCGATGCACTCAGTCTCGATCTGGCGCTGGTGCTGGCGGAACCGGCCGCGTTCGAATACGTGCTCGTCCACGAGCTCTGCCATCTGCTCCATCGCAATCACCGCCGCCCGTTCTGGCGCGAGGTCGAGGCGCGCGGCCATGACTGGCGCGCGCAACGCGATTACCTGCACGCGCAGGGCGCTTCGCTGAAGGTACGCCTGCGCGCGCTGATCGGCTGAATTCGCCACGGCCTGCGATGGCCGATCGGGCCCGCCGATCGCGTTCGATCCCGCGTACGCGTCTTTTGTCCTGACGCGATACCATCCGTTCCCCGCACCCCAGCCCGCAGGAGACCGCCCATGAATTCGAATCGCATTGCTCTCACCGTCGCCATCGCCGCCGGCCTCGCGCTCGCGGGCTGCGGCCGACAGGCCGCTGAAACCGCCGTCGCCGCAGCCACCGGCGGGAAGGTGGATGTCCAGAAGAACGGCGACCAGTCGCAGGTGACGATCAAGACCGACAAAGGCGAATTCAAGGCCAATACCGGCGGCGACGTCGCTCTGCCCAAGGATTTCCCGACCGATATCCACATGCCGGAGAAATACACGATCAAGAGCGCCGTGCAGATGGGTCCGACCTTCGTGCTCAACATGCACAGCCCGGCCGCGGTGCAGGCGATCTATGCCGACTACGACAAGACCATGAAAGCCGGCGGCTGGAACGAGTCCATGGCGATGCAGACCTCCGAGAAGGAATCCATGCTCACGTTCCAGAAGGACAAGCGCAACGTGGTCGTCGCGATCAATGCGTCCACCGATGCGGGCGGAGGTTCGGAAGTGAACGTGCAGACCACGTCCGAACAGAAATAATCGCTAGCGCAAGAATTCCAACAGATGCGGAGCAACCCGTTCGGGCTGTTCCATGTGCAGGTGATGGCCGCCGCGCAGCACGACCAGGCGGCCGTCATTCAGTTGCGCAACGCGCGCATCGCGCATTTCCGGCGTGAAATACGGCGGCGCCGGATCGGCGGCGATCAGCATTGTCGGCGCCTCGACCGCGCGCACGATCGACAGCGCGGCCTCCTCGGTGATGCGCAGGTGCGAGGGCAGCACCAGGCGCGGATCGCTGCGCCAGCGCCAGCCGCCATCGACCTTCTCCAGATTGCGCTCCACGATCAGGTGCGCCGCATCGTCGCGCATGTCGCCGACCGCGAGCCGCGCCTTCACCGCGGTCTCGATGCTCGCGATCGTCCTGCGTGGGCGCTGCGAAGCGGTGCGGCGCGCGGTGACCGCTTCGCGCAGACGAGTTCCCGCCTCATCGGCCGCGCCCGCGAGCGGGCCCAGCGCTTCGATCAGCGCCATCCTCTCCACGCGCTCGGGCGCGGACGCGGCAACGAGCGTGGCGATCGCCGCGCCCATCGAATGCCCGAGCAGGCGCGCGCGCTCCCAGCCCAGCGCGTCGAGTGCGTCGAGCGCGTCGTGGATCCAGTCCACGAACGCGTAGTCATAGCCGCTCGCGCGGTGCGAGGACGCGCCGTGGCCGGGCAGGTCCAGCGAGACCAGATCAAATTCCGCCAGATACGGCATCAGCGGCACGAAGCTCGCCGCATTGTCGAGCCAGCCGTGCATCGCGAGCAGCTTGGGGCCGTGGCGATCGCCCGAGCGCAGCGCGGCGATGCGGCCGCGCGGACTGTCGAAAAAGACTTCCTTCATGGATCCCATCCCGAGGTGTGTCGCTGCACCAGCGCGGCGAGCGCGTCGGCGTGCGCGGCGTCGCCGTTTAGCGCTGGCAGGTAGCGCAGGCCCACGCCGCCCTTCTTCACGAACAGCTCGGCGTCCTGCATCGCGATCTCTTCCAGCGTCTCCAGGCAATCCACCGCGAAACCCGGGCAGGCGACGTCCACGCGCGCGACGCCCGCGCGCGCCCAGTCGCGCAGCACGTCCACCGTCGCCGGCCCCAGCCAGGGCTCGCGCCCGAAGCGCGACTGGTAGGCGAGCTTCCACTGATCGGGCGCTAGCTTCAGACGCTGCGCGATCGCCTGCGCGCTGGCCTCGCATTCGCGCGGATACGGATCGCCGCGGCGCACGTAGCGTTCCGGGATGCCGTGGAACGACAGCAGCAGCTTCTCGCCGGGCGCTTCCGCGCGCGCCGCACGGATTTTGCCCGCGACCGCATCGAGCCAGCCCGGATCGCGGTGGTAGTCGCGCACGATGCGCAGTTCGGGCAGGTCGCTCCATCCTTCGAACTCGCACCCGATCGCATCGAGCACCGACGCGGTGGTCGTCGCCGAATACTGCGGATACAGCGGCAGCACCAGCAGCCGTCGCAGGCCGTCGCCGCGCAGGGCGCGTAGCGCCTCGCGCAGCGAAGGATTGCCGTAGCGCATCGCCATCGCCACGCGATGCCCGGGCAATCGCGCCGCCAGCGCATCGGCCAACTCCTGCGTATGCACGCGCAGCGGCGAGCCGCGGCCGTCGATCCAGATCCTGCGATAGTTCGCCGCCACCCGCGCCGAGCGCAACGGCAGGATCGCGCCGTGCAGAGCCGGCAGCCACAGAGCGCGGCTCAGATCCACGACGCGCCGATCGCTCAGGAACTGCGCGAGGTAGCGCCGCACCGCGGATGCGGTCGGCGCATCGGGCGTGCCGAGGTTGACCAGCAGCACGGCAGTGTTCGCGGCGGAGGATGTCGCGGTCATGGCGCGCAATTGTATCCTCCGGTCGCGCCGCGGCTCACCCGCGATTCATGCGTTCGGGCGATACTGGCGGCAACCATCCCGTCCGGAGACCGCCATGCGCCGAACGATCGCCCTGATCGCCTCCCTCCTGCTTGCCGCCACGACCGCGTTCGCCGGCACGCCGCAGGAAAAACGCGCGAACGATGCGATCCGGGTGCTCGACAAGATCATGCGCATCCCCGAGCAGTCGGTTCCCGAATCCATGTTCAACGACGCGCACGCGATCGCGGTGATCCCGGGCGTCGTGAAAGCCGGCTTCGTGTTCGGCGGGCGCTACGGACGCGGCCTGGTCTCGGTGCGCAATCCCGACGGCAGCTGGAGCAATCCGAGCTTCATGACCATCGCCGGCGGCAGCTTCGGTTTCCAGGCCGGCGTGCAGAGCACCGACGTGGTGCTGATCTTCAACACCGAACGCGGCGTGGACTCGATCGTGCACGGCAAGTTCACCCTCGGCGCGGACGCCTCCGTCGCGGCCGGGCCGGTCGGGCGCAATGCGTCGGCCTCGACCGACGCGCAGCTCAAGGCCGAGATTTATTCCTACTCCCGCGCGCGCGGACTGTTCGCGGGCGTCGCCCTCGACGGCGCGGCGCTGCAGATCGACGACGATGCGAACGCGGCGGTCTATGGGCGCGACGCCACGCCGCGCGCGATCTTCGAGGGCCGCGCAAATCCGCCGCCGGCGGCGATCGTGGCCTTCCGCGACCGGCTGGAGGAATACAACGCGAACAGCCATTACCGACCGGGCCAGCGGACGGTGCCGAAGCCGCAGGCCGTCCAGGACGCCGCGCCCGGTCAACCCAGACCTGCCGAAACCGTTCCCTTGAAGCACAACTGAGCGCAGGAGAACAGCGACTGCGCTATGCTGTACGACCGTTGATACCGACGTACCGAGGCGTATTTCCATGGGTGGTTTGAGCATCTGGCATCTGCTGATCCTGCTGGCGATCGCCCTGGTGATCTTCGGCACCAAGCGCCTGTCCAACAGCGCCAAGGACATCGGCAGCGCGGTCAAGGAGTTCAAGAAGGCGATGCGCGAGGACGAACCGGCCGCGCAGTCCAAGGCCACCGATCCGAACCAGCCGGCGGTGGATGCGTCCAAGCAGCCGCCGGCGGACGACACCACGCCGCGCACCTGACCGGGTCGCGCTGGATCGCGCGCCATGTTCGACTTCGGCTTCGGCGAACTGCTGCTGCTGGCGATCATCGCGCTCGTCGTGCTCGGGCCCGAGCGCCTGCCGGTCGCCGCGCGCCTGCTCGGAAAATGGATCCGCGCCGCGCGCTCGCAGTGGAATTCGGTGAAGGCCGAACTCGAGAACGAGATCGCGGACGAGGAATTGCGTCGCAACCTGCGCGAGGCCTCCGATGCCGTGCGCGACGGCGCGCAGCAGATGCGCGCGATGGTCGAACAGCCAGCCGAGCCGTCGCGCGAACCGGCGCCCGCCGCAGCAATGCCATCGTCGGAATCCGCGGTCGCCGAAGAAGGAGCCGCCGCCGATCCGGCGCAGTTGAGCCTGCTCGCCCCGAATTCGAAGGACGCCGAACCCGCGCCACAGAGGCGATCCGATGGTTGATGACGCGCGCACCGAAGCGGGTGAGGTTCCCGGACCCGCGCTGCCCGAGCAGGGCCTGGTCTCGCACCTGATCGAGCTGCGCTCGCGCCTGCTGCGCGCGATCGTCGCGGTGCTCGTCGCGTTCGTCGCACTGCTACCGTTCGCGCAGAAGCTCTATACCTGGCTCGCCGCGCCGCTGCTCTCGCGGTTGCCGCCGGGCGCGCACCTGGTCGCGATCGACGTGTCCTCGCCTTTCCTCGTGCCCGTGAAGCTGTGCTTCTTCGCCGCCCTCACCGTCGCGATGCCGGTTGTGATCTACCAGCTCTGGGCTTTCGTCGCGCCGGGCCTGTACAAGCACGAAAAGCGCGTCGCGCTGCCGCTGCTGGCGTCGGCGACCGCACTGTTCTACACGGGCTGCGCATTCGCGTACTTCGTCGTGCTGCCGATGGCGTTTCGCTTCCTCGTCGGCATCACGCCCGTGGGCGTGGAGATGATGACCGACATCGGCCACTACCTGAATTTCGTAGGGGTGATCTTCATCGCGTTCGGCGCGAGCTTCGAGCTGCCGGTCGCGGTGGTGATCCTCGTGTTGCTCGGCTGGGTGACGCCGCCGCAACTCGCCGCCGCGCGGCCGTATGCGATCTTCGGCAATTTCCTCGTCGCGGCGCTGATCACTCCGCCCGACGCGGTGTCCATGCTGCTGCTTGCGATCCCGCTGTGCCTGCTGTACGAAGTCGGCCTGTTCGCCGCGCGCGCGCTCGCGCGACCGCCGACGCTCGCCGACCAGTGACGATGGCGGCAGCGACGTTCTCGCCGGCGGGTTTCTGGAAGCGCTACGTCGCATATTCCATTGATCTGTTGCTGGTGTATCTGGTCGTCGAAGCGCTCACGCATCTGTTCTTCGCCGATCCGCTCGCCGGCCGCGCCGAAGACCTGCAGGCGATCGTTTCGGCGATGCAGGATCCGCAGGCGACGATCCAGATGCAGACCGCGCGGCTCACGGCGCTCATGGGCCTGCTGTGGAAAATCACCGCGTTTTCCACGCTCGCCTACCTCGCGATCGGCGGCACCTACTTCTCGCTCTGCGAGTCCTCGCGCTGGCAGGCCACGCTCGGCAAGCGGCTGGTCGGCATCAAGGTCACCGATGCGAACGGCGAACGCATCGGTGTCGGACGCGCGCTCGGCCGGTTCTTCGCCGCGGGCCTGTCGTGGCTGACGATGAACCTCGGTCACGCGATGGCCGCGTTCGGGACCGAACGCCGCGCGCTGCACGACTACGTCGCCGGCACCCGCGTCGAGAACGCCGATCCGCGCGCACCGCAGATGCCGGCCTGGGGCTGGTGGATCGTCGCCGCGCAGGCGCTGCTGCTGGTGCTCGCGATCGTCGCTTTCGTGGCCGCCGTGCTGGCCGCGCTCAACGCATTGGGCGTGTCCTGAGCGAGTGCGCGACGGCGTTCAGGCGACGATCTGTTGCACGGGCGCGGCGGCGTCGCCGAGCGTGTCGCGCCATGCGAAATAATTGAATCCGAACACGACGGCATACAACACCAGCAGCAGCGCGAGGTAGATCGGTGCGACGACGACGATGGCCAGGATCGGGCTGATCAATCCGAATAGCACCGCGATCACGCCGATCACCAGGCCTATGACCAGCAGGAACAGCAGGCCCGCTACGCAAAGCGCGAGGTAGAACACGACGAAGGCGAGCAGGTTGCGCAGTGCCGCTGCGAATCCGTCGCCGACCGCGTTCAACGGCGACCGCGGCGCGAGCGCCGCCTGCGCCATCGCCAGGTTATGCGCCGTCCCCAGGGTCATCAGCACGATGGTGAACACCGCGCACCACAGCACGATTCCGCTAGGTGCGGTCGGGAATACCGGAGGCGCTCCGTGTTTCGCGGTCAACACCACCTTGGCGAATTCGACCAGGTAATTTTCACCGATCGCCGCATTCGCGGCGACGAACGCCGCCACGTTGATCAGCAGGAATGTGCATGCGACGGCGATCATGCGAACGGCCGCGTCGGGCTCGCGATACAACGCGAACACGTCGGTCGCGCGCGCCGCTTGTCCTTGCGCGCAGGCATGCACGAGGCGGTAGAAGCCGCCGACGACCGGCGCGAACAGCAGGATGTTCGCCAGCGTGAAAAAGCCGAAGACGGCCAGGATCGTGTTCACCGACGCGGGCTGCAGGATCCTGAGCACGATCTGCTGCAGCACGGCCGGCACGAACGCGACGACCAGCACCAGCGCGGCGGCGCCGAGGATCGCATTGGGGTTCTTGCGCATGAGGCCGACCGCCGCATCGATCCACGAGAAGGGCGTGCCGAAGGAAATGCTTTTCGCGGTCATCGAGGATCCTCAGGTTTTATCTGGGTTGGGTACGGCGGTTCGCCAGGCTGCATCAACCGGCGGCGAGCGTCTGCGCATGGCGCACGAATCGCCGCAGCACCTGGCGCGCGCGCGGCGCGGCGGTCACGGTGCGCTCGATCGCGGTGCGGTCGATTCCTTCGTGCAGCAGCTTCTCGTGGCGCGCGGCGATGTAGCCGCGCATGACCGCGGTATTGAACTCGGGGTGGAACTGCACGCCCCACGCGTTCCGTTTCCAGCGGAACGCATGGCAACCGTCCTTGTCCGAACGCGCCAGTGCCACCGCTCCATCGGGCAGCTTCACGATCGTCTGCATGTGGGTGGCGTGCGCGTCGAAGGTCGGCGGATGGTCGCCGAACAGCGGATCATCGGCCGCGGCTTCCAGCCGCTCGATGCACACCGTACCGATCTCGCGCCCGACCGGATTCCAGCCGACTTCGCCACCGAGCGCATGCGCGAGCAACTGATGGCCGTAGCAGATCCCGAACAGCGGCAGTCCCGCGTGCGCGGCGTCGCGCAGCCAGTCGGCGCTGCGCTCGCTCCAGTCCAGCTTCTCGGTGACCATCGAAGCCGAGCCCGTGATCAGCGCGCCCGCATAACCGTCGCGCCGCGGCAACGCGTGGCCATCGATCACGCGACAGACCGCCGCGCGGTCGCGGTGCAGGCCCGCGGCGACGCGGATCCAGTGCGCGAACGAGCCGTGCCGCTTGAGCGACGGCGCCGGCGTGCCGGTTTCGATGATCAGGAAAGGTTTGCGGACGTGCACGTTCGGGCTCACCCTTCGCGATGCGGCAGGATGGAAAGGACTTCCTCGACCGTGGTCAGGCCCTGCGCGATCTTCTCCGCGCCGGCCAGGCGCAGCGGGCGCATGCCCTCGCCGATCGCGGCGTGGGTGAACGCATCCAGTTCCATCTCGGGGCGGATCAGGCTGCGCAGCGTCGGCGAGATCGTGAGCATCTCGTACAGACCCACGCGGCCGAAGAAACCGGTGTTGCGGCAATCCAGGCACCCCTTCGGGCCGAACGTGTGGGTCGGCACCGGCACCGGATGGTGGCGGTCGTGCAGCGCGTTCCATCCGGCTTCGTTCACCGGCGCCGGCTGCTTGCAATGCGGACACAGCGTGCGCACCAGCCGCTGCGCGAGCACGCCGTTGAGGGTCGAAGCGATCAGGTAATGCGGCACGCCCAGGTCGAGCAGGCGCGTGACCGCCGCCGGCGCGTCGTTCGTGTGCAGCGTCGAGAGCACGAGGTGTCCGGTCAGCGAAGCCTGCACCGCCATCTCCGCGGTTTCCAGGTCGCGGATCTCGCCGATCATGATGATGTCCGGGTCCTGCCGCAGCAGCGTGCGTACGCCCGCGGCGAAGGTCAGGTCAATCTGCGGATGCACCTGCATCTGGTTGAATTCGGTCGCGATCATCTCGATCGGATCCTCGACCGTGCACACGTTCACGTCCATCGTCGCGAGCCGGCGCATCGCCGAATACAACGTCGTGGTCTTGCCTGATCCGGTCGGGCCGGTGACCAGCACGATGCCATGCGGGCGCTGCACGAGATCGTTCCACGCCGCTGCCTCGCTCGCATCGAAACCGAGCTGCTCGAGATTCTTGAACGCGGTGTCCGGATCGAAGATGCGCATCACGCACTTCTCGCCGAACGCGGTGGGCATCGTCGAAAGCCGCATCTCGAATTCGCGCCCGCCGGGCGAGCGCGTCTTGATGCGGCCGTCCTGCGGGCGCCGCCGTTCGGCGAGGTCCATCCGGCCGAGCACCTTGATGCGGCTGACCACGCCGACCATCACCGGCGTCGGCATCTCGTAGACCTTGTGCAGCAGGCCGTCGATGCGGAAGCGGATGCGGCTGATTTCGCGGCGCGGCTCGAGGTGGATGTCGGAGGCGCGCTGCTCGTAGGCGTATTGCAGCAGCCAATCCACGATGTGCACGATGTGGCGGTCGTCGGCGCCGACTTCGCCCGCGCGGCCGAGTTCAACGAGCTGCTCGAAGCTCGGCATCCCGGTATCGCTCTGACGGACATCCTTCGCGCCGCGCACCGAGCGGGTGACGCCGAAGAACTCCATCGTGTAGCGGTTCAGATCCAGTGGATTGATCACGACCAGATCGATCTCGCGGCGCAGCAGGTTGCGCAGGTCCGGCATCCAATCCACGTCCAGCGGCTCGCTGGTCGCGATCGTCACGCGATCGGCGCGCACTTCGACCGGCAGGATACGGTGGCGATGCGCGTAAGCGTGCGAGACGACGCCGGTGACCGATGGCACGTCGATCTTGGTCGGATCGATGCGCAAGTACGGCAGTCCGGTTTCCTGCGCCAGCCATTCGGAGAGGCGCTCCAGGCTCAGTTCGACGCCGGCCGGCCGCGTGCCGGGAATTTTGAGGTTCGCGAGCAGGATCAGCGGATGCACATCGACCGTGTGCCGGCCCTCGCGCGCCGCGGCACCGGCGCGCGCGGCGTCGGCCGCCGCGATCATCCCGTCCTCGACCAGTGCGAGCAACAGGCGGTCCAGATGCAAGCGTCCCGCCGGCAAGTGGCGCGCGCGCGGCACGACATGCAAGGCAGGCTCGGCGGGCAGGACGTTTTTCAAGATCGCGTCGGATCGTGCGCAGGGGCGTGGCGGCTATACTAGCGTCTTTCAATGCAAGCCCACGGCATGGCCGCGTCCGCATCGCAAGCGATCACCTTCCAGCAACTCATTTCCCGCCTCAATGCGTACTGGGGTGCGCAGGGTTGCGTGCTGATCCAGCCGCTCGATCTCGAGGTCGGCGCCGGCACCTTCCATCCGGCGACCTTCCTGCGCTCGCTCGGTCCCGAGCCGTGGAACGCGGCCTACGTGCAACCGTGCCGGCGCCCTACCGACGGCCGCTACGGCGAGAACCCGAACCGCCTGCAGCGCTACTACCAGTACCAGGTGGCGATGAAGCCCAGCCCCGACGACATCGTCGAGCTGTATTTCGGTTCGCTGCGCGAACTGGGCATCGATCCGCTCGTGCACGACCTGCGGCTGGTCGAGGACAACTGGGAATCGCCGACACTCGGCGCCTGGGGCCTGGGCTGGGAAGTCTGGCTCAACGGCATGGAAGTCACCCAGTTCACCTACTTCCAGCAGGCCGGCGGCCTGGAGTGCAAGCCGGTGCTCGGCGAGATCACCTACGGCCTCGAGCGGCTGTGCATGTATCTGCAGAACGTGGATTCGGTGTTCGACATCGTCTGGACGCACGGACCGCAGGGCACGGTCTATTACCGCGACGTCTACCACCAGAACGAGGTCGAGCAGAGTGCGTACAACTTCGAGCACGCCGACGTGGCCGAACTGTTCCACCGCTTCGACGCCTGCGAGAAGGAGGCGCTCAAGCTGGTCGAGTTCGGCCTGCCGCTGCCGGCCTACGAGCAGGTCTGCAAGGCTTCGCACTGCTTCAACCTGCTCGACGCGCGCCGCGCGATCAGCGTGACCGAACGCCAGCGCTACATCCTGCGCGTGCGCACGCTCGCCAAGGCCTGCGCGGAAGCGTACTACGCACAGCGCGAGAAGCTCGGCTTCCCGGGCCTGCGCCAGCAGCCGTTGATCGCAGGCGACGCGGCATGAACACGCACGCGTCCCTGCTGATCGAACTGGGCGCCGAGGAGCTGCCGGTCAAGGCGCTTCCCGAACTCGCGCAAGCGTTCTTCGACGGCGTGCTCGCCGGACTTTCCAAACGCGGCATCGCGTTCGAACGCGGCGACGCGAAGCCGTTGTACACGCCGCGACGGCTCGCGGTGTCGCTGAATGAAGTCGCGCTCGAACAACCCGAGCAGCGTAGCGAGGTGTTCGGTCCCTATCTGAATGTCGCGCTTGACGCGAACGGCCAGCCCACGCCCGCGCTGAGGGGTTTCGCGCAGAAGAACGGCGTCGAGGTAACGCAACTCGAACGCACGTCCGACGCGAAAGGCGAGCGCTTCGTCGCGCGCAGCGTCAAGCCAGGCGCGCGCACGGAATCGTTGCTTGCCGATATCGTGCTCGAGGCGATCGCCGCGATGCCGATCCCCAAGCCGATGCGCTGGGGCAATCACGACTACGCGTTCGCGCGGCCGGTGCACTGGCTGGTGATGCTGCTCGGCGATGCCGTCGTGGATGCCGAGGTGTTCGGCGTGCGCGCCGACCGCATGAGCCGCGGCCATCGCTTCCATCATCCCGGGCCGGTCTGGATCGGGTCGCCCGAGGAGTACGTCGAAGCGCTGCGCGGCGTGCAAGTACTCGCCGACCCGGACGAGCGCCGCGCGCGTGTCCGCACCGAAGTCGATGCGGCGGCGAAGCGCGTTGACGGATTCGCGCGCGTCTCCGACAGCCTCGTCGAGGAAGTGAACTGCCTCGTCGAGTGGCCGAACGCGGTGCTGTGCGGGTTCGAGCGCGAATTCCTGCGCGTGCCGCACGAAGCGCTGATCTCGACGATGGAAACCAACCAGAAGTTCTTCCCGGTGCTCAACGACGAGCACCGCATGACCGAGCATTTCGTCGGCATCGCCAACATCGACAGCACCAATCCGGCCGAAGTGCGCAAGGGCTACGAGCGCGTGATCCGCCCGCGCTTCGCCGACGCGCAGTTCTTCTTCGACGAAGACATCAAACAGGGCCTGGACGCGATGCGCGAAGGGCTGGCGACGGTGACCTACCAGCAGAAGCTCGGCAGTTATGCGGACAAGACCGCGCGCGTGGCGGCGCTTGCCGAAGCGATCGCGAAGGAAGTCGGCGTCGATCCGGCGCAGGCACGCCGAGCCGCCGAGCTGTCCAAGGCCGACCTGCAATCGCGCATGGTCAACGAGTTTCCCGAATTGCAGGGCATCGCCGGACGCTACTACGCGAGCGCCGCCGGCGAGTCGGGCGAAGTCTCCGATGCTATCGACCAAGCGTACATGCCGCGATTCGCGGGCGATGCGATCGCGCCGTCGAAGCTCGGACAGGTGCTCGCGATCGCCGATCGCCTCGACACGCTCGCGGGCGGTTTCGCCGCGGGACTCAAGCCGACGGGCAACAAAGATCCGTTTGGGCTTCGTCGCAATGCATTGGGGCTCGCGAGGACCATCATCGAAGGCTCGATCGAACTCGACCTGCCTGCGTTGATTGCGTCGGCCCAAGACGCGGTTGCATTCGCAAAGACCGTACAGTCATCCCGCGAGCGTCGAGAGGCCGCCGATGTGGCTCGCGTGGCTGGCGTGCAAGTTGTCGGGGCGATACCGATTGTAGGTGGGACGACGTTTGCCGAACGCGAGGAGCTGACGGACTTCATTCTCGACCGCCTGCGCAGCTACTTCGCCGACCAGGAATTCACCCCGCAGCAGTTCGACGCGGTCGCCGAACTGCGTCCGGCTTCGTTGCTGGACTTCGACCGTCGCCTGAAAGCCATCCGTGAATTCGCGAAGCTCCCCGAAGCCGACGCGCTCGCCGCGGCGAACAAGCGCATCCGCAACATCCTGAAGAAATCGGCGGATGCGATTCCCGCGACGGTCGATCCGTCGCTGTTCGAGGGCGATGCCGAACGCGCGCTGTTCGCGGCGGTGGATGTCGCGATCGTGGAAACCGACCCGCTACTCGCCGCCCGCGACTACGTCGGCGCGCTGACGCGGCTCGCCGAACTGCGTCCGCGGGTGGATGCCTTCTTCGACGGCGTGATGGTGAACGTCGAGGACGCGCGCATCCGCAGCAACCGGCTCGCGCTGCTCCAGCGCCTCGCCGATCGCCTCGGCTGCGTCGCGGCGATCGAACACCTCTCGATCTGATTCACCTTCCGCACAAGAAAGAAGCCGCCCTTGCGGGCGGCTTCGTGATGACGCTTGGCGTTTCAGGCGATCGCGATCAGAACGACCACTTGATGCCGATGTTGCCGCTGTCCACGCGCTGCGTGGAGTTGCCGAACAGGCCGTTGTAGGCGACGTAACCCACGAGGTTGTTGCCGAACTCGGCCGACACGCCCAGTTCCGCGCTCCACCAGTCCGAATCCGGCAGGTAGCCCGGCAGGTTGAAGGTGCCGTTGAGCGTGGCCAGGCCCGCGGTGACGTTGCGCGCGTTCGCGTCGGACTCGTGCTCGTAGGCGACGCGGCCGAACGGATGCCAGTTGGTGTCGAACAGCTTGCTGTCGCCCGAGAGCTGCCAGCCGATCTTGTACACGGTGGAATTGCGGCTCTGGCGGCCGAACGCCATCGTGCTGCTGTCGCTACCCTTCTCGATGTAGCTGTCCACGCGCACGTGCTGGTGGTTCACGCTGCCGAACGGGCCGGACTTGATGCCGCCCCAGTCGAACCAGTAGCCGCCGGCGAGCTCGATTGCAGTGTGCGATCCGCCGGTGTCGCCGGTTTCCATGCGCGTGGCCGCGCCGAGCTTGAACACGCGTTGCACGTCGTTGAAGTTGAGCTGGCCGATGCCCGCCTGCGCGGAAACGTACCAGTCCGGCGAATGCCACAGCGCGTAGGCACTCATGAACGGTTCGGTGTTGCGGTAACCGCCGCCGCCGCCGAACGACGCGTCCTGGTAGCCGATGCTGGTCGCGCCGCCGAGCGAAACCATATCGTTGACCGCGTAGTCGCCGCCGATCGTCAGGGTGTAGTTGTCACTGCTGGTGCGCGGCGAGTTCACCGTCGCGTCGAAGCGCTGGTGGCCGTAGTCGAAATCGGCGAAGGTGCGCAGGCTGCCGCTCTGGCGCGCGCGGCCCATGTCGGCCTGCATCTGCGCGTTCACCACGCGGCTCTGCGCATCGAACACCTGCAGCGGCGCTTCGCCGAGCATGGACACCTGGCCGGGCGCCGAAAGTTCGGCGAGTACGTATTGCGCAATCAGCGCGTGGGCGCCGCCGGTCGGATGCACGCCGTCGGCGAAGGCGTAGCTCAGGTTGGTGCCCGCCGCGTAGGTGTAGGGCAGGCCCGAGCCAGCCGGACCGCAGGCCACTGAACTCGGCGCACCACCGATGCCAGGGCCCGTGCTGCAGGCCGGCGCGGTGACGTTGCTGAAGCCATACGCGGAGGGATTGGCCAGGATTTCGTTGAACAGTCCGAAGGCGTCCACCGCGATCACGCCGGTCTTGCCGGACAGGCCCGCGTTGAGTTCGCCGTTGTACAGCAGGGTGAGGCTGGTGACGGAAGACTGGAACGGCGTGCCGCGGAACTCCGGCGTGGCACCGATGTTGGGCAGGTTGAAGACGATGACGTGCTGCGCGCCCGCCGCGGTGAGCTGGCCGACCTGCGCGGCGGCAAGCTGGCCGTCCGCGGCGACGTTGGCGGCCGCCTGTTGCGATGTGATGAACCCGCCGCCGACGGCTTCGAGATTGCCGAAGATGTCGTTGGCGCCGCCCCAGTAGCTGATCAGGCCGTTCGCATTCGCGTGGCCGCCGTTCGCGGCGAGATACTGCGCGATCTGCGTGCTCAGGCGCGGCACAGCAGGATTCTCGCAGGGACCGTTGCCCACGCAGGCGCCGCCCCAGGCGAAATCAGTGCCATGGGTGAAGGACGGATCGGCGGAAAGACCGAACGCGCTGGCGATGAGCTGCGCGGTGACCGGATCGGGATTGGTGGTGAAGCTGTTGCCGGCCGGAAGCGGTGCGCCTTGAGTGCCGCCGGAGGCTTGAAACAGTGCGGCCTCGTAAGCGGCGATATTGCCGGAGTCGCTGAGGCTGTCGCCGATCGCGACGAACTGGTCGAACTGTTGTGCTTGTGCGCTGGTGGAAACGATGGCCAGCGCGACGGCACTGGCGAGCAGACGGATGCGGGGCATGGGTGGACTCCTGGGGAAAAGCGGATTTCGGACTGGTCTTGGTCGGCCGGCGGACGGCGCAAACCCGCCAGCCCAACGCTGGCTAACGGAATCCTAATACAACCCGGATTCGACCGCACTAGGCCGTATGGCGCCCTCGGACAGCCTGGGATGTTCAGTCCGTGCAGGCCTCGGCGGGATGGCAGAAGTCAATCGTTTGCTCGCGGCCGAAAACGCTTTCGAATCCTGCGTAGGGCATTGGCGACTTGTGGATGGCGCGTTCCACGGCGGCTCTTGCCTGGGCGTCGAACGGGCAATCGGTGAATTGCGCGGACACCACTTCGCCGCCGGGATTCTGCATCAACTCGACCTTGCAGTGTGTCCCGGCAGGTGCGTGTGACGTATCCCAATTGGCATTGGCCACCGAGGTCAAGGCAGCGCGATACATACCGAGCAAGCCCGATGGTTCGGAGAGATCTCGCTTAACTGCGACAACAGGCGACTGACTCGGCTGCGCTGAGCCAGTTGTTGCATTCGGAAAGTTCTTGGGCTGCGCTGGTTGAGCGTCGGGCTCATTGCTTGGCGTGACCTTGCTGACCACATCGGTTGGCTGTGGATCCTCGCGCTTGGTTACTTCTTGAGTTTCGCGTTGGTCGCTCTGCGGACGGAGCGGCTCACGATGTGGACCGCTAATGACAATCACCGCGCGAAGTTCGCTAGCACCACTACTCGCATATGCAACGATTTGATCCGGCGGCGCGAGCATGATCTGTGCGAAGATCAATGCGTGCGCCAGGATGACGATCGCAAAAGCAACAACGCGATCTCCTGACACATCGCGTGTTGCCGGCCGCAACGGCCTGATTTTCTGCAATGGGATCATGCGGCGATTGGGGGAATGGCCCTGACGGCGTCATTGCGCATGGCCGCGGTGTGCGGAAGCGGAAGGCATATCTGTCCTAACCAAGACTTGATCTGACGGACATGCCGACTAGGCGACCTTCGTCAGCCACTGAGTGTGCACAGGAAAACTGAGGTCTGCTCCCTGTTTTCCAGATTACAGATCCTGTGATTCACGCTTGCGCCAGTAAAAATATTTCGCAATATCAATGCCGGCGAATAGCGAAAACAATTCATTTATAGCGGCTAATTTGGTGCTGAATGAGTGGATGCTAATACTAAAAATTAGATATCCGAACATGACCAGCAGAAAAGCCCACAAAAACGCATCAAAAAATCTTATAGGATGGCCTAGACGGGAATTCAATTTCGAATGGATTTGGAGCACATTTTTGTCAGATTCTTCTTTGCCCTTGATCAACCCCACAATAATAAAGGCAGCAAGACCTGTGACAAATGGAAACACTACATACTGACCATAAATACTGACTTTCCAGTCTGATTGAATGATCACATATAGTGATGAGACGGTAAAGAAAAGCAGGTTGCCGAGCCCCATCACAAGAAAGGAGGTGCTTAAGGACGACAGACTCTGCTGCTTATCAGCCATAATACTTGGTCGTGAGTCCCACGACTTAACACTGTCGAATAAAGGCAACTTTTTATCGATCAAGAATCTTCGGACCCGTTGGAGTTTTCTCAGGCTTTGGCTGAAAGTGATCCAATAGCATCGAATCGGAGTCCCCTTCTGCATTCAACATGTCTGCATCGTGTTGAGCTTGTTGGGCAGCAAGCTGATCAGCAATCATACTTTCCAGGGTTGCTTCGTCATCGAGGACTTCACTCGCCCTATCTAGATCAGCTTGCGTCGCGTTGGGAAGATTATTGTAATACTCCGCCAAATCAAGATCTCCTTGGGCCTGTGCGAACATTTGGTCGATCGAACAACCCCCACTGACACACGAGCCGGTTACCAGACCAACATCTAATCCAGAAGATGAGCCGTCTCCAAAATATTCATCCAACTGCTCGCCAACAAATATACCTATAGCCCCGCCGACTTGCGCACCATATTTTTCACCAAGATATTGACCAAACTCTTTGCCCGCCAAGCCAGCCGCTTCACCACCAAAAGGATCTACGACTGTACCGGCCATAGTCGTTGGTATTCCGAGGACGACCCCTCCGATAGCCGGTCCATAAGCCTGACCGAACCCAGCGCCAATTAGCCCACCCCAGTCTGCGAATTTCCCAAGTCCGAAGGGATCAACATTTGATACCGGTCCGGCTAGAACGTAGGTGTATGTGTTGATTCCCGCTTTCAACCCTGTCGGGTCACTTTCCACGTAACGGCCAGTTGCGGCGTCATAGTCACGAAAACCGTTGTTCCAGAGTCCGTTCTCGGAATCATAGTACTGGCCCGGGAACCCGATGTTCAGGCCGCCGATGTTATCGAGTGTGACGGTGCGGGTGAACGCGTAGTTGTTGGCGCGCCAAACCACGTTCTGCGATGCGTCGGTTACCAGCTCCGGGCGACCGAGGTGGTCGGTGTGGATCGCGTACACGGGGCTGTTGTTGCGAGACATGCCCACTAGCTCGCCATTCAGCCAGATGTAGTTGGTCAACTTCCCTGTGCCATCCATTTCGGTCAACAAGTCGTTACTTCCCGGCACATAGATGAAATACCCGGCCTGGGTCGAACTGGTCCACTTAAACACCCGCTGCCCCAACGGGTTCACGTGATAGCTCGTGGTCACGCCGCTCTTGGTAGAGCTGTCCATCCGATTGAACGGGTCATAGTGATAGGTGATGGAGCCCGTTGAATCTGTCAAGCGATTACCGTTCGCATCGTAGGTGTACTTGTGCGAAAACGTCGCTTGAGTGAGCCGATTGCTCGTGGCGGCAACGGTGTAACTGCCATGCCAGCCGTTGAGGTCACTAGTGCCACTGCTTTGGTTGGTCCGATTGCTGTCGGAATCGTAGGTCCAGGTCGCGTTGCCCGACGAAGAGGTGACGCCGGTCAAGCGCTCCAGCGAGTCGTAACCGAAGCTCTGGGTCAGAGACGTATTGACGCCATTGGTGATCGCGGTGATCGCGTCGTTGGCGTCGAACTGATAAGTCAGGCTTTGCTGCACCGAAACGCCAGGCACCGATGTGCTGACGCCGGTGAGACGTCCGTCCAGATCGTAACTATTGGCACGAACCAATCCGTTGCCGTAGGTCCAACCCGCCGAATCTGCGTACGGTTGGTAGGTAATGCCCGTGGCTACATTGGTCCATGTGCCACCAGTCATGTACGACAGCGAAGTGACACGGCCGTTTGTATAGGTGTAGCTCGCGATTTGTCCGTTCGGGTAGGTGATTGAAGACACCTTGCCGATGTTGTTGTAGGCATAGCTGGCGTTGAATTGACTGCCGGCGATATTGCTGTTCTGAGTCGCTATCCAGCCTTCGGGCGTATAAGCCGTGCTCTGGCTATAAGGGTGCGCCCAGTTCACATCTGTCACTGTGCAAAGTCTGCCTTTGCCATTCGTGCAACTGTCATAAGCGAACGTCTGCGATTGTGTGCCCGCACTTACTGTCGTCACGCGGCTGAGGTTGTCGTAACTGTAGGTGGTTGATTTCCCATCCGCGCGAGTCAGTCCAGTTTTCCGACCCGCAGCATCCCAAGTAAATGACACCGTGCCGGTATCCGGACTCGACTGCGCCCATAGCTGGCCGAAACCGTCATACACATACGACGTACTCAGTCCGCGCGGATCAGTGATCTTATTCACGCGGCTGCCGCCGTCGTAGTAGAAGTTGGTGATGCCATTGTTGGCATCTGTGGTTTTGATGCGGCGATTCAGCGCGTCGTAGGTGTACGTGGTGGTATGATTCAGCGAATCCACCACGCTGCTGACATTACCATTGGCGTCGTAGTTGGTGCGGACGTTCTGGCTGTTGTTGCCAGTCTCGGCCCAAGGACGACCCAAACCGTCGTAGGTTCGAGTCAGTTTGCGGGTATTGTTGTAACCCATCGTATCGACGGCATAGTCGTCGATCTCAGTCACATCGCCGCTCGCATCCCGCGAATACTGTTCCATTGCAGTGGCATTCGAAAAAATGGTTGCGAATAGGCCAGGCCGCGACTTGCTGGTCAATTGACGTGCAGAGTTGTAGCTATAGGTTTCGGTGACGCCGTCCGGCGTGGTCACGCTGGTCAGCAGACCCGTCGGGTCATAGTTGTAGGTCGTGTTCGCTGCCACGCCGTTCGGGTGCGTCTGCACGTTAGTAGGCTGGCCGCGTACGTTGTAGGTGTAGTTGACCGTATCTCCGTTGACGCCGACAACGCTGCCGTACTGGCCAAGGCCGTTATATCCAGTGTAAGTGGCGGCCTGGTTAAGGCTGTTGGTCACCGAAACCAGATCGCCGGTCACGTTGTACGCGGAGGTCACTGCATCGCCGGTGCCCGCAAGCGGGCCGTCTGCGCTCATCGAGGTCAACAGGCCATTGCTGCCATTGGTGGTGTAGCTGAAGTTCGTCGTGCGGGTCTGGTTGGCGATGCCATTGGCGGTGAGGTTCTTCACCGTCACAGACGCCACGCGCTTGGTCGCAGAGTCGTAGGTGTAATCGGTCTCGTGATCGCCGACCAATGTGACGGACAACGGGCGGTTGAAGCCCGGCGTCGTATCCCACTGATAGCTCGTAGTGCGGGTGATCGATGTGCCTGAAGCCTCGACCATCTGTTGCAACTGGCCGTTAGCCGCATAGGTATAGGCAGTGATGTTGCCGTTGTTGTCCGTGACTTGCGTGTCGTAGCCGTTTGCGTCGTAGCTGTGCGTGTTGCTCGCATTGACGACATTCGCGCCGCCAGTCGCCGAAGTCGAGGTAACGAGGCCATTGCTGAAGTTGTAGGTGGTCTGGCGACCGAGCGGACTGGTTTCAACGACGGTCAGGGTGTTGTTCGCACCCGGCGTGTAAACGAAGTTGTACGCGTTGGTGCCGGCCGTGCTCGGCGAGGCGGCAAAACCGTTGGCATCGTAGCCGTAGGTCGAATAACGTGTGCCGTTGAAGTCCTTGCCGGTCAGGCTGCCGGGATAGCGGCTATCTTCGTAGTAGTAGTGCGTCGTCGAAAGCGGCGAACCCGACTGATTGATCGTCGCGTTCGACAGCAGGTTCTGGCCTGCGGCCGGCATGTTCGAAAGATAGCTGTAGGTGAACACGTCGCCGTTCGGATCGGTCACCGTGGTCAGCTGGCCGCCAGTCCAGGTGAAGTGCACAGCACGACCCGAGGAATGGGTGACCGTCTGCAGGTAGTTGTTCGCGTCGTAGGCGAAGGTCCAGCCCACGTTGTACGCATCCATGATCGACAGCGCGTAGCCGCTGGCGCTATAGCGCTGGATACCGTGCTGGTCGTCCGTCAACGTGTAGGTGCCGTCGGCATTGCGCACGATTGTCGAAATCGGTGACGCCTTCACTTCCTGCCAGAGACCGAGCGAGGCGTTGTACAGGTACTCGATACGACGGCCATCGGGCAGATGCGCCCACAGCGGGATCGTGCCGGTCGGCGGTGTGGTGCAGACGGCGCCCGGCTTCGGATAGCACGGATCGGTCGAAGAGCTGGTGGTGAAGGAAA
>CAYUXZ010000028.1:0-38785 GCA_964449135.1 uncultured Gammaproteobacteria bacterium
GCGGCACGCAGCCGCAGCATCGACTTCGGCGTGAACACGATCAGCGGCTTGCGCGTCCGGTACAGCATCTGGCGGCGGAGCAGGTGGAAGATCTGCGCGGGCGTGGTCGGCACGCAGACCTGCATGTTGTCGAGCGCGCACAGTTGCAGGAAGCGTTCCAGGCGTGCCGAGGAATGTTCCGGGCCCTGGCCTTCGTAGCCGTGCGGAAGGAACAGCACGAGTCCACACATCCGGTTCCACTTCGCTTCGCCGGAACTGATGAACTGGTCGATCACGACCTGCGCGCCGTTGGCGAAATCGCCGAATTGCGCCTCCCAGATCGTCAGCGTGGTCGGGTCGGCGGTCGCGTAGCCGTACTCGAACGCCATCACCGCTTCCTCGCTGAGCAGCGAATCCACGATGGTGACGTCCAGCGGATGCGCGCCCTTGGGCAGCAGCTCGCGCAGCGGATAGTAGTCGGCGCCGCCGTTCTGGTCGTGCAGCACCGCGTGGCGGTGGAAGAAGGTGCCACGGCCCGCATCCTGTCCGACCAGGCGCAGCTTGAAATCGTGCTTGAACAGAGTGGCGTAGGAGAGATTTTCGGCGAAGCCCCAGTCCGCGGGCTGTTCGCCCGCCGCCATCCTGCGGCGGTCCTCGTAGATCTTGGCCACGCGCGGATGCAGCTTCACGTTGTCCGGGATCGTGTTGATCCTGGCGGCGAGCGCGTCGAGATCAGCGCGAGCGATCGTGGTGTCCACCGGATCCTTGATCGTGCCGTGCAGGTACGGCTTCCAGTCCACGCCGAAGATCTCGGCGGGCTTGTCGGCGAGGTCGGTCGTCACCGCGCCCGATTCGAGTTTCCTGCGGTAACCGTCCGCGAGCGCGGTCGCGCCGGCGGCATCGAGCACGCCGTCGGCGATGAGCTTGCCGGCATAGAGCTCGCGCGGCGTCTTGTGCGCCTTGATGATCTGGTACATCACCGGCTGCGTCGCGGACGGCTCGTCGGCCTCGTTGTGGCCGTGCCGGCGATAGCAGACCAGGTCGATGACGATGTCCTTGTTGAATTCCTGGCGGAAGTCGAAGGCGAGCTGGACGCAGAACACCACCGCTTCCGGATCGTCGCCGTTCACGTGCAGGATCGGCGCGCCCACCATCTTCGCGACGTCGGTGCAGTAGAGCGTCGAGCGCGCATCGTCGGGGCGGCTGGTGGTGAAGCCGACCTGGTTGTTGATCACGATGTGCACGCTGCCGCCGACCTTGAACCCGCGCGCCTGCGACATCTGCAGCAGTTCCATGCCGACGCCCTGGCCCGCGAACGCGGCGTCGCCGTGGATCAGCACCGGCAGCACGACGTCGCGTTCGTCGTCGTCGCGGCGCTGCTGGCGCGCACGCACGCTGCCGGCGACGACCGGATTGACGATTTCCAGATGCGAAGGATTGAACGCGAGCGCGAGGTGCAGCGGACCGCCGGGCGTTGCCAGGTCGGCGGAAAAACCCATGTGGTATTTCACGTCGCCCGAATGCGCGGGATCGTCGTGGTGCTCGTAACGGCCTTCGAACTCGTCGAACAGCTTGCCCGGCGGCTTGCCGAGTGTGTTCACCAGCACGTTCAGACGCCCGCGGTGCGCCATTGCGACGACCATTTCCTTGACGCCCCAGGCGCCGGCGCGCTGCACCAGCTCGTCCATCAACGGGATCAGCGAGTCGCCGCCTTCGAGCGAGAAACGCTTCTGGCCGACGTACTTGGTGTGCAGGTAGCGCTCGAGTCCTTCGGCGGCGGTCAGTCGTTCGAGGATGCGCGTGCGCGCTTTCGCATCGAAGCCGAACTTGCCCGCAGCTTGTTCCAGGCGTTGATAGACCCAGCGGCGCTGGTTCGCATCGCTGATGTGCATGAACTCCGCGCCGATGCTGCCGCTGTAGGTCGCGCGCAGGGTCGCGAGCAGCTCGCGCAGCGTGAGCGTCGGTGCGCCCGCAGCGAGGCCCGTGTTGAAGCGGGTATCGAGATCGGCGTCGGTCAGCCCGTGCGCGGCGAGATCCAGGTCGGGTACGGCAGGCCGCTGTGCCGTGTCGGCGACATCGCCGGCCGCGGCGAGTCCGAGCGGATCGAGGTTCGCGTGCAGATGGCCGCGCGAACGATACGCGGTGACGAGCTTGAGTACCGCGGCTTGCTTCTGCGACATCGCATCGCCAGCCGGTGCGGCTGCAGCCACGCGACCGGCGTGCTTCGCCGCCTCGACGATTCGCGCCATTGCAGCCGAGTGGGGCACATCGCTGCGATTGGCGATGCCGTCGAAATAGGCTTTCCAGTCCGCGCCCACGCTGGACGGGTCGGCGAGATAGCTCTCGTAGAGTTCCTCGATGTACGCGGCGTTGCCGCCGGAATTCTGCGAGGTCGCGGCGAACTGCTGGAGCAGGGATTGCACGGGGCCAAGTCCCATCGGAGTTTTGTCTTGCAAGTCCATGATCTGGAAGCGTATTGACTGCGTATGTCGCGACGCGTCAAAACGGCTGCGCAGTATAACTCCACAAACAGCGCAATTGCAGAATAGCTGCCTAGGCTTCCATAGCCCTGTATCTAGATTTCAATGGCCCGGTATTCGGTCACGGATCGCGCGCGTTCCCACATGCGATCGAAGGTTTCGCGCAGTTGCCGCGCGCGCGCCGGGCTGGCGTCGCTGGCTTCGCCCTCGAGGCGCCCGCCGATCGGCCGGAAGTACAAGCCGCCACGATCGCCTGTGATAAAGGCCGAGGGGTACTGCACATCGGGTTCGATCTCGCAGGCGCGAAACGCGAATACGCTCGGCAGGCGCTGCGCGAGCGTCAGCCAGGGATGGCTGAGCTGCGGCGCGATCGTCGGATCGAGCAGCAGCACTCGCACGCTCGCGCCCACGCCGGACGTCGCGTACGCGCGCAACGCCTCCATCACTTCGGCCGTGGAGAGCAGGTTGTAATCGAGATCGCGGCTGAACACGCAAAGCTCGCGGCGCGAACCGGCGATGACCGCGGTGGTCGCGCGGATCGCCTCGTCGAGGGTTTCGACCGGAGCCAGCGGTGGACGCGGCACGTGCGGCGAACGTTCCTCGATCGGATCGAGCGCGAGCTTCATCGCCTGGTGGCGGATGCCGGCGTCGAGAAATTCCTCGCCGTGCGCAGCGAATCCGTATTTCTCGTAGAAGCCGATCGCATCCACCTGCGCGTAGAGCTCGACCTCGGGCCAGCGTTGCGCGCGCGCCATGTCGATCAGAGCGGCCAGGATCACCTCGCCGACGCCACGCCCGCGCCATTCCTTCACGACCGCGAGCCGCCCGATCTTCCGCTGCGGCGTCAGCCGTCCGGTGCCGATCGCGCGATTTTCCGTATCGCGCGCGATCACATGCTGGCTGACTGGATCGAGCGCGTCCCATTCGAGTTCGATCGGCACCTTCTGCTCGACCACGAACACCGGCTCGCGCACGCTGCGCAGGTCCTGGTAATCGGTCTGGTAGTCGGCCGGTTCGACGCGGAAATCGGCGGAGAGCGCGGCGGTCATCGGCGTTTTCCCTTCGGCGCGCGTTGCAGCGCGTACGCACCGGACATCGTCAGCGAAATCAGCGCTGCTTGTCCATCGGCATCGAGCGCGGTGAACTGCGCCGCATTGATAGCCTGCGCAGCCGCGAGGGTTCGCGCCGCCGCCAGCCCCATCGGATACGACGCGCCGTCGGCAAACAACAGCGCGCGCCGGTCGTCACGGCACCAGGCGTTGCGCAGGAAAGGATGGCGCGACAGCGCGCCGCCTTCGGCGAGCGTCTTGCGGATCGCATCGGCGCTCGGCGGCTTCGGCGGGGCTGAAATCCCGACGCTGCGGTAGGCACTGATGTAGGCGCCGAACCACGCCTTCAACGCGACATCGTCGGCCTGCAGCGCGGCGAGCGCGCGACGCACGCGCGCGAGCGCGACATCGTCGATCTCGTTCGGATCGGATGGAACCGCGAGATCCGGATCGACATAACGCGCCTCCTCGCCGGTCGCCTGCGCGAGATGCTCAGCGAAATCCACCATGAGCTCGGCCTGCGACGGCGCACGCATGCCGACGGAAAAGGTCAGGCAGGCATCCACCGCGACGCCGTGATGCGGCACGCCCGGCGGCAGGTAGAGCATGTCGCCCGGCTGCAGCGTCCATTCGTGACTCGGGTGGAATTCGCGCAGCAGCCTGAGCTCGACGTCGTCGCGGAACGCGGTCGGCGCGTGCGGATTCGTGTCGATCTGCCAGTGGCGTTTCCCGTGTCCCTGCAGCAGGAACACGTCGTACTGGTCCACGTGCGCGCCGACCGAACCGCCGGGTGCGGCGAAACTGATCATGATGTCGTCGATGCGCCAGCGCGGCAGGAAATCGAAGGCGTCGAGCAGGCCGCGCACCTCGGCGTCCCACTTGTCCACGTCCTGCACGAGCAGGGTCCAGTCCTGTTTGGGCAGTTTCGGGAAATACGATTCGGCGAACGGGCCGTTGCTCAGCGTCCAGCGGTCTTTTTTCCGGTCGTGGCGAACCACGCGCGACAGGGCCGATTCCTCGCAGGCGAGTCCGGCGAGGTCTTCCGGCGACAGCGGCGAGACGAAATCCGGGAATGCGCCACGGATCAGCAACGGTCGCTTCTGCCAGTAATCGCGCAGGAACTGTTGCGGCGACATGCCAAGCGGCTGCTTGGGTGTGCCGCGGACTTCGATCGCGGGCGTGCGCGTCATGCGGCTCTCCGGCGTCGCGTTGCGGGCGTGTCCTTGAGCTTCATGCCGACCCGCACGATCGAGTCCAGCGCGGGAATCAGTTCGTGGCCGAGATCGGTGAGCTCGTATTCGGCCGACGGCGGCGAGGTGTCGAGTAGGGTGCGCTTGATCATGCCGCGCGCTTCCATCTCGCGCAGGCGCGCGCTGAGCACGCGCGCGGAGATGCGCGGGATGTCGTGGCGCAGCTCGCCGAAACGGCGGGGCCCGCTGCGCAACCACCACAACACGTTCGGCGCCCAGGCGCCGCGCAGCAGTTCCATGCACAGCGTCAGCGGACACTGCGGCGGCGGCGTGAGCACCTTGCTCTTGCGTAGCGGAAGTCCCATGGCGATTCCAGGTAATTCGGAAGTAAGCGAGTAACTGCTGAGTTACCACATTCTAGCAGTAATCTGCGGTTATATGGTATCCATTAGATACCAGATAGGCATAGGATACCTCCACCGCGTTGCACGGCATGCAACATCCGCAAGAACGAAAGGAACTCACCGCATATGAAGCTCTACTACTCCCCCGGCGCGTGCTCACTCTCCCCGAACATCGTCGCCCACGAACTCGGCATCAAGATCGACCTGGAGAAGGTGGACACCAAGACCAAGACCACCGCCAGCGGAGGCGATTACCTGCAGGTCACCGCCAAGGGCTACGTGCCCGCACTGGAAGTCGACAGCGGCGACGTGCTCACCGAAGGCCCCGCGATCGTGCAGTACCTCGCCGATCTGAAACCCGACGCGGCGCTCGCTCCGGCCAACGGCACGTTCGCCCGCGCACGGCTGCAGGAAGCGCTGGGCTACATCAACTCCGAGATCCACAAGACCTACAGCCCGCTGTTCCGCGACGAGACGCCGGAAGCCACGCGCACCGAACGCCTGGCCTACCTGCGCAAGCGCTACGACCTGATCGAGAAGACCCTCGCGAAGCAGACCTGGCTGCTCGGCGACCACTTCACCGTCGCCGACGCGTACCTGTTCACCGTCACGCGCTGGGCGGAATTCGTGAAGTTCGACATCTCGCAGTTCCCGGCGCTGTCCGCATTCCAGAAGCGCGTGGCCGCGCGTCCCGCGGTGCAGGCGGCGCTGGCCGCGGAAGGTCTGATCAAGCAGAAAGCGGCGGCGTGACGCCGTAGCACCAAGGCGCCGGGCGGCTTTGTCCGTCCGGCGCAGTTTTCGGATCACGCAATCAGCACGTTGTGGCGTTGCAGTTCGGCGAACAGGCTCATCGTGGATTTCCTGCCGCGTCGAACCCGGTTTTCTCGAGCAGCGCGCGGTAGCGCGGGTCGTCGCGGTATTTCGCGAATAGCGGGCTGCGCAGCAGGACGACCGGGTCGCTACCACCATCGTGTCCGTCAACCCAGCTTTCGGCCAGTCGAAAAAGACCGTCGACATGCGACGGAAATATCGACGCGATGATCAGACTTTCTTTCCCGACGAGACCTTCATTTCCCAACGGATCGGCGATCGTGGCGTACTGGCCGGGATTGCGCGCGATTCGAATGGCGGCATCGAAGATTGCCATCTGCTTGTCTACCTTTGCTGCGCTAGCTCCACTGGCAGCAAACGCGTTGCGCACGCTGTCGCGCAGCTTTTCCGCATCGTCAATGCGGCCGGTCACGATGTAACAGATGAACAGATTCCGGTTGATGTACTTGTTTTTTGGCGCCAGCGCATAACCGACCTCCATCTGCGCGACGCATTCGCGGTCGCGGCCGGAGTAATGCAACAGATAGCCGTACAAATTCCGGTACATCGGCGCCATCGAATCCAGCTCGACGGCGCGCTGTGCGGCCTGCAGGGCTTCGTCGACGCGGCCCTGTGCGCCGAGCCAGTCCGTATAGGCGAAGTAGAACTCCGGATCGTTCGGCGCCAGCGCCTGCGCGCGCTGGAATTGCTGTCCAGCTTCGGTCCACCGCCATTCGTTGGTGTACAGGTTGCCGAGCATGATGTGCGGACTGGCGAGGTCGGGCGCCAGCTCGATCGCCCGCTTGCATGCCGTCTCTGCATCGCGCCGGGCTTGCGGGGCTTCGGTTTTGCGGTCTTCGGGAAGATAGAACGGCAGGATGTTCAAGCTGCCGCACAGGCCGGCCCAGGCCGGGGCGAATTTCGGATCGCGCGCGAGGGCTGCGTGATACAGGTCGATCGAACGCTGCATGTCGCGCTTGCGATACGCATCGCGCGCTTGCAGGTATGACGCGTGGGCCTGCGGATCGTCCGTGCGCTGGCTCACCAGTGCCGCATCACCGCCGATGCCCAGCGGCAGCTTCAGCGCCTGCGCGATGTCGCCGGCCACGTCGGCCTGCAGGGCGAAGACGTGTTCGAGCTTGCGGTCGTAGTCCTGCGACCAGACGTGGAAGCCATTGTCGGTGCGAATGAGCTGCGCGGTGATGCGGACCTCATCGTCGGCCTGACGCACAGAACCTTCCACCACGTAGGCCACGCCGAGCATCCTGCCGATCTCACGCACGTCGAGCTTCTGTCCCTTGAGCGAGAACACCGACGTGCGCGCGGTGACTTGCAGGTTCGGGACGTTGGCGAGCGCGTTCAACAATTCCTCGGTCATGCCATCCGAGAAATAATCCTGCTTCGCGTCGCCCGACATGTTGAGGAAAGGCATGACCGCGATCGTCTTTGCATTGGCGGCCGAAGCGGCCTGCGATGCTGCTTTCTGCACCGCGTCCTTTGCCGCCAACGCGACCTGCGCGGCCTCGCGCCGCGGCGCGAGCACGAATTTGTCGAACGCGAAGTAGCCGATCGCCAGCGCGGCCACCACGAGCAGGATGCGATCCATGCGACGCGCGGTTTGCGGCGAGATCGGCTCGTGCGACTCGATCTTGCTTTCGCGCTTGATGCCTTCGGGCGTGAGTTCGAACACCCAGCTGAGGATCAACGCGGGCAGGAAACCGACCGCGAGCAGGATCACGATGCTGCGCGGCAGCCAGGCAGGCGCGTCGAACATCGGCAACACCGTGCTCGACACTTGCACGATCAGCCACGCGCCGACCGCGTACAGGCCGGCCATGCGGATGACGTTGCGGCGCTTGAGTTCGGACAGGAAAGACGATGTGCTCATCCAACCCGCTCCCCCTTGGCGAATCGTCAGCGGATGTCGCCCCCGGAGTTTCGGGGTATGGCTAGGCGCAGCGCAAGCTTCAGATGTCCTTCGCGAGCTTCGCGGCGAGGCCGATATAGGTCGCGGGCGTCAGCTCGAGCAGGCGTTTCTTCGCATCGGCGGGCAGGTCCAGCGAGGCGATGAATCCGCGCATCGCTTCGGCATCAATGCCGTGGCCTCGGGTGAGCGCCTTGAGCTGCTCGTAGGGATTGGGCAGGCCGTGGCGGCGCATCACCGTCTGCACGGCTTCGGCGAGCACCTCCCAGGCCGCGTCGAGATCGGCGGCGAGGCGCTCGGGATTCGCCGAGAGCTTGCCCAGCCCGCGATGCAGCGAATCGAAGCCGATCAGCGCGTGGCCGAATGCGGTGCCGAGCGCGCGCAGCACGGTCGAGTCGGTGAGGTCGCGCTGCCAGCGGCTGATCGGCAGCTTCGCGGCGAAATGCTCGAACAGCGCATTCGCGACGCCGAAGTTGCCTTCCGCGTTCTCGAAGTCGATCGGATTGACCTTGTGCGGCATTGTCGAGCTGCCGACTTCGCCGGCCTTCACCGCCTGGCGGAAATAGCCGAGCGAAATGTAGCCCCAGATGTCGCGGCAAAGATCAATACAGATCGTGTCGATGCGCTTGGCCGCGTCGCAGAGTTCGGCGATGTAGTCGTGCGGCTCGATCTGCGTGGTGTAGGGCTCGAACGTCAGGCCGAGGGATTCGACGAAGCGCTGCGCGAAGCGCGCCCAGTCCACTTCCGGATAGGCGACGGCGTGCGCGTTGTAGTTGCCGACCGCGCCGTTGATCTTGCCCGAGATCGCGACCGCAGCGAACGCCGCGTGCTGGCGCTGCAGCCGCGCGACCACGTTCGCGATCTCCTTGCCGACCGTCGTCGGCGAAGCGGTCTGCCCGTGCGTGCGCGAGAGCATCGGCAGCGCGGCGTGCGCGTGGGCGAGCGCGCGCAGCTCGGTCGTCAGCTTGCGCAGCGTCGGCAGCAGCACGTTCTCGCGCGCCTCGTGCAGCATCAGCGCGTAGGACAGGTTGTTGATGTCCTCGGAGGTGCAGGCGAAGTGCACGAACTCCATCGCGGGGCCGAGTTCGGCATCGTCCTTGAGACGTTCCTTGATGAAGTACTCGACCGCCTTGACGTCGTGGTTCGTGGTGCGCTCGATCTCCTTCACGCGCGCCGCATCGGCGACCGAGAAGTCCGCCGCCAGCGCGCGCAGTTTCGAGGTCGCCGCGGCGGAGAAGGGCTTGAGCTCGACGATGCCCGTCTCGTTCGCGAGCGCGAGCAGCCATTCCACCTCGACCTTCACCCGCGCCTTGATCAGGCCGTACTCGGAGAAGATGTGCCGCAGGGCCTCGACCTTGCCGGCGTAGCGGCCGTCGAGTGGGGACAGGGCGAGCAGGGCATCGGTCATCGTCGGCTCCAGTTCGTGTTTCATGCACTGCTTTTCGCTTGGCTTTGCACTTGGCTCGTCGTCCCCGCGAAGGCGGGGACCGCTCTTGCTCCTCGCGCGCAACGGCGCAGAGCGATTCCCGCCTGCGCGGGAATGACGATCAAAGGCGGTTCGGCAAAACAAAGGCGGTGCGGCAGTCGAACCCCTCTATTTTACCTGCACCGCAGGCCCAGCGCCGGGCGCATATAATCGAAACGGGGCCTGTACCACCGCTTCCATGCTTCTGCCGTCATTCCGGCGCAAGCCGGAATCCAATTTGATCTTCGGTTTGAGGATCAAGGTCAAGATGGATCCCGGCGTTCGCCGGGATGACGAGCAAGAGCCGAACTCCGGCCCGATCGTCACGACACCCACTTCAATTCGGAACCCGCATGAGCCAGAAATACCGCATCGAACGCGACAGCATGGGCGAACTCAAGGTCCCTGCCGACGCGCTCTACGCCGCGCAGACCCAGCGCGCGGTCGACAACTTCCCGATCTCCGGACTGCGCATGCCGCGCGAATTCATCCGCGCGCTCGGCCTGATCAAGTCCGCCTGCGCGCAGGCCAACGCCGACCTCGGCCACCTGTCGAAGGCGCAGGCGAAGGCGATCCGCAAGGCCGCCGACGAAGTCGCCGCTGGCAGCTTCGACAGCCAGTTCCCGATTGACGTGTTCCAGACCGGCTCGGGCACCTCCAGCAACATGAATGCGAACGAGGTGATCTCCACCCTCGTCAATCGCGGGCTCAAGCCGAACGCGAAAGAGCGCATCAACGCCAACGACCACGTCAACATGGGGCAGAGCTCCAATGACGTGATCCCGACCGCGATCCAGGTCAGCGCCAACCTCGGCGTGCACGAACGCCTGATCCCCGCGCTCAAGCACCTGCAGAAAGTCATCAACAAGCGCGCGAAGGAACTCGCGAAGTGCGTGAAGACCGGCCGCACGCACCTGATGGACGCGATGCCCGTCACCTTCGGCCAGGAACTCGGCGGCTGGGCTGCGCAGATCGGCTCGGCGATCGAACGCATCGAGGACAGCAGCAAGCGCCTGCGCAAGCTTCCACAAGGAGGGACCGCGGTCGGCACCGGCATCAACGCCGATCCGAAATTCGGCAAGTTCGTCGCCGCCGAACTCACGAAGAGCACCGGCACGAAGTTCGAGAGCGCCGCCGACCTGTTCGAAGGCATCTCCTCGCAGGACGCCGCGGTGGAGATGTCCGGCCAGCTCAACACGCTCGCGTGCTCGCTGATGAAGATCGCGAACGACCTGCGCTGGATGAACTCCGGCCCGCTCGCCGGCATCGGCGAGATCGAACTGCCCGCGCTGCAGCCCGGCAGCTCGATCATGCCCGGCAAGGTCAATCCGGTGATCCCCGAAGCCACCGCGATGGTCTGCGCGCAGGTGATGGGCAACCACGTCGTGATCACCGTCGCGGGGCAGAGCGGCAACTTCCAGCTCAACGTGATGCTGCCGCTGGTCGCGCACAACCTGCTCGAATCGATCGGATTGCTCGCGAACGTCACGCGCCAACTCGCCGACAAGGCGATCGCCGGTTTCGTCGTGCGCACCGACCACATCGCCGAGGCGCTGAACCGCAACCCGATCCTCGTGACCGCGCTGAACCCGGTGATCGGCTACGCCAAGGGCGCCGCGACCGCGAAGCAGGCCTACAAGGAAGGCCGCCCGATCCTCGACGTCGCGAAGGAGACGACCGGGCTATCGGAGAAGGAGCTCAAGAAGCTGCTGGATCCGGCGGTGCTGGCCAAGGGCGGCATTCACGGCGCGCCGGGTGGTGGGGGTGGGTAGCAATGCACGCACTCAACCAGCTGAATCCAGCGGAAAATGCCACCAGTACGTTGTGTCTTCGTCGACGCTTCTAAGTCGAGAGCCATGAAATGCAAGTTGTTGGCCGCTACCTTCAAGTCGAAGCGGTGCGATTGTCGGATGCGGGCGACAAGGATTTGTTTGGTCGTTCCTCATACAACAGGTACTACTACGCATCGTTCTTGAGAGTTCGCACACTTTTACAAGAGATACATGGCGATTCAGACAAACTTCCGCATGCCTCCTACCCGGAGTTTCTAGTCGGGAATGTAGCCAGATCGCTCAAAGATGGAAGGCGTGCTGCACAAAGAGCAGGCGACCAAACGCTTGTGACAATGTGCAACCGTGCAATCGCAGCGACGGCTGAGTTAGCTCGATTGCTGCGTGATGGATATGCGACACGCGTTGTTGCCGACTACGAACCGGACGAAAGGATTGTCTTCACAGCACAAAATCGTTTTCAACTGGCATCCGTAGACATAACCACTGCGCATCAGTGGCCGGAAATGGCAAGTGCCTTGTCTGAAGCAATTCAAAGCGCCTGGAAGCAAATCCATGGGTAAGCAAGAGGAGCTTGCGCTAGTTGAATTGCTGCGCAGGCGCAGCGTTGAGATCGTAGGTCGAATTGTCGAAGACCAAGCGGGGAATGGAAGATACTTCGTATTCGTGTCTGTAAGTCGTGACTCGGCCAACAAGCAAGTTCCTTCCAATCGGACCTTAAGGCAGATTTCGGAGGAGGCTCTTAGAGCGGGAATCTCCGTCGAATTCGTATTAACAGATAGCCGGCAATTAGACGTAGAGGCTGGCCTCAGAGCAACTCTGCTTCACTCGTTTGGACAGTTGATACGCAACGTGTTTCTTCAATTGGAGCGTGGTCGTGCGATCGTCTGGATTGACCCCAAGGTCGAAATTGAGGAACGAGCGATTGCAGCAATGGAAGAGAAGGCTTCCCTCTGTCTAAAGCAAGTGGGGTTTGAGTTTCTCGAAATCGCTTCGACTAAGAATGAGAGTCTGCCCAGCAAGCTAGTGTGCTTGCGCGCGATTAGATTGATGTCGCCTGTCCTCGCGGGAGATCTAATCAAGAAACTGAAAAGTGATGGATTTGTAGTGCCATCCGATGAGTGGATGAATCGACGATTGGACGCACTTAGAAAGAGTGGTCAGATAGTGCGAGAAACGACCGGCAGATACATGCTTACACTCGCTGGGCTTCAAGGGCTAGGATCGAGAAAGGATCGCAACAGTCCTGACGTCGCGAGGATGCTTGCGGTCGCAAGAAATGGACGCTAGCATCAAATTGCGGGAGCCTCAGGCGCAGGCGTGTATCACGCCTCTCGTGCTTAGGTCCACCAATAGAAGGATTCCGGCTGAACGGCCGTCGATCCTTCGAATCGCCGTCCGTTCAGCCGGCGCATTGCGAAAGAATGACTTTGCTAAATGAGGCTCCCGCAACCTCTTTTGGAATCCCCACTCTTTGCGTTTGCGAAGCCAGATGCGCTTGCGAGCGCAATGGGGCAGTCTATTCAAGAGGCAGAGCTGCAAGAAATTCTTCGACTCGTTTCGCTGGGGTTGCCGCCCATCACATCTCCCTCCGTATTGGCAACAATGATTGGTGTCAATAAGGGATTTGTGTGGAGCCTTCTCAATAGAACACATCGATATTATCGAAGATTCAAAATCCCAAAGGGAAAAGGCAAGAGCAGAATAATCGTGGCGCCTAGAGTGGCGTTGAAAATTATTCAGAAGTGGCTGTCCTTTCACCTTCAGCGGGCATATCGGCCTCCAGCACATGTGTTTGGGTTTGTCCCTGGGCGTTCGCATGTGCTCGCGGCTCGTGAGCATTGTGAAGCTAGGTGGGTTCTGTCCGTTGACATAGAGAATTTTTTCCCGTCCACCCCCATAGAAACTGTTCGACAGGCTCTCATTGGGGTGGGTTACGGCGAGTCAAGCGCAAAAATTATTTCTGAGTTGCTGTGCTTAAACGGCTGGTTGGTGCAAGGGGCTCCGTCTAGTCCCGTGATGTCAAATATTGCATTTTCGGGAGTTGACGAGGAGATCAGTGGTATTGCCCTGCGTCATGGAATCAGATTGACCAGATATGCAGACGACATCGTTTTTTCAGGCACCGGCTCATTTCCTGAGTCGTTAGAGAGCGAAGTGGCTGCTGCTATCGCGCCCACTGAATGGGTGCTCGCGAGACAGAAAACTTGCTATAGCGAATTGCCAGCAAGGTTGAAAGTGCACGGACTGTTAGTCCATGGACGAAACGTGCGGTTAACCAAGGGGTATCGGAATAAGATACGAGCCTATCGTCATCTACTGAAAAACGGGAAGGTTCGTGCAAGTGATGTAAATAGAGTTCTCGGTCACATGCGTTACGCCGAACACATTGACTCGCATTTGATTTCAAATGATGGGGACTTATCCCATTAATTCGCTGTGCCTCACACGGACAGTCCCGCATCGCCTTCCACGACCGTCGTCTGCATCTGCGGCCGTTCGCCTGCTTTCCACAACGCCACCTCGTGACGGACGCGATAGCGCAGCGGTCCGCCGTCCGCGGTCGCGCTTCTTTCGATCGGCCGCGGGATGCAGACGAAGTCGGTCGTCATCGCGTGGGCGTCGACGCGCACGGTCGCGTAGCCGTGACCGCCCGCGTCATAGAAGGTCAGGTGCGGGGCCATCTCCGGGTTGCGCACTGCGAGCGCCTTCTGCAGGTCCTTGCTGCTCGCGTATTCCAGCGCTGAGCGCACGCCGTGGCGCAGCAGCAGGTTCTGGGTGGACTGCGGCTTTCCGTCCTTGTCCTCGGCGATGTACAAGCCGCGCGTCGGATTGTTTTCCTTCTTCTGGTTGTGTTCGTTGGCTTCGGCCGAGCCCACGGAACTGATCGACCCGCCCACGAAACTGACGCCCACGGGCTCGAAGGCCGCCGGCGGCAAGGCCTTGGCCGCGTAGCCCGCCCAGAAGCTGTGGCGATCGCCGGCGACGATCGCGAAACCGGTGATGCCGGCATCGCGCACGGCATCGAAGATCTCGGCGCGTTCGTGGTACATGGCGCCCCAGTCCCAGGTGCCCATCAGGCCGTAGCCGGCGCCCTTCCACTTGCCGAGTTCGGGCGGCAGGTTCTGCGGATCGACGCGCTGATCCAGTTCACCCAGCGTATTGCCCCAGATCTTCCAGGTGGCTTTCGCGCCGCGCAGCTGCTCGATGAACCAGGCTTTCTGCTTCGCGCCCAGCATCGACTGCGGCGGGTCCTTGGCAACGTAGTTGTCCACGCTCTTGTCGCCCATGGTGAGCTTGGGCAGCGGGTGGCCGTTGTTGTGTTCGCGGCCGGCGTCGAGCTGCGCCCACAACTCTTCGGGCACGAAGCCCAGCGTGTCGCCTTCGAACAGCGGATTGATTTCGTCGTGGTTGCCGGGATCGCGCGAGCGGTAGCTGCGCTGGTCGGTGATGATCAGGTCGATGTGCCGGCCCCAGCGCAAGGCGCGATAGCCGATCAGGCTGTTGATCGCGGCGAGGTTGTTGGGTTCGGTGCCCAGGCCGGTGTCGTCGAAGTCACTGGGCTTCAGTAGCACGTCCCGGACGTTTGGCGCGGGGAAGGTGTCCAGCTTCGAGCCCGGCGGCAGCACGCGCGCCGGCTGGTTTTCGAACCAGGCCTGGTTCGCCGCGACCTTGAGCGTCTGCGCGGGCACCCAGCCGTCGGTGCCGGCAAATTCCTGGATCGACTGCCAGCCGTTCCAGGAGAATTCGTGGTTGTCCCAGATGCACACGAAGGGCCAGCGCGCGCGCGCATCCTGCAGGTCGGGATCCAGCAGGTACGCGTGGTAGAGCACGCGATAGTCCTCCAGCGAGTCCGGCACCCAGAAGCGGTTCTTGGCGACCGTCTTGCCCTTCGGGTACTTGATCGGGAAGGTGATGAGGCGGTCGTAGCGATGGCCGTTCTTAACCTGATCGGGGTACTGCACGACCTCGTAGACGAAGTCGCCCAGGTGCAGCACGAAGCCGATGCGTTCCTCGGGCGCGGCGCGTTCGTCTTCCCACATCATCCGCCGATACGCATTCATCGCGCCCTCGGGCAGGCTCTGGCAACTGACGAAGGCGAATTTCGTGGGTCGCGGATCGTCGTGCGCGGGTGCGGTGAGCGTGCGGCCGATGCGGCTGCCGTTGCCGTCCTCGTCGACGAAGCGGTACCAGTATTCGCGCGCCGGTTTCAGGCCGCCGACGAGCACGCGGCAGGTCCAGTCGGACTGGGCGAGCACGCGCGTGTTGGCGGTTGCGATCACGCGGTCGAACGCTGCGTCGTCGCTCACCTCGACCAGCAGGTTGGCGGCCGTGCGTCCTTCCGGATAAGGACGTCGCGTCCAGAGCAGGACGCTGTGTTCATCGGGGTCGCCCGATGCGACGCCATGCGGATACAGGTCGCGACGCTCGCGCCAGCGGCTCTTTGACGTCTTTCCGAATGCGTGGCCCCAGGCGAGGCTCGCGCCGAGTGCGGCGGCGATCTTCAGGAACTGACGGCGGTCGAGGGTCGACATGGCGTTCCCCCTGCAGCGGATCGGGATGATCGATGCGCCGAGACGCTAGACCCGATCCCGCGCCCGTAAACGTGCCGGAAGTCAGGATGCATTTCGTAGAAGATTCGTGGGAGGAAACGGGGTTTGATGGATTGCCTGCCGCGCCCCGCGGGTGCAAAGTCATTGCCATGAGCCACCACGGCGCTCTGCTGCGGACGATCTTCCAGGATCCGATCAACGCCAACATCCATTGGCGCGAGGTCGAGTCCCTGCTGCATCACCTCGGCGCGAGCGTCGAGTCGCTCAACGGCAACCGCATCCGGGTCAAGCTCAATCACGCCGAAGCGGTGCTGCACCGGCCGCACCACACCCATACGCTGGATCGCCACGGCGTGCGCGCCCTGCGCGGCTTCCTCGCCGTCGCCGGCATGACGCCCTCGCAGTACGAAGCGCAGTGAGCCGGAAAGCACTCTGAACCTGGAAGGGGCCAGGGTAAATTATCGTTCCAGGCGCCAATTGGCTCTGGCCCATTTTCAGGGCGAGACATCAACGCCGGGAACTTGATTCGAGGAGATGGCCCGATGTTTTCGAAGCCCGCGCGCCCGGAAATCGACCAGCGAACGATGAAACTCCTCGTTGGCGTGATAGCCATCGGCCTGCCGATCCTCACCAGTGCATTCGCCGGCAAGAAACTTACGTCGATCAGCGCTGCGTACTTCGAGGGCGGGTGGTCGCAGAGCATCTTCGTCGGCTTCCTGTTCGCGATCGCCGCGTTCCTGCTCGCTTACAACGGTCGAACGGCCACCGACAAGATCCTGAGCAAGGTCGCGGCTGTCGCAGGCCTGTGCGTCGCGCTGTTCCCCTGCGGCTGCGATCCGTCCCATCCGGAGCGCATTCAGTACGTTCATTATGTCTGCGCAGCGATCATGTTTCTCGCGCTGGCCTACTTCTGCTATGCGTTCTTCGCGCGGGCAATGGCCAAGGGTCACGCGCAGGCCAAGGCGCGCGCAGCGATCTATGCGTCGTGCGGACTTGCGATCCTCGCAGCGATGGCCGCGATGCTCATCCACGATCAACTGCATCCCGGCTACCCGGCCCCCAACGACAGATTCATTTTTTATGGAGAGGCGACCGGGCTGATCGCATTCGGGATCTCCTGGTTGGTTGCGAGCCAGGCGGTGCCCGTAATCACAAGGCGCGATGAATGGTTTTGGCCGTGGCGGGAACACAATCCTCCCTAGCGTGAGCGGGGAGAAAAATCGGGACCAGGGTGAATTCCAGTCCGGCCGGAGATTTACGCCGGCCCATTTTCTCCGCTGTCAGAACCAGGAACCTGCAATGGCCGATTTTCCGAAGGACATCTACACCGAACCCGAGCCCGACACGGACACGCTCGCCAACCTCGGCCCGCTGGCGCCGATGGCGGGCATCTGGACGAGCGCGCAGGGCCTGGACATCAATCCGAAACCCGACGGCCCGGAACGGCAGCCGTACATCGAGCGCATCGAGCTGCAACCCATCGACGCGCAGACCAACGGGCCGCAGTTGTTCTACGGATTGCGCTACCACACGCACATCGTCAAGCCGGACGAGGTCGAGACATTGCACGACCAGGTCGGTTACTGGCTGTGGGAACCGGCCACCGGCACCGTGATCCAGACGCTGGCGATCCCGCGCGGACAAACCGCGATGGCGGTCGGCCGCGCCACCGCAGACGCTAAATCGTTCCGCCTCGAAGCCGTCCGCGGTTCGACGATCAACGGTATCAGTTCCGATCCGTTCCTCGAATACGCGTTCCGCACGGACAGCTACGCCATCACCGTCACCATCCACGATGACGGCACCTGGTCCTACGAACAACAGACGGTTCTGGTGATTCCCGGACAGGCCGAGCCGTTCCTGCACACCGATCGCAACACGCTGGCGAAGATCGGCGAACCCACGCCGAACCCGTCGGCGCGCAAGGCTTGAGGCGACTAGGTTTCGGCCCAGAGCCGCAGCAGGTTGTGGTAGGACGCCACGACCAGCTTGAATTCCACGCTGTTGGGATCGCGCGCGCGCAGCCTGCCGGCGGCGTTGTCGAGATCGACGAGGATGCGGCGATGGCCCGGGTCGCGGACTTGGCTCTGTATCCACATCACGCAGGCCAGCCGCGTACCGCGCGTAACCGGCATCACGCGATGCAGGCTCGTGGCCGGGTAGGCGAACGCGCTGCCAGCGGCCAGCTTGATGCGATGGTGGCCGAGCCCGATGTCCTCGATGGACAGATCGCCGCCGTCGTAACTTTCCGGCGGCGAAAGGAAGATCGTCATCGCGATGTCGCTGCGGATCATTCCCTCGCGCGTCTGCAGCACGCCGTTGTCCACGTGCAGGCCGTACTCCATGCCCGGCGCGTAGGACGAGAACATCGGCCGCGAGATCTTCTGTGGAAACGCCGCGCTGATGAACTCGGGCACGCCGGCGAGGCGCTTGAGCACCGCATCGCCGAGTTCCTCTGCGAGAGGCGAACGCGGCGCGAGCTGGCGGTTGTTCTTCACCAGGCGCGCGTCGGCGCCCGCGGTCGTGCGCCCGTCCTCGAAATCGGCCGAGGCCAGGCGGGTCTGCAACTCCTTGAGCAGATCCGCGGGAATCAGGCGGTCGAGACGTACCAGCACGGTGGGTTCCTCATGCCGAAGGGACGCAGGACATTAGCAAATCCGAAGGGGGTGGAGGCAATTAATTCCCCGACGCCTTTGCGCTAGCGGCTTTCGATCTGCAAGACCAGCGCTTCGCCCTCCGTCGAAGTCTGATGGTTCAACGTCGCCACGAATGCTTCGCGCTTCCAGACCATCGGAAATCCGGGCGACCCCTCCGGCGCGCCCCAGGCCTTGTTCAAGGCGACCAGCAACTGGTCTTCATACGACTTCGAGGGATTCGAGGGACTGAAAACCGAAATTTTGGAAACGACGCCGATTGCGCGGGGCGCGTCGGATTCCACGACCATCGGCGAATGCGCGGTGGCGGGGCGTTCGAGATGGCTCGCATCGGGGAACAGTTCCTCGACGAACCCGTTTTTTTCGATGAGATCGGAATATTGGAGGCCGAGATCGTTCGCCGCGCTGGCCCAGGCCTCGAAGTGCCATTCCGCGTGCGCGTCCACCTTGGCCTGGAAGTAGTTCTCGAAAGCGGCGATCCGGCTCGACTCGGCGAGCGGAAGCCTGCAGCTTTCTTCCTGGAGGTCGAGCCGATCCAGCCGCTTGAGATCCGCCTCTTCCTGCGACGAGAAATCATTGCCGGTCCTGCGCGAAAGGCGCCCGCGCAGAAGGTCGAGTTTCGTCCTTTCACCTTGCGACATGCGCGAGCACTGTGCGACCAGCCACTCGTGCCGCGCGGGCAAGTCGCCGGAGAAATACGTCTTGACCGTTGCGTCATCGAGGACGAATTGGCCGTCGGACGGCGTCGCGAGGACCTGTTCCTGGATGTGCGCCGGAACGCCCATCTCGGACATGTAGGACCTGGCTTCGGCCTGGAGCTCGGTGAACTTGTCCCGCGCCTGCGCTTCCGAAAGCCGGCGATAATTCTTCCGCTCGAAATACGGCCGGTGGACGATGATGTAGTTGCCCCCGCGCGACACGCCGCCGATGTGGATCATGAACGCGGCGCTCGCCGCGATGCAATTGGTCGGGTCCGATGGATGGGCGATCTCCGATTCGCACTGCGGCTTGCCGAACTGGTTTCGCGTCGGAACCATCGAAGTCAGTTGCAATGCGCGCATCGTGCGACCGATCTTCATCGCTTCCTCGAAATCGCCGCCGGGCGAGAAGATCCAGACCGTGCTGATCTGCCCCTGGCTCTCCTTGATGGCATCGATGAATTTTTTGGAATCGCCCGGTTCGATGTCGCCCTCGATCACGAGCTGCCGGTCCATCCCGTAAGTCACGGCGCGGAATTCGGCAGAAGATGCGATCCGCGGAAGAATCGCCAGGGTCGCGATTGCGATGAGGCTTGCGGTCCGCGCTTTCATTCGGGCATTCGGCAGGTCGGCAGGGGAAGTGCGATCACGGCGGGAAGCGTGTCAGTTCCGGTCATCGCAGACAAGACGGGTTCCGCGTCTCGCGGCGGCCAACCCCTTTCCACGGATCGGTGCGTTGATGGCATGGACCCGATCCCAAGGAAACGATCATGAAGCCAGCTCGCATCGTCGCCATGTTGGGCCTGTGCATGTTGCTGTCCGGATTCGCTCGCGTGGAGGCGGGCGACGACTCGACGGATGCCCGCCCGACGACCGCGGAGGATGCGATCCGCGCGGCATCGGTCGCATCGCCCTATCGGATCCCCGAGCGCGCCGCGATGGGAAAGATCCGGTATCGGATCGCGTCGAGCGACGGCGTTGCGTGGCTGTGGCCCGAAACCGGCGAGCAGCACGTCGAGCGAGACCGCGAAACGTCCGTACTCACGGTCTGCCGGGACTGCGGACAGGAAACGCCGCCAAGCGCAGACGAGTTGCAGCGCGATCTCCAGCCCAATCGCTGGGCGGACAACGGCGACGGCAGGATCCGGATGATGGTCAGCGATGCGCGCGGGGCTACCGTGGATAGCCGTATGCGCTGGCTGATGCGGGCCGTGCAATTGCAGATGAACGGTCCGATCGATTTCAGCGGGTACCTGACCTCGCGCGAAGCGTTCGACGCGCGAAAAGGCGATTGCTCGGAATACGCGCTGCTGCTCGCGGCCGCGGCGAAGGCGCGCCACATTCCCGTGCGCGTGGTGGCGGGCATCTCCTACGCGAGCCGCTTCCTGGGAATGAAGCGGGTTTTCGGGCCGCACATGTGGGTGCAGGCGTGGAATGGCAGTCGCTGGATCAGCTACGACGCCGGCCTCGGCGAATTCGATTCCACCCACATCGTCCTGACGATCGGGGACGGAAGTCCCGACATGCTGGTTGCGGCCTTCGCCAAGCTCCGGTCGCTGCGGATCGTGAGCGCCGAGGGGTTGTTGCCGGCCCTGGTTTCCGGACGTTGAGCCGCCAGCCTGCGCCGATCGCCGGACACGAAAAAAGCGGATCCGACAAAAATGCCGGATCCGCGAGCGTTTCATCTGATTCTTGTGATTCTCTACAGCCCGCCCGTCGTCAGGGCTGGTTGGCGCCCTGCTCACGCGCCATCGGAAGTTCCGGAGCCGAGGCGTCGTCGTCGCTCCATTGCGCATCGCCGGAACCATGGACGGCGCCGGGGAACACCACGACCGGCGAGAGGTCCTTGGGATGGGGCACGATATGCGTGCCGGTCGTGGCGTCGTGGTCGGATGAAGCCGGCGACGCCGACTGCGTGGACGCCGATGCAGCGGCAGGCTGCGTGTCCGCTGCCCAGGCGGAACTCGTTGCCGAAAACGCGATCACGGCGGCGATGGAGCCCGCGGCGAGGAACGAAGCGAGCGGGCGGGACGTTGCGGTCTTGGTGAAGCGTGACATGGCCTTCTCCTGTTCGATGTGGATGGTTGGAAACACGTCGAGGCTGATCGGGTTCGCTCACTGCCGATGGGCCGGATGCGATCAGGCCAGCCAACGATGTGCGTCCCCGCTATTGAGAACGAGGCTTGTGCGAAAAGGGGTTAAAGCGTCGCAGACGGCTGGTCAGCGACGCCGCGCGAGAAAAATCTCGCGCGTCAGCATGTCGCGCGACACCGCGGCGCGGGTGCTGACGCGGCGTTCGACACGGTCGGCGTAGTCGGCTTCGCCCAGCAGTTCGACCAGCGCGTCGCGTCGCGCGGCGAATTCCCGCAGCTGCACGTCCATGCAACGCGCGAACTCCGCGGTGACATCGAAGCGTTCGAGCACGTCCCATCCGGTATCGGCGAGCAGCGATTCGTAGTCCGCGCCGGCGTCGGGGTAGGGCGGTCCGCTCTTCTCCAGCAGCGCGCGTTCGTCGTCGCCCGCCAGCGCGCGCGCCAGAGCGATGACGGAGAATTCCATGGTCGCGCCCGCGCGGGCCACGCGGTGGCACTCCCGCAGCAGTTCGCGCTTGGGGATCATGCAGCACAGCACATCGGCGTGATGGATATGGTCGAAGCTGCGATCCACGAACGGCAGCGCGGTGCCGTCGGCGGCGAGAATGTTGCAGTGATCGTCCAGCGCATCGCGCGCAACGCGCGCCTTCGCTACGCGCAAGCCCGTCAGCGGAAGGTCCGTGGCGACGACCTTGCAATCCGTGAGCTTTGCGAAGAACAGCGACGGCCAGCCCGAACCGCTGCCGAGATCGAGCAGGCGGCGTCCGCTGCCGAGGCCGAGGCGGGCCGCGGTCGCTTCGGCCTGCGCGCGCGTCGTCCAGCTCGTGCCGCCGTAGGCGATGCCGCGCATGCACTGCTCGATCTCCAGCATCAGTGGCGATTGCACGATTTCGTATTCGTTGACGAAATCGCACTCCGCGCCGACGCACGCCGGCGCGCCGCCGGAGCAGCCGCGGCCATTGTTCAATGCCATACCGGCCTCGGCATGCGCTTGAACGCCAGCGACAGCGTCCAGCGCGGATGCGCCCTGTCGGTGTCGTCACGCTCGAAGCCGAAATCGGTCGGAACGTAGCCCACGTCGCCGGCGATCGCGCGCTGCTCGGGATCGGTGCGCTGGTTCATGTGCAGCACTCCGAGATTCGGTTCCAGCGGCTTGTCGAAACGGCCCTTGGATCCCTTCGCATAGACGGCATCGATGTAGCCACCGCTGGTCTCGCCGCCGGGAAGGCGATTGATGTTCTCGACGTAGAGCCAGCGGAAGCTGTGGTCGCGGCCGTCGAGCGGCAGCACGCGCTCCATCTCCGCAGCGATAAGCAGGTGGTCGGCGCCGACGGGCACCGAGAACGGCGTCATGCCGACGGGCTGCGATTCCAGATGGTGATCGATCGCCACGACGGCGGTCAGATGCGCTTCGCCTTTCGCGTCGGTGACCACGCGCTGGCCCGCGGTCGGGCTCTGCCAGTCCTGCCCGCTGAAGGCCAGCCGCACCGTCTGGTTGGCGAGCGGCTTGTACTGGTCGTCGGTAAGCTTGAACTTGACCTGCAGCGTGATCGTCTCGGCGTGCGCCACTCCGACAAATGCGAGCAAGCCGGCGAACAGCCATCGTGATTTCATGTCAGTGTCCCCTTCACGAGTCCACCAGAGCGCCCTGCAGAGCGGCGAAATACCAGATCCACATCGCATACATGACGATCACCGCAGCGATCTGGACCCAGCGATTGGAGCTGATGGTCGCGGCCAGGCCCGCCGCGAGCGTCGGCCAGTTGGACTTGTTCTCGACGAGCCAGTTCTGTGCAACCGATCCGTAGGCGTAAATCATTCCGATGCTCAGTACGACGAATACAGTGAAGGTGCCTGCATATTTTCGGACTTCCTCGTGATGGTAGGCCTGCAGATCGACGGTCCCTTCCTGCGGAATCGGCGCGCTGACCAGCCTTGCCTGGAGGTAAAGCAGGCAGGACATCAGGAACAAGAACAACACGGTTGGCATCGTCCAGATCTTTTCGGCCCGCATGTCCCACAGGGCGATCCACCAACTCACGACCAACAGCAGCGCGTTGAGCATCCACGCGGCGTTCAACCAGGAAAACCGTACCCGTCTGCCGGCGCGGAAGATGTCGCCTACGGTGGCGAGGATATGCGCGATGCCGAGGGCATAGACGAACGAGTACAGCGTCATCACGAAATCGAAAACGTGCATTCGATCGCTCCGTCACTCCCCAACCGATTCCAGTTCTATCACGGAAATCGCTTCCGTCCTTCTTCAGATTTCGACCGGCTCCGCCGCGCCCGTATCCGCAAGCTCGCGCCGCAGCGCTTCGCCGTCAAGCTCGCCTTCCCACTTCGACACCACGATCGTCGCCACGCCGTTGCCGATGAAGTTGGTCAGCGAGCGACATTCGCTCATGAAACGATCTATGCCGAGGATCAGCGCCATGCCCGCGACGGGTATTTCGGGGACTACGGCAAGCGTTGCGGCCAAGGTGATGAATCCCGCGCCGGTGACGCCCGACGCGCCTTTGCTGGTCAGCATCGCAATCGCGAGCAGGCTCAATTGCTGGCCGAGCGTGAGATCAATGTCGAGCGCCTGCGCGATGAACAGCGCGGCCATCGTCATGTAGAGGTTGGTGCCGTCGAGGTTGAACGAATATCCGGACGGCACGACCAGGCCGACCACAGAACGCGAGCAGCCCAGCTTTTCGAGCTTCTCCATCAGCGGCACCAGCGCGCTTTCCGAGGAGCTGGTGCCGAGCACGGTGAGCAGTTCCGACTTGATGTAGTCCAGGAACCGGAGGATTGAGAAACCGGCGAAGCGCGCGATCAGGCCGAGCACGACAACGACGAACACCGCGGCGGTCGCATAGAACGTGCCGACCAGCGCGGCCAGCTTGGCGATGCTCGCGACGCCGTACTTGCCGATGGTGAAGGCCATCGCACCGAACGCGCCGACCGGTGCGGCCTTCATCACGAGGTTCACCATGCCGAACAACACTTTCGACAGCGATTCGAGCAAGTCGAAGACCGGCTTGCCGCGCGCTCCCAGCCGCGAGAGCGCGAAGCCGAACAGGATCGCGATCAGCAGCACCTGCAGCAGGTTGCCGTTCGCGGTGAACGCGTCGGCGAAGGTGCTCGGGATGATGTGCAGCACGAAATCCGCGGTGCTCTGCTCGTGCGCCTGCTGCGCGTAGCTCGCGACGGCTTTCGCGTCGAGCGTGGCCGGCGCGACGTGGAAGCCCTTGCCGGGCTGGACGAGGTTCATCACCAGCAGGCCCAGCGCGAGCGCGAAGGTCGAGACGATCTCGAAATAGACGACCGCCTTCATTCCGACGCGGCCGACTTTCTTCAGGTCGCTGATGCCGGCGATGCCGAGCACGACGGTGAGGAAGATCACCGGCGCGATCAGCATCTTCACCAGCGCGATGAAACCGTCGCCGAGCGGTTTGAGGGACGAGGCCTTGAACGCGCCCGGCGCCGCGCCTGCGTCCGGATACATCGCGCCGACCAGCACGCCGAGCGCGATGCCGATGAGCACCCAGAAATACAGATGGCGCGCGATCCGTTTCACCGGCGTCTCCCCGTCCCGACAACGAATGATAAAGGCGATGCGGGGGCGGCAGGCGCATCGTTCGCCGGCAACCGCTTCGGTTACCATCGGCCCAGGTGCCGAAGCAGGGGGGTCGGGTGCGCTGGCTCAGGACGGCTTGGATGCTGCTCGTGTGCGCGTTGGCGTGCGTTGCGGTGCGCGCGGACGAGCCGGTGGCCGCGCGGATCACGCCCGACCTGCGCGTCTATCCGCAATTCTTCAGCGTCGCGCAGGACGCCGCGCGGCAGCTCTACATCGGCGGCACCGACGGCATCCTGCGCCATGACGGCGGCCGCTGGATTTGGCAACCCAGCCCGAAACCAGGACCGGTGCGCGCGCTGCTCGTGGATGCGCGTGGTCGCGTCTGGTACGGAGGCAGCGACAGCTTCGGGTATCTGGAAACGCTGCCGACGGGCGAGCAGCGCTATGTAGATCTCGCGCCGCGGTTCGCCGGCGATTTACACGGGCAGCCATTTTCGGATGTCTGGAGCATCGGCGAATACGACGGGACGATCTGGTTCCGCGCGCTGCGCGACGTGTTCGCGGTCGATGCGAACGGCCAACGCGTGGGGTATTGGCATCGCGCGGAACGCTTCGGCGACATGGGTGCAGTGCGTGGCGAGCCGTGGCTGCAATTCCGCGGCGAAGGCCTGCGGCGCTGGACAGGTCGCGACTTCGTTCCGATCGCGGGCACACAGGCGTACTCCGGGCCGCCGGTGTACGACCTGTTCGCGCTCGCCGACGGTTCGGTGCTGATCCACGACAAGGCGCTGGGGCTGTCCCTGTTCAAGGACGGGCAGGTCGCGCGGCTCGACGATCCGGCGCTGCAGGACGACATCCCGCATCTCACCAAGGGCATCGCGCTGGCCGGCGGGCGTTTCGCGTTCGGCGGCGACGACGGCCGGCTGCGCGTGTTCGACCTGAAGCAGCGCCGCTTTGAGAAAGTCACCATCGGCACAGGCTTCATGGGCGACCTGGTACTCGATCGCGATGGCGCGCTGCTCGCGGTGGACGACCAGGGCGCGGTGCGGCTGCCGTGGCCGCCGCGCTGGTCGCGCTACACCGCTGCAGACGGCGTGGCCGGCGATCTGCACAGCTTCGCGCAGATAGACGGCCGGCTGTTCGTCTGCGGCAGCGCCGGCGTGCTCGAGTCAACGATCGTGGATGGCGCCTTGAAGACGCCGTTGCAGGAGCGGCGCTGGACGAACGGCGAATGCTGGGTCGTGGAACGCTCGGGCGATGCGCTGCTGCTCGCCGAATCGCTGGCCTTGCTCCGCATAGACGGCGATCGCGCCACGCCGGTGTCGAAGGACGACCTGTATCCGCGCGCCTTGCTGGTGGATCCTTCCGATGCCTCGCGCGTGTGGGTCGGAACCGAACACGGGCCGGCGCTGCTGCAACGCGATGGCGGCGGCTTCCGCGAAGTCGGGCGCATCGCCGACACCGGTTGGCGCATCACCACGATCGCCCCTGCTTCCGTCGGTGTCTGGCTCGGTAGCGACAACCGCGGCCTGTTCCTCGCGCATGTTGACCCGCGCGCGCCGCAGGGATTCACGGTCGAGGCCTGGGATTCCAGGCGCGGCGTGCCGGTTGGCGACAACGGCGAAGCGGATGTTGCCGCGCTGCCCGAAGGTGTCTATGTGAGTACCGCGCGGGGTTTGTTCCGCAATGCCGGCGGTCGCTTCGTCAAGGACGATCTCGGCGGCTTGCAGGCGTTGTTGTCGGACGGCGAAACCGTGCACTTGCGGGCCGCGGACAACGGCGATCGCTGGGCCTTCAGTTACCACACCGCGTATCGCAAGCCGGCGGGCGGCCGTTGGCAGGTCGCGATGGTCGGCAGTCCGGCGACGGGCGCGCTCGAAACGCTGTTGCCATTGCCCGGTGGCGACGCGCTGGTCGGCAGCGCGGGCAGCGTGATGCGATTCCGCAACGTCGTCACCGACGCGGGCGCGGAGCGCGCCACGGTGCGCGTGAGCGCGGTGCGGCTCAATCGCGAAGGACAGCCGTCGCAGGCCATGCGACTGGATCGTCCGCCCGAAATGCAGCCGAAGGGCGGGAGCGTGGATTTCGACCTGGGTTTCACCGATTACGAAGCAGGCGACAACAAGCAGTACCAGGTCTGGCTGGAAGGATTTTCCAAAGGCTGGTCGGCGTGGAGCCGGCAGTCCAGCTACCGCTATTTCGCTTTGCCACCGGGCGACTACGCGCTGCACATCCGCGCACGCCGCGAATACGACACGGTGGTCGAGGGGCGGCCGTTCCGCTTCACGATCGTGCCGCGCTGGTACGAGCGCGCGTGGGCAATTCCGCTGCTGGTGCTGCTGCTCAGCGCGATCGTCGCGGCCGCGTTGATCCAGCGCCAGAGGCTGCGCGTGCGCCACCTGCGCGAGCGCAACCTCGAGCTCGACCGGCTGGTTCATGCGCGCACGCAGGACCTCGAACAGATGAACCTGCGCCTGCAGGACATCGCCGACCGCGACGGATTGACCGGCATCGCCAACCGCCGCCGCTTCGACGCCTTCCTCGAACAATGCCTGCAACGCGCGCGCGAACGCCGGCAACCGCTGGGGTTGGCGATGGCGGACGTGGATCGCTTCAAGCCGTACAACGATGCGCACGGACACCAGGCCGGCGACGAGATCCTGCGTCGCGTCGCGCGGCTGCTCAGCGACGGCGTGCGCGGCGACACCCTGGTTGCTCGCTACGGCGGCGAGGAGTTCGCGCTGATCGCTCCCGCCTGCGATCTTGCGACGATGCGCGACCTCGCCGAACGCCTGCGCGCGCACGTTGCGGCGAACCTGGGCGGAATCACGATCAGCATCGGCATCTGCGCGTTTGACCCGTCCGTGTCCGAATCCGCCGAAGACCTTGTCGCGCGCGCCGACACTGCGCTGTATCGCGCCAAGAACGCCGGCCGTAATCGGGTGGAGTGAGCCGCGGCTGCGCGCAGGTCACTCCACGTCGGCCCAGGTCTTGCCTTTCTTGTAGTGCAGCGTGAGCCTGGAAATCTCGAGCAGGTTGAGGTTTTCCCATTCGAGGGAATTGCCTTGCGCGTCCTCGACCCGCAGATCCCACAACGCCGTCTTTTCCTTGCGCGAGAAGGTGATTTCCACGCTCGCACCGTCCGCCAGCGTGTCCTCGCCGAGGATGTCCTCGCCCCAGTCGTCGGCATCGTGCGGCGAGACATACACGCTGTGGATTTCGAAGCCGGTCTGGTTGACGAGCGTGAAGTCCTGGTCGCCGGCAAGAGCGGCCGGCGCCATCGCGAGCGCGTAGATCGCCAGGGCCGCCAGCCCCATGCGCAGAAGCCATGCGAACGGTTTCATGTGCTTTCTCCCCTGGCGCGCCGGGCGACGGCGCTGATCCAGCCTAACACCGACACGCGCGGCGGGCAGGTCCCGAAAAACCGCCGTTCGGCGCCGATGGCATCCTGGACCTCGCCTCGGTACGGATTCGGCCTGAGATCAAATTGACGTACGCGTCATGATCGGCGGAGAGCGCGAGCGGTCGATGGTTCGCGGATCGGCGCCGGGCCATCCCCAGAGACGCCAGGAGTCGCGCTTGTTGCAAAAAAACCTTCCGGCGTTGCCGCCGGAAGGATAGTTGTGGATCCAGTCCGAGTATCGGGCCGATCAATTGCAGGTCGGGAACTTGAACGAGGAGATCCGCGTGCTCCAGTTGAACGCGCCGGTGGCCGACTCGTATTCGGTGGCATACCAGAACGTGCAATCGTCGACCGGATCGAGCGTCATGCTGCTGTAGTCGCCCCAGCGATTGAGATTCGAACCACTTTGAGCGCCGCCGCCGGCGAGGATGCTGGCCTCGGTCTGCATGGTGTTCAGCGGGTCGCTGTTCAGGCGTCCCGTGTAACGGATCGCCGGGTAGATCGAGCTGCTCGAAGCGCTGTAACCCACCGCCATGTTGCCCTGCTTGTCCATCGCGATGGAAGGCATCCAGCGGTAGGTCGTATCCGGCGAGAAGGTGGACTGCTGATACACCACCGGCGTCGCGCCCGGACTGCGAACCTCGTACCAGCGCACGCCCGTGTACGGATTCGACTTGCTGGTGCCCACCTTGACCGAATGCGACACCACCAGCGATTCATAGCCGCCGAAATTGCGGTAGGCCAGGCGATACATCAGGCGGTCGGCCAGCGAATCGAGCTTCTGACGCGTGTTCAGCTGCGGAATGCAGGTGCCGCCGCCGCACGCGGTCGCGAAACTCGAGACGCCGATCACGGTCGGACTGCTCAGCGTAGTATTCGCCGAATTGGCCCAATCGACGTGGAACTTCCACAGATTAAGCGAGCTCACGCCGAAGTTCATCAGGTAATTCGGCGAACCGGTGGGCGGGGCCGTCGCACCGTCCAAGTCGGCAGGCAGGACACCGCCGTAGCTGCTCGACAGCTGGAAGCACTGCTGGGTCGCGGAGGCGCCGTTCAACATGCTGTTGCGGTCGTAGGCGCACAGCTGCGCGCCAGCGAAGGTGTTGCCGTTGAACATGTTGAAGGTTTCGTAATAGGCATCGGACCACACGCCCATCTTCGGATAGTCCGGGAAGGTGTTGCCGTACGAGAACGCGTAGAGCCAGTACCCGCCGGTGGCATCGCTGGTCTTGGAAACCGCCACGCACTCGTAGTAGGGAGCGGCTGTCACCGCGAACTGGGAAATCACCCAGCGTCCGGCGGTTTTGTCGTACACCACGGTCGCGTCGCCGTCGTTGTCCGCGGCGCACGATCCGCCCAAACCCTGGAACAGCGTGTTGGTCGGAACCGGGCCATAAACCACCGCCTTGGTGGCTTTGTCGAACACTGCCAGTCCCGAGTTCACAATTTCTACGTACTGGGTCGCGCCGACCGCGCCGACCGTATCGGGCGGTGCGCTGTTGACGGTGAAGCTGCCCTGCGGACCGCTGAATCCGTTGCCGACGCCGAGCACGCCGCTGCCGAAGGTCGGCGCGAACGGGCTGGAGAACGTCTGACCTTGCACCGCGCCATCGGTCGGATTGCCGGGACCGTCCAGGAACGGCAGTGGGTGCATCGGATGGGCATTGGGGCTCTTGGCGAAATCATCCGGGCGATACGCGGCGCCGCGCAGCGAGTGCAACTCGCCGCTCTGGCCCTGGGACACCTGTGCGCCGGCGGCCACTGCGCTGTTTGCGCCGAACACGCCGGCGCCGATCGCGAGCAATAAAACAGGCAGCATTTTCGCTGCGGTACGCTGGAAGGAGACGGTCATTGCTGGAAACCCCTGGATTGGAGGAAGGTAGCGTGAATCCGCGATTTGAAACCCCGAGTACATTCGCATCGGCGCGACTGCCGTCCGATGCCTAGCCCCGCATTTATTTCGTCTGTCGCTGCCCGCGCCGAGCAGGTAGCGAGCGCCCGGAGGTCTGCCCAGCACCGCCCCAACTCCCCTTGGCCGATGCGGACGAACGGCGCAATTTAGTGGTCTGGATCACAAAAAGCACTTTGCATTGCAGCATTTCATTACAAATATGCAATGAACCCGTCTGCAGCAGCTCTTGCCGCATGAATCCTAGAGATAAGAGAGGCAAGAGCCAGAACTCTGGGCTAGTCTGGTTTGTCGCTTCGACAAGCCAGGCGATAGATATCACGCGTTCATTTGCTGCAATGCACTAACGAAGACGCCCCGGAAGGCCGGGGCGTCTGGGGCGCCGCTCTCGATGCGTCTTTGCGCTCAGTCGTCCTGCTTCGGGATGTCCACTTTTCCGGTGACGTGCGAGTGTTCGACATCGCCGCTGCCGACGCTGGCGACATGCAGGTCGCGCGCGACGCCATCCACGTGCAGGTCGCCCGAGCCGATCGAGCCGACCTCCACACTGCCGCCGACGGTGCGCGCGGTCGCGTCGCCGGAACCGACGCTGTCGATCTTCACGTTGCCTTGCACGTTCTCGGCGACGAAATCGCCCGAACCAACGCTGCCGACGGTGACATTCCCGTGCACCTGCTTCAGCGTGAGATCGCCGGAACCGATCGAAGTGACATGCGTTTCGCCGACATCATCGGCCTTGATGTCACCCGACCCGACCTTCGCTTCGAAACGCGCGCGTGCGCCGTTGACTTCGACATCGCCGGAGCCGACCGTGGTCTTGAACTGGGCGACGTTGCGCACCCATGCATCGCCCGAGCCGACCGCGACTTCGACCGGCAGGTTGGAGGGCACGTCCAGTTGCAAGTCGAGGTAGGCGTAGCGCGAGAAACCGAAGAAGCTGAAGGTATTCGAGTCGGTATCGCCCTCGGCGCTGAGGACCAGCCGATCGCCTTCGCGGCGCTGCCTGACCTGCAGCGCGGGCAGGCGCTCGCGCGAGCTCGCGCAGGCGCGGCCGCCGAGTTTCGCGTTCGCGGCCGCGGTACCGTTCAGATGCAGGTCGTGGCGGCCGAGTTCGACGACGATGGCGTGCACGCCGTTGAGGTCGAGCGCGGCGTTGCGTGGCGCCGAGTAACGGCAATCTTCGGCGTGGGCGAGGGCAGGCGCCAGCAACAGGGCGCAGATCAGGATCTTTTGCATGGTGCGTACTCCTTGTGGAACGTGGGTGGTCGCGCGACCGCGGCGCGGCGCGCGATGGATTCAGTCCAACTTCGCCTGGCAATCCTTGAGCTTGCCGGGCGTCATCCGCGCGTACGGCTTGAACTCGGGCATCGCTGCGGCGAGTTCCTCCTGCGCCTTCAGCAGGTCCGGCAACTTCTTGCACAAGTCGCGCGCGGAATCCTTGACCTGCTCGGCCTGCTCGCGCACGCGCTGCTTCGCTTCGTCCTCGCGGCCGGACACCACGCCGGAAACGGTTTCGCTGACTGCCTTGCCGGCCAGATCCGCGCCCTGCATTCCCACGTCGAGGCCTTCGCTCGCGATCGATTCGAGCACGTGCCTGTAGTTCAGCAATAGTTGATGCTGCTGCGCGTTCGCGGCGATCTTGCGGCCGTCGATCAGCAAGTCGCCCTGCGGCGTGAGCTCGGCCTTGGGCAACCCGCTGTCGCTGCCGATCCGCAGGTTGTTCTCGTGGATCTTCTGCCGCGCCATGTCGGCCACGCCGGACAGGAAACCGGCCTTGGAGGAACCGCCCTGGCCGCAGCCCGCGAGCAGCAGAGCGGCGAGGGGGAGGGCTATCAATGCGCTGCGTTTGGTATTCATGACTGAGTGCCGGGTTGGTACGAATGCTGTTCAACGGTCCCGCATTCTGCCGGCCTGATTCCAGATGCGATCTGCCACTGGCAGATCGCAAGCAATCCGGAATCAGCCCTCGTCCCTCCAGCGGCGCAGGCGGATCGCGGCGTAGATCATCGCCGCGCCGATCGCCACGCCGATCCATAGGTCCGCGGTCGCCAGCAGGGTCCACGACTGCGTCATCAAAGCACCCATGTGCGCCCCGTTTTCGTGGACGGTCATGCCGTTCTCGACATGGATGACGGTTTCGCCCATGCCACTCGCCGGGTGATGCGCGAACCAGCTGCCCGGGAACGCGCTCAGCAGGCCGCGACCGACGATGTGCTGCCAGAACCAGCCGATCCTCCAGCCGAAACCGAAGATCGCGTTGAACCAGGTCAGAAGGACTCCAGCGAAGACCGGCACGCCGACCGCCCACAGGAAAGGCTTGGTGCGCGCCCAGGCCGAGACCATCATCAGCCAGCCGATCGTCGGCAGCGCCCACAACGCCGCGATCGGCAGCATTCCGACCACTTCGAAAGGCGACAGGTACAGATCGGCGCTGCCGAAAATGCCGAACAGGTTCACGCCCATCACGGCTGCGGCCACGCAGATCACGAGCAGCGATGCGATCGAAACGACCGTTCCGGCCACGATCGTGATCAGCGGTGCGACCAGCAGCGCCATCGCGACCTTGGACAGCACGGTTTCATGGTCCGAGATCGGCAGCGACTTCCAGAACAGCACGCTGCGATCCTTGCGGTCGTCGAACAGCGAGCCGAGGCAGAAGAAGAACACCACGAAACCGAGCACGACATAGAGCGGCGCGGCGATGGCCATGTGCCCGGCGGCAAGGCCGTGCGCGAACGTATCGCGTTCGTCCGGAGTCATCGATTGCGACACGCAAATCGTGTGCCCGTTGTCGATTTCGCAACCGTGGTGGCGCAGCCCCGTTACGGCGACGGTGAGCACGGTCGCGGCAAGGAAGAACACCATGATCGCGCCGACGATCGCCGGCGCCCAGAAAAACCCGCCCTTGTGTTCCCAGAACTCGCGCTTGACGAGCCATTTCATGGTGTTCATGTGTAGGTTCCCTTCATCGTTGCCACGAACAGGTCGGCGATGCCGACGTTGCGGGTTTCGCCGAACGCCGCGAGTTGCGCGCGCGGCACGCCGTCGAACAGCAGGATGGACTTGCCGAAGATCGAGCGTTCGTCGATCGGCTTGAATTCCTTCGCTGCCGCGACCTTGTCGGGATTCACCATCACTTCGGTGAAGCGCTCGCCGACTTCGTCCATCGTCGCCGACAGCACGATCCTGCCTTCGCGGATGAACATCAGGTCGGAGAGGATGTGCTCGATCTCCTCGACCTGGTGGGTGGTGACGATGATCGTCTTGTTCTCGTCGAAATAGTCCTCCAGCAGGTTCTGGTAGAACTGCTTGCGGTAGAGGATGTCCAGGCCGAGGGTCGGTTCGTCGAGCACCAGCAGCTTCGCGTCTATCGCCATCACCAGGGCGAGGTGCAGTTGCACGATCATGCCCTTGGACATCTGCTTGACCTTCATGGTCGGGGTCAGCTTGGTGTGCGCGATGTAGCGCTCGGCCTTGGCGCGGTCGAACTTCGGATGCACGCCGGCGACGAAGTCGATCGCGTCCTTCACGCGCAGCCAGCGCGGCAGGATCGCGACGTCGGCGATGAAGCAGACCTGGTTCATCAATTCGTCGCGCTGCGTGCGCGGATCCAGGCCCAGCACCTTCAGGTCGCCTTCGAACGGGACCAGGCCCAGCGCGGCTTTCAACGTGGTGGTCTTGCCAGAACCGTTCGGACCGATCAGCCCGATGATGCGGCCGGCCGGGATGTCGAAACTGACGTTGTCCACGGCCTTCAACATGCCGTAGCGCTTGGTCAGTCCGCGGGCGGAAATCACGGCGCTCACGACCGCTTCTCCTGCGCGGCCGCACTGCGAAGCAAATCGTCCGCCTGCAGGCCCAGGCGCGCGATGCGCTCGAGCACCGCCGGCCATTCCTCGCGCAGGAAGCGCTCGCGTTCGGACGCCAGCAGCTTTCCGGTCGCGCCATCGGTCACGTACATGCCAAGTCCCCTCCGTTTTTCCACGAGCGATTCGTCGGCGAGCTCCTGGTAGGCGCGCGAGACGGTGATTGGGTTGAGCTGATAATCGGCCGCGATCTGCCGAACCGAGGGCAGCGCATCGCCGGGCTTGAGCTGGCCGTCGAGCATCATCGCCACGATGCGTTCCTTGAGCTGCCGGTAGATCGGCGCGTTGTCGTTCCAGATGACGGTCATGTCAGTTGACCCTGCGCTGCGGCAGCACTTGCACGAACGAGAAGTAGGGCATGCTCAGGCTCATGCGGTTGGCGCGGTGCGAGCGCAGGACGACGGTCTGGCGGGTTTCGTGCGTGCCGTCCGCGTCCTGGATGTCGATCGTGTCGGCGTCGGCGAGCGCGGGCTGCAGCGCGGCGATGAGCGGCTGCTCCTGCGCAGGCGTCGGGGCCGGGCCTCCGAGCAGCCAGCCGCCGGCGACGAACAACACGGCGGCGGCGTACGCGGTCAGCGTGTTCCGGATCTTGCTGTACATGACTCAGTCCTCGCTGGGTGAGTTATGGGTTAGGTGTTGTAGTGAACTATAACACCGAAATCAGCCTTGTCAACACCCGAATAGGACTTTCTCCCCCAACTGAAGACATAGACGAGTCCTGAAGGCACAAGTGTGTCGAGCGGGACAAAACCTGCCGGCCAGATACCAGAATCGAGACAATGGACCTGCGAAGCCGCAAGTCATTGATCTGAGCTGTTATTTGCCGTTGTCGCCCTCGGCAAGGCCGCTCAGAGCCGGCGCTTGATCGCGCGGATCCCGGCGCCAAGCAGCGGGATGTGCTCGTACAGTCCGTGGGCCGAATCCCAGTAATCCTGATGATAGACGACGCGACCGTCGGCCCCGAAGCGCAAGTGGGTGATCCCGATGGTCCAGTTGTCGCGACCCTTGGCGAACTTGCGGAAGCGGATCAGCATCCGCCAGCGCACGAGGTATTCGCCGTGCCGGTTGCGGGTGATGTCCTCGATGCCGACCTTGCAATCCTCGACGCCCGCTGCGCTTTCCTCGAGGTAGTGCCTGAGATCGGCCGAGCCTCGGATGGTCTTGAGGCTATCGTTGAAATACACGTCCGGCGCGTACGTGGTGTCGAGCAGCTTCTCGACGCGATCGGGCTCGAAATCGCCGAAGAAATGCGCGAAGCGGTCGAGCGCGGCTTTTTCGGCGTCCGAATCGGGGGCAAACCCGCCCGGATGGCGGAGTCGCGCGGCTTCGAGAGCGTCGAGTGTTTCCATGCAATCCCCGATGGCGAGCGATCGAACAGCGCCAGTCGAACACGACCCGCGTGAGCGCCGGATGATGCTGCAGGGACTACGGAACCTGAAGGCCGTGATGCTGTCCACACCTTCCGCCATTGCCGCTGCGGGCATTCGCCGCGACAATACCCGTCTTGGCGCCCCGAATCCGCTGCGCCAGCCGTTTTCCACTTTCCAGGAGTCGTCCACATGAAGTTCCGTATGCGCGGCATCGCGCCGCTTGCCGCTGTCCTGTTCGCGGCATCCATCGCCGTCGCCGCGCCGTCGCACAAGGCCGCCGCGCCGAAAGCGCCGGCCAGGCAAGCCGCTGCGAACCCGGCCCTTGCCAACGATCGGCAAAAGCTCGGTTACGCGTTCGGCATGAAGCTCGGCCACGACCTGGCCTTCATTACGCCGATTTCCTCGGGCGACGTGGACGCCTCGGTCGTGTTGCAGGCGGCCAATGCGATGCTGACCCAAGGCAAGACCGAGCTGACCATCCCCGACGCGCAGGCGCAGCTGAAGATCTACGGCGACATGCTGCAGGCGCGCGCGGACGCGGCGCAGGCGAAGAAGCCCGCCCCCGCGAACAAGCCCGCGGGCCCGCAGCGCCGCAAGATCGGCTATGCGGTCGGGATGCAGATCGGCGACCAGTTCGCCGGTACGCTCGAACAATTCAAGGCCGACATGGATCGCGATGCGTTCGTTCGCGGATTCAACGCGATGGCGACCAACGGCAAGACCGCGATGACCGTGACCGAAGCGCGCGACGCACTCGACGCGTTCAACAAGGTCGTGCAGGCGCGGCAAAAAGCCGAGCAGGACAAGCATGCGGCGGAAATCGCGAAGCTCGCGCAGAAGAACCAGTCCGAAGGGGCGGCATTTCTTGCCGCGAACGCGAAGAAGCCGAACGTCAAGGTCACGGCGTCCGGAATGCAGTACATGGTCACAACGATGGGCACAGGCCCGAAACCCAAGCCCAGCGACCGCGTGAAGGTCAATTATTCCGGCACGCTGCTCGACGGCACAGAGTTCGACAGCTCCGCGAGGAACGGCGGGCCGATCGTGCTGTCGCTGGGCGGCGTGATCGCGGGCTGGACCGAAGGCCTGCAACTGATGCCGGTCGGCAGCAAGTTCGTCTTCTGGATCCCGGGCAAGCTCGCCTATGGCGAACGCGGCGCGCCGCCTGCGATCGGCCCCAGCGCGACCCTGAAGTTCGAGATCGAGCTGCTGTCGATCGAGAAATGACCTGCGAGCGCCGCGCGCCGTGTTCCGGTCGGCGCGGCATGGATTGAATGGCCGGTTGCCCCGAATGGCAGCCGGTTGCTGGAGAACGCGATGCGAGTCACCCTGTTCGGAACCGGCTACGTCGGCCTCGTCACCGGAACCTGCTTGGCCGAGGTCGGCAACGACGTGATGTGCGTGGATATCGACCACGCCAAGATCGACGGCCTGCGCCGCGGCGTGGTGCCGATCTTCGAGCCCGGCCTCGAGGACATGGTCAAGGAGAACCAGGCCGCCGGGCGCCTGCATTTCTCCACCGATCCGGCCGAGGGCATCGCCCACGGCGACGTGCTGTTCATCGCGGTCGGCACGCCGCCGGACGAGGACGGCAGCGCGGACCTGCGCTACGTGATCGAGGTCGCGCGCACGATCGGCCGGCACCTCAAGCGTCCCGCGGTGATCGTGGACAAATCGACGGTGCCGGTCGGCACCGGCGATCGCGTCCGCGATGCGATCGCGGCAGAACTCGCCGCGCGCGGCGTGTCCATCGCGTTCGACGTGGTCTCGAATCCGGAATTCCTCAAGGAAGGCGACGCGGTCAAGGACTGCATGAGGCCGGACCGCATCGTGGTCGGCACCGGTTCGGCGCACGCGGTCGAGGTGATGAAGCGCCTGTACGCGCCGTTCAACCGCAACCATGAGCGCCTGGTGATCATGGACATGCGTTCGGCCGAGCTGACCAAGTACGCCGCGAACGCGATGCTCGCGACCAAGATCTCCTTCATGAACGAGATGGCGAACATCGCCGAGCGCGTCGGCGCGGACATCGAGATGGTCCGCCACGGCATCGGTTCGGATCCGCGCATCGGCTACGCCTTCATCTACCCGGGCGCCGGCTACGGCGGTTCGTGCTTCCCGAAGGACGTGCAGGCGCTCGAACGCATCGCGCGCCAGCACGGCTACGAGGCGAAGATCCTCGACGCGGTCGAGCGAGTGAACGACGCGCAGAAGGGCAAGCTGTTCGAGCTGGTCCACCGGCATTTCGGCGGCGCGCTGAAAGGCAAGCGCTTCGCCGTGTGGGGGCTGTCGTTCAAACCCAACACCGACGACATGCGCGAAGCCTCCAGCCGCACGCTGCTCGCGCAGCTGTGGGTCGCCGGCGCGAGCGTGCGCGCCTACGATCCGGAAGCGATGTCCGAAGCGCGGCGCGTGTTCGGGCAGCGCAGCGACCTGAGCCTGTGCGCGACCGCGGCCGAGGCGCTCGAAGGCGCGGACGCGCTGATCGTCGTCACCGAGTGGAAAGCGTTCTGGAGCCCGGATTTCGCCGACCTGGCCAAGCGTCTGCGCGCGAAAGCGGTTTTCGACGGGCGCAACATCTACGATCCCGACGAGGTTGAGGCGGCGGGGCTGGCCTACTACGGCATCGGCCGTGGGCGCTCGGTGCACACGTCGTGAATGCGTCGCCCGCCGACGAACGGCTGATCGACCTGGAAACACGCATCGCCTTCATCGAGCGCAGCCTGGTCGAGATGAGCGATGCGCTCGCCGAAGCGCGTCGCGAAGCGACCAGTGACCGGCTGCGGCTCGAACGCGCGCTGGCCGACCTGCGTGAAATGCGCGGGCTGCTGCCGGCCGCCGACGCGGGCGACGAAAAGCCGCCGCATTATTGACTTCGCCGTGGTTCGTCATCACGGAGCAAGCGACTCATGAGCGATTCGCTGAAAGACCAGTTGCTCGGGCTCGGCTTCAAGCCGATGCCGGCCAGCCCCGCGAAAACCGATCGAGGCAAGCACGCGTCGCACGATGCGAACCCGCGCACGCCGCACCCCGAAAAACGAAGTAAGTCCGACGCGCGCGCGGGGCGGGGCGCTCGTCGGGAACCTGCGCCGCAACGCAAACCCGCGGCTTCGCGCGAGGAAATGGACCTCGCGAAAGCCTACGCGATGCGCGCGCAGAAGGAGAAGGACGAGCGCATCGAGGCCGAGCGCCTGAAGCAGGAAGCTGCGCGCATCAAGCGCGAAGCGAAAGCGAAAGTCGTCGAGTTACTCAAGGACAGGACGCTGGACGTTCCCGACGCGGAACACGTCCGTCATTTCGAATACAACGGCAAGATCCGCCGCGTGCACGTCACCGAGGCGCAATTGAGGGCGCTCAACGCGGGCGAACTCGGCGTGGTGCAACTCGACGGCCGTTACCTGCTCATCGATGCCGCGCTTGCGCGAGAAGTCCATGCGCTGCTGCCGAGCCTGCTCGCGTTGCTGGTGGATCCGAACGCGCCTGCGAGCGACGATCCCTACGCCGATCCGAAGTACGCCGTGCCCGACGATCTGGTGTGGTAGGCTGCGCCCCGCGCGAGTCCTCACGCACGCGGATCTTTTTT
>CAYUXZ010000029.1:0-37524 GCA_964449135.1 uncultured Gammaproteobacteria bacterium
AGGTCGCGCCGCAGTTCTCGCAGTTGTCGCCGTACTGGTCGGGCGTGCCGCAGTTCGGGCATTCGCCGCGGATGTAGCGATCCGGCAGAAACATTTCCTTGACCGGGTCGTAGTATTGCTCGACGCTGCGCCGCGCGATATGGCCGCCCGCGTCGAGCTTCGCGTAGATCTGCTCGGTGATCTTGCGGTTGCGCGGCGAATTGGTCGAATCGTAGTGATCGAAAGCGACGTGGAAGGCCGCGAAGTCGCGTTCGTGGCTCGCCTGGATTTCGGCGATGAAGGCTTCGGGTGTCTGTCCGGCCTTCTCGGCCGCGAGCATGATCGGCGTGCCGTGGGTGTCGTCCGCGCAGACGAAATGCACCGTGCGCCCGGCCATGCGCTGCGCGCGCACCCAGATGTCGGCCTGCACGTAGCCGACCAGATGGCCCAGGTGCAGGTGGCCGTTGGCGTAGGGCAGGGCGCTGGTGACCAGCGCGGTGGGCTTGGCAGCCGACATCGGCGGGGATTCCACGATTCGTGAGGAATCGATTATCCCACGAAGTCTCGCGAAACGACCGAGTCGGCCCTCTGCTTGCGGCTCCGCTGCGCAGATGAAACCATCGCAATCGGTGTCTGCGGAGACTTCCATGCCACGCATCTCGCGCCCGATTCTCGCGTTGCTCCTCCTGTCCCTGCCGTCCGCGCAGGCCGCGAACGAGGTCAAGCCGCCGGTCGGCAGCTACGGCTTCGACTCGCTGAAGCCGGCGACGACTCGCTGCGCCAGGCTCGATGCCGCGCAGATCGCGAAGCTCTCGAAATGCACGTTCGCGAAGAACAACAGCTTCGGCGACGACCGCGAGGGCTGGGCCTGCCACGTCGGCAAGCGCACCGGCTTCATGGCCTACCCGACGCAGTCCGACTGCAAAGTCGAACTCGAACTCGAGCGCGCGAACGGCGACTGAAAGCCGGCATATCCGGCGAGGCACTTGCGAGCGGCCGATACGGTCGCAGATGGCGCATGGACTAAACTAGGCATTCACAGATGGAACGCCCATGTCCGACGATCTCCGCACCCGCCTGAACGACGCGCTCGCGCGCATCCCCGACCCGCACACCGGCGCCGATCTCGGCGCGGCCGGCGCGGTGAAAGGCATCGGCATCGACGGCGACAAGGTCGCGATCGAGATCGTGCTCGGTTATCCCGCGGCTGGCTGGCATTCGACCCTGGCCGAGCAAGCGAAGGCCGTCGCGCTCGCGGTGCCGGGCGTTTCGCAAGCAACCGTCGACGTGCGCTCTCGCATCGTCGCGCACAAGGTGCAGGGCGACCTCACCCCGCTGCCGGAAGTGAAGAACATCATCGCGGTCGCCTCCGGCAAGGGCGGCGTCGGCAAGTCCACGACCGCGGTGAACCTCGCGCTCGCGCTGCAGGCCGAGGGCGCGAAGGTCGGCGTGCTCGATGCCGACATCTACGGGCCCAGCATCCCGAAAATGCTCGGCCTGAGCGGTCGGCCCGACAGCCCCGACGGCAAGTCGATCGAGCCCAAGCATGGCCACGGCCTGCAGGCGATGTCGATCGGCCTGCTGGTTGCCGAGGACACCGCGATGATCTGGCGCGGCCCGATGGTCACGCAGGCGCTGCAGCAGCTGCTGGGCGAGACGCGCTGGAAGGACCTCGATTACCTGGTCATTGACCTGCCGCCGGGTACCGGCGACATCCAGCTCACGCTCGCGCAGCGCGTGCCGGTCTCGGGTGCGGTCATCGTGACCACGCCGCAGGACATCGCCCTGCTCGATGCAAAGAAGGGCCTGAAGATGTTCGAGAAGGTCGAAGTGCCGGTGCTTGGCATCGTCGAGAACATGGCCGTGCACGTGTGCAGCCAATGCGGACATGCCGAGCACGTCTTCGGCGAAGGCGGCGGCGAGCGCATGGCCGCGCAGTACGGCGTGCCTTTGCTGGGTTCGCTGCCGCTGGACATCCGCATTCGCGAGGACGCCGACGGCGGTCATCCCAGTGTGATCTCCGACCCGTCGTCTCCCGTTTCGCAGGCCTATCGCGCGATCGCGCGCAACACCGCGGCGCGGCTGTCGTTGCAGGCGAAGAACAAGCACATCGCATTCCCGAACATCGTCATCCAGAACACGTGAAAGCGCTGCCGCGCTGGATTTGGCCGATCACGTTGCTGCTGGCATCCGGCATCGCCTGCGCGGCGCCAGGTACGAATGCCGTGATCGCCGCGGCGAGGGCGCAGGTTGGCGTGACCGTGCACTACGACCCTGCCTATTCGCGCATTCGGTACCCGATGGGCGACGTGCCGATGGAGCGTGGCGTCTGCGCGGACGTGATCGTGCGGGCGTTTCGTGCAGATGGCATCGATCTGCAGAAACTCGTGCACGAAGACATCGCCGCGCATTTCGGCGCGTATCCGCACCTCTGGGGACTGCGTGGCGCCGACGCGAACATCGACCACCGGCGCGTGTCGAACCTGGAAACCTTTTTCCGTCGCAAGGGCTATGCGTTGCGCGCCACAATGGCCGCGCAGGACTACCGGCCCGGCGACATCGTGAGCTGGCGACTGCCGAATGGCCTCGCGCACATCGGTCTGGTCTCGGATCATGTCGCGCCGGACGGCTCGGGGAGGGCGTTGGTCATCCACAACATCGGTGCAGGCACGCAGGAAGAAGACGTGTTGTTCGCGTGGACCGTGGTCGGCCACTTCCGCTGGCCATTCGAGGCCGGCGTGCACGGGGATCACAAACGACCCGTTCCCGGGCGATAATCCGCACTGGCCGCAAGACCTCCCATTACCCGCTCGGTACCCACGCTCCATGTCCATCAAGTCCGACCGCTGGATCCGCCGCATGGCGGAACAGCACCAGATGATCGCGCCCTTCGAACCCGGCCAGGTCAAGCACGCAGCCGACGGCCATCGCATCGTGTCCTACGGCACCTCGAGCTACGGCTACGACGTGCGTTGCGCGCGCGAGTTCAAGGTGTTCACGAACATCAATTCGACGATCGTCGATCCCAAGGCGTTCGATCCGAACAGCTTCGTGGACATCGAGGCGGACGTGTGCATCATCCCGCCGAACTCGTTCGCGCTCGCGCGCACGGTCGAGTTCTTCCGCATCCCGCGCGACACGCTGGTGGTGTGCCTCGGCAAGAGCACCTACGCGCGCTGCGGCATCATCGTCAACGTCACCCCGCTCGAACCCGAATGGGAAGGCCACGTGACGCTCGAATTTTCCAACACCACGCCGCTACCCGCGAAGATCTACGCGAATGAGGGCGTCGCGCAGATGCTGTTCTTCGAATCCGACGAAGTCTGCGAGACCTCGTACAAGGACCGCGGCGGCAAGTACCAGGGCCAGACCGGCGTCACGCTGCCCAAGACCTGAAACCGCGCTCAGTCCTCCGATCCGGCCGCGAGGCGCGTGTCGGAGTCGGTCGCGATCGCTGTCGCTACGACCGTGCGCAGTCCCGCAACCAGTTGGTCCAGCGGCATTCCACTCCCGCCCTGGTGATCCGTCATCGGCGGGACATGGATGAAGCCGCCGCGGATGCCTTCGTGCCTCGCGAGTTCGTGCATCAATCCGTAGAAGACGTGGTTGCAGACGTAGGTACCGGCGGTCTGCGAGATCTCCGCGGGTATCTTCGCTTCGTCCAGCGCGCGCAGCAATGCCTTGATCGGTAGCGTCGAGAAGTAGGCAGCAGGTCCACCGTCGATCACGGCCGCGTCGATCGGTTGCTGGCCCGCATTGTCGGCGATGCGCGCGTCGTCCACGTTGATCGCGATGCGTTCGATCGAAATGCGGGTCCGCGTATTGGCGACGCCGATGCAGATCGCCAGCGCGGGTTTCTGGCGCGCAATCGCCTCGCGCAGCGCATGCAGCGCGTCGCCGAACACGACCGGCAGTTTCGCCGCGACGATGCGATGTCCGGCGATCGTTTCACCGTCGAGCGCGCGTACCGCTTCCCACGACGGATTGATCGCATCGCCGGCAAACGGATCGAAGCCTGTCAGCAGGACGGTCGGCGTCATCGAAAAGCCAGCCACGCCATCAGCGCGAGGTTCACGACGAGCAGCGCGACCGCGGTCGGCCACTGCGCGCGGATCACGCCGTTGCGGTCGTCCAGATCGAGCAGCACCGCGGGGACGATGTTGAAATTCGCGGCCATCGGCGTGAGCAGGGTACCGCAGTAGCCGGTGAGCATGCCTAGCGCACCGACCACCGCCGCGTCCGCGCCGTGCATGCGGATCAGCAGCGGCAGGCCGATGCCGGCGGTCAGCACCGGAAACGCGGCAAATGCGTTGCCCATGATCACGGTGAACGCGACCATGCCCAAGCCGTAGGCGAGCACGCAGGCGAACGCATATTGAGTGGGCACGATGCGTGCGACGATTGCGGCAACCGCATCGCCGACGCCGGTCGCGGTGAACACGCCGCCGAGCGCGGCCAGCACCAGCGGCAGCAGTGCCGCCCATCCCAGCGTGTCGAGCAGGCGTCGGCCTTCGACGACGGTGGCGACAGGTTGGCTGCGCGTGAGCGCGAGCGCGACGAACGCTGCGACAACGCAGGCGACCGCGAGCCCCAGCAGCGTCGCCGAATCAGTGCCGATCAGCCACGCGATCGAGAAGCCGTATTTCTTCACCGCGAGATCGAGCAGCGCGAACACGACGGTCACGGCAGGGATCAGCAGGGCCGGCACGAACAGCCGGTGCCCGAGCCGCAGCGCGGATTCGAGTCGTTCGTCGTGCGGGCGTTCGGCGAGCGCGGGTCGTCGCATCAACGGCGCGAGTAGCGCGAGTGCGACCACGCCCAGACCCGCGAATTGCACGGGACGCAGGTTGCCGGCCTGTTTCGCATCCAGCGCCCACCCGCCGCCCGCGAGCAACAGCGCGAGCACGATCCAGAACGCGGTCGCGGCCCAGCGGCGTTCGCGCGAATTCATCCATGCGGCCGCGAGAAAGAACGCGGCGAGCAGCCAGTAGGCGTATTCAATCCGCAACATCGGACGACCCGGGTTTCGATGCGGCGCGCGTCAGCGATTTCTGGAACCACACGATGCGCACGGACTGGATGACGAATGCGGCGATCGCGGTCGGCAGCGCCCAGATCGCGATCTGCAGCGGTTCCAGCGCGATGCCGTTGCCCGCGTAGAAACCCTGGATCAGCAGCACCGCGCCGAGCGCGAGGAACACGTCTTCGCCGAAGAACAGGCCGACGTTGTCGGTCGCCGCGGCCGTCGCGCGCACGCGCTGCTGTTCATCGTGGGCGAGTGCACCATGCACCATCGAAGCGGCAGCCTCGCTCATCGGCGCGAGCAGCGGGCGCACGGTCTGCGCGTGCCCGGCGACATTGGTCAGGCCCAACATGCTCAGGATCTGGCGCAACGCGAGGTAGCCGATCAGCAGCTTCGCGAGCGTCAGGCCGCGCAAGGCGGTGATCCATCGTTGCGCGTGTTCGCGCAGGCCGGCGCGTTCGAGCACGCCGATCGCGGGCAGGGTCAGCACGTACAGGGCCAGCGCGCGATTCGACAGGAAGCTCGCGCCGAGCAGGGCGAGCATGTCGCCGACCGACTTGCCGGCCGCGAAGCCGCTCGCGAATCCGGCCGATACCACGACCAGCACCGGATTCAGGCGCAGCGCGAAGCCGAGCACGACCACGGCGACGCCGATCAGCGGCCAGTAGCTCACGATCATGCGGGCGCCTTGACGCGCACGCCTTCGGTGTCCAGCAATTCCCGCACGGCACGCGCGAAACCGGCGGCATCGCTGCGATCGCCGTGCAGGCAGAGCGTGTCGGCGCGCAGGGCGATGCGCCGGCCGTCGCGCGTCGTCGCGGTTCCATCGCGCACGATCGAACGCACCTGTGCCAGCGATTCGTCGAGGTCGTGGATCACCGCGTCAATTCGTGAACGCGGGGTCAGCGTGCCGTCGGCCTCGTAGCGCCGCTCGGCGAAGACTTCGTGCAGCACATGCAACCCGCTCGCTACGCCCGCCGCGGGCAGTGCGCTGCCGGACAGGCCAACAAGTGCGAGCGACGGATCTGCTTCCCGGACGGCGGCAGCAATCGCTTCGGCGAGTCCACGCTCGCGCGCGGCCATGTTGTAGAGCGCGCCGTGCGGCTTGACGTGCGTCAGCCGCACGCCCTGTTTCGCGGCGATGCTGGCGAGAGCGCGGATCTGCTGCGACACCAACGCGTGGACATCGGCGGGCGTGCAGGCCATCTCGCGCCGCCCGAAATGTTCGCGGTCGTCGAACGAGGGGTGCGCGCCGATCGCGACGCCGTGCTCGATGCACAAGGCCACGGTGCGCCGCATCGTTTCCGAATCGCCCGCGTGCAGGCCGCACGCGACGTTGGCGGAGCTGATGAACGGCAGGACCAAAGCATCGTCGCAGCCTTCGCCGAGGTCGCAGTTGAAATCGATGCGCGCCTGCATCGCACTGCCTGCGCCTATTTCCCGCGCTTGAACATCATGCTGATGCCCACCACGATCAGCACCAGCGGCCACCAGGTGTGGATCAGCCGGGCGAGACTTACGTCCCACAGGCCCAGGTTGTTCAGGAGGAAGACGACACCGAGGACGATCAGGATGATGGCGGGGACGTTGGGTCGCATGGTGGGCTCGACGGGTTGGTTGAAGGATTCGATGCGCTCGCGCTCGCGGCGGTCGGCTCGATGGTGATGATCAGTGCGCGGCGGCCTTCGGTTGCCACAACACGGCTTCGGTCTTGCCGCCGAGCATCTGCGCACGCACCAGCGGGATCGGCGGGCCGCCGTAGCCCAGGAACTGGTCGTGGAACGCCTTCCACGCCTTGCGGCCGCCGCGCGACGCGGTCCAGTCCTCGCGCAACTGCATGATCATCAGCTTGCCCAGCGTGTAGTTGAGGTAGGCCGGGTCGTAGGTGCCGCGCGCGGCCTGTTGGCGCGCGTTGCCAGCGTCCTGGAACGCCTGCTCGCGGAACATCTTCTCCGAATCGGCCATCGTCATGGTGCCGGTGTGCATTCCGATCGAGGAAACGAAGCGCACGTCACGCAGCAGCGCCTCGATGAGCTGGCCGATGTGCGATTCGGGCGTGCCGTCGCCGAGGCCGGCGTCGTACATCATCTCCTCGCAGTAATGCGCCCAGCCTTCGGCGTAGGCGTAGCCGACGAACAGGCGGCCGAAGATCCAGTCCGAGCGGTTCGCGTGCAGGAACTGCACGAAATGGCCGGGGAACACTTCGTGCGCGGAAGTGAACAGCAGCACCGACTTGCCCGGGACGTAGGCGTCCCGCTCCGCCTTGGGCCATTTCGGATCGGCCGGCGCGATGTAATAGACCGACGGAAGATTTTTTTCGTACGGGCCGGGGATCTCGATGTAGGCGAAGTTCGCGCGGTTGAACGGCGGCGCTTCGTCCACGTGGGCTTCCTCGGTGCCCGGGATCGTGAGCAGCTCGTGGTCCACGATGAACTTGCGCAGGCCTGCGAGCTGTGCGCGCGCGCCTTCGACCGCGCCGCCCTCGGGCTTGTCGGCCTGCACCTTCGCCACGCAGTCGGCGAGCGGCTTGCCCGGATCGTACTGGTCGCAGGCGGCCTTGAGCGCGGCGGTGTTGCGCGCGAGATCATTCTTGCCGGCCTTATCGAGTTGGTCGAGCGGGATGTCCACGCGCTCGGTCGCGTGCAGCATCTTCGCGAAGCGTTCCGGACCCAGCGCGAAATCCTGCGTCGCCTGCGCTTTCTGTGTCTTCAGCCATTCGGCGAGATCGTGCGTGGCGGCGACCGCTTTCGCGTTCGACGCCTTGAATTTCTCCTGCAGCGCCTTGTCTTCGACGGACGCGAAGGCCTTGGGCACGTCGTTCTGGAAGAAATCCGCAAGGCCACCGTACATGTTGATGCCGTACTCGACGTAGCTCGCCGGCAGCGGAGCCTTGAGGTTCGCGCGGATCTGCGAGATCGCGGCCGGCAGGTTGTCCTCGTACGCCACGAACGCGGCCATGCGCTGCGGCAGCGGCGCGTACGGGCGGGTGAGGTACATGCTCGGCGAGATCGCGTCGGTGTAGAACGCCGGGTTGCGCTGCGGGAAACCGGAGTCCTCGATCCAGAACAGGCTCTTGTCGATTTCCGCGAGCACGTACTCGCGCTGGAAGCGCTGCGTCGCGTCGAGCTTTTCGTCGCCGAACGCGGCGATGCCGTCGCGTTGCCCGTGCAGCCAGGCGATGTTTTCCTTCAGGCCGGCCGCGCTCCAGTCGGGCAGCTTGCCGTCGAATTCGTGCTTGCCCGCGCTGGCGGCATCGGTGGGATTGCGCTGGAACCAGCCGGCGATGAACGCGTCCACTTGCGCCTGCCAGGCGGCGTTCGGCTTGACGGTCGCTGCGTGGATCGGGGCGGCTTCGGTCGCGGGCTGGTTGGCGACGGTCCGGTCGCAACCGGACAGGACGAGGACGAGGGCGAGGGCGAGGGCGAGGGCGAGGGCGAGTGGCGCGAACTGGCGCAAGGCAGGTTGGTGCATGGAGTTCTCCGGCGGCGAAGCTCTAACAGTAGGCAATCGCGGGCATGGTCGCAATGCTGTCAGCGGCGCGCGGCGATCGCCAGTGCGATCCGCGCGCGGCGCGCACGCTGCTCGGCGTTCAAGTGCTGTGCCTGCATCGCATCCGCCGCGACGAAACACAGTTTCTGGCCCGCGCGACGTTGCGCCAGCCGTGGCAGGTCGGCGGCGATCACGTGGCCGATGCGCGGGTATCCGCCGACCGTCTGCGCATCGGCGAGCAGGACCACGGGCTGGCCGTCCGGCGGCAGTTGCATCGTTCCGGGCACGACGGGTTCGGAAATCCGTTCGCGCCGTTCCGCGGCCTGCAAGGCCGCGCCACGCAGTCGCAGGCCCTGCCGATTGCTCGCCGCATCAACGGTGAATTCCTGCGAGAACAACGCATCGACCGGAGCCGTCGCGTCGCTGCCCGGCAGCACGTGCACGACGACCGATTCGGAAAAATCCAGGTCCGGTTCGGCGTCGATCCACCACGACGTGATGCGTGGCGTCACTTGGGCGACGGTCATTGCGTTCGGCGCACGCAGATGCAGGACATCGCCCGCGCGTAACGCACGACCGTGAAAGCCGCTGAAACCTCCGCGCAGATCGGTGCTGCGGCTGCCGAGGATCTCGGGAACGTCCATGCCGCCATCGAATGCGAGATAGGCGCGCGCGCCTCGCCGGCACGCACCCAGTGTCAGCCTGCAGCCGGCCGGCAGCGCGATCGGTCGCCAGCCGGGCAGGGCAATGCCGTCGGCCTGCGCTTCGATGCTCGCGCCGGTCAATGCGATCGTCGCGGCGCGTCGCAGGCGGATCGTCGGTCCGGTCAGGGTCATTTCCAGCGCGGCGACGTCTTCGGCATTTCCGACGAGCCGATTCGCGAGCGCGAACGAATGGCGATCCGCCGCGCCGCCAACGCCGACGCCAAACGCACGCCAGCCCGTGCGGCCCGCGTCCTGCACGGTGGTCAGCAGGCCAGGCGCGAGGATTTCGATGCCCATCGCGTCAGGGCTCATCGCGCGTCCTTGCGAATCGCATCGAACTGCGCGGCATCGATCGCGACGAAACGCACGCGGTCGCCAGCGCGCAGCAGGCTCGGCGGAGCGCGCGTCGCATCGAACAGGCGTAGCGGCGTGCGGCCGATCAGCCGCCAACCGCCGGGGCCGGGCTGCGGATAGATGCCGGTCTGCGCGCCGCCGATGCCGACGCTGCCAGCTGGAACACTCGTGCGCGGCGAAGGCAGGCGCGGCATCGCGAGTACGGGATCGAGTCCGACCAGGTACGGAAATCCCGGCGCGAAGCCGAGCATGGCGACGAGGTAATCGCCTGCGGCGTGGCGCGTGACGACGTCCGCGACGGAAAGCCGCGCATGGTCGGCGAGCTCGACGAGATCCGGGCCGTGCTCGCTGCCGTAGCAGACCGGAATCTCGACAGTGCGTGCTGTCCCGTTCCGTGTTTCGGGAAGCGGCTCATCGAGTCGTTGCGAAAGCCAGTCTTCCGCAATCGCCAGCGGATCATCCCCATTCATGCTCGCCGCATCCACGTGCAGCGCGAGGCTGGCATAGGCGGGCGTGATCCCTGTCAGCCAATACGGAGGCTGCGCCGACAGCGCGGCGGCCCAATCATGCACGCGGCGATTGGTCTGCGCGTCGATCGCGTCGCTGAAACGCAGCAGCAGCGCGCAGTCGCCGAGCCGTTCGATGCGAGGCGCGGTCACATCAGCCGAGGAATTGCCGGTAACGGGTAACGCGCGCGTCCAGTTCATCCTTCGCGTAGGGCACCGATTCGCCGATGCCCCAGACCGGACGCGGCCAGGCCGCGTCGCCGCGGAAACGCGCGACAACGTGCACGTGCAATTGCGGCACGATGTTACCGATCATCGCGATGTTGATCTTGGTCGGCTTGTGCAGGGCGTTGAACAGCTCGCAACAGCGGCGGATTTCCTCGAGCAGCAGCGATTGTTCGTTGTCCTGCAGTTCGACGAACTCGCGCATCTTCGGCCGGCGCGGCACGAGGATGATCCAGGGATAGCGCGCGTCCTTCACCAGGCGCACCGCCGACAACACCGACGGGCCGATGCCGACGCTGTCCTTCGCGAGCCGCGGATGCAGCGCCCATCCTTTTTCCAGTTCGAGCGATTTCGCCGTCGCCATCAATCCAGCTCCTTTCCAAGGAACGCCATCGTGACCGCAAGCGCCTCGTTCGCGCAATCCGCGTCATAGTCGGCGCGCATGTCGCAGTTGAATCCGTGGCCCGCGGGCCAGACATGCACGCCGGCATCCGGGTGCGCTGCGCGCGTCGCGGCGATGTCGGCGGCGGGAATCGAGGCGTCGCGCTCGCCGAAATGGAACAGCATCGGCGCGCGCAGCGGTTCGCGGATGAACGGCATCGAGCGTGCGCCGTAATAGCTAACCGCCGGCAGCCCGAGTCGGGTGTTGGCGAGAAAGGCGACGCTGCCGCCCCAACAGTAGCCGATCGCGGCGACGCAAAGGCCCTGGTTGCTCAACAACTGCGCTGCGGCTTTTACGCTATCCAGCGCGCGATCGAGCCCGAGCGCGCCCACGAGTTCGCGACCGCGCGCGATGCCTGCCGCGTCGTAGCCGAGCTCGACGCCCGGCTCGACCGGATCGAACAGCGCCGGCGCGATCGCGGCATAGTCCAGTCCGGCGAAACGGTCGGACACGCTGCGGATGTGCGCATTGACGCCGAAGATTTCCTGGATCACGACGATGCCGCCGCGCGCCACGCCCTGCGGCCGCGCCAGCCAACCACCGATGCGGCCATCCGCGGTGTCGATCCGTATGGCTTCGCCCATGCGTCCTCCGTTGCTCCGAGCGATTCTAGCGGCAGCCCCGCGCATTCACACCGCCCTTACGCGAAACCGGAGTAGGCTGCGCACAACGAGGGCAGGGGAGCGCACATGGCGGCGACCGCAGCGGACACGACATCGCGGCCTGAAGCGATGGTCGCGGAACCACCGAAATGGACGATCTACCGGCACCGGCTGCCGGTGCGGATCATGCACTGGATCAACGTGATCTGCCTGTTCGTGATGATCGGCAGCGGCCTGAACATCTTCAACGCGCATCCGGCGCTGTACTGGGGCAAGCAATCGACGTTCGCCACACCGGCGCTGTCGATGACCAACGTGCAGGACAAGGACGGCAAGCTGCACGGCCTGACCTGGATCGGCACCCACCACTTCGACACCACCGGCGTGCTCGGCGTGTCGGCGGGCATCGACGGCAAGCCACGCGGTCGCGGCTTCCCGTCGTGGGCGACATTGCCGGGCCCGAAGAATCTTGCGCTCGCCCGCCAATGGCATTTCACCTTCGCCTGGATCTTCGCGATCAACGGCACGCTGTACCTGCTGTGGACCTTCCTGAGCCGGCATTTCAGCCGCGACCTCGCGACGACCGGCGCGGACTGGCGCGGGATCGGCCGTTCAATCCTCGACCACATGAAGTTCAAGCACCCGCACGGCGAGGAAGCCACGCGCTACAACGTGCTGCAGAAGCTCGCCTACCTCGTCGTGATCCTGGTCCTCGGGCCGGGCATCGTGCTGATGGGCCTGTTGATGTCGCCGAACATGGATTCGGTGCTCGGCTGGCTCGTCGATGGGATCGGCGGACGCCAGACCGCGCGCACGATCCATTTCATCCTCGCGTTCGGCTTCATCGGCTTCATCGCGATCCACTTGTTCGAGGTACTGATCACCGGCGTGTGGAACAACGTGCGTTCGATGATCACCGGCAACTACGACGTGCCCGGCGGGAAGGAGTCGGATCATGAAACGAACTGATCACAAAACGCCCGAACGCAGGCGTTTCCTCGCGCGGGCCGCGGCGGGCGGCAGCGCACTGTTCCTCGCCGGCTGCGACAAGCTCGCGAACACGGCGTGGTTCGGCTCCTTCCTGACCAACGAGGGCCGGGTCAACGACGCCGTGCAGAGCGCGATCACGCCGGCGCACGCGCTGGCTCGCGAGTTCAGCGAGGCCGACATCGCGCCGTCGTTCCGCGCGAACGGTTCGACCGATCCGCAGAACGACGAATACCTCGACCATGTCGACAACCAATTCAAGGACTGGAAGCTGGAAATCCGCGGCCTCGTCGAGCGTCCTTTCAGCCTGACGATGGACGAAATCCGCGCGCTGCCCTCGCGCACGCAGATCACGCGCCACGATTGTGTGGAGGGCTGGAGCTGCATCGGCAAGTGGAAGGGAACGCCGCTGGGCCCGCTGCTCGATCGCGCCGGCATCAAGCCGCAGGCGCGGTTCGTGGTGTTCCGCTGCCTGGACCGTCTGGATGAAAGCGGCGATCTCGGCGGCGGCGACCTGTATTACGAGAGCTGCCGCATCGTGGACGCCTACCATCCGCAGACCATCCTCGCCTACGACCTCAACGGCAAGCCGCTGCCGGTCGCGAACGGCTACCCGCTGCGCGTGCGTCTGGAGCGCAAGCTCGGCTACAAGCAGGCGAAGTACCTGCAGGCGATCGAGCTCGTGGACAGCTACGCGAAGATCGGCGGCGGCAACGGCGGCTACTGGGAAGACCTGGGCTACGACTGGTTCGGCGGGATCTGAATTTGATGGTCGGAAACGCGTGCGATCCGTTCATCGATCGCAATGTCGCTGATTACGCGTAGGCGATCTCGATGACCGTGTAGGTGGCGGCGCCCGCGGGCAGCGCAACCTCGAACACGTCGCCATCGCGTTTTTTCAGCGCCGCGCGCGCGAGCGGCGAATCGATGCTGATGTGCCCGGCCTTCGCATCGGTCTCGTCGGGACCGACGATGCGATGGCGCATGGTCTGGCCGTCGTCGTCCTCGAGCGTGATCCACGCGCCGAAGAACACCGCCGAAGTATCCGAAGGTCGCGCATCGACGACTTTCAGCGAAGGCAGGCGTTTGCTCAGGTAGCGCACGCGGCGGTCGATCTCGGCGAGCTGTTTCTTGCGGTACGTGTATTCGGCGTTCTCCGAACGGTCGCCTTCGGCCGCTGCGGCAGCGAGCGCGGCGACGACCTCCGGGCGCCTGCGCTTCCAGAGTTCGTCGAGTTCCGCGCGCAGGCGCTCGTAACCTTCGCGGGTGATGATCGCGGTCGAATGCGGCGGAGGAGGGCGCCAGCGGGACACGTCAGCGATCCGGCGCGCGCGCGCCATTGGACAGTTGGCCAGACAGCCGGCCGAGCTCGGAAAGTTTCTGCTGAAGCAACGCGTAGTCGGGATGCCCGAAGTAGCCGACCAGCGCGGCGTGCAGGGTTTCGCGCGCGCCGGCGAGGTCGGAATGGCGCTCGACGAGGATCTGCGCGGCGCGGAGTGCACTCGCGGGGCCATCCGGGTCGCGCGGATAACGCGTGGCGAAATCGCGCAGCAGCGCGAGCGCGAGGTCGTGCTGGCCGCCGCGCTCGGCCGTGTTCGCGAGCCGCATCGCCTGTTCCGCGCCGGCCGGGCGGAACTGCGGGTCGCGCGCCAGCGATTCGCGGAGCAGATTCAAAGCGTCGCGATCGGCGCCGGCCGTGGTGAGCTGCGCGATGCGGTCGCGCGCGTGCGCCTGCATAGCCTCGGCATCGGTGGTCTGCGCGAGCAGCGCGCGATAGCGCGCGTGCATCGCGTCGGTCGCGTGCGGTTCGCTCGCGAGGCAATGGCCGAGTTCGCGCGCCGCCTGCGCGATCTCGCCTGCGGCGACGAGATGCTCGATGCGCGCGAGCAGCGGCGCGTGCCGGTCCTCGGGGCGCAGCGCGCTTTCCGGAACCGGCACGAAATCGAGCTCGCGATGATGCGCATAAGCCAGCCGTCCGAGTAGGTGGAAATACAGCACCATGCCGTAGAACACCACGAATCCGATCAGCGGTTGCGCGATCAGGATGGGCAGTCGGCTGATCCAGAAACCCAACACGTGTTGCGCGCTGCCCAGCGCGATCGCCGCGGCGACCAGCAGAAGATAGGAAGCGCCCAGCCGCGCGATCACGCGCGCGATCCGCTCCGGATGCAGCGCGTCGCGCAACCCGTGGTTCATCACTGCGGTCAGCAGCATCGCCGGTTGCACGAAGGCGAGCAGCGCGATGCCGAGCCAGCGCAGGCCCGCCGATTCCACGCCCAGCAGCAGCCACAGCGTGCACGCGAGGAAGAAGGCCTGCAGGATCAGCAGCGACCAGCCGATGCCGTCGGGTTCGTGCGCGAATTCCGGCGCGACGCGCGAACCGTTCGCGCTGCGCCGCAGGACTTCGGCCGCGTAGCGCAGCGCCGCGGCCCAGATCACCAGCAACGCCACGAGGCCGACCACCGGCGCGAGCGTGACGACCATGCTCAACGACAGCGCGACCAGCGTGGTCAGCGCGGGCATCTGCGCGGGATAGGCGAGGATCGTCAACGCCTCGCTCGGCATCGACGAAACGTTGGCTGGATCCTGGGTCGTCATCTCATTCAGGATGGTAACTTTGCGATGGTGTTCACGGTAGCCATTGCGATGACGTCGCACGGTGTTAGTCTGCAGCATCGAACCCATTCCGCCCGGGAATCCGCATGCTTCGATTCGCTGTCTTCGTGTGTTGCTGCGCTCTGGCCGCCTGTGCGAGTGCGCCGCCGACCAAACTTGCTGCTGCGACCGATGGTGCCCACACCGGCATCGCCGCGGTGGATGTGCTCTACGCGCGCCTGGATGCGGACACCGCGCGTTACACCGCCGGGCTGGCGAGCATCGAGCGTGGCGACACCGATGCCGGGCGCAGCGCGATCACCGCCGCGCGCAGCGACCTGCTCGACGCCGCCGATCACTGCCAGGCCACGCCCTCCTGCGACAACGGGCGCTTCATTGCCGCCTACGACGCGCTGCTCACGCGTCAGGCGAGCGAGATGAACGCAGAAGGTTTCGCCGAAGTCGAGGACAAGCCGACGGCGACACCGGACGCGACTGGCACGAACGCTTCGCCGGTGATCACGAACCTGCCGGCCGCGGCCAAGCCCGTGGCGATGCTCAAGGGCCGCGACCTGCGCGAGATCATCACGCTGAACGAGCCGATGAAGGCCGCGCTCACCGAGTGGCTGACCAACAACCGCGCGCAGCTCATTGATGCGTGGGAGAGCTACCAGTACATGCGCCAGCTGATGTGGCCCGAATACGAGCGCGCGGGCCTGCCCGAGGCGCTGCTGTTCGGGATCATGGCGCAGGAATCGGGCGGCAAGGTGCACGCGGTATCGCGTACCGGCGCGGCCGGGCTGATGCAGTTCATGCCGACGACCGGATTGCGCTACGGCCTGGGCATGTACGACGGATTCGACACGCGCTACGACCCGACGCTGGCGACGCGCGCGAACGTGGCCTACCTCAACGAACGTTTCGCCGAACTCGGCAACAACCTCGAGCTCGCGATCGCCGCCTACAACGGTGGCGAAGGCAAGATGGCGCGGCTCTACACGGGCACCGGCGGCAAGGGCTTCTGGGATCCGGAGGTCTATGGCCAGCTCGCGCCCGAGACGCGCGACTACGTGCCGCGCGTGCTCGCCGCGGCCTGGCTGTTCCTCAACGCCAAGGACTACGGCCTGCAGTTCCCGCGCGTGAACGCAGGCGAGCCGCAGTTGCTCACCCTCGCGCGCGGCACCTCGATCAACGAGCTCACGATCTGCCTGGGCAACAACGGCGTGCGCGACGGCTGGTTCCGCGCGCTGCGCAACCTCAATCCGCGCTACGACCCGCGCGATCCGATCGCCGCGGGCACCACGCTGCGCGTCCCGCCCTACGTGATGCACCTGTACAAGACGAACTGCGTGGACAATCCGGCACGGGCGCAAATCGCCGCCGATCTCGCTGCCGCGCGCAAGCCGGTCGTGGTCGCTCCCGCGGTCGCCGAGGAGCCGCGTTCGCGCCGCGAGCGCGGCAAGGCCGGCAGCTACGTCGCGCATCGTGGCGACACGCTCAGCGAGATCGCCGACCTCAAGGACTGCGACGAGCACGAACTCGCGCGCGCCAACGGCATCCGCCCGCCGTACCGCATCCACAAGGGGCAGAAGATCAAGCTGGTCGGCTGCAGCAAGCGCTGATCGCTATTTGTGTTGATGACGATCAACAACGAGAATCATCACGGTGAACTTGGGCTGCTAACCGACTAACCATTGACCATGACAGAGATCGCGCCCGATGTTATTGCGTTACTGCAATACCTAGTTCCAGGCTTTCTTGCGGCTTGGGTGTTTTACGGCCTGACATGCTACGAAAAGCCGTCAGAATGGGAGCGCATTGTCCAAGCACTAATTTTCACGCTCTTCGTACGAGCTTTTGTCGGAGTTGAAAAGGCAATCTCGATTTGGTGCGGGCATTATGCACTCCTAGGTAGTTGGAACGATCTTAGTGCAGCCACGCTGACTGCGCTCGGCCTAGGCGTGCTGTTTTCCTACTTCGCTAATAAAGACATCCTTCACAGGATGTTGCGCAGCATTGGCGTTACGATTGAAACTTCTTACCCTTCCGAGTGGTTCAGCGCATTTAGCAGTAAAATCACATATGTCGTTCTTCATCTGAAGGATGAAAGAAGAGCATTTGGCTGGCCTAGGGAGTGGCCATCTAGTCCACGCACGGGACATTTTCTGTTGGAGCAGCCTGGATGGATGATTGAGAAAAAATACGTGCCTGCTGCTGGCGTCACAGCACTTCTTATCGACGTTGAAGATGTGAGATGGGTAGAGTTTATCGAGAAATTCTGGGAGACACGAAATGCTGAAGAAGGGATCGAACCCACCACCCCCTACACCCCAGCCTAGTCCGGGCCGCCAAGGAATAAATGAGGGCGTCAATCCGCCACCGCCACATCGAATTAACCCGCCTGAGATTACTCCGCCTCCACCTCCTCCCACGCCATCGAGGGAAGGTTAATTGGATTTACGGTGGATCGCTAAACGTAATCCGTATGTGTCTGAGGACCATAATGGCCGGAGTTGTGGACCGACCCGCGTTTTTAGGGGGCGCAGGGAACCGCCGAAGGCGGCTAGCGTCCCGCGCAAATGGTTTTGGTTACTTTTCCCCGAAAGAAAAGTGACTCGCGTGCGTAGCGCGTGAAAGTTCTTGATCTTGCTTCTGAAGAAGCAGATCCCTCGCTGCGCTCGGGATGACAGAGGAAGTGTCGCTATGTAATGCGGCCCATCCGCTGGCCTACACGCACGTCCTGCTCCGCGGCAAGCGCAGGTTCAAGGGTAAGGCCGGCTGCGTTCGGCAGCAGCACGATCACCGTCGAACCGTAGTTGAATCGCGCCATCTCGGCGAAGCGTTCCAGCGCGATCCCCTTCCCGCGCCAGTCCTTGCGGATCGGCCTTGATGCGTACTTCGGAATCTCGACGCCGCTCCACACCGTTTCCACGCCCGACACCAGCACCGCGCCGACCATCACCACGCACATCGGACCGAAGTCCGCATCGAAGTGGCAGACCAAACGCTCGTTGCGCGCGAACAGGCGCGGGATCGCCTGCACCGCGAACGGCGCGACGCTGAAGATGCGGCCCGGCACGTGCAGGGTCTCGCGCAGCGTTCCGCTCCAGGGCATGTGCACGCGATGGTAGTCGCGCGGCGCAAGGTAGACGGTCGCGAACCAGCCGTCGGCGAACGGTTGCGCCGCTTCGTCATCGCCCAGTAGTTCGGCGGCGGTGTAGCTCTGGCCCTTGGCCTGGAAGACGCGCCCGGATTCGATGCGGCCGAGCTGGCTGATGCGGCCATCGGCCGGCATCAGCAGCGCGCACGGATCGGGGTCGGCGCTGCGCGCGCCGGGTTTCAATGCGCGCGTGAAGAACGCGCCGAAACTCGGATAGGCCTGCGGGTCGGGTTGCGCGGCTTCGCCCATGTCGACGTCGAAGCGCCGCACGACGAGACCGATCAGCCAGTCCTTCCAAGGCCGCCAGCGCCAGGTCGCCGCGTACAACGCGAGTCGCGACAGCAGTCGGTGCGGCAGCAGGTATTGCAGCGCGACGGAAAGCTTCATCTCAGTGCGCCGCGGCTTCGGCGAGAACCTTCAGGTCCGCGCCGATCGCGGCAGGATCGAAGGGAGGGCGGATCAGACCGGCCATGCGTCCGTCCGGATCGACCAGCGACACGCTCGCCGAATGGTCGATCGTGTAGTCCTTGCCGTTGGCGATCGGCACCTTCATGAACACCATTCCCAAGCTGCGCGCGAACGCGTCCAGAGTCTTCGGATCGGCGGTGGCGGCGAGAAAATCCTTGCCGAAGTAGCGCGCGTATTCGCCGGCGTGCTGCGGACTGTCGCGATCCGGATCGACCGAGACGAACAGCACGCGCGGACGGATCGCCGCGGGCAGCGCCGTCCATGCCTTCGAAGCCAGGCCCAGGGTCTGCAGGGTCGTCGGACAGACATCCGGGCAGCGCGTGAAGCCCAGATACACCAGCGTCCAGTGGCCGCGCAGGCTTTCGACCGTGAGCTTGCCGCCGTCCGCGGCATCGAGCCGGAACGGCGGCAGCGTGCGCGTCTGCGGAAACACGGTCACCGCGCGCAACGCGGACGGGGCGACGGTCGAAGGTCCGAAATACCGTTGTGCGGACCACAAGCCGAGCCCCGCCGCGAACGCGGCGACGAGCACGTACAGGGTCGAATAACGGATCGCGCCGAGGACATTCCGAAAAGTCATGCCCGAATTATAGCGGTCGGCCCGCTATACTCGTGCGCCATTGTCCGTAACGCGCCTGCATGTCCGCCGAACTCGCCACGATCGTCGATCTGATCCGCTACGGCGCGAGCCGTTTCAACGCGGCCGGCCTGACGTTCGGCCACAGCTACGACAATGCGCTCGACGAATCCACGCAGCTCGTGCTGCACGCACTGCACCTGCCGCACGACCTCAATCCGGTCTACGGCCAGGCGCGGGTCACTGCCGAGGAGAAAGCGACGGTGCTCGCGTTGTTCGAGCGTCGTATCGAGGAACGTATTCCGGCGGCGTATCTCACCGGCGAGGCCTGGTTCGCGGGCTTGAGCTTTCGCACCGATCCGCGCGCGCTGGTGCCGCGCTCGCCGATCGCCGAACTCATCGAGGCCGGTTTCCAGCCGTGGATCGGCGATCTGCGCGTCGAACGCGCGCTCGACTTGTGTACGGGCTCGGGCTGCATCGCGATCGCGATCGCGCACTACAACCCGGACTGGCAGGTGGACGCGGTCGATCTGTCGGACGACGCGCTCGCGCTCGCCGAGGAGAACACGCTGCGGTTGCACACACCGAACGTGCGTCTGCTGAAATCCGATCTGTTCGGCGCGCTTGCGGGCGAGCGCTACGATCTGATCGTCAGCAATCCGCCCTACGTCACGCACGACGAAGTCGCCGCATTGCCGGCCGAGTACGCGCACGAACCGGAACTGGGCCTGCGCGCCGGCGAGGACGGACTCGATCTTGCGCTGAAGATCCTGCGCGATACGCCCGCGCATCTGAACGAGGGCGGCGTGCTGATCGTCGAGGTCGGCGAGAGCGAACACGCGCTGGTCGAGCTGCTGCCGGAAATCCCGTTCGCGTGGATCGAGTTCAAGGTCGGGCCGATGGGCGTGTTCGCGATCGGTCGCGAGGACCTCGTCGCGCACCACGCGCGGATCAAGGAACTCGCCGATGCGCGCTGAGAATTCATATGGCCGGTAATACGTTCGGTCAGCTGTTCGCGGTCACGACCTTCGGCGAAAGCCACGGTCCCGCGATCGGCTGCGTGATCGACGGCTGCCCGCCGGGCATCGCGATCGCGGCGGAGGATTTCGCGCACGACCTCGCGCGTCGCGCGACCGGGCGCACGCGCCACACCTCGCAGCGCCACGAGGCGGACGAAGTCGAGATACTGTCCGGCGTGTACGAAGGTCGCACCACCGGCACGCCGATCGCGCTGCTGATCCGCAACACCGACGCGCGCAGCAAGGATTACGCGAAGATCGCCGAGCAGTTCCGTCCCGGCCACGCCGATTACACCTACTGGCAGAAGTACGGCGTCCGCGATCCGCGCGGCGGCGGGCGCTCTTCCGCGCGCGAGACGACGATGCGCGTCGCCGCGGCGGTGATTGCGAAGAAATGGCTCGCGGAGAAATACGGCGTCGTCGTGCGCGGGCATCTCGCCCAGATCGGCGAGGTGGTGCCGCACGAATTCGACGCAGCGCACATCGATTGGGACGTGGTCGAAGGCAATCCCTTCTTCTGGCCGAACGCCGCGCAGGTCGCAGAACTCGAGGAATACATGGACGCGCTGCGCAAGTCCGGCGATTCGGTTGGCGCGCGCATCAACGTGGTCGCGACGGGCGTGCCGCCGGGCTGGGGCGAGCCGATCTACGGCAAGCTCGACGCCGAGCTCGCGAGCGCGCTGATGTCGATCAATGCGGTCAAGGGCGTGGAGATCGGCGACGGCTTCGCGGTCGTGATGGAGAAGGGCAGCGCGCATCGCGACGCGATGACACCGCAGGGATTTCTGTCCAACCACGCCGGCGGCATCCTCGGCGGCATCTCCAGCGGGCAATCGGTGCGCTGCTCCGTTGCGTTCAAGCCGACCTCGAGCCTGCGCCTGCCGATCGACGGCGTCGATGTGCACGGAAACGTCGTCGAAGTAGTTACCACAGGCCGCCACGACCCCTGCGTCGGCATCCGCGCGACGCCGATCTGCGAGGCGATGGTCGCCCTCGTGCTGATGGACCAGGCGCTGCGGCATCGCGCGCAGTGCGGGGACGTGGGCGAAGTCACGCCGCGCATTCCGACTAGCGCAGAGGACACATGACAACGCCGATCATCATGCATGGGAAATGGGAAGACGATTACGACGACCCTGACCATCCGATACCGTCATTGACGACTCTGGACATTCACGCCGTCAAGAAATCTGGTGGTGCCGACTTGATCATTGTCGTCGCATCGCCACTCAAGGCCGATGAACGCTCGCAACATCGTCTTCTGGACAAGATTGTGGGATATCTGGGATTTCTAGAAACTCAGGAGTTTCAATCGAAATCGGGAATAGCAACACCTGAAAACACTGCAATAATCGTGAAGATTCACCCAGACTCGGCCCCAGAAATCTTTGATTTGATCGAGAGATCCAAGCCTTGGGTCTTGTCAAACAATGCGAGTCTCAGGGCTGAGCTTCTTGAGCAACCAAGTACGCACTAGAAACATATAGGACATCAAAGAGTGAGCAGAGCATTCAACGTAGCGGTCGTGGGCGCCACCGGAGCGGTGGGTCAGATGATGCTGTCGGTACTTGCCGAGCGCCGTTTCCCGGCGAAATCGGTGGTCGCGCTCGCGAGTGCGAAATCCGCGGGCAAACCCGTGAAATTCGGCGACCGCGAGATCGTCGTGCAGGACCTCGCGACGTTCGATCCGAACGGCATCGACATCGCGTTGTTCTCGGCGGGCGGCTCGATCTCGAAGGAATACGCGCCGAAGTTCGCGGCCGCGGGCGCGGTCGTGATCGACAACTCCTCGGCGTTCCGCTACGAGTCCGACATCCCGCTGGTGGTCTCCGAGGTCAACCCGCGGGAGATTGCCAACCGCCCGCGCGGCATCATCGCCAACCCGAACTGCTCGACGATGCAGATGGTGGTCGCGCTCGCGCCGATCCACCGCGCGGTCGGCATCGAGCGCATCAACGTGGCGACGTACCAGTCGGTGTCCGGCACCGGGCAGAAGGGCATCGACGAACTGAACCGGCAGACTGCCGCGCTCTCGAACGGCGGCGAGGCGACAGCCGAGGTCTACCCGGTGCAGATCGCCCGCAACGTGATCCCGCACGGCGGCGACTTCTGCGACAACGGCTACACGACCGAGGAAATGAAGCTGGTCTGGGAGACCCGCAAGATCCTCGGCGACGACTCGATCCAGGTGAACCCGACCGTGGTGCGCGTGCCGGTGGTTTACGGCCATTCCGAGGCCGTCCATATCGAGACGCGCGAGAAGATCACCGCTCCGCAGGCGAGGGCGCTGCTCGAACGGGCCGAAGGCGTGGAAGTCGTCGATGAACTCAAGGGCGGCGGCTATCCGACCCCGGTCACCCACGCAGCCGGACGCGATCCGTCCTACGTCGGCCGGATCCGCGAGGACATCTCCCACCCGCGCGGCCTGGACCTGTGGATTGTCTCCGACAATATCCGCAAGGGCGCCGCCCTCAACGCGGTCCAGATTGCAGAATTGCTGGCAAAAGCGTATAGCTAACGCCAACTTGCACGCTCGTCGTCATGTGGATTCGCATGAACGGCGCGGCGGAGCCTGCAATATTGGGGAGAGTTCGACGATGGCATCGCAACGAACGGGACTGCGTACCACGGGATCGCTGCTCTGCATGGCGGTGGCGTTCGCACTGTCGCCGATGCAGGCGCTCGCGATCGGGATGGGCGCGATCGAAGTCAAGTCAAAGCTGGACCAGCCCTTCGTCGCGGAAATCCCGCTGACGCTCAACGACCCTTCCGAAGCCAACGATCTGATCGTGCACCTGGCCTCGCCGGAAGCGTTCGCGCGGATCGGGCTGGATCGCTCGGTGCAGGTGTCGGCGAACCTGACCTTCAGCATCGGTCGCAACGAACGCGGCCAGCAGGTCATCCGCGTGACCACGCCGCAGAAGATGCACGATCCCTACGTGAGCTTCCTGCTCGAAGCCGACTGGGGCAAGGGCAAGATGGTGCGCGAGTACACCGCGCTGCTCGACCCGCCGCGCAGCGTGTCGGTGCCGCATCGTGCGATCAGCGCGCCGCAGGTCGCCTCCACCCCGATGCCGGCACCGCCGCCACCGCAACCCGCGCCGATGGTTTCGCCGCCGTCGATCGCGGCCGGTCCGGCACCTGCGCCGCAGCCCGAGCCGCAGCGGATGGAGCCCATCCCGTCTATCAGCGCGGCCGCCGCGCCGTTGCAGGCCCCGACGCCAGCCGCACCTCCGCAGCCGCAGATTTCCGCTGCGCCGCCACCCGTGGCGGTCCAGCAACCTGCGCCGCCGAGCGTATCGGCCGCGCCGCCGGAAGCGCCGGCTTTGCCGATGCCGCAACCGCCTCAGCAGCCGATCGCCACTGCACCGCAGCCGGAACCCGCGCCTCCTCCCGCACCGCCTCAGCCCGCCCCTGCGCCGACGACCGAACCGGCCCCGGCAAGCACCGCCGCGCCTGCGACCGAATCTGCGCCGACGGCAGCGAAGCCTGATTCGGTCACGGTGGAAAAAGGCGACACGCTGTCCCAGATCGCCGGCAAGGTCCGGCCCGAGGACGTGTCGGTCAACCGCATGATGATCGCGCTGCAACGCGCGAATCCCGACGCGTTCATCCATTCCAACATCAACCTGCTCAAGAGCGGTGCGGTGCTGCGCATTCCCGGCGGCGACGACACGCAGGCGCTTACCACCGCGGAAGCCGACTCGCTGGTGCGCGAGCAGGTCGAAAGCTGGCGTCAGGGTTTCCAGGCCGCGCCGCCGCTGCAGCCGGAAGAAGGCGCCGAAACCGCCGTGGCCAAAACCGCAGCTAAATCCGTGGAAGCCGCGGCTCCTGCGCCTGCCGCGGAAAAACTGTCGACCCCGCCGAAGGAAACCGGCAAGCCCGTCGAATCGACAGCCGCTGAACCTGCTGCGCCGTCTGCGCCGACAACCGCGAGCGTAGGCCATCGCAAGCCGCGAAGCGCGCGGCTGGAGATCGTCCCGCCGGTGGGCAACAGCGCGCGCGGCAGCCAATCCGGCGCGAGCGAAGGCGGATCGGGCAGCGAATTGCGCGCGCAACTCACCCAGGCCAAGGAAGAACTCGCCGCGCGCAACGCCGAAGTCAGCGACCTGAAATCGCGCGTGTCCGACCTGGAAAAGATCCAGAAGGACAGCCAGCAGCTGATCACGATGAAGGACAGCCAGCTCGCGGACCTGCAACACAAGCTCGCCGAACTGGAGAAACAGAAGAACACCACGACCCCGGCGCCTGCGACGAGTGGCGCATCGACCGCTGCCGCGCCGCCTGCACCTGCAACAACCGCTGCGGCCGCGTCCGCGACGCCTTCAGCTTCGACCGCATCGGCAGCGTCGGCGTCCAAGCCGACCGCCGCTCCCGCGAAGCATGCGGTCGCACCTCCGGCTCAACCGGTGGATGAAACGCCGTGGTTCATGCAGACCTGGTTCTGGTTCGGCGCAGGCTCGCTGCTCGTAGCCGCACTGCTGTACGTGTTCCTGCGCAAACCGAAGCGGCCGGAAGCCGCGGCGCCGCCGCGCAAATACGCCCTGGCCGAAAGCCTGGCCGCGCTGAACACGCCCGCCGCGAAGGATCAATCAGCGCCCGATGCCAAGGAATCCGTGCCCGCGCCCGCCGTCACCGGCCGCACGACGGTCGCCGAACCGTTGCCGCCGGCCCCGCCACCGATCAGCAAGCCGTACTGGACCGGTCCCGTGGCGGCGACGCCGTTGCCCGAGCCACCGGCAGCACCCGTTCCTCCGCCCGCGCCCGCGCCTGTCGTCGCGGCTGCGTCAGCGCCGGAGAAGGACGACTGGGCGATCGACGAGACGCCCGCAGCCGTCGCGAAAGGCCAGGAGATCACCAAGGAACATCCAGTCGTTCCCGAACTCGACGATCCGAACCAGACCGTCGCGACCAAGCTCGAACTCGCGCGCGCCTACATCGACATCGGCGACCACGACGGCGCGCGCGGGATGCTCGAGGAAGTGCTGATCGAGGGCAACGCGCCGCAGCAGGAAGAGGCGTTCAAGCTGCTCGAAACGCTCGACAGCTGATCGTCGCACCAAGGCAGTACCCCTTTACCGACGCGCCGCCGGCGACCCGCAGCGGCGCGTTCTCTTTTCCGACATCATTCAACCATGCGTCTCGCGCTCGGCATCGAATACGACGGCACCGGCTTCCAGGGCTGGCAGCGGCTGTCGCACGCGACGAGCGTGCAGTCGGCGGTCGAATCCGCGCTCAGCTTCGTCGCCGACACGTCGATCGAGGTGCAGTGCGCCGGACGCACCGATGCCGGCGTGCACGCGATCTGCCAGGTCGTGCATTTCGACACGCAGGTGGAGCGCGAGCTGCGCGGCTGGATGCTCGGCGCGAATTCGCGCCTGCCGCATGCGATCACGGTGCGCTGGGCGGTGTCAGTGGATGACGCATTCAGTGCGCGCCACAGCGCGCGCGCGCGGCGCTACCGCTACCGCATCCTCAATCGCAACGTGCGGCCGTCGCTGCAGCGCGACTATCTCGCCTGGGAACGGTTGCCGCTGGACGCCGACGCCATGCATCGCGCCGCGCAGGCGCTGATCGGCGAGAACGATTTCAGCGCCTTCCGCGCCGCGCAGTGCCAGGCTACGCATGCGATGCGCGAGATGCAGAGGATCGAAGTGCGCCGCGAGGGCGAGGAAGTCGTGATCGACGTGCAGGCCAACGCCTTCCTGCACCACATGGTGCGCAACATCGTCGGCTCGTTGCTGCCGATCGGCCGCGGCGAGATGCCCGAATCCTGGATGGGCGAACTGCTGCAGGGCCGCGACCGCACGGTCGCTGGCGCGACCGCACTCCCGCAGGGCCTGACCTTCATCGGCCCGCTGTATCCGGCGCAGTGGGGACTTCCCGCCGAGGCGACGCTGTGAGCCTGCTCGATGACACTGGTTCGCGCACGCGGATCAAGCTCTGCGGGATGACCCGCGAGGAGGACGTGCGTCTGGCTTGCGAGCTTGGCGCGGATGCGGTCGGACTCATCTTCTCCGAGCGCAGCCCGCGCCAGCTTGACCTCGCACAAGGCTCTGCGCTGCGCGCGCTGGTACTGCCCACAGTCAGCGCAGTGGTGCTCGTGATTGACCAGACCTTTGACGCAATCGCCGAGATCATCGAGCGCGCGCGGCCCGACCTGCTGCAGTTCCACGGTTCCGAGGATGATGCGTTCTGCGCCTCGTTCGGCCTGCCGTTCTTCAAGGCGCTGCCGATGCGCGGCCTGGCTGCGAGCGATGTGCCCGCGCTGCTGGCGCGGTATCCTTCGGCGGCAGGATTCGTGCTCGACGGCCATGCGCCCGGTGCGATGGGCGGCAGTGGCGAGCGCTTCGACTGGGACCTTCTCGCACACGAACGACCGCGGCAGCCCTGGCTGCTCGCGGGCGGCCTCGATCCTGCGAATGTGGCGGATGCGGTGCGCGCGTTGCGGCCGTGGGGCGTGGATGTGTCGAGCGGCATCGAATCCTCGCCGGGCATCAAGGACCCGGCGAGGATGCGCGCCTTCGTCAAAGCGGTGCGCGAAGCCGATCGCGGATAACGGAAATTGTCGGAAGAAGAAACATGAGCGATACCAACACCATCGATTTCAACGCGTATCCCGATGCGCGCGGCCATTTCGGCGACTACGGCGGCATCTACGTCGCCGAGACGCTGATCGAGCCGCTCACGCAGTTGGAGGCCGCGTACCGCAAATACAAGGACGACCCGGAGTTCCAGGCCGAACTCGCGCGCGACTACAAGCACTACGTCGGGCGGCCAAGTCCGATCTACGAAGCCGCGCGGCTGAGCGCGCACGTCGGCGGAGCGCGCATCCTGCTCAAGCGCGAGGACCTAAACCACACCGGCGCGCACAAGATCAACAACACCATCGGCCAGGCGATGCTCGCGCGGCGCATGGGCAAGACGCGGATCATCGCCGAGACCGGCGCGGGCCAGCATGGCGTCGCCTCGGCCACCGTCGCTGCGCGCCTAGGACTTGAATGCGTCGTATACATGGGCGCCGTGGACATGCAGAGGCAGGCGATCAACGTCTTCCGCATGAAGCTGCTCGGCGCGACCGTGGTGCCGGTGACGTCGGGTTCGCAGACGCTCAAGGACGCGCTGAACGAGGCGATGCGCGACTGGGTCACGAACGTGCACGACACCTTCTACATCATCGGCACGGTCGCCGGACCGCACCCGTATCCGCTGCTCGTGCGCGATTTCAACGCCGTGGTCGGGCGCGAGGCGCGCGCGCAGATGCTCGAGGAATACGGCCGCCTGCCCGACGTGATCACCGCCTGCGTCGGCGGCGGCAGCAACGCGATCGGCCTGTTCCACGCCTTCCTCAACGATGCCGGCGTTCGCATCGTCGGCGCCGAGGCGGCGGGAGAGGGCATCGCAACAGGCAAGCACGCGGCCTCGCTCGCGGCGGGTCGTCCGGGCGTGCTGCACGGCAACCGCACCTACGTGATCTGCGACGACGACGGCCAGATCACCGAAACGCATTCGGTGTCGGCGGGGCTGGATTATCCCGGCGTTGGACCGGAGCATTCGTTCCTGAAAGACAGCGGCCGCGCGGAGTACGTCGGCGTCACCGATGACGAGGCGCTCGAAGCTTTCCACCTGTTGGCGAAGACCGAAGGCATCCTCGCCGCGCTCGAATCCAGCCACGCGGTCGCGCAGGCGATCAAGCTCGCGCGTGAACTGCCGAAGGATGCGCTCGTGCTCGCGAACCTGTCGGGGCGCGGCGACAAGGACGTGCACACCATTGCAGCGAGAGAGGGCATCACGCTGTGAATCGTCTCGATAAACGTTTCGCTTCGCTGAAATCTTCCAGCCGCAAGGCCCTGATCCCGTTCATCACAGCCGGAGATCCTTCGCGCGAGGCGACCGTGCCTGTTATGCACGCGCTCGTGAAAGCGGGGGGCGATGCGATCGAACTCGGCGTGCCGTTCTCCGATCCGATGGCAGACGGGCCGACGATCCAGCGCAGCTCCGAACGCGCGCTCGCGCGCGGGATCGGCACCGCGCAGGTGTTCGCGATGGTTCGCGAGTTCCGCAAGACCGACGCGGACACGCCGGTCGTGTTGATGGGCTACCTCAATCCGGTCGCGATCCGCGGCGTCGAGCGCTACGCCGCCGAAGCGGGCGCGGCGGGCGTCGACGGCGTGCTGCTCGTCGATCTTCCGCCCGAGGAAGCGGCTGAAACCCGCGCGATCTTCAATGCGCACGGACTCGCCTTGATCGCGCTCGCCGCGCCGACGACTTCGGAGCAACGACTCGCGCGCATCGCGCGCGAGGCGCAGGGCTATCTCTACTACGTGAGCTTTGCAGGCGTGACCGGCGCGAACCGTCTCGACGCGGATTCCGTGCTCGCGCGCGTCGCCGGTCTGCGCGAAAAATCCGCAGCGCCGGTCGTGGTCGGATTCGGCGTGAGGGACGCGACGACCGCGAAAGCGCTCGCAGCCTGCGCGGACGGCGTGGTCGTAGGCAGCGCACTGGTGGAAACGATCGCGGATGCGCCGAATTCCGACGATGCGGCGCGCCGAGCGGGCGAATTCCTCGCGCCGCTGCGCAAGGCCCTCGATTCTGTCTGACCCTGCTGCCGGGCTGGTAGACTGCAAGTCTCGACGATCCGGATCCATCCAACGCAATGAGCTGGCTGCAAAAACTCATGCCCGCGCGCATCCGCACCCAGGGCGGTAACAAGCGCAACGTGCCCGAAGGCTTGTGGGACAAGTGCGAGAAATGCGGCGCGGTGCTTTACGGACCCGAGCTCGAGCGCAACCTCGAGGTCTGCCCGAAATGCGCGCACCACCGTCCGATCGGCGCGCGCAAGCGGCTGCTCGCGTTCCTCGATCCCGATTCGACCAGCGAGATCGCCGCCGAGCTCGCCCCTACCGACGCGCTCAAGTTCCGCGACAGCAAGAAGTATCCTGACCGCATCAAGTCCAGCCAGAAGAACGTCGGCGAGAACGACGCGCTGATCGCGATGCGCGGCCGGCTGAAAGGGCAGGACATCGCCGCCGCGGCGTTCGAGTTCCGCTACATGGGCGGTTCGATGGGTTCGGTGGTGGGCGAGAAGTTCGCGCTCGCGGCCGAACTCGCGCTCGCGGAGAAGATTCCGTTCGTCTGCTTCGCGGCCAGCGGCGGCGCACGGATGCAGGAAGGCCTGTTCTCGCTGATGCAGATGGCCAAGACCTCCGCAGCGCTCGCGCGGCTGCGCGCGGCGGGAATCCCGTACATCGTCGTGCTGACCCATCCGACCACCGGCGGCGTTTCGGCGAGCCTGGCGATGCTCGGCGACCTGAACATCGCCGAGCCCGAAGCGCTGATCGGGTTCGCCGGCCCGCGCGTGATCGAGCAGACCGTGCGCGAGACCCTGCCCGAAGGATTCCAGCGCTCGGAGTTCCTGCTCGACCATGGCGCGCTGGACATGATCGTCGATCGTCGCGAATTGCGCGACAAGATTGCGTCGTTGTTCGCGCTGATGCTGCGCAAGCCGGCGCCGAGCGAGCCTGCGGTCGTCGTTGCCGACAACGTTTCGGAATGAACGAACGCCGCCACTTCGGCACCGACGGCATCCGCGGCCGCGTCGGCAGCGGGCCGATTTCGGCCGATTTCGTGCTCAAACTCGGCTGGGCACTCGGACGCGTGCTCGCGCGGACACAGGCGCGCCCGTCGGTGGTGATCGGCAAGGACACGCGCATCAGCGGCTACATGTTCGAATCCGCGCTGGAAGCGGGCCTCGTCGCCGCCGGAACCGACGTGCACCTGTCCGGCCCGATGCCGACGCCCGGCATCGCCTTCCTCACGCGTTCGCTGCGCGCGGACGCGGGCATCGTGATCAGCGCTTCGCACAATCCGCATTACGACAACGGCATCAAGTTCTTCAACGCGCAGGGCGAGAAGCTCGACGACGCGACCGAGCTCGCGATCGAGGCCGCGATAGACGAGTCCTTCGCGACGGTCGAATCCGAGAAGCTCGGCCGCGCCGACCGCATCACCGGCGCCGGCAGCCGCTACGCCGAATTCTGCAAATCCACCGTGCCGCGCGATTTCCACCTCAAGGGCCTGCGCATCGCGGTGGACTGCGCGCACGGAGCGACCTACCAGATCGCGCCGCGGTTGTTCGACGAGCTCGGCGCTGAAGTCGAAGCGATCGGCGTTTCGCCGAACGGTTTGAACATCAACGACAAGGTCGGCTCGACCTACCTGGACAAGCTTGTCGCGCACGTGCGCAAGAGCGGCTGCGCGCTGGGCATCGCTTTCGACGGCGACGGCGACCGCATGTTGATGGTGGATGCCGACGGCGCGACAGTTGATGGCGACGCGCTGCTGTACGTGCTCGCGCTGGACTGGAAAGCGAGCGGACGACTGCGCGGTCCGGTGGTCGGCACGCTGATGACCAACTACGGCCTCGAACGCGCGTTCGCCGAGCGCGGCATCGCCTTCGTGCGCAGCAAGGTCGGGGATCGCCACGTGCATCGCGCGCTGATCGAAGGCGGCGGCATGCTCGGCGGCGAAGCCTCGGGGCATCTGCTGTGCCTGGATCGTGCGAGCACCGGCGACGGCATCATCGCCGCGCTGCAGGTGCTCGAAGTCCTGCAACGAACCGGACGCACGCTCGGACAGGCGCTGGAAGGATTGCATCGCGTACCGCAGCGCACCGCGAACGTGCGTTACGCGGGGGGCTCGAAGCCCGCGCAGGCCGAATCGGTGCGCAACGAGATTGCCGCCGCGCAGAAGCAATTGGAGGGGCGCGGCCGCGCCTTCATCCGCGTCTCGGGAACCGAGCCGGTAGTGCGCGTCACGGTCGAAGCCGACGACGAGGCGCTGGTGAAATCGCTGCTCGACCGACTGGCCGAGGCCGTGCGCGTTGCCGCGCAATAACTTTTCGGAAGCGACACGATGAGCGACGCCAGGATTCCGACCCTCGACATCCGCCGCTACGATTCCGACCGCGACGCGTTCGTGCGCGAGCTCGGCGCGGCGTACCGCGAATGGGGATTCGCCGGCATCCGAGGCCATGGCATCCAGCAGTCGCTGATCGACGGTTCCTACGACGCCTTCGTGCGTTTCTTCGCGCTGCCGACAGAGATGAAGATGAAGTACCACGTGCCCGGCAGCGGTGGCGCGCGCGGCTACACGCCGTTCGGGATCGAGACCGCGAAGGATTCGCGCTATCCGGACCTCAAAGAGTTCTGGCACATCGGCCGCGAATTGCCGCGCGATTCGAAATACGCCGACGTGATGCCGCCGAACCTGTGGCCCGGCGAAGTGCCGGGTTTCCACGAACACGGCTACGCGCTGTACACGGCGCTCGACCAGCTGGGCTCGCGCGTGCTGTGTGCGCTCGCGCTGCACATCGGTCTGCCCGAGCATTTCTTCGCGGACAAGACCGAATCTGGCAATTCGATCCTGCGGCCGATCCACTATCCACCGATCACCGCGCCCGACATCCCGAACGTGCGCGCCGGCGCGCACGAGGACATCAACTTCATCACCCTGCTCGTCGGCGCGAGCGCGGCGGGGCTGGAAGTGAAATCGCGCGCTGGCGAGTGGGTGCCGTTCACCTCCGAGGCTGACACCATCGTCGTCAATATCGGCGACATGCTGCAGCGGCTGAGCAACCACGTGTATCCGTCCACCACGCACCGCGTGGTCAATCCGCCGGGCGAGGCGGCGCGCAAGCCGCGCTATTCCACGCCGTTCTTCCTGCATCCGAATCCGGATTACCTGATCAAGACGCTGCCGCAATGCGTGAGCGCGGACAATCCGGACCGCTATCCGACGCCGATCACTGCCCACGAATACCTGATGGAGCGGCTGCGCGAGATCAAGCTGGTCTAGAGTTCTTCAAATCCATGCAAGCGGTTCTGACCAGCTCCCAAAGATACAGGCAATGATTACGCGAATTGGCCTTACTCTTATTCTTTGTCTTCTGGCCTTGGCGAGCAGGGCCAGTGACGATAAGGAGCGTGGCGCGAATGCAGCAAATGCTGGCCGCTATTCCGAAGCATATCGTCTATGGGAACCGCTCGCTGAACAGGGGGACGCAGAGGTTCAGGAAGCTGTGGCTTTGTTGTTGGTTAGTGATAACGACCTTGGCATGTCGCTAACAAAGGCTGATCGACAGCGCCTTGCTCTCAGGTGGGTCGTGCGTTCTGCCAAGGGCGGGCGCAAGAGTGCGATGAAATGGTTAGGCCAAACTTTTCAATACGGGTGGCTTGGCGTAGCTAAGAACCAGAAAACCGCAACCTGTTGGTTGGCCGCGAGCGAAATGAAGCGAGACGTTTCGACTTGCCAGACACCACTTATTGGATCAGCAAATTGAGTTCGCCTAGTGCTTGGTAGTAAGCAAATCAAGGGCATGTGCAACGGTGTCAGTAACACTTATAAATCTAGTGCTTCACGCCACGCCGTGAGTTTGCGCGGGTAGCGAATCGACGCATTCGCCGGACTCGTCGAGGGCAGGCGCAAGAGGCGCAGCGAATTGGCCGTGAGCGTCGGCAGGGCGTGGCGGCGAAAGTAGGCTTCAGCGGTCGCGCCGTTGAACAGCACGCGCTCGATGCGATCGTGGCTGGCGAAGAACGCGTTGAAGTCGTTCGCACGCAGCGAGTCGGTCGCGATGTCCGCATCGAGGCTGCCGCGACGATGGCAGGAAGCGAGCACGTCCCAGAGCGCGATGTCGGCGGCGAACAACATGCGCAGACGTTCGTCGTAGGGCAGGGAACGCGCATCGCCAGCGAATCCGAGGATTTCGCCGAGGATGGGCCAGAACGCATTCTGCGGATGCGCGTAATACTGCTGCGCCTGCAGCGAGGCCTTGCCGGGCATGCTGCCGAGAATCAGGATGCGTGCGCGCTGATTCTCGATCGGCGGCAAACCATGAATCCGCTCACGCAGCGTAGCGGAATCGCTAATTCGCATCGCGGAACTTCTTGGCCTGGCTGCCGACCAGTTTGCGCGCGAAGACATCGGGCAGGTATTTCGAGACGCCTGCGATGACCCGGTTCGTCTTGCCGGTGACGACGCGCGATTTGCCGGCCTCGACCGCATCCACGCCGAGCCTCGCGACCTCGTCGGCTGTCAGCCAGATCGATTTCGGCAGCCGCGACACTTTCGCGCGCATGCCGTTGACGTCGTGGAATTCCGAATAGGTCATGCCCGGGCAGAGTGCGGTGACGTGCACGCCTTTGGGCTTCATCTCCAGTGCGAGCGATTCGGAGAAGCGGATCACGAAGGACTTGGCCGCCCCGTAGAGCGTGTGCCCGGCTGATGCGGGAATCAGCCCGGCCAGCGAGGCGACATTGAGCACGCGGCCATGACCTGCGGCTTCCATCGCGGGCAGAAAACGCCAGGTGAGTTCGACGACGCTGTTCACCAGCACCTGCATGAACGCCGTGTGCGTGGCCCAGTCCTCGGAGAGGAATCGTCCGGGCACGCCATAGCCGGCGTTGTTCACCAGCGTGCCTACGAACAGGCCGCGCGAGCTCGTTTCCTCGAACAGCCGCGCGGGAGTGGCCGGATCGGAGAGGTCGGCCGCGATCACGACAGATTCCGCCTGCGCACGCAATTCGTCAGCGAGTTGCCGCAGGCGGTCTTCCCTGCGCGCGACCAGGATCAGCGGCTTGCCGCGCCGCGCGTATTCGCGGGCGATCGCCGCGCCGATGCCGCTGGAGGCGCCGGTGATCAGCGCGTGGCCCCTGCGGCCCGCGTTCGGGGCGGTGTTCGTCGAGGCCATTTCGCGCTCCGGCGGGTGGGTTCGCGATTGTAGGCGCGTTGCCGCTGCGCGCGTCCGGCGAGTATCCTCTGCGTTCCGATCCCGCAAGGACTGAGCCATGGGTCGTCGCATCGTGGCGGGCAACTGGAAGCTGCACGGCGATCGTGCGTTCGCGCAGACGCTGATCGATTCCCTCGTCGCCGCGCCGCGGCCCGGCGACGTCGAAGTCGTGCTGTTGCCGCCCGCGCCCTATCTGGGCGAACTGGTCACGCGCTATGCGGATTCCGGGATCACGTTCGGTGCGCAGGACGTCAGCCCGAACGACAGCGGCGCCTACACCGGCGAGGTTTCGGCGGCGATGATTCGCGATGTCGGCTGCCAGTACGCCCTGGTCGGCCATTCCGAGCGCCGCGAATACCACGGCGAGGACAACCACCTGGTCGCCGAGAAGTTCGTCGCCGCGATCCGGTCGGGCATCACGCCGATCCTGTGCGTGGGCGAAACCCTGCAGCAGCGCGAGGCCGGACAGACCGAATGGGTGATCCAGCGCCAGATCGCCCCGGTGCTCGAACTTGCGGGCCGCGACGCGCTGGCCGCGAGCATCATCGCCTACGAGCCGGTCTGGGCGATCGGCACCGGCCGCACCGCGACGCCCGAGCAGGCGCAGGAGGTTCACGCCTTCATCCGTCGCGAGATCTCGGCCGGGAGTGATACAATCAAAAGCTGGCTGCCGATCCTGTACGGCGGCAGCGTGAAGCCCGCCAATGCGGTCGAGCTGTTCGCCCAGCCGGACGTGGATGGCGGGCTGATCGGCGGCGCTTCCCTGATCGCGAAGGATTTCCTGGCCATCGTGGCGGCGGCATCGCGGCCGCGCTCGCGCGAGCAGGATACGACCGTGCGATCGATCAACCCGGTTCGCTGACCCTTTCAACGGATTCCATCGAGAAACCCATTCCATGCTGCTGATTTTCGTGAACGTCATTTTCGTGCTGGTCGCGATCGCCATGATCGTGTTCATCCTCCTGCAGCGCGGCGCCGGCGCGCAGGCCGGCTCCGGCTTTGGCGGCGGCGCCTCAGGCACCGTGTTCGGTGCGCGCGGCTCGGCGAACTTCCTGTCCAAGGCCACCAAGTGGCTGGCGTTCGTGTTCCTCTCGATCTGCCTGGGCCTGGCGTGGTATGCCAAGCATTCGCAGATTCCCGCCGCCAACGCGGCCGCCGATGCAGGGCTGATGGGCAAGGCCGTGCCCGTGCAGACCGCACCCGCGCCCGCCGTGCCGCTGCCGTCGAACAACGCGGTGCCCGCGCCGCAGCCGGCGGTTCCCGCGCCGAACGCGCCGACGAATGCGGCCGCGTCCGCCAAGCCGGGCAACAAAGGCGGCTGATCGCCTGCTACAATTTTGCGGCTCGAAAGAGTCCGGCCCTGCGTGGCCGGCTTGTACAAAAGTTTTTGCCCAGATGGCGGAATTGGTAGACGCACTACCTTGAGGTGGTAGCGACTTCGGTCGTGGAGGTTCGAGTCCTCTTCTGGGCACCATATGTAATCCTTCCACAAAAGCTCCGGCCATCGCTGGCCGGACTTTCCAAAAAGGCGACGAGCTCCGGCCGCGCGAGCGCCGGAACAGGGACGAGGTTGCGAATGCTGGGCGAATACCTGCCGGTGCTGCTTTTCCTCATCGTTTCCACCGGCATCGGCATCGCCCTGCTGATCGTCGGCTGGCTGCTCGGCCCCAAGCGCCCGGGCGCGGACAAGCTCTCGCCATACGAATGCGGCTTCGAGGCATTCGAGGACGCGCGCATGAAATTCGACGTGCGCTACTACCTCATCGCCATCCTGTTCATCGTCTTCGACCTGGAAATCGCCTTCGTGTTTCCGTGGGCGGTGATCTTCCGCAGCCTCGGCGTGTTCGGGCTGGTCGAGATGGGCATCTTCCTCGGCCTGCTGGTGCTGGGCTTCGCCTATGTCTGGAAGAAAGGGGCCTTGGAGTGGGAATAAAGGAAACCGCCGAGAAGCTGATGTACAACCCCGTGCCGGTCGGCCGGGTGGACGACATCCTGCGCCCCGATGACGGCAATCCGCTGATCGAGCGCGGCTTCGCGGTCACCAGCGTGGACACCCTGATCAATTGGGCGCGCACCGGCTCGATGTGGCCGATGACCTTCGGCCTGGCCTGCTGCGCGGTCGAGATGATGCACGCCGGCGCCGCGCGCCTGGATTTGGACCGCTACGGCGTGGTGTTCCGTCCCTCGCCGCGCCAGTCCGACGTGATGATCGTGGCCGGCACGCTGGTCAACAAGATGGCCCCCGCGCTGCGCAAGGTCTACGACCAGATGGCCGAGCCGCGCTGGGTGATCTCGATGGGCTCGTGCGCGAACGGCGGCGGCTATTACCACTATTCCTACGCCGTGGTGCGCGGCTGCGACCGCATCGTGCCGGTGGACGTCTATGTGCCGGGCTGCCCGCCGACCGCCGAGGCGCTGGTCCACGGCATCCTGCAGTTGCAGAAGAAGATCCGCCGCACCAACACGATCGCGCGCTGACCCCAAGACAAGAGCATGACCGAGTCCATCACCGCCCTCGTTGAACGCCTGCGCAGCCATTTCGGCGCGCGTGCGCTCGCGCTGGATCTCGCGCACGGCGAAGCGACGCTCGAAGTCGCGGCAGCCGACTGGCTCGCCGCGGCGACCGAACTGCGCGACGGCTTCGGTTTCGAGGTGCCGATCGACCTCTGCGGTGTGGACTATCTGGGCTACGGATCGGACGAGTGGGACACCAGCGATGTCTCCTCGGAAGGTTTCTCGCGCGGTGTCGATGGTTACGGCCCGGGTCGTTTCAAGTGGGGCGAACGGCCCGAAGGCGCGGTTCCGAAGAATCGCTTCGCCGTCGTGCTGCACCTGCTGTCCATCCGCAACAACCAGCGCCTGCGCCTGCGTTGCCGTTGCGGCGACGATGCGGTGCCCGTGGTCGCGTCGCTGGTGCCGATCTGGCCCGGGCTCAACTGGTTCGAGCGCGAGGCGTTCGACCTGTTCGGCATCGTCTTCGCCGGTCATCCGGACTTGCGCCGCATCCTCACCGACTACGGCTTCGTCGGCCATCCGTTCCGCAAGGATTTCCCGCTGATCGGCAACGTCGAAGTCCGCTACGACCCCGAGAAGAAACGCGTGGTGTACGAGCCCGTCACGTCGGTCGAGCCGCGCGTGGGCGTGCCGCGCGTGATCCGCGAGGATTCGCGCTACATCACCGCGCAGGGCGAAGCCGCTCAGCGCGCGGAGGCGAAGAAGTGAGCGCGGTGCCTTCGAATGGCGGCGGCGCCCGCGGCGCCGAGATCCGCAACTACACGATGAACTTCGGCCCGCAGCATCCGGCTGCGCACGGCGTGCTGCGCCTGATCCTGGAAATGGATGGCGAAACCATCGTGCGCGCCGACCCGCACGTCGGCCTGCTGCACCGGGGCACCGAGAAGCTCGCCGAGTCCAAGCCGTTCAACCAGTCGATCGGCTACATGGATCGCCTCGACTACGTCTCGATGATGTGCAACGAGCACGCCTACGTGCGCGCCATCGAGAACCTGATGGGGATCGCCGCGCCCGAGCGCGCGCAGTGGATCCGCACGATGTTCGACGAGATCACGCGCATCCTGAACCACCTGCTCTGGCTCGGGGCGCAC
>CAYUXZ010000030.1:0-36752 GCA_964449135.1 uncultured Gammaproteobacteria bacterium
CGAGGTGGTCGCTTCGTGCTCGACCGTCGCGCCCGGGTGCTTGACCTCGATGTACGGGAAGGTGTGCGCGCCGCACTTCTTGCCGATCAGCAGCGAGTCGCACTGGGTGTGGTTGCGCGCGCCCTCGGCGGTCTTCTCGACCTTCACCAGGCCGCGATACGTGTTCTGGCCGCGGCCCGCACTGATTCCCTTGCTGACGATCTTGGACTTCGTGCGCTTGCCGATGTGCGTCATCTTGGTGCCGGTGTCGGCCTGCTGGCGATGATGGGTGAGCGCGACCGAATGGAATTCGCCGGTCGAGTCGTCGCCGATCAGCACGCAGCTCGGATATTTCCAAGTGATCGCCGAACCGGTCTCGACCTGGGTCCAGCTGATCTTGCTGCGCGCGCCGCGACATTCGCCGCGTTTGGTCACGAAGTTGTAGATGCCGCCGACGCCGTTCTCGTCGCCCGGATACCAGTTCTGCACGGTCGAATACTTGATGCTCGCGTCGTCGAGCGCGACCAGTTCGACGACGGCCGCGTGCAGCTGGTTCTCGTCGCGCATCGGCGCGGTGCAGCCTTCCAGGTACGAGACGCTCGCGCCTTCCTCGCAGACGATCAGGGTGCGCTCGAACTGGCCGGTGTCGCGCGCGTTGATGCGGAAGTACGTGCTCAGCTCCATCGGGCAGCGCACGCCTTTGGGTACGAACGCGAAGCTGCCGTCGGAGAACACCGCCGAGTTCAGCGCGGCGAAGTAGTTGTCGCCGGTCGGCACCACGCTGCCGAGGTATTGGCGCACGAGTTCCGGATGCTCGTGCACCGCTTCGGAGAACGAGCAGAAGATCACGCCCGCCTCGGCGAGCTCCTTGCGGAAGGTCGTGCCGACCGAGACCGAGTCGAACACCGCGTCCACCGCGACGCCGGCCAGGCGCGCGCGTTCGTGCAGCGGCACGCCGAGCTTGTCGTAGGTTTCCAGCAGCTTGGGATCGACTTCGTCCAGCGACTTCGGGCGGTTCTTCGGCTGCGAGTAGTAGCTGATCGCCTGGAAATCGATCGGCGTGAGTTCCAGCTTGGCCCAATGCGGCGGAGTCATCGTCAGCCAGTGGCGATAGGCCTTGAGCCGCCACTGCATCAGCCATTCCGGTTCATTCTTGCGCGCCGAGATCGCGCGCACGACGTCCTCGTCCAGGCCGGGCGGCAGCGTGTCCGACGCGATGTCGGTCACGAAGCCTGCGCTGTAGCGCCGGTCGAGCTGACGTTCGAGTTCGCTGTGTTCGGTAGCCATGGGGGGTCAGCCAGCGACGGCGATGGGAATGGATTTGCGCTGCATGCGGCTCGCCGGCGCGAGCATTTGCGCGAGCGTCACCTCGCGCAGCGCGTCGGCGACGACGTCGTTGATGCGCCGCCAGTTCGCGCGCACGCCGCAGTGGTCCTGGATGCCGCAGTGGCTGTCGTGCAGGCTGCATTCGGTCATGCCCAGCGGACCCTCGATCGCCTCGACTATCGAGATCAGGCTGATCGACTCCGCCGGTTTCGCAAGCCGGTAGCCGCCGTTCGCGCCGCGGAAGGCCTCGACCAGCCCGGCCTGCGCGAGCGGCTTGAGCAGCTTGCTCACGGTCGGTGCTTCCAGGTGCGCGCGTTCGGCGAGCTCGGCCGCGCTGTGTACGCGCTGCGGCGCGCCGGCGAGCACGGTCAGCACGAGGCTGGCGTAATCGGTGAGCTTGGTGACGCGGAGCATGAGAAGGCCTGCAGGCAGGGCATCGGTGAATTCGTACTGAAATTGTACGCTTTCGGTCAGCTCGGCTCAAATCCACCAGTTTCCCCGGCTGCAGGCCAGCAAATACTCGCCCGGATCCGGCCTTTCGGCGACAATACGCATTCCCCTCCGCGCGAAATCGCCATGTCCCTGAAGATCGCCGCCCGCCGCTCGTCCATCCACGGCAACGGCGTGTTCGCCGTCGCGCCGATCAAGAAGGGCGAGCGCATCGTCCAGTACAAGGGCCGGCTGCGTAGGCACGCGGACGTGGACGCCCAGCACGCCGACCAGGACGAGACCGGCCACACCTTCCTGTTCACCCTCAACGACGACTGGGTGATCGACGCGAACTACGAAGGCAACGTCGCGCGCTGGATCAACCACAGTTGCGAGCCCAACTGCGAAGCCGTGCTCGACGAGCACGAAGGCGACGACCGCCGCAAGGACCGCGTCTTCATCGAGGCGATGCGCGCGATCAAACCCGGCGAGGAGCTGACCTACAACTACGGCATCGTGCTGTCCACGCCGCACACGGTGAAGGAAAAGAAGCTCTGGGCCTGCCTGTGCGGCGCGAAGCACTGCACGGGGACGATGCTTCAACCGAAGCGCAAGCGCTGAGGATCCGCAAAGGCGAGGGCCGTTGCCGTGACTTCCGGCAGTCTCGCGACGCGCGCCGGCCGCGTAGGCTGCCGCCACTTCGTTCCGGGATTCGGCGCATGCGCGCATTGCCGCTGCTCCTGCTGCTTGCGTTCGTTCTCGCGATGCCCGCGCGGGCCGCGATCAAAGTCGACGGCCACATCGATCCGGACGAATGGGCCGGCGCGACGCACATCACCGATTTCCGCCTGACCCAGCCGCTCTCGCGCGCACCGACGCCGTATCCCACAGAGGCCTGGATCCTGGCGACGCCCGAAGGGCTCGCGGTCGCGTTCCGCAACACCCAGCCCGCGAACGTGCCGCGCACGCGCCAGGTCACGGCGCGCGATGCCGATGCGCCCACCGATCGGGTGAACCTCTACGTGGATTTCGACGGCGAGGGCCGCGTCGGCTACAACTTCATGGTGCGCCTGTCCGACAGCATCCAGGACGAGACGATCACCAACGAGAACCAGTTCAGCACCGACTGGGACGGCGTCTGGCAGCACGCGGTGTCCGAGGACGGCGACACCTGGTCGGTGGAGATGCTGATCCCGTGGTACATCGCGCCGATGAAGGACGGCCACGACGGCAAGCGCACGATCGGCGTGCAGCTCGACCGCGTGATCGGCACGACCGGCGAACGCATGGGCTGGCCGGCGATCTTCGGCGGCGAATCGCGCTTTCTCAGCGCGTTCACCAAGATGGACATCCCGGCGTACGGCCAGTCGCTGCTCGCGGTCACGCCCTATGTGTCGTCGCTGTACGACAACGTGCGCCACAAGGAGAAATTCGACACCGGAGCGGACCTCTTCTGGAAGCCCAACGGCAAGTTCCAGCTCAGCGCGACGCTCAATCCGGACTTCGGCCAGGTCGAAAGCGACCAGCTCGTGGTGAACTTCAGCGCGGTCGAGACCTTCTTCAGCGACAAGCGGCCGTTCTTCACCGAGAACCAGAGCTTCTTCGACGTGCCGTTCGGCGGACTCGGCAACGCCGACCGGTTGATCTACACACGCCGCGTCGGCGGTGCGGCCGACGACGGCTCGGGCGCGGGCGACGTGACCGCGGCGGTCAAGGCCAACGGCAGCTTCGCCGGATTCAACTACGGGGTATTCGCCGCGACCGAAGCCGATGCGGCCGGCCGTGATTTCTTCGCGTTGCGCGCGACCCGCGATTTCGCGACGCAGGGCATCGGCGCGATGGTGACGCACGTGGACCGCCCGTTTCTCGACCGCACGGCGACGGTCTATGAGTTCGACCACAACTGGAAACCCAGCCCGGCCTGGAACATCCGCACCGTGCTGGTGGATTCGCACATCGCGCAACACGGCGGCACGCAGGAGGACAGTGGCGGCCAGATCAAGATCGACTACGACATGGGCGGCGGCTGGCGCCAGCAGCTCTACGCCGAGCACCTCGGTCGCGGCCTGCAACTCGACGATTTCGGCTTCCTCGACCGCAACAACTTCAATTACGCGCGCTACGACCTCGGCAAGCGCGTCACCGACCTGCCAAAGGATTCGATGTACAACTCCCACGACTGGCACGTGGCGGTGTCGCGCCGGGTCAACGACGACGGATTGAAGTTGCGGGACGCCTGGGCATTCAACCGCCAGAGCGACACCCGCAGGGGTGGCAACGAATTCTGGGAGCTGAGCGGCTTGACCGCCGGATACGACGACCTGATCACCCGCGGCAACGGCGCGGTGAAGGTGCCGGCGAGGCTGTTTGCGTATTACGAACAATTCTGGCCGCGCGGCAACGGCCACTGGTCGTTCTACGGCAACATGAACTATTCGGAGGACGGCTTGCGTGGCCCGGCGCACGGCGCCGTGTCGTTCGACCTGGGTCCGACCTATTTCGTCAACGACACCCTGAGTTTTTACGGCGAATTGTTCGCGCAGCACGATCCCGACTGGTTGCTCTGGCGGGGCGGCAACCTGCTCGGCAGCTTCCATGCCGACCAGTTGAACCTCAACGCGGGAATGCAGTGGCAGATCAGCTCCAGGCAGGAGCTGCGCGTCAAGCTGGAAACCATCGCGCTCGATGCGCGCGCGTTCCAGGCCTGGCGCGTCGCGCCCGACGGCACGCCGGTCGCGACGCACGACCCGGTCAGCGATTTCTCGCTGCGCAACCTCGGTTTCCAGATCCGCTACAAGTACGAGCTCGCGCCCTTGTCCGACCTCTATATCGCCTACGTGCGCGGTGGTTTCGGTTTCGACGAGTTCTCGCGGAACGTCGGCAGCGTGCTCGGCGACGCATTCAAGCTGCGCGACACCGAGCAGTTCTTCGTCAAGCTCAGTTACCGGTTCGTGCTCTGATCGCTCGCGCAACGAAGCGGGCGCGTCGGCGACGCGACGGTTGCGGGCGCCATCAGACGGGGCCGGCCTAGCGGATCCATACCTCGACGCGTTCGTTCCGCAAGCGCGCCGCGGCCTGATCCGGCGCCAACAGGTTCTTCCAGCCGCCGACGCCGCGCGCCACGACCACGTTGATTCCCGCCTTGAGCATCTCCCGACTCACCGAATCCACGCGGTCGTTGCTGTCCAGGATCGCCTGGAACGGCGTCTTCGGGTTGGGGCTGGCGAATCCGACCAGCACCACTTTCCGGTGCCGCAGGTTGCCTGGCTGGCGGAGGAATTCCACGAGCCGGTCCAGGTCCTGGCGTCCGCGGCTGTCGAGGAAATCCAGGCCGCCGGAAAAATGGATCGCCGTCGGCACTCGCCGTGCGTTGGCGACGATCTGCGCGTACTCGCGATTGCCCGGGTCGGGGAGCATGTCGTACGCCGAATCGAGACCGAGGGACGCGAAGCCGGATCGGCCAACGAGGGCCTGGGCGGCCGGCGTGATCGCGTACTCGACGAACCCGCGCCCGAGGGCCGACGGCATCGTGTTGGTGTACAGGTACAACCGGCGCATCAGTGGATAGTCCTCGGAACCCACCGCGACCTTGTCGGGATAGATCGATTGCGAACCGACGCGCAGCGCAACAGCCTTCACCCCACGCGGCAGCGCGCGCAACCCGATGATGCCCAGCGCGTTGTCGTTTGCCGCGATGGCCGACACGATCTGATCGTCGGTGTCGTAGGCGCCGGCTTTCGGGCTGCTGCGGGCGCCGCCCAGCACGAGCCCGGAGAGCAGTTCGAACGCATCGCTGTTCGGCTTGCGGATGCACAACGCGATCGGGCCGGGCCTGCCTCCGAGTTCGCGCCAGTCGCGGATCCTGCCGCTGACGATATCGCGCAGCTGCGCCTGGCTGAGGTCGGTCACCGGATTTCCCGGCGCGGTGATCACGGTCAGGCCGTCGAGCGCGACGACCCATTCCTGATCGGGCGCGGTCAAGTCGCCCGAATGCCAGGCCGCCTTGATTTCGCGCGCGTCCGGCTGCCGCGTGGCCATCACGATGTCGGTCTTGTCGGCGATCAGGTCGGCAATGCCGGGGGCGGTGCCGCCGCGACCGTCGATCTCGACGATCAGCGGGCCGATGTCGTCGTGTGCGTAGATATCGGTCCGACCATGGCCGAGTTCGCGGCGCTGGATTCCGCTGTAGCCGATCCGATGGAGCCAGTCCGTTACCAGCATGGGGATCAGTTGCGCTCCGAGGACGTTGGATCCGTGGATGCGCAAACGCTCGGGTTCGCCGGTTTGCGCGGCGGAGAAGCCCGACATGGAGAGAAGAATTGAAGCCAGCAGAACGCGAACGAACTTCGACATGATTTGCCTCCGTGCAAGCCGGCGAATCATGGAGCCCGGTTGTGACAACGAGGTGATGCACCGCCACATCATCGTCAATGGTGCAAACGTGCGGCATGGACATTTTTGCGTCACGGCGGTGCATATCGCCGACAATGCAAATGACGCGATGCAGCAATATTGCGCGCATACCGTGCCCGCATTCACGACAGGAGGTCGTTATGCGCACGGCACCCACGATGTCTGCCGCCATCATTCTCTGCCTGCTCGCCACGGGCTGCGGCAGGGAACAGCCCGTTTCCCGCGTCGAGCAGGCGTCGCCGCCGAAGCTGCGATCAGAGGAAGCCGGTCCGGAGGAGAGTTTCCTGCGCAAGTCCATCGCGCAGTCGATCCATGATGGCCGTCTCTACGCGCCGGCGCGCGACAACGCGTACGAACTCAACATCCTGTTGCGCAGCCTGCGCCCGCAGGATGCGTCCGCGCCGCGCGCGTTGCAGGATCTGGAGCCTTACGTGATCCTCGGAATCGAGCAGAAGCTGCAGGACAGCGATCTGCCCGAGGCCCGGCGCCTGCTCGCGATGTTGCGTACGGGCGATTCGCAGGCCGTTGCGTTACCGCGGCTGGAAGCCCTGCTGACCAAACAGGAAAACGTGGCGGCAGCGGCTGACAAGGCCAAGGCGCGCAGCATCGCGTCCCTGCGACGGGCGCAGCGAACCGCTCAATCCATGCTTTGAGGCCGATCCCCGAGCCGAGCGTCACGCCGATGCTCAGGGCTCGTCGTGGCTGTGCACGACCTTGACCTTGCCGTGCTCGACGATCACGTGGTCGTAGCGCTCCAGGTCGCCGTAGGACTGGCCGTTCACGTACAGCGAATCGCCGGAGATCGTCACCACCGAATCCGGGCAGGGCGCGAATCGTTCTCCGCCACCGACCTTCTCGACCTTCGGCAAGGCGAACGTGTGGCAATCGGTCACGATGACCTGGTAGCCGCCAACCGTGGCCTCGACGCGGCCGAAGATCGGGTTGTTGGTCGGGCCGCAGGCCGACAGCGCGCAAGCGGTCGCGACGACGAAGGTTGCGATGAAACCGGTTGCTGTCATTTTCATGGCGCGTCCTCGCAGCGGCGCGACGCTGCTTATGTCCGGATCAGCCGGATTTCGGTGCGGGATTGAGCAAGCCCGCGAACACGCCGAGCAGCAGCATCTGCAAAGTGGAGTAGGCCAGTTGCTTGGCGACCAGCGTACCCGGCAGTGGTTCGACCGCGTAATAGATCAGGAACATCGGGATCGTGCTGACCAGCGCGACCGCGAGTCCGCAGCGCACGCCCTGCGCGACCGCGGGGCGTCCGGGCGTCCATCCCTGCCGGTAGATCCAGCTGATGCCGAAGCCGTAGGCGAGATCGGCCAGCAGCATCCACGGGAACATGTAGTTCGCCGAGTCCGCATCGCTGCGCATGATCGGGCCGAGCGCGGCGTAGTCCGGCTTGAGCAGCGAGCCGTGGATGACGAAGCCGAACAGGCCCGCTGCGATCGTCAGCACCACGCCGGAAATCCAGAAGCGCTTGTCCATGGCCGGCTCCTCGCAGGGGATGCCCACCATCCTAGCGCGTGCCGCCGACTCCCGCAGCAACTGTCGCACCACAGTTCTCGTAGATCGATTCGCCGTGCGCGCCGATGCGCTTGCAGGCGGTGGCATTCGCGATGATCGGCGCGTCGGTTTGCGAGGCGCGGTAGAGGTCATCGGCGCGCGCGGCGCGTCCGGCGGCTTCGCGCGCTTCGGCCCCGCGGATTGCGGCGGAATCGGCGTGGTACGCCGCTTTGGCAGCGATCGGTCGCGTCGTCGCCTTCGCGAATTCCGGTTCGACCTCGTGCACCTTCACGCGTGGCGCGCGATGGGCGGCATGATGGCTTGCGTGATGCCGGCGCGCCGCATCGGCGAGCGCCTGCAGGAACACGCGGTGAGGATCGATCGCGGCGGGTTGCTCGGCGACTTGCGGCAATGCAGATGGCGCGGCGAACGCGGGCAGTGCCGCGATCGCCAGCGCGCAGGCCAGGAAGCAGGCGGGGATGTATTTCATCGTGGTTTCTCGTTCGATGGATCGTGAGGACAGCATCGCGGATCCGGCGCGCCTGCGGCATCGGCGACCAGCGCGAGCGCGTGTCGGAAATTTCCTACGCGAGAGCCCGGCCGGAAAACCCGGCCGCGCGTCACCGCGGCAGGTGGTGGAACACGCCGTTGCGTTCGATGTTGGCTGTTGTCGCGATCGCTGCTGTTTCGCGCGGCGCCAGATCGAACGGAATCGCCTCCGGCGAGGTAAGCCACAGCGCGACCTTGCCAACGCCTTCGCAATCCTCGACGTGGCCTTGCAGCGCGGCGGCGTCGAGTCCGGCCGCGGCGCGCGCATCCTCGGTCAGCAGCACGTATTCGCGCGAAGGCACGCGGTTCTTCAGCAGGCGGTGCACGAGGATCACCGATTCGCCCGCGAGTTCCTCGAACTGCCGCACCTGTTTGATCGCCAGCTCGCCGAAATGCACGAACGCCTTGAGCGCGAGGTGGTCGATCCGCGTGCAGGCGTCGCAGACGCAGTGTGCGCGCGCCTCGCGTTGCTGTTCCAGACGCTGAGCGAACGCGGGGAAGAACGCCTTGACCTGCGCGAGCATGTCCCGCGCGGCCTCGGCATCGTCGGCCGTGCATTCCCCATAGAGCAGCGCGGCGTCGCCCTCGAGCTTGTTGAGCACCAGCGGGTGCCGCGCCTGGTCGAGCACCGCGTCGATCAGGTCGGTGACGATCTGCTCGGCGTGCAGCAGGCTGATCGTGCGCTCGGTGATGAACGACGTGTAGCCGCTGATGTCAACGATGACGAGGAAGGCACGGGTCAGGCGCATGGGGAACCGGCGGCGTTGCTGTCACGGCCAGTATCCGGCTCGGCCCGATCCTGCGGCAAGCGGCTGCTGTGCAATCGAGACCAGACCGGGTGCAACTGTCCTTTCAGGGGCGGATTTTTCGTTCATGAAACAAAACGGCGCAATGGCGCAATGATTTGACGCCGCGGATATCCGGATCAATGATGCGCGGGTCGAGTCTGCGCATCCGCGCGTGCGGCCCGTCCGTGTCGCGCGCACCAGATCGGCGAGGAGCTTTGCAATGAAATCGTCGGGCTCGCCGTGGATCGTGCTGCTGGCGCTCGCGATGGCCACCGCGGCGGTCCACGCGGGCCCGGCCGCGCCGGCGCGCTATTCGCTCTCGGGCCTGGAATCGGCCAAGCAGTTCGACCGCTTCATCGTGAAGTACCGCGCGGGCACTCCGGAAACCTCGGACGCCGGCGTGCGTCAAGCTTCGCTCGACCGCGCCGCCACCCGCATGGAGAACGATCTTCGGCCGCGCGGCGCCACGTCCGCACCCGTGGCGAACTGGTCGCTGCGGCACCTGCGCCGCATGTCGCTGGGCGCCGACGTCGTGGTCGCGACGCGCAAGCTCGACCGCCGCGAGGCCACGACGCTGATCCGCGAGCTCGCGGCCGATCCCGACGTCGAATACGTCGAGCCCGACCGCATCCTGAAACCGGTCTTCACACCGAACGACACCAATTTCAGCAGCCTCTGGGGCATGACCGACGCCGATGCCGGCATCCGCGCCGACCAGGCCTGGGACACGGGCATCGGCACAGGCGTCGTGGTCGCGGTCATCGACACCGGCTACACCGATCACAGCGACCTGGGCGCGAACATCCTGCCCGGCTACGATTTCGTCAGCGATCCGACGATGTCGAACGACGGCGACGGCCGCGATCCCGATGCGCACGATCCGGGCGATTACACCGCCAACTCGAGTTCGAGCTGGCACGGCACGCACGTCGCCGGCACGGTCGCCGCGGTCGGCAACAATTCCGAGGGCGTGATCGGCGTGGCCTGGGGTGCGAAGGTGGTGCCGGTGCGCGTGCTCGGCGCGGGCGGCGGCGTCATTTCCGACATCGCCGACGGCATCGTGTGGGCGGCGGGCGGCAGCGTGCCGGGCGTGCCGGCGAACGCCAATCCCGCCGAAGTCGCGAGCCTGAGCCTCGGTGGCAGCGGCCCGTGCAGCATCACCGCGCAGAACGCGATCAACACCGCCGTCGGGCTGGGCACGACAGTGGTCGTCGCCGCCGGCAACGATGCGACCGACGCCTCCACCTTCAACCTCGCCAACTGCGCGAACGTGATCGCGGTCGGCGCAGACACCAGCAGCAGCGCGCGCGCGTCGTTCTCCAATTTCGGATCGACCGTCGCCGTCACGGCGCCCGGTGCGGGCATCCTCTCGACGATCAACCTGGGCACGACGACGCCGACAACCGAGGGTTACGCCTATTACAGCGGCACCTCGATGGCCACGCCGCACACTTCCGGCTCGGTCGCACTGGCGCAGAGCGCGCGCGTCGCGCACGGCCTTGCGCCGTATGCACCCGCGGCGATGAAGGCGCAACTGCAGGCGACCGCATATCCGATGGTGCAGGGCTGCACCGGCTTCAACGGTGCGGGCATCGTGGATGCCAACGCATTGCTACTGACGTCCATCGGGAGCGCGTCGTTGCTCGGCGACAACGTGCCCAGCAGCAACCTTTCGGCGAGCACGGGCAACGCGCTGTATTTCGCGATTCCCGCGTCGGCGACGCGCGCCGGCCTGAGCTTCACCAGCAGCGGCGGAACCGGCGACGCCGACCTCTATGTCAAGTTCAATGCGCTGCCCACGGCCTCCAGCTACGACTGCGTTTCGAATACGGTCGGCAACAACGAGTCGTGCACGATCCCGACTGCGCAGGCAGGCGTCTATTACGCGATGCTGCGCGCGAACAGCGGTTTTTCCGGCGTGACGCTAAGCGCGGCAGGCACGGGCAACCAGAAACCGACGGTCGCGTACGGACAGAGCGCGAACGGCCTGAGCGTGAATTTCACCGACCAATCCACCGATACTGACGGCAACATCGCCTCGCGCAAGTGGACGTTCGGCGACGGCGCCACCTCGACATCGGCCACCGTCAGCCACGCCTACAACCTCGCGGGCGCCTATACGGTGCAACTCAGCGACACCGACAATACCGGCGCGACCGACTGCGCGCTGGGAACCGTGTCGGTGAGTCCCCCGGTCCAGGCGCTCTCCAACGGCGTGCCGGTCAGCGGCCTAGCGGCGAAGGCCGGCGGCGAATTGCGCTTCACCATGCAGGTGCCGGCCGATGCGACGGGGTTGCAGTTCGCCACGTCCGGGGGCAGCGGCGACGCCGACCTGTACGTGAAATACGGCGCGCCGCCGACGCTGAGCGACTACGACTGCGCCTCCACCTCGCCGACAACCAGCGAATCCTGCGCGATCCAGAGCGTGCAGGGCGGCACGTATTACGTGCTCGTCGAGGCCTACGCACAGATCAACAACGTTTCGCTGACCGGCAGCTACTCGTCTTCGACGTATTTCCCACCGGTCGCGAACTTCAGCTACACGACGAGCTTCCTCACCGCGAACTTCACCGACACGTCGACCGACAGCAACGGCACGATCGCCTCGCGAAACTGGGATTTCGGCGACGGCACGACTTCCACGGCGACCAATCCGAGCAAGACCTACGGCGCGGGCGGCACGTATCCGGTCACTCTGACCGTGACCAACAACGCAGGCCAGAGCAGCCAAACGACGCAGCAGGTCACGGTGGTCGCGCCGACCGTGAGCCTGTCCATCGCCGATGCGTCCATCACCGAGGGCAACAGCGGCACCAAGCTGCTCACCTTCAAGATCACCCTGTCCGCGGCCTCGGCGACGAACGTGACCTACAACATCGCCACCGCCGACGGCACCGCCACCGCAGGCAGCGACTACGTCGCCAGGGCGTTGACCGGCCAGGTCATCCCAGCCGGCACGACGAGCAAGAACTTCAACGTCACCATCAACGGCGACACCATGGTCGAGCCCGACGAAACATTCTTCGTCAACCTCGGCAATGTCGTCGGCGCGCTGGTCGCGCGCGGCCAGGCGGTCGGCACGATCAAGAACGACGACTTCGCCGACGTCCCGCCGACCGCGAACTTCACCTTCACGACGAACAACCTCACCGCGAATTTCACCGACGCCTCGACCGACAGCGACGGCATGATCGCCTCGCGCAGCTGGAACTTCGGCGACGGCAGCACATCGGCCACGGCGAATCCGAGCCATCCCTATGCCGCGGCCGGCACGTACCAGGTGACGCTGACGGTAACCGACAACGGCGGCCTGAGCAGCCAGGTCGCCAAATCGGTAACGGTCGCACTGCCGCCGCCGCCCAGCCTGTCCATCGCCGACGCGTCCATCACCGAAGGCAACAGCGGTACGAAGGCGCTGACCTTCACCCTCTCGCTGTCAGTCGCCGCGGCCGGCAGCGTGACCTACGACATCGCCACCGCCGACGGCACTGCCACCGCGGGCAGCGACTACGTCGCCAGCAGCCTGACCGGTCAGGCCTTCCAGCCTGGCCAGACCAGCAAGACGTTTTCGGTGACGATCAACGGCGACACCACGGTCGAGCCGGACGAAACCTTCTTCGTCAACGTCAGCAATGTCGTCGGCGCAACCGTCGCGCGTGGACAGGCGGTCGGCACGATCCTCAACGACGACGTGGCCGACGTGCCGCCGGCCGCGAGCTTCACCTACTCGACGAACTTCCTCACCGCGAACTTCACCGACGCTTCGACCGACAGCGACGGCAGCATCGTTTCGCGCAACTGGGATTTCGGCGACGGCACGACCTCGACCGCGACGAATCCGGCCAGGACGTATGCGGCGGCGGGCACGTACAGCGTTACGTTGACGGTGACCGACAACGGCGGGCTCAGCAGCCAGTCCACGCAACAGGTCACCGTGGCCACGGCGCCGAGCGTGAGCCTGTCCGTCGCCGATGCATCGATCACCGAAGGCAACAGCGGTACCAAGCTGCTCACCTTCACGATTTCGCTGTCGGCCGCTTCGACGGGCAACGTGAGCTACGACATCGCGACCGCGAACGGCACCGCGACCGCCGGCAGCGACTATGTCGCCAGCAGCCTGGCCGGTCAGGTCATTCCCGCCGGCCAGACCAGCAAGACCTTTTCCGTGACGATCAACGGCGACACCACGCCCGAACCCGACGAAACCTTCTTCGTCAACATCGGCAACGTCAGTGGCGCGACCGTCGCGCGCGGGCAGGCGGTAGGCACGATCGTCAACGACGACTGCAGTTGCCTGAGCATCAACGACGTGACCCTCCCGGAAGGCAACAGCGGAACCAAGCCCTTCACGTTCACGATCAGCATCCCGGTCGCGTTGCCCAACGACGTGACGTTCGACATCGCCACCGCGAACGGCACCGCTGTCGCCCCCAGCGATTACATCGCGGCCAGCCAGAAGGGACTGAAGATTCCCGCAGGCCAGCTCAGCACCACGTTCACGGTGCAGGTGAACGGCGACACGACGGTCGAGCCGAACGAGCGCTTCCGCGTGATCGTCAGCAACGTCGTCGGCACCGGAGTGACGCGCGGCACCGGCTTCGGTTATATCCAGAACGACGACTAGCCCAGGTTCGATGCCGGCGCATGGCCACGCGTCGGCGCAGCAGTTTTCAATCCTCTTCGTGCCGCGGCTTGTAGGCTTCCATCAACTGCTTCTGCACGTTCGCCGGCACCGGCTCGTAATGGCTGAAGTCCAGGCTGTAACGGCCGCGCCCGGCGGTCATGCCCTTGAGCTCGGCCGCGTAGCCTTCCAGTTCCGACAGCGGCACCTGCGCCTTGATCACGATCTCGTCGCCGCCCGCGCTGTCGGTGCCGTTGATGCGCGCGCGCTTGCCGGCGAGTCCGCCGGTGATGTCGCCCATGTGGCGCTCGGGCGCGGCGACCTCGACGATCACGATCGGTTCAAGCACCTGCGGGCTGGCCTTGGCGATCGCGTCGAGGAAGGCCTTCTTGCCGGCGGTGATGAACGCGACTTCCTTGGAGTCCACGGTGTGGTACTTGCCGTCATACACGGTCACCCGCACGTCCTGCAGCGGATAGCCCGCGACCGCGCCGCCCTCGAGCACCTGGCGCACGCCTTTTTCGACCGCGGGAATGAACTGCCCGGGGATCGTGCCGCCCTTGACCGCATCGAGGAACTCGAAGCCGCCGCCGCGCGGCAGCGGTTCGATGCGCAGGTAGACCTCGCCGAATTGCCCGGCGCCGCCGGTCTGCTTCTTGTGGCGGTGGTGGCCTTCGGCCTTCGCGGCGATCGTCTCGCGGTAGGCGATGCGCGGCGGATGCGATTTCACTTCCACGCCGTAGCGCGACTTCATGCGCTCGACCATCACCCGCAGGTGCAGTTCGCCGAGGCCGCGGATCACGGTCTCGTTCATTTCCTTGAGGTGCTCGACGTGGAAGCAGGGGTCTTCCTCGGCGAGCTTGTGCAACGCGGTCGAGAGCTTCTGCTCCTGCCCGCGCGCGGCCGCCTCGATCGCCAGCCCGAACATCGGCTTGGGGAAATCGTGCGGCTTGAGGTGGATTTCGTCCTCGTCGTGCGAATCGTGCAGCACCGCGTCGAAATGCACTTCCTCGACCTTGGCGATCGCAGCGATGTCGCCGGGGATCGCGTGGTCGATCTCGACGTGGTCCTTGCCCTTGAGCTTGAACAGGTGGCCGACCTTGAACGGCTTCTTGCCGTCGTCGATGAACAGCTGGCTGTCGCGCTTGATCGTGCCCTGGTAGACGCGCAGCACCGAGAGCTTGCCGACGAACGGATCGTTGACGATCTTGAACACGTCGGCGATCACGTGCTTGTGCAGATCGGGTTCGGCGACGATGGCCTGCGCCTCGCCGCCCCTGCCTTTCACGAACGGCGGCGGATTGGCCTCGGCCGGATTCGGCAGCAGCCTCGCGGCGACGTCGAGCAGCGCCTTCACGCCGGTGCCGGTGCGCGCGGAAGCGAAGCAGATCGGTACGAGATGGCCTTCGCGCAGGCACTGCTCGAACGCGTCGTGCAGTTCCTGCGGAGTCAGCCCGCCTTCGCCGAGGTCGAGGTAGTGGCCCATCACCGATTCGTTGATCTCCACGACCTGGTCGATGATCTGCTGGTGCCAGACCGACACCGGGCCGAGGTCGGAATCGCCTTCGGGCTGGAAGAAGCAGTCCACGACGCCGCGGCCGCCGTCGCAGGGCAGGTTGATCGGCAGGCATTCCTTGCCGAAGGTTTCGCGCAGGCCCGCGAGCAGCGCCGACAGGTCGCAGCCTTCGGCGTCGATGCGATGCACGATCAGCATGCGCGAGCGTCCGCGCTGCGACGCGTGCTCCATCATGCGTCGCGTGGAATGTTCGATTCCCATCGCGGCGTTGACCACGACCGCACAGGTTTCCACCGCGTCGAGCGCGGACAGCGCGGGGCCGCGGAAATCCGGGTATCCGGGCGTGTCGATGAGGTTGATGTGCGCGTCGGCGTGATCAATGGATGCGATCGCGCTGCCGAGGGAATGCTGGCGCTCGCGCTCCATCGGGTCGTGGTCGGACACCGTGGTGCCGCGCTCGATCGTGCCTGCCGTCTGGATCGCGCCGCCGGCCAGCAGCAGGGCTTCGAACAAGGTGGTTTTGCCGGCGCCGGTGTGGCCCACGAGGGCGATGTTGCGGATCTGCGCTGTCGAATAGGCGGGCATCGCGGGTTCTCCCTTGGCAAGCAGCGACGGTCGCGCATGGCGCCTGCGCAAGCGCGCTGGCGCGACGCCGTAGCGACAAGAGATTCCCCCACGCTGCGGTCATGCGATCCGGGCCGCGCCGGGGCGCGGCCCGCAGGCGCAGGGTTGCAGCCGCCGCGCGGCAGGTCAAGGCCGCGCTGCAACATGCCGTCGGCGGACGGAAATCGTGACGGCGATCGCAGCCCGCGGCGCCTGCCTGAACGCCGGTTATGCGCGCGCTGTCGCGGCGCTGAACAACTCCTAGCGAATGCCTATGGATTCAGCATCCGGATACCTGGGTTGCGCAAGGATGGCCCCCGACGCAATTCCGCGTCATGGGAGAACGAAATGAAACGCCTTGCTGCCTCCGCGATCACCCTGATGATGACCGCTGCGATCGGAACCGCGGCGGCCAGCCCCTTCGACCATGGCTACCGCTACGAGGACGGTCCCTACGGCCGCGGCTACTACGACGTCGCGCGCGTGGTGAACACCGTGCCGATCTACGAGTACGTCAACGATTCGTACAACTCGCGCCGTTGCTACGACAACGACGACGGCTATGCCTACGGCCGCAGTTCCTACAACGGCTACGACGGTGGGTACGGTTATGGCTACAACAGCGGTTACGGCTACGGCGGTTACGACCGCTACGGCTACGGTGGCCGCTCTTACGGCGGTTCCGGCATCACCGGCGCCAAGGTGCTCGGCGCCGTGGTCGGCGGCGCGCTCGGCCACTCGGTCGGCAAGGGCGACGGCCGCCTCGCGACCACCGCCGCGGGCGCCGCGCTCGGCTACGTGATCGCCGCGAACATCGACGCGCACGGCCGCTACGACCGCGGCTACGCCAACTACGACCGCGACCACGGCTACTGGAACAACAGCGGCTACGGCTACGGCGGCGACTACTGCCGTTACGAGACGAGCTACCGTCCGGAACGCCGCGTCGTCGGCTACGACGTGACCTACGACTACCACGGTCGCTACGGCCACGTGCGTTCGACGTTCGATCCGGGCCGCACGATCGACGTCCGCGTGGATGTGCGTCCGGCGCTGTAAGAACCGCGTCAGAGTCGGCCCGTTCGGGTCGCAACACCGCAGGGGCCTTCGGGCCCCTGCTTTTTTGATGCCTGCATGAATGCGACCATGGAGTTCCTGTGATCGCACACGCGCGCGTCGCGGCACCACTTAATCCCGATCGCAGCTGTACACGGGCGCGGCGCTAGTCGAAGGTTGTCAACGACGCTGGAGCGCCGGCGTTTCCACGCTTGCGAATCCACCCATCAGGAGCCTTGTCATGTCGTTACGCCAGTCGTTGTTCGCTTCGTTGATCCTCGTTTCGCTCGTCTGTGTCGCGGCCGACGCCGGCGCCGCCGAAAGCCGCTGGGACAAGCACCACCCGCGCCGCGACCAGGTCAACGACCGCCTGCATCACCAAAACGCGCGCATCCACGAGGAAGTCAAGGAAGGCGACCTCACCCACGCGCAGGCCGCGAACCTGCACGCGCAGGATCATGCGATCCGCACCGAGGAGCGCGCGATGGCCTCGCAACACCACGGCCATATCACCAAGGCCGAGCAGAAAGCCCTGAACCAGCAGGAGAACGGGGTCAGCAAGAAAATCGGGCACTGATTTTCTACGCGACCGCATGAACGAAAACGCCACCCTTGCGGTGGCGTTTTTCTTTCCAATCGAGGCACGACGAATCACCATTCGAAGCTGCCGCGGATCACCGCCTGTGAGTACCCGCCGATCCAGACCTCGCCATCACGATCGACCTCGACTTCGACGCGACCGTCGCGTCCGACTTCGCGGCCCTGGCTGCCCACATAGCATCCGTTCGAGCCGGGCAGCCGGCCGGCAGCGTGCAATCGCGCCGCGATCGCCGCCTGCGCGCTGCCGGTGACGGGGTCTTCGGGAATGTTGTCGGACGGACAGAACACCCGCACGGCAAGATGATGGCCATCGCGCGCCTCGGCCGCGTACACCGCAAGGCCGACCGCGCCGGTCGCGAGCGTGAGTTCGGCGATCGCTGGCAGGTCGGGCTCCAATGTTCGCACCGCGTCGCCGTCAGCGAGCTCGACCAGCCAGAAACCCGGGCCGTTGCTCCACAGCTCGGGCTCGGACACGGTTCGCCGCATCCCGAGCAGCGCCGCGGCGAGCGCGGAATCGTGCACTGGATCGACTTGGATGCGACGCGCGCGCGGGGCACGCACACGGGTGATCCGCGATCCATCGCGCGACACCGCCCGCACCGGCAGCAGGCCGGTTGCGCATTCCTGCACGAACGACGTCCGGTCCGCGGCGACGAGGCCGCGTTCGAGCACTGCCCAGGCCGCGCCGACGCTGGGGTGCCCGGCGAACGGCAGTTCCTGACGCGGCGTGAAGATTCGCACGCGGTAATCCGCACCCGGCGTCGTCGGGGGCAACAGGAAGATCGTCTCGGACAGGTTGGTCCACGCCGCGATCGCTTGCATCGACGCGGCATCCAGCGAATCGGCGTCGAACACCACGCCCAGCGGATTGCCGGCGCCGGGCCGGTCGGAGAACACGTCGAGCTGCAGATACGGGCGCGTCTTCATCGCGATCCTTCGACTACACTATGCTGCCGCGCAGCATCCGTGCGCGACTCCTTTCCCAGTCTACCCAAGCCATCGATCGCCGATGTCCCCGACCGTATCCGACGCCCGCTGGATCGTGCTCAAGTTCGGCGGCACCAGCGTCAGCACGCGCGAACGCTGGGACACGATCGGCGCCTTGATGCGCGATCGCGCATCGCGGGAGAACGCGCGCGTGCTCACCATCGTCTCGGCGCTGTCGGGCATTACCAATGCCCTGCAGGCCGTAATCGACGCGCATGCGGACGACGCGCTGTGCGCGGAACGCGTCGCCGCGATCGTGCAGCGCCACCGCGAATTCGCCGCGAAGCTTGGGCTCGATGCCGACCGCGTGCTGGGCGCCCGCCTGTCCGCGCTCGAAGCGCTGCTCGCCGACCCGCGCCGCGCCGGTGGGCAACTGCCCTGGCAGGCCGAGGTGCTCGCGCAGGGCGAACTGCTGTCCTCGACGCTGGGCGTCGCCTATCTGAAAGCGCAGGGCGTGGAGGTCGACTGGTTCGACGCGCGCGAAGGCCTGAACGCGCTGGCGTTGCCTAACCAGAACGAATGGGCGCGGCGCCTGTCGGTGTCCTGCGACTTCGCCGCCGATGCGGGCCTGCGCAAGCGATTCGCCGAAGGCGCACCGCTGCGGATCACCCAGGGTTTCATCGCACGCCATGCCGACGGCGGTACCGCGATCCTCGGCCGCGGCGGTTCGGATACTTCGGCGACGTATTTCGGCGCCAAGCTCGGCGCGCGGCGCGTGGAGATCTGGACCGACGTGCCCGGCATGTTCAGCGCGAACCCACGCCAGGTGTCTGACGCGCGCCTGCTATCGCGACTCGATTACGAAGAGGCGCAGGAAATTGCAACCACCGGCGCGAAGGTGCTGCACCCGCGGTGCATCCATCCCTGCCGCGACGCGAATGTGCCGATCCGCATCCTCGACACCACGCATCCGCGGATGGACGGCACCACGATCGCGCGCGATGCGGCGAACGTGCCCGGCGTGAAGGCGATCAGCTCGCGGCGCGGGATCGTGCTGGTCGCGATGGAGACGATCGGCATGTGGCAGCAGGTCGGTTTCCTTGCCGACACCTTCGAACGCTTCAAGCGCCACGGCCTGTCGGTGGACCTGATCGGTTCGTCGGAAACCAATGTCACCGTCTCGCTCGATCCGTCCGACAACCTCGTGAATTCGAACGTGCTCGAGGCGCTGTGCGCGGACTTGTCCGAAGTCTGCCGCGTCAAGGTGATCGCGCCCTGCGCGGCGATCACCCTCGTCGGACGCGGCATGCGCTCGCTGCTGCACAAGCTCGGCGAGGTCTGGGCGGAGTTTGGACGCGAGCGCGTGCACCTGATCTCGCAGTCCTCGAACGACCTCAACCTCACCTTCGTCGTCGACGAGTCGCTGCTCGACCAGGAAGGGCCGAACGGCACGATGGCGCGCCTGCACGCGCTGCTGATCGGTTCGGGCGCGATGCCGGTCGACGAGGCGACGGTATTCGGACCGAGCTGGCGCGCGCTGCACGCGGACGCGACGCCGCGCGCGCAGGCGTGGTGGCGCACACGGTGCGACGCGCTGCTGGAACTCGCGGGGCAGGGCACGCCGCGCTATGTCTACCACCTGCCGACCGTGCGCGAACGCGCGCGCGCGCTGGCCGCGCTGCCGGCGATCGACCGGCGGTTCTACGCACTAAAGGCGAATCCGCATCCGGCGATTTTGCGCACGCTGGATGTGGAGGGTTACGGTTTCGAATGCGTTTCCGGCGGCGAACTCGCGCATCTGTTCAACACGCTGCCCGGGCTCGACCCGCAGCGCGTGCTGTTCACGCCGAGCTTCGCCGCACGCGCCGAGTACGCTGACGCGGCCGCGCGCGGCGTGCGCGTCACGCTCGACAGTCTGTTTCCGCTGACGCAGTGGCCGGAGCTGTTCCGTGGTCGTGGGCTGATCCTGCGCATCGATCCGGGCTTCGGTCACGGCCACCACGAGAAGGTGCGCACCGGCGGCAAGGGTGCGAAATTCGGGCTCGATTCGGAAGCGCTGCCTGCATTCCTCGCCGCGGCGAAAACAATCGGCGCACGCGTGGTCGGCCTGCACGCGCATATCGGCAGCGGTATTTCCGAAACCGCGCACTGGGCCGAGGTGCATGCGCGGCTGGCGAGCATCGCCGACGCGATCGGCACGGTGGAATCCATCGACGTCGGCGGCGGCCTGGGCATCGCCTACGAACCCGACGCGGAACCATTCGATCTGGACGCCTACAGTGCCGCGCTCGCCGAGGTGAAGTCGGCGTATCCGCAATACGAGCTGTGGGTGGAACCCGGTCGCTGGCTGGTCGCCGAATGCGGCGCACTGCTCGCGCGCGCGACGCAAGTGGTCGAGAAGGACGGCGTGCGCCGAGTCGGCGTGGATGCCGGAATGCACACCTTGCTGCGACCGGCCCTGTACGGTGCGTTCCATCGTGTGGTGAACCTCTCGCGGCTCGACGATGCAGATACAACCGCGTTCGACGTGGTCGGGCCGATCTGCGAAAGCGGCGACGTGCTCGCGCGCCGGCGCAAGCTGCCAGCGGCGACATCCGAAGGCGACGTGATGTTGATCGCCGATGCGGGCGCCTACGGCGCGGTCATGGCCTCGAACTACAACCTGCGCGGCCTGCCCGCGGAGTGCGTGTTCGATGACGGCGCGCCTGACGACGCACGGCTCGACGGAGGCGCGGCATGAGTTCGTTCGATCGCGACGCGGTCCGCGCGTTCCGTTTCGTGCGCTGCGCCTTCGACGCAACGACCGGCGTTGCGAGGCTCGTCTACGCCTTCGACGACGGCGAGGAGCTGACCGAGACGATCACGATTCCGGGCGCACCGTTCTCGCCGGATGCCGCGCGCGCGGCTGCGGTCGAACGCGCCCTGCAGCTGCTGCATCTGATTGCCGGCGTGAGCTACTACAAGGCCGCTGTGCCGGCGGAAATCCGCATCGATGACTACGCGATCGATGCCGACACCGCCGCGCTTCTCGATTCGATCTACGAGAACGGCCTGGGCGAATTCGCGTACCGCAACGGACTCGACCTGCGCGGAAGGATTCGTTTTCCCGCCGCTGCGGTCGAGGCGCCGAAAGCCGCTTCGGCCGGATTGACGCATCACGCACTGGTTGCGATCGGCGGCGGCAAGGACTCGCTGGTCACGATCGAAGCCTTGCGCAATGCGGATGTCGCGCAGACCGTGACCTGGATCGGCTCCTCGCCGTTGATCGCCGCCTGCGCCACGCGCACGGGCCTGCCGACGTTGAATATCGGTCGCCAGCTCGCGCCGCAGCTGTTCGAATACAACCGCCAGGGCGCCTGGAACGGCCACATTCCGGTCACCGCGATCAATTCCGCGATCCTCGTGCTCGCCGCGTTGCTGCGCGGCGCCGACCAGGTCGTGTTCTCCAACGAGCGTTCGGCGAGCTACGGCAGCGAGATCCTCGACAACGATGGGAACGTCGTCGCCCAGGTGAATCACCAGTGGTCGAAAGGCTGGGCGTTCGAGCGCGATTTCGGCGCCTATGCGCATTCGCGCGTCGCGGCCGATCTGGATTATTACTCGCTGCTGCGTCCGCTGTCGGAGCTCGCGGTCGCGCGACAATTCACGAAGACCGATCGCTACGACGCGCACTTCTCGAGCTGCAACCGCAACTTCCACATCCTCGGCGAACGTCCCGCGAACCGCTGGTGCGGCGTCTGCCCGAAATGCCATTTCGTGTTCCTCGCGCTCGCGCCGTTCCTGCCCAAGCCGCGCCTGGTCGGGATCTTCGGACGCAACCTGCTCGACGATGCCGCGCTCGCGCCGGGTTTCGACGCGCTGATCGAATACCGCGACCACAAGCCATTCGAATGCGTGGGCGAGGGCCGCGAGGCGCGGGCCGCGTTCAAGGCGCTGGCGAACCGGCCCGCGTGGCGCGAAGACGCACTGGTCGAGCGCTTCGCCCGCGAGATCGCGCCGCAGCTCGGCGATTCGGTGCCGCCGCTGGAGGACTTGCTCGCGCCGCAGGGCGAACACCGGATTCCTGCCGCATTGTGGGAACGCCTGCGTGCGCATTTCGGAACTTGAGGGGCGCCGTGTCGCGCTCTGGGGCTGGGGCCGCGAGGCGCGCGCCGCGCATGCGGCGTTGCGAGCGCGGCTGCCACGACTCGCGCTGACCGCGATCTGCAGCGAGACCGAAGCGGTCGAAGTCGCCGCGCTCGGCGACCCTTTGCTGGTTGCATCGAGCCGTGCCGACGCCGATGGCTTGTCGGCATTCGATGTCGTCGTGAAGTCGCCGGGCATCAGCCCGTATCGTGCCGAAGTTGAACAGGCCGTCGCGCGCGGCACACACTTCACCTCGGGCACGGCGCTGTGGTTCGCCGAACACGCCGATGCCCGCACGATCTGCGTGACCGGCACCAAGGGCAAGAGCACGACGACCGCGCTGATCGCGCACCTGCTGCGCGCGGGCGGGCATCGCACCGCGCTCGCCGGAAACATCGGCCTGCCGCTGCTCGAGCTGCTCGACCCACCGCAGGCGCCGGAGATTTGGGCGATCGAGCTGTCCAGCTACCAGACGCGAGAAGTCGCCGCGTCGCTGACGCGGCCGGAAGTTGCGGTCGGACTGAATCTCTATCCCGAGCATCTGGACTGGCACGGCAGCCACGAACGCTACGTCGAGGACAAACTCGCGCTGTTCACCGAAGGCCGGCCGCGGACCGCCGTGCTCAACGCGCTCGATCCGACGCTGGCCGCGCTCGAGCTGCCGGATTCGCAGCTGCGCTGGTTCAATCGTGCCGAAGGCTGGCATCTGCGCGACACGACGCTGTATCGCGGCGATGAGCCGGTGATGGATACCGGCGGCATTCCGCTGCCGGGCCGTCACAACCACTGGAACCTCTGCGCCGCGCTCGCCGCGATAGACGCTCTCGGAATCGACGCACGTCCACTCGCGGCGCACGCAGCGAGCTTCCGTCCGCTGCCGCACCGCCTGCAAATACTCGGAACGCGCGGCGGCATCCGTTACGTCAACGACTCGATCAGCACCACACCGCATGCGAGCCTCGCGGCGCTGGACCTGTACGCGCGCGATCCGGTCGCGATCCTCGTCGGCGGCTACGACCGCGGCGTGGACTGGACGCCGTTCGTCGAACGCATGCGTACGACGCCGGTACGCGCGGTGATCACGATGGGCCAGAACGGACCGCGCATCCACGACGCGCTGCACGCGCTTGCCGATGCCGGCACGCTGCATCTGGCCGTGGCACGCGACATGGCCGAAGCCGTCGCCCTTGCACGCGCCGCGCTGCCCGATGGCGGCGCCGCATTGCTTTCGCCTGGCGCGCCGAGCTTCGGCGCCTACGCCGACTACGCCGCGCGCGGTCGCGATTTTGCCGCGAAAGCCGGTTTCGATCCCGACGCGATCAGCCGCATTCCCGGGCTTGGCGTCGCCTGATCTGCACGGGCGTACACTTCCTGGATCCACATTCCGGAGACCTTCCATGCGGACTGCATCGTCGAAGACGTTCCTGATCGGAATCGCTGCGTTCGCCGCCACGATCGTCTCTGCGTCGAACGCGATCGCCGCTCTGCGCGCCGATGCGGTGACCTGGAAGGATGGCGCGACGACGCTCTCCGGCTATCTGGTCTGGGACGATGCGGGTAAAACGAAGCGCCCCGGGCTGCTGATGGTGCCGAACTGGCACGGCGTCAACGACATCGCCGTCGCGAAGGCGAAGAGGATCGCTGGCAGGGAATACGTGATCCTGCTCGCCGACATGTACGGCAAGGACGTGCGGCCGAAGAACAACGACGAATCGATGGCGGCCGTGAAGCCGTTCTACGGGAACCGCGCGATGATGCAGCAGCGCGTCAAGGCGGCGTGGGAGGCGTTGCAGGCCAACGCCGGCAAGGCGCCGATCGACACCGCGCGGCTCGGCGCGATCGGATTCTGCTTCGGTGGTTCTGCGGTGCTCGACCTCGCGCGCAGCGGCATCGTGCCCAGCGGTGGCATCGTGACCTTCCACGCCGGCCTGCATCCGGACGATCCGGCGAACGCGAAGTCGATCAAATCGCGCCTGCTCGTGCTCAACGGCGCCGACGACCAGGGCGCGTGGAAGGACATCGATCCGTTCTTCGCCGAGATGCGCGCGAGCTCCGCCGACTGGCAGTTCGTGAACCTCGGCGGTGCGGTGCACTGCTTCACCGAGACCGAGGAGAACTCGCCGGGCTGCAAGTACGACGCGAAAGCGGCAGAGCGCGGCTACCGGATGATGCGCGCGTTCTTCGACGAATCCTTCGCGAGGAAGTGAGTTGAGACGCGGTTTCGCGAGGCAGCGCGATCAGCTCGCCGCGCGATCCGATTGCTCGCGGATGCTGGTAAGGAAGTCGCTGCCCGAAGACCTGAACCATCCGGCAAACGCCGTCTTGGGCTCGTTCCCGGTGACGGGGGTGACGCGATGTTCCAATTCGGGTGCGATCCGGAACAAGGTCGCGTGGCCGGGGGCGATGTTGGGCAGCTCGCAGAGCAACTTGCGCTTTCCGGCGCGACGCATCTGGAACAGCCCGCCCTGATACGGACGCGGGCCGAGGTTGATGCTCAACGCGATCCGCCGAAGTCCGCGGTCATCGAAGTCGTTGTGCCAGCGCTGCATGTGTTCACGGATCGGCAGCATTCGATAGATCCTGCCTCCGAATGCCTTGATCGCATCGCAGCCGGTGATCCTGCGGACGATATCGAGAAAATCCGGAGCGCCGATCATGAAGTGCAGCAGATGCAGTGCCGCGGCGTCCTGCAGGACGACTTCGCGCGCTGCCTTGCCATGGCGCAAGTCCGCCCACGGGCCGGCATCCATGCGCAATTGCAGGAACTGCAGCGTGTCCGGCGCCAGCAGCGCCGGCAGGCGCAGCACGTGGTTTGCGTCGAACTCGGCGCGCAGCGCGGACAGGTCTCCGTCGGAGCGCAGGCCGTTGCGGGTCAACTGGATCATGCGCGTTTCCTCGAGGTCCCTCTCGCGATGCCCGCCGTTCTACGCGAGCTCATGCGTAAGGATCGGGCAGGCCGATGCCCGCGAGGATCTCGCGCTCGATCGCTTCCATCGCGTCGGCGTCGCGCGGGTCGTCGTGGTCGAAGCCGAGTAGGTGCAGGACGCCGTGCACGGTCAGGTGCGCGTAATGCGCGGCGAGCGGCTTTTCCTGTTCGCGCGCCTCGCGGGCGATGACCGGCGCGCACAGCACGATGTCGCCGAGCAGCGGCAGCTTCACGCCTTTCGGCAGTTCTGCGGGAAAGCTGAGTACGTTGGTCGCGCTGTTCTTGCCGCGGTAATGCCGGTTCAGGCACTTGCCTTCGCGCTCGTCCACGATGCGCAGCGCGAGGTCGGCGCGCAGGATGCGGCCCTGCAACGCGGCGGCGATCCACTTGCGGAAGCTCGCCGCGGCCGGCAGTCCGGTGCGCGGCAGGCCGTAGCTGACGGCGACATCGAGCTGGATCGGTCCGCGGGTCATGGCGATTTGTTCTGCGCCGAATCGTCCCGCGCATCGTAGGCCTGCACGATCCGCTGCACCAACGGATGCCGCACCACGTCGCGCGCGCTGAAGAAGGTGAAGGAAATCCCGTCCACGCCGCGCAGCACGTCCACCGCATCGCGCAGCCCGGATTTCTGGTTCTTGGGGAGGTCGATCTGGGTGAGGTCGCCGGTCACGACGGCGATCGAGCCGAAGCCGATGCGCGTGAGGAACATCTTCATCTGCTCGATGCTGGTGTTCTGCGCCTCGTCGAGGATCACGAACGCGTCGTTGAGCGTGCGCCCGCGCATGTAGGCCAGCGGCGCGACCTCGATCACGTTGCGCTCGAGCTGCTTGACCACCGTTTCCACGCCGAGCATCTCGTAGAGCGCGTCGTACAGCGGCCGCAGGTAGGGGTCGACCTTCTGCGCGAAATCGCCGGGCAGGAAGCCGAGTTTTTCGCCGGCCTCGACCGCAGGCCGCACCAGGATCAGGCGCTGCACGCGGCCTTCGGTCAGCGCCTGCACCGCGCTGGCGACCGCGAGGAACGTCTTGCCGGTGCCGGCCGGACCGATGCCGAAGTTCACGTCGCACGAAGCGATCGCGCGCAGGTAGTTCGACTGGTTGCTCCCGCGTCCACGGATCATGCCGCGTTTGACGCGGATCGCGACTTCCCGCGGTTCGGCATCGTCGGCGGTTTCGCCGCGCAGCGCCGAGTCCAGGCTGTCGTTCACCGCGTTGGCGAGCATCATGTGCAGCTCGTGCGAGGTCAGGGGCTCGTCGTCGAGATCGGCATAGAGCTGCTTGAGAAAGCGTTCCGCGCGAACCAGCGCCGGCTCCGGGCCGCCGAGACGGAACACGTTGCCGCGGTTGGCGATCTCCACGCCCAGGCGCAGCTCGATCTGGCGCAGGTGCTCGTCGAAGGGCCCGCACAGGTTGGCGAGGCGTTCGACGTCGTAGGGCTCGAGGACGAAATCGTGCTGCGCGGGATGGCTCACGACGACAGGGTAGCGCGACGGCGCGCGCGCGGCTATCGGGCTCGCGACGCGCTAGGATTCAGCCTACGAAGAATGCCGGAGGCCGCGATGATCCCTCATATGCCGCACGGTCGACGGGTCGCGGCGCTCGTGCTGGTCGCCGCGTTCGCGACCGGCTGCGCGCGGCAAGCGCCGCAGGTGCTCGGGACGCTGGAATGGGACCGGATCACGCTGCCCGCGCCGGTGTCCGAGCGCATCGCCTCGACGTCCGTGCACGAAGGGCAGGTGGTCGCCGCCGGCGACACGCTGATGGTGCTCGAGCCCGAGCGCACGCGCGCGCGGCTCGACGCGGCGCAGGCCGATGTGCAGCGCCTGCAGCACGCGCTCGACGAACTGAAGCTCGGGCCGCGCCGCGAGGACATCGACGCCGCGCGCGCGCGACTAGGCGGCGCGCAGAGCGTCGCCGCGAATGCGCGCCAGGCGTTGGCGCGCGCGCGCGCGGAATTCGCACGCCAGGTGATCGCGCGAGCCAACCTAGATGCCGCGATCGCGACGTCCAGCAGCGCGGACGCGGACGCCGAAGCGGCCAGCCAAGCCCTTGCGGCCTTGCTGCACGGCAGCCGTCCCGAGGACATCGCACAGGCCGAGGCGGCCGTCGCCGCATCGAAGGCGCAAGCGGGCGCACTCGCTGTAGATCTCGAGCGCACGCGCATCGCGGCGCCACGCGCGGGCCGCATCGACAGCCTGCCGTACAAGCCCGGCGATCAGCCGCCGGTCGGCGCGCCGCTCGCGATCGAACTCGTCGGCGATGCGCCGTACGCGCGCGTGTATGTGCCCGAGCCGCAGCGCGCGGGCGTGCAGATCGGCCAGTCGGCGCGCGTGTTCGTCGCCGGCCGCGCGAACGCATACAGCGGCCGCGTGCGCGCGATCCGCAGCGAGCCGACGTTCACGCCGTACTACGCGCTCAACGGCGAGGATGCCGCGCGTCTGTCCTACCTCGCCGAGATCGAACTCGGCAAGGACGCCGCCGATCTGCCGATCGGCGTGCCGCTGCGCGCGGAATTCGTCGCGGGCTCCGCGCGGTGAATGCAACCGCGAACTCGTCGCCCGACTCACCCGCGATCCGCGCGCGCGGACTCAGCAAGCGTTTCGGCGCACTGACCGCGGTCGATCGCGTCGACCTGGAAGTGCCGCGTCGTCGCGTGTACGGCTTCCTCGGCCCGAACGGCTCGGGCAAGTCCACGACGATCCGCATGCTCTGCGGCCTGCTCACGCCCAGCGCGGGCGAGATCGAGGTGCTGGGCCTGCGCATTCCCGAGCAAGCCGAAGCATTGCGTCGCCGGATCGGCTACATGACCCAGAAGTTTTCGCTGTTCGATGACCTTTCCGTGCGCGAAAACTTCGAGTTCCTCGCCGCGATCCAGGGCGTGCCGCCCGAGCGCACGAAGCAGCGCATCGACGCGCTGATCGAGCAATACCATTTCGCCGACCGGCAGAAGCAGCTCGCCGGCACGATGAGCGGCGGCCAGAGGCAGCGCCTCGCATTGGCCTGCGCGGTGATCCACGAACCCGAGCTGCTGTTCCTCGACGAGCCGACCAGCGCGGTCGATCCCGAATCGCGCCGCGATTTCTGGGAAAAACTATTCGAGCTCGCCGACATCGGTACGACGATCCTCGTGTCCACGCATTTGATGGACGAGGCCGAGCGCTGCCATCGCCTGGCCATTCTCGATCGTGGCGTGCTGGTCGCCGATGGCACGCCCGACGAGCTCACGAGTCGCCTGGAAGGCGGCACGCTGCTGGTCGAAACCGCCGATCCGCGCCGCGTGCAGCGCGCGCTCGTGGACGTGCAGGGCGTGCACGGCGTCGCCCAGGTCGGCAACGCGCTGCGCGTGTTGATCGACGCGAAGGACACGGCTGCGACGCGGCAGCGCATCGACGCCGCGCTCACGAAAGCCGGCGTGACCGCGAATGTCGCCGAGGTGCCGCCGAACCTCGAGGACGTGTTCGTCGCCGCCACGCGCAGCGACGCGCGCACGGAGCGCGCTGCATGAACCTGCGCCGGCTCTGGGCGATCGTGACCAAGGAATTGCGCCAGCTGCGCCGCGACCGCATGACCGCGGCGATGATCGTCGGCATCCCGGTGATCCAGCTCACCCTGTTCGGCTATGCGATCAACACCAACGTGCGCGGCCTGCACGCGGGCATCGTCGACCAGGCGCATACCACCGCCTCGCGCGCGCTGCTGATGGACCTGCTCGCGACCGACGTGGTGATGCCGACCGAGACGGCCGACACGCCGCAGCAGTTGATGGACCTGATCCGTCGCGGACGGATCAGCGTTGGCATCGTCGTCCCCCCGGATTTCGAACGGCGTCGCGCGGAAGGCCGCGAAGCGGTGCAGATCCTCGTCGACGGCAGCGACACCGCGGTGCAGAGCGCTGCCGCGCAGCTCGCGCAGGCGCCGATCGGCAACACCGCGCAGGCTCCGATCACGAGCGCAACGCGCGCACCCGCGACCAGCACGCCGCCGGCGGGGCAGGTCAGCGTGGTGAGCTTTTACAACCCCGAGCGGCGTTCGGCGGTCAACATCGTGCCGGGCCTGATCGGCGTGATCCTGACGATGACGATGGTGCTGTTCACCGGCATCGCGATCGTGCGCGAACGCGAGCGCGGCAACATGGAACTGCTGATCGCCACGCCGCTGACGAGTTCGGAGCTGATGATCGGCAAGGTGCTTCCCTACATCGCGATCGGACTGGTGCAGACCACGGTCGTGCTCTCGCTGGGCGTGTGGCTGTTCGACGTTCCGATCCGCGGCACGCTGCTCGACGTCTACGGCGCGGCGGGATTGCTGATCCTCGCCAACCTCGCGCTGGGCCTGCTGATCTCCACGCGCGCATCCACGCAGTTCCAGGCGATGCAGATGTCGTTCTTCGTGTTCCTGCCGTCGATCCTGCTGTCGGGCTTCATGTTCCCGTTCGCGGGCATGCCGCGCGTCGCGCAATGGATCGCCGAGGTGCTGCCGCTGACGCATTTCCTGCGCCTGATCCGCGGCGTGATGCTGCGCGGCGGCGCGCTGTGGGAGCTCTGGCCCGACATCGCCGCGCTGCTGGCCTTCATCGTCGTGATGATGACGCTGGCGATCTCGCGGTTCCGCAAGCGGCTGGATTGATGCGCGAGTGTGTTAATGCTGCCGTGAAGTCGCGTCCATTGGATTGATTGGCCACGTGTGAAACACATAGACCTCGCGATCAACTAGAGCCTGGTCGAAGTGATCGATGGTTTCTTGTGGCACTTCGCTTCGGCCGACAAGTTCGGGGGCTTGTTCGACCTCGACAAGATCCCAGCCAGAATCTCGAATGAACTTCGTTGCGTGAAGAACTGGATCTTCCGCGAGTCCGGGTATTTGCCAACAGACAACAAACGCTCCGTCGAATTGTTGGGATTCTGGTGACGTTGGCTGTGGCCTTACTTCAAGCTTGAAAACCCATAGCTGTGGAGCGTTCACGCAGCTTCCTGCTCATTCGTCAGTACCACACGCCCACGCAAGGAATTGCTCATCACTTGCGTGATGGTCACGTCGACGAACCGGCCAACCATTCGTGCGTCGCCGGGGAAATTCACGAAACGCATGTTCTCCGTGCGACCGGCGAACTCGTTCGGGTTCTTTTTCGACGGACCTTCGACCAGCACCGACTGCATGGTGCCGAGCATTGCCTCGGAAATCTTGCGCGCGTTCGCGGTCAGCGCAGCCTGCAGGCGCTCCAGGCGCGCGTGCTTCTCCGCCGACGGCGTCTCGTCGGGCAGGTTCGCGGCGGGCGTACCCGGTCGCGCGGAGTAGATGAAGGAGAACGACTGGTCGAAGCCGACGTCCTCCACGAGTTTCATCGTTGCCTCGAAGTCCTTGTCGGTCTCTCCGGGGAAGCCGACGATCAGGTCGGTGCTGATGCAGATGTCCGGCACCGCTTCGCGCAGGCGGCGCAGCTTGGCCTTGTACTCGAGCACGGTGTGGTTGCGCTTCATCGCGGCGAGGATGCGGTCGGAGCCGGCCTGGACCGGCAGGTGCAGGAACTTCGCCAGCTGCGGCACGTCGCGGTGGGCCTCGATTAGGGCGTCGGAGAACTCCAGCGGGTGCGAGGTGGTGTAGCGGATGCGGCCGATGCCTTCGATGGTGGCGATCGCGCGGATCAACAGCGCGAGGTCCGCCTTCTCGTCGGACTCGAACATCGCGCCGCGGTAGCCGTTGACGTTCTGGCCGAGCAGGTTGACCTCGCGCACGCCCTGCGCGGCGAGCTGGGCCACCTCGGCGAGCACGTCGTCGAACGGCCGGCTGACTTCCTCGCCGCGGGTGTAGGGCACCACGCAGAACGAGCAGTACTTCGAGCAGCCCTCCATGATCGACACGAAGGCGGTCGGGCCCTCGGCGCGCGGCTCGGGCAGGCGGTCGAACTTCTCGATCTCGGGGAAGCTGATGTCCACCTGCGGGCTGCCGCTGGCGCGGCGCTCGTCAATCATCGCCGGCAGGCGGTGCAGGGTCTGCGGGCCGAACACGAGATCCACGAACGGCGCGCGCTCGATGATTGCGTTGCCTTCCTGCGAGGCCACGCAGCCGCCGACGCCGATGATCAGCTTCGGGTTCTGCTGCTTGAGCAGGCGCCAGCGGCCGAGCTGGGAGAACACCTTCTCCTGCGCCTTCTCGCGGATCGAGCAGGTGTTGACCAGGACCACGTCGGCCTGGGAGGCGTCGTCGGTCAACTCCAGGCCGTGCTCGGCGGCCAGCACGTCGGCCATCTTGGCCGAGTCGTACACGTTCATCTGGCAACCGTGGGTGGTGATGTGCAGCTTGCCGGCCATGGAGGTGCATCTTGGAAGCGAAGCGACTATTGTAGGCCGCGCAGGATGCCGCGCCAAACCCATGATCCATAAGGGACATGATTCACAGGAGCCGGGTGGCATGAGGCAGGGGCCGATGATCCGACGCAAGCGCGCACTGTGGGCAACGATCCTCGCGCTGTGGCTGAGTGCGCCGGCGGCCGCGGGCACCCTGTACCGCTGCAGCGGCGGCGCGGACGAAGCGACCAACTATTCCAGCCGGCCGGTTCCGGGAATGGCCTGCAAACCCATCAGCTACAAGGGCGGCAGCGCGCACTCGAAGACGCCGGTGGCCTACGGTTTCGGACCGGGCGCGGCGACCGACGCAACCGCGCCGGCTGGGTTCGACACCAGCGCGAATTCGACGACGACCGCCTCCGGATCGGTCGCGATCCCCGCCGCGACCGGTTCGCCGGCGCTCGCGAAAGTCGGTTCCGCGCCGGCAAAACCTGCGTCGGGCGGATCGGGCAGCGCGCCGCACGTCGAGTTCCGCACTTCGGAGAGTTCCGAATCGCTTGCGGCGCCGGAGATTCCCAAGGGTGTGCAGGCGCGCATCACCCGCGGCGCGATGTACAAGTACACCCGCGACGGCATCAACACCTATACCAACGTGCGACCGCCGAGCGGCGTGGGCGCGCAGGTGCTGTTCACCTACATCGAGACCTGCTACGCCTGCGCGCCGCTGCCGGGCGTGAATTTCTCCACGACCGCGCTAAACACCACCGCCTACACCGCCGAGATCGCGGCCGCCGCGCGCGCCTACGGCGTTGACGAGTGGCTGGTGCGCGCGATCATCCACGCCGAGTCCGACTACAACCCGAACGCGCTGTCGTACAAGGGCGCGCAGGGCCTGATGCAGCTCATGCCCAACACCGCGAGTCGTTTCGGGGTACAGAATCCATTCGCGGCCGCCGAGAACATCAACGGCGGAGTGCAGTACCTGGCGTTCCTCAACAAGCGCTACGGCGGCGATGTGCAACGGGTCGCCGCGGCCTACAACGCCGGCGAAGGGGCGGTGGATCGCTACGGCGGGGTGCCGCCGTACGCCGAGACCCAGCTGTACGTCCAGCGCGTCGGCATGTTGGCCGAGCGCTACCGCGGCGCGAAATAGCCCCCTTGCAGAACCGATCGCCGGGTCGCAAAGGCCCTCCGCAGGCGGTTTTGCGCATTCGGCGTTGTGGCCCGCTCGGCCGTTCCGTTACACTTCGCTGTCCGCGCCGGGCGGGGTCTCGCGCGCGATTCACCCTTACGTAATTTTTGCGGAGAGCCGGATGGCTAACCAAGAGGTCAACAGCGGCCGCCGCCGATTCCTGACCCTGACCACGGCCGTGGTCGGTGCGGTCGGAGCGGCGGGGGCAGCCGTTCCGTTTGCGCGTTCGTGGCTGCCCAGCGTCGAGGCGCTGCTCGCCGGCGGTCCGGTGGATGTGGATATCAGCAAGCTGGACGCCGAACCGGGCATGTTCATGCGCATCAAGTGGCGCGGCCAGCCGGTGTTCGTGTTCCGGCGCACGGCCGAACAGTTGGCGGTGCTGCCGAGCCTGGACGGGCTGCTGGTCGATCCGAACTCGGACGTCACCGAGCTCACCCCGGCCTTCGCGAAGAACGCCGCGCGTGCGATCAAGCCGGAAATCGGCGTGCTGGTCGGCATCTGCACCCACCTGGGCTGCGTGCCGATCCACAAGCCCGAGGTGCAGCCGCAGCCGTTCGATTCGAACTGGAAGGGCGGTTTCTTCTGCCCCTGCCATGGCTCGCGCTACGACCTGGCCGGCCGCGTCTATAAAAACGTGCCCGCGCCGAAGAACCTCGAAGTGCCGCCGTACCGCTTCGTTGACGACAACCACATCGTCATCGGCGAAGCGCCGAAGGGAGCCGCGTGATGTCCGAGAGCTTTTTCACCCGCGCCGCGAACGGCGTGATGGACTGGGTCAACGACCGCGCGCCGGGCCTGATGCCGGCGTACCGCAAGCACATGACCGAGTACTACGCGCCGAAGAACTTCAACCTCTGGTACTACTTCGGCTCGCTGGCGTTGCTGGCGCTGGTCAACCAGATCGTCACCGGCATCTTCCTGACGATGCACTACAAGCCGGGCGCGGAAACCGCGTTCGCTTCGGTCGAGTACATCATGCGCGACGTGCCGGCGGGCTGGCTGATCCGCTACATGCACACGACCGGCGCCTCGCTGTTCTTCGTCGTGGTCTACCTGCACATGTTCCGCGGCCTGATCTACGGCTCCAGTCGCAAGCCGCGCGAGCTGGTGTGGCTTCTGGGCATGGTGATCTTCCTGGTGCTGATGGCCGAAGCGTTCATGGGCTACATCCTGCCGTACGGCAACATGAGCTATCACGGCGCGAAAGTGATCATCAACCTGTTCGGTGCGATCCCCTATGTCGGCGGCGCGCTGACCGAGTGGATCCGCGGCGACTTCGTGGTCGGCGATGCGACGCTCAACCGATTCTTCGCGCTGCACGTGGTCGCGCTGCCGCTGGTGCTGCTGCTGCTGGTCGTGCTGCATCTGGGCGCGCTGCACGAGGTCGGCTCGAACAATCCCGATGGCGTGGAGATCAAGAAGGGTCCGAAGGGCAACCACTGGTCCGAGAAGGCACCGGCCGACGGCATCCCGTTCCATCCGTACTACACGGTCAAGGATCTGTTCGGCGCGTCGTTCTTCCTGATCGTCGCGGCCTTCATCATCTTCTTCGAGCCGACCGTCGGCGGCTGGTTCCTGGAGCCGGACAACTTCACACCGGCCGATCCGCTGGTCACGCCCGAGCACATCAAGCCGGTGTGGTACTTCACCCCGTTCTACGCGATGTTGCGCGCGGTGCCCTCGTTCGCCGGCACGCAGATCTGGGGCGTGATCGTGATGGGCGCGGCGGTGATGATCCTGTTCGGGATCCCGTGGCTGGATCGCAGCCCGGTGAAGTCCATCCGCTACCGCCCGCTGCTCGCGAAAGTGCTGATCATGGCCTTCGCGGCGGTCTTCCTGATGCTGATGTACCTGGGCACGCAGCCGGCCGAAGGCCTGCTGACGACGCTCGCGCAGATCGGGACGCTGCTCTATTTCCTGTTCTTCTTCACGATGCCGTTCTGGTCGCGAATGGGAACCTTCAAGCCGGTGCCGGAACGGGTGACGATGCATGACTAAGCGCAATTCGATCCTCGCATTCCTCGTCGCGGCCGCCGCGGCGCTCGTTCCCGTGGTTGCGTTCGCCGGCGAAGGCGAGGGCCTGCTCGAGGCGAACACCCACCTCACCGACCAGGCTTCGCTGCAGCACGGTGCGAAGCTGTTCATGAACTACTGCTCGGGCTGCCACTCGCTGAAGTACATGCGCTATTCGCGCATCGGCGAAGACCTCGGCCTGACCGAGAAGGAAGTTACCGACAGCCTCAACTTCACCGGCGCCAAGTACATGGATCGCATCAACGTCTCGATGCGGCCCGACGATGCGACCGCATGGCTGGGCAAGGCGCCGCCGGACCTGTCGCTCACCGGCCGTTCGCGCGGCCCGAACTGGATCTATACCTACCTCAAGTCGTTCTTCATGGACGAGTCGCGTCCCTCCGGCTGGAACAACACCGTGCTGGCGAACGCATCCATGCCGAACGTGCTGTGGCAGATGCAGGGTGTCCAGAATCCGGTGCTCGAGCCGAAGGCGCACAAGCAGGTCGATGGGAAGGACCAGGCGTACTGCCCGGCCGGGCACCTGGAGTACAACGGCCAGTGCATCAAGGAACTCGTCGTGGACGAGGCCCGCAAGGGCAGCGTGACGCCCGAGGAATACGACCAGGCCGCGCGCGACATCAGCGCGTTCCTGCAATACGTGGCCGAACCGGCCGCCGTGCAGCGCGAAAGCTACGGCGTATGGGTCGTGCTGTTCCTCGTCGTGTTCACCTTCCTGGCCTACATGCTCAAGCACGAATACTGGCGCGACGTCCACTGACGATGGCACTGGATGAAGCGGCAACGGAATCGGTGACCGGCAAACGACCGGTCGGGGGAGGCACGATGGTTGCGAGCCCGCGGATGCGTAACGCACTGACGCTGTTCTCCTCGCGCGATTGCGTGGTCTGCCATCGGGTGCGGCTGGTGCTCGCCGCGAAAGGCGTCACGTACGACCTGATCGCGGTGGATCCGGCCAATCCGCCCGAAGACCTCGTCGATCTCAATCCCTACCATTCGGTGCCGACACTGGTGGATCGCGACCTCGTGCTGTACGCGGCGTCGGTGGTCACCGAATACCTCGACGAACGCTACCCGCATCCGCCGCTGATGCCGGTGGATCCGCTCTCCCGCGCGCGCCTGCGCCTGGCGATGCTGCGCATGGAGCACGAGTGGGTACCGCACGTGCAGGCGATCCAGAACGGCAACAAGGCGCAGGCCGAAGCCGGCCGCAAGCGCCTGCGCGAGCTGGTGATCGCCGCGTTGCCGCTGTTCAAAGCCAGCAAGTTCTTCCTCAATCCCGAGATGAGCCTCGCCGACTGCGCGATGGCGCCGATCATCTGGCGCCTGCCGTCGCTGGGCATCGCGCTGCCGAAGGAATGCAAGCCGATCGAGGACTACGGGATGCGCATCTTCCGCAACCCGGGCTTCCTGCGCAGCCTGACGCCCGAGGAGCGCGCGCTGCGCGAGATCGTGCTTTGAGAACGGCGTGACGAGCGTGGGTTCCGACGCGCCGACGATGACGTCCAACCGCCCGTACCTGATCCGGGCGATCCATCAGTGGATCGAGGACAACGGGATGACGCCGTACCTGCTCGTGGATGCCGCGCATCCGGGCGTGGAAGTGCCGCCGCAGGCGATCAAGGACGGACGCGTGGTGCTGAACATCGCCGCGCGCGCGGTCAGCCGGCTCAGCCTCGGTGACGAGGAAATCGCGTTCCTTGCGCGCTTCGGCGGGGTCAGCCACAGCGTGCGCGTGCCGGTGGCGGCGGTGCAGGCGGTGTATGCGCAGGAAAGCGGGCAGGGGATGGCGTTGCCCGACGAAGCGCAGGGGCAGGCCGCGCCGCGCGCGGACGGGCCGGACGGCCCGCCCGACGCGCCGCCCGGCGGCGGCGAATCG
>CAYUXZ010000031.1:0-36397 GCA_964449135.1 uncultured Gammaproteobacteria bacterium
GCGCGCCGCGCCGTGCGGCTTCGCGCCCGCGTGTGCGGGGCGCTGGCTGTGCGCGTGCCGCGGCGACTGCGGATGCGGACGGCGGCCGTGCTTGTGCGGCGGGCGGTTGCCGCCCGGACGACCTGCACGCGGGGCGTCGTTGCCCATGCGGATCGGGCGCGACGGCTCGAAGCCTTCGACAGGAACCATCTCCACGTCTTGCTTGAGCAGGCGCTGGATCTGCCGCAGCAGTCCGCCTTCGGCCGGCGCGACCAGCGACAACGCGAGGCCTTCCGAACCCGCGCGGCCGGTGCGGCCGATGCGGTGGATGTAGTCCTCGGCGACCATCGGCAGGTCGAAGTTGATCACGCAGGGCAGGGCGTCGATGTCCAGGCCGCGCGCGGCGACGTCGGTGCCGACCAGCACCGTGGTGCGGCCGTTCTTGAAGTCGCGCAGCGCCTTCAGGCGCGCGCCCTGGGTCTTGTTGCCGTGGATCGCGGCCGAGGGGAAACCGGCCGCCGCGATCTGGTCGGACAGGCGATCGGCGCCGTGCTTGGTGCGCGCGAACACCAGCGTCTGCCGGCGGCTGTCCTGCGCGAGCAAGTGCAGCAGCAGGTCGCGCTTGCGGTCGCCATCGACCGGATGCACGCGATGGGTGACGGTAGAGGCGACCGAGTTGCGCGCTGCGCACTGTACTTCGTACGGATCGCGCATGAACTGCGCGGCGAGCGCCTTGATCGGATCGTCGAAGGTCGCCGAGAACAGCAGGGTCTGGCGTTGCCGCGGCAGCGCTTCGAGGATGGCCTTGATCGCAGGCAGGAAACCCATGTCAAGCATCCGGTCGGCTTCGTCGAGCACCAGCACTTCGACCTGCGACAGATCCACGCTGCGGCGCTGCATGTGGTCCATCAAGCGGCCCGGCGTCGCAACGAGCACGTCCACGCCGCGGCGCAGCGCGTCGAACTGCGGGCGCATGCTCGCGCCGCCGTAGATCGCGCTGACCGACGCGCGCAGGTGGCGGCCATAGTCGCGGAAGGAATCGTGCACCTGCACGGCGAGCTCGCGCGTGGGCGCGAGCACCAGCGCGCGCGGCCGGCGCGGGCCGCGCACGGGCGCGGCGTTCGTGGACAGTCGCTGCAGGATCGGCAGCGCGAACGCGGCGGTCTTGCCGGTGCCGGTCTGCGCGCTGGCGAGCAGGTCGCGGCCGGCCAGCGCGAGCGGGATCGCCTCGCTCTGGATCGGTGTGGGATTCGTGTAGCCGAGATCAGTGAGCGCGCGCACGAGCGCGGGCGCGAGCCCGAGGGTTTCGAACGTCATTTGGAAAAGCTCCGGTAACTATCCGGCGATCGCGTGCGGCCGTTGCGCGCACGAATGCGCGCGTCCGGCTACGGACGCGAATCCCGGATACTCGAAGCGTTCCCTATACCGCGCGACGAGGAGACAACAAGGTTTGCGAAACCGCCGGCGGCGGGTTCGTGTCTGCGCATCGAAACAGGCGGTGATGGCCGGACGTCTCGCCCGTTAAGCCGGCGGAACGTCGGAAGACCGGGCGGGAAAGCAAGCCGCGGCGCGCGAACCGACGCATTGTACACGGGGTTGCTGCGCTGCGGCAAACGACGACACGCCGCGTCGCCACGCCGTTCCTTGCGATACTTCGCCACCCGGACCCGACGGTCTTCCCCCCGATGCCGCCGAACTTCGTACTCGCCGCCATGACCAGCCTGCTGCTTGCCGCCACGGCCCACGCTACGCCAGACCGCTGGTCGTTGCCGATCGCGGTGAAGAAGCTCGACAACGGCCTGACCGTGGTCGTGTCCGAGGACCACAGCTCGCCGACGGTGGGCATCGGCGTGGTCTACAAGGTCGGCATCCGCACCGAACCGCGCGGCCGCACCGGCTTCGCCCACCTGTTCGAGCACCTGATGTTCGAGGGCACCCCGAACGCGCCGCAGGGCGTGTTCGACCGTGTCGTCAGCGGCGGCGGCGGCGACAACAACGGTTCGACCCATCCGGATTTCACCAGTTACATCGAGCAGGCGCCGGTGTCGGCGATCGAGCCGCTGCTGTGGCTGGAAGCCGACCGCATGAAGACGCTGGCGTTCACGAAGAAAAGCTTGGACAACCAGCGCGATGTGGTGAAGGAGGAAATCCGCGTCAACGTGAAGAACCAGCCTTACGGCGGCTTCGCATGGACCGACCTGCCGATGCTCGCGTTCGGCAAGTGGGAGAACGCCCACGACGGCTACGGCAGCTTCGATGACCTCAACAAGGCCAGCCTCGACGACGTGCGTGGCTTCCACCGCGATTTCTACGGTCCGAACAACGCCGTGCTCGCGATCGCCGGCGACGTCACGCCCGAGCAGGGATTCGCGCTCGTGCAGAAGTATTTCGGGAAAATTTCCGCGCGTCCGACGCCGCCACGGCCGGACGTGGGCGAACCGCTGAACACCGCCGAGAAGCGCCTCGTGCAGGGAGACGGTCTCGCGAAACTGCCCGCGCTCGCGGTCGGCTGGAAGATGCCGCCGCGCGGCAGCGCGGACCAGGCGCCGATGGTCGTGCTCGGCGAATTGCTCGCAGGCGGCGACGCGTCACGGCTGTACCGCGCCCTGGTCAAGGACCAGGCGCTGGCGGTGCAGATCGAGGACTTCACCGGAAGCGGTTCGGCGTGGGAATACGACGGACCGACGCTTTACACGCTGATGATCGTCTATAAGCCGGACACGAAGCCCGGCGCGCTGCTGACCGCGATCGACGCGCAGATCGCGCACGTCGCGGCCGAGGGCGTGGATGCGGCGACCCTGCAGGGCCTGAAGACACGGATGCTTGCGAACTGGTACGAAGACCTGGAGAAATTCGTCGATCGCGCGGAGATGCTCGCGATCCTGCAGGCGGTCTGGGGCGATGCTCGGATAGCGAACCAGGTGCCGGATTGGCTGGACAAGGTGACCTCCGCCGATCTGCAGCGCGTGGCGCGCGTCTATCTCACCGACGCCAACCGCAGCGTGATCGATCGCCGGCCCGACGACATGCTCGATCCCAACGATCCGGCGCGGTCGGATCGGCGCGAGCCGAAGAAGGACAAGCCGGCGAAGCCGGAAGCGAAGAAAGCCGCGCCAGCGAAGCCTGCCGCCGACGCGAGCGGCAAACATTGAGGCGGCGATGATCCTACCCCCGTTTCTTGCGCTGATGTTCGCCGCGACGCCCGCGTCATCGGCGCTGGTCGCAACACCGGCGGCGCCCGCATCCATCGCGCCTGCGTCAACGGACACGGTGGCGCGGCCTGCACCAGCGAACGTGCCGGCCGCCGCCGCATCGGCTTCGCCACGCACATGGCCCGACATCTCTGCGGCCGCGCTGATGGCTCCGCCGGCAACGGTCGCGAAACCCGAGCTAGCGACGACAGCGGCGAAGCCGGTCGCGCATGGCGTGGCCGTTCCCGCCGCGTCTTCATCGGTGGCGGCACATCCCGCGACGAAGGCGGTTCCGGAAGCCGTGCAGGAATCTCCTGCGAACGTCGAATCCACTTCACCGAAGCAACCTGCGGCGAAAGTGGCCGCTGCGAGCGAACCCATGGCGAACGAACATCCAGAACACGAATCCGAGCCGCTGCCGAAGAACCTTCCGCCCTACGGCGCCGAACGCGCGTTGCCGGCGATCCGTCGCGTCGAGCGCAAATTCGCCAACGGCCTGACGGTGTGGGTGTTGCCGCGCACCGACGGCCCGCCGAAGGTGCATTTCGTACTCGCGATCCGCGGCGGACTCGCGGCCGATCCGGACCTGCAACCCGGGTTTTCCACCTTGCTCGCGGGCCTGCTCAAGGAAGGCACCGCGTCCCGCGATGCGCTGCGCATCGCCCAGGACGTGCAGTCCTACGGCGGCGACCTGCAGGCCGAAGCGGGCGCGGACGGCATCACGCTGACGATGTCGGCGCTCGCGTCCAATGCCGCGAAGGCGATCACGCTGTTGTCGGAAGTCGCGCTGCAGCCGGCGTTCACCGAGCGCGAGGTCGAGATCGGCAAGCTCAACGCCGTGCAGGCCTTGAAGGCCTCCGAAGCCGATCCGGATTACCTCGCGCGGCGCGCGATCGGGCGCCTGTTGTTCGGCCGCCATGCCTACGGTCACCTGCTGCCGTCTGGGGCGTCCCTCGTTTCGATCACGCCGGAGCAATTGCGCGAAGAACACGCGCTGCGCTTCCGGCCCGATCGCGCGCTGCTGGTGATCGCCGGGCGCATCGAGCCCGACGCCGCGTTCGTGCTCGCCGAGCGCGTGTTCGGCGAATGGCATTCGCAGGGGCAGGCGCTCGCCGAAACGCTGCCGGTGGCGCAAAGCGCGCCGGGCCGCGTGTTCGTCCAGCGCGACGACAGCGTGCAGTCCGCGATCCGCATCGGCCGCACCGCGATCGCCGCCGATTCGCCCGATTACTTTCCGCTGCAAATGGCCAACGCACTGCTCGGCGGCGGCTTCACCAGCCGGATCAACCAGAACCTGCGCGAGGACAAGGGCTGGACCTACTACGCGGGCAGCGCGGTCGGCGCCGAACGCGCGGGCGGGGCGGCGGTGGCGGCGACGAGCGTGCGCAACGCCGTCACCGGCGCGGCGGTCGCGCAGATCCTGCGCGAGTACGCGCGGCTCGGCGAAAAGCCCGTGCCCGCGGACGAGCTGGAGATGACCCAGCGCTACCTCGCCGGCGGTTTTGCATTGATGAACCAGCAGCAGTCGCAGGTCGCGTCCACGCTCGCGGATTTCTGGCTGGTCGGCCTGCCGCCGCAGACGTTGACCGATTACGTGACCCGTCTGCGCGCGGTCACCGCGCAACAGGTGCGGGAGATGGCGCGCAAGTACTACGCGCCGAAGGAGCAATCCATCGTCGTCGTCGGCGATGCATCGGTGCTGCCGCAGCTCAAGCCCTGGGGCGAGTTCGAGCAACAAACGCCGTGACCTGTTTCACTTTCGGGGCAGATGCAATGAACAAGCAGCTTGGAATGACCGAAATGCTGATGAGGTGGTCGACTGCTTCGATACTCCTGATTTGCGCCGGGTGCGTGGACGTGCGATGCCTGCCACGCCGCGTGCATTTCCTGCCCAGTAGCCTGACCTGGGACCAGACAAAAACCATTCCCGTCAAAGCCGCGAACGAGCATGAATTTTATCAATGCCTGTCGGCAGCGGTCTCAAATCTGCCGGGGGTCTCGGTCGGCCCGAAATATCCGGGGGACTACCTTGTTTCAATGCATGCCGAAGCGATGAAAACCATGCCGCCCTTGGGTTTCCAGGCTGCTTACAAGAATGGTCAAGCGATCGAGCTTTCGATTTATTCGGCCACCTGTCCCATGCCATCGAACGAACAGGAAAAACAGCTGGCCTCGCTGCTCGATTCAGTCGGCGACGCCATCAGCCATCAGTGCGGTCGCGGGAACTGATCGCAAACCTAAGATGCCATGCTCGTCGCGGGCTGCATGGGTGCTAGCGCAGCACGCGCCGCGCGCCGAGGTAGTGCTCGCGCCAGTAGTAGCCGTTGATCTCGTCCAGCCGCACCGTGCCGCCGCTGTTGGGCGCGTGCACGAAGCGACCCTGTCCGACGTAGATGCCGACGTGGTTCACGCCCGAGGCATCGCCGAAGAACACCAGATCGGCCGGCGCAAGATGGTTGTCGCGTACCGGCGGGACCGGCAGCGCGGCGATGTCGCGCGCGGTGCGCGGCAGGGCGACGCCGCCGATGTCGCGGAACACGAAGTTCACCAGGCCACTGCAGTCGAAACCGCCCTCGGGCGTGTTGCCGCCCCAGCGGTACGGCACGCCGACCAGACCGATCGCGCGGATCAGTACGTCGTTGGCGCGCGCCGGATCGTCTGCGGCGACGTCAAAGATGGCAATCGCGTCCGCAGCGCGCGTGGCGTATGCACGACGCGGCGCGGGTCGCGTCTCGCGTCCACCGCACGCGGCCAGCGCGATCAGGACGAAGGCGAACGCCGCCGCGCGCAGCGCTGGCGCGCGCGCCGCGCCGCCGCGATAATGCGATCCCATACCCCCGGCCCGGACATCCATGCGGCATAGCTTGCCGCGCAGCGCCGTCCGCGTCACCCGAATTCCTTTGAGCGAGTCCGCCATGAAGATCGAGAACAATTCCGTCGTGCGTTTCCACTACACCGTCTCCGAAGCCGGCGCCACCGAGGTCGAGAACTCGCGCGCGGGCGATCCGATCGCGATCCTGGTCGGCCACCGCAACATCATCCCCGGCGTGGAGAAGGCGCTGCTCGGCCGCGAGGCGGGCGAGAGTTTCGAGGTCGCGGTTTCGCCGGAGGAAGGCTACGGCGTGCGCAACGAGGACGCGATGCAGCGCCTGTCGAAGAAGGTGTTTCCGAAAGACGCGGCCCTCGCGCCGGGCGCGCAGGTCGTGCTGCGCACCAACCAGGGGCCGCGCATGGTCACCGTGAAGAAAGTCGGCATGACCGTGGTGGACGTGGATCTCAACCACCCGCTCGCAGGCAAGACGCTGAACTTCGCGATCGAGGTCGTGGACGTGCGCGAAGCCAACGCCGAGGAAATCGCGCACGGCCACGTGCACGGCGACGGCGGCCACGCGCACTGACGGGTTGGAATCGCGAACGAGTTCCGTGATCGGCGCCGGACCAAACGCGGAAAGACTGCACGCACCGGGACCATCGGCCGACGTGCTGGTCGTCGGCGGCGGCGTGATCGGCTTGGCCTGTGCCGTGGAGCTGCAACGCGCGGGCCGGCAAGTGCGCGTGCTGGAACAATCGCGAATCGGTTCGGGCAGCTCGCACGGCAACTGCGGCACGCTCACGCCCAGCCACGCCGAGCCGCTGGCCGCGCCGGGCGTGATCGCCAAGGCGCTGCGCTGGATGCTTACGCCCGATGCGCCGCTGTACGTCGCGCCGCGTTTCGATCCTGCGCTGTGGCGCTGGCTCTGGAAATTCGCCGGCCGCTGCAACGAACGCGACTGCCGCGAAGCGACGCGCGCGAAGGCGGCATTGCTGAACGCATCGCGTGCGATGATCGAGGCGTTCGTGCGCGAACACGCCATCGATTGCGAATTCTCCGCGACCGGCGTGCTGCACGCCTTCGCCGATCCGCGTGCGCGCGACGCCGCGTACGCCGACCTGCACGCGTTGCGCGAAGTCGGCGTCGAAAGTGAGACCTGGGATGCCGCGAAGCTCGCCGCGGAAGAACCGTCGCTGCGCGATGGCCTTGTCGGTGGCCTGTTCTTCCCGGGCGATGCCAGCCTGCGCCCGGACCGTTTCGTCGCCGGGCTCGCGAAACTCGCCCGCGAAGGGGGCGTCGAAATCGTCGAGAATTGCGAAGTCCGCGGATTCCGTCGCGAACGCGGGCGCATCGTCGGCATCGACACTTCGCAAGGGCCGCAGCGTGGACGCGACGTGCTGATCGCGACCGGCGCGTGGTCGCCGGCGCTCGCGCGCGACCTGGGCTTCGCGCTTCCGATCCAGCCCGGCAAGGGCTATTCGATCACCTACGACGCGCCGTACGCACCACCGCGCCGGCCATTGGTGCTGCACGAACGCAGCGTCTGCGTGACCGCCTGGGGCAGCGGTTTCCGGCTCGGCAGCACGATGGAGTTTTCCGGTTACGACGGCACGCTCAATCCCCGGCGCCTGGACGCGCTCGAGCGCGCTGCGCGCGAATATCTGCGCGAACCTGCGCAGGGCGCGCGTCGCGAGGAATGGTACGGCTGGCGGCCGATGACCTTCGACGACCTGCCGATCCTCGGCAGTGCACCCGGCTGCGACAACCTCTGGCTCGCGACCGGCCACGGAATGCTCGGCGTGAGCATGTCGCTGGTGACCGCGCGACTGCTCGGCGATCTGGTCTGCGGACGCGAACCGATCATCGATCCTTCACCGTATTCCGTACAGCGATTCGGCTAAGCTGAGCCTGCTCGGCAGCGAGGCGCGAATGTCCGACTTCGATCTGATCGTCATCGGCGGCGGTTCCGGCGGACTCGCCGGCGCGTTCCGCGCGGCGCAGCACGGCGCGCGCGTGGCGATGCTCGAACCGGCCGCGCTCGGCGGTACCTGCGTGAACCTGGGCTGCGTGCCGAAGAAGGCGATGTGGCTTGCTGCCGACATTGCCGGCAAGCTCTCGATCGCCGGGTCGCTGGGCTTCCCGGTGCAGGCCGGTACGCTCGACTGGAAAACCTTCGTTGCGCACCGCCAGCTCTACATCGAGAAGATCCACGCGAGCTACCGTCGGCGGTTGGCCGCGGACGGCATCGCGACCTTGCCGTTGCGCGCGCATTTCATGGATGCACACACCCTCGAATGCGACGACGGCACGCGGTTGAGCGGCGAGAAGATACTGATCGCGACCGGCGGCCGTCCGCAGAAACCCGATGTTCCCGGCGCGGAATTCGCCGGGGTTTCGGACGATTTCTTCGGCTGGTGCGCCGCGCCCGACCGCGTCGCGATCGTCGGCGCGGGGTACATCGCGGTGGAGCTTGCCGGCGTGTTGCAGGCGCTTGGAAGCGCGGTCGAGATGTTCGTGCGCGGGCAGCGGCTGCTGCGCGGCTGGGATGAGGAACTGAGCGATCAACTCGCCGAGGATTATCGGCAGGCGGGCGTGCACGTTCATTTCGGTCATCGCTTGGCCGCGATCGAACGCGATGCCGACGGATCGCTGCGGTTGCGCGATGCGGACGGCGCGGCCAGTGCGCCATTCGATGCGGTTTTGTTCGCGACCGGCCGCGTGCCCAACACCGAATCGCTGCGCCTGGGCAGTGCCGGCATCGCCACCGACGCGCGGGGTTTCGTTCGCGTGGATGAATGGCAGGCGACGAGTACGGACGGCGTCCATGCGGTCGGCGACGTCACCGGCCGAGTCGAGCTCACGCCGGTTGCGATCGCCGCCGCGCGGCGGCTGATGGATCGCCTGTTCGGGGGAGTCGCCGATGCGAAGCTCGATTACGAGAACGTGCCGACGGTGGTGTTCGCGCACCCGCCGCTGGGCAAGGTCGGGCTCACCGAAGCGCAGGCGCGCGAACGGCACGGCGATGACGTGCACGTGCTCCGCGCCGGCTTCCGGCCGATGCTCAATTCGCTGGCCGATGTGCCGCAGCGCAGCCTGTTCAAGCTGGTCTGCGTCGGCGCGCAGCGCCGCGTCGCCGGCATCCACATGCTCGGCGACGGCGCCGACGAAATCCTGCAGGGCTTCGCCGTCGCGCTGAAGAAAGGCATCACGCTGGACGACCTGCACGACACCGTGGCGATCCATCCGACGTCCGCCGAGGAAGTGGTGCTGATGCGATGAACGATCCGATCTTCGCCCTGCACGAAGGCACCGCGCCGTTGCTGGTCAGCGTGCCGCACGACGGCATCGCGCTACCGGAATCGATCGCCGCGCGCATGACCGAATCGGCGCGTCGCGTGCCGGACACCGACTGGCACGTGTCGCGGTTGTACGCGTTCGTGCGCGAGCTCGGCGCGAGCCTGATCGTGCCCATGCATTCGCGTTACGTCGTGGACCTCAATCGCCCGCCCGACGACGTGTCGCTGTATCCCGGTCAGAACACCACCGGCCTGTGCCCGATCGTGCAATTTTCCGGCGAACCGATGTATCGCGAAGGTCAGGAGCCGACGCCCGATGACATCGCCGGGCGCGTCGAAACCTATTGGCGGCCCTATCACGACGCATTGCACGGCGAACTCGAGCGCATCCGCGCCGCGCACGGTCGCGTGCTGCTCTGGGAAGGCCATTCGATCAAGGGCAGCGACCTGCCGTTCCTGTTCGAGGGACGACTACCGGATTTCAACCTCGGCACGTCCAGCGGCGCGAGCTGCGCGCCGGACGTGCAGCGCCGCATCGAGGCCGCGCTGGGCGCGCAATCGGACTACGACTTCGTCGTTAACGGCCGCTTCAAGGGCGGCTACATCACGCGCCACTACGGCGATCCCGCGAACGGCATCGATGCGGTGCAGCTCGAGATGAGCCAGCGCATCTACATGGACGAGGCCACGTTCGCCTATGACTTGGCGAAAGCGGCGCGCGCACAGGCCGTGGTGCGATCGTTGCTCCAGGCGGCTTTGGGGATAGTCTGAAACGAGCCGCGCCGAATGCGAGCGCGTTTCAGACTTCCAGGCTCGCCAGATCACCCTTGGTTTCCAGCCAGGTCTTGCGGTCGCCGGCGCGCTTCTTGCCGAGCAGCATGTCCATCAGCGCATGCGTTTCCGCCGTGTCGTCAACGGTGAGCTGCACCAGCCGGCGCGTGTCGGGATGGATCGTGGATTCGCGCAGCTGCGCCGGATTCATCTCGCCCAGGCCCTTGAAGCGGGTGACGTTGACCGCGCCCTTGATTTTCTCGTTCTCGATGCGCTCGAGCAACAGCGATTTTTCTTCTTCGTCCAGTGCGTAGAACACCTGCTTGCCCACGTCCACGCGGAACAGCGGCGGCATCGCGACGAACACGTGGCCCGCGGCGACGAGCGCGGGAAAGTGCCGCAGGAACAAGGCGGCGAGCAGCGTCGCGATGTGCAGGCCGTCGGAGTCCGCGTCGGCGAGCACGACGATCTTGCCGTAACGAAGGCCGGCCAGGTCGTCCTTGCCAGGATCGCAGCCGATCGCGACCGCGAGGTCGTGCACCTCGGTCGAGGCGAGCACGCCCGAGCTTTCGACTTCCCAGGTGTTGAGGATCTTGCCGCGCAGCGGCAGGATCGCCTGGAACTCCTTGTCGCGCGCCTGCTTCGCGCTGCCGCCCGCGGAATCGCCTTCGACGAGGAACAGTTCCGTGCGCGAAAGGTCTTGCGAAATGCAGTCGGCGAGCTTGCCGGGCAGCGCGGGTCCCTGCGTGACCTTCTTGCGGACGATCTGCTTTTCGGTCTTCAGCCGCGCGCTGGCGCGTTCGATCGCGAGCTGCGCGATCGCGGTGCCGGCCTCGACGTGCTGGTGCAGCCACAACGCGAACGCATCGTGCGCGGCGCCTTCGACGAACGCCGCCGCCTGCCGCGACGACAACCGTTCCTTGGTCTGCCCGGAGAACTGCGGATCGGCGAGTTTCACCGACAGCACGAACGCGACGCGATCCCAGACATCCTCCGGCGCGAGCCGTACGCCGCGCGGCAGCAGTCCGCGCAGGTCGCAGAATTCGCGCAGCGCTTCGGTGAGCCCCGTGCGCAGTCCGTTGACGTGGGTGCCGCCCTGCGTGGTCGGGATCAGGTTGACGTAGCTTTCCTGCACGAGCTCGCCGTCGTCGGCGAGCCAGCACGCGGCCCAGTCGACGATCTCCGAGGTGCGCGCGAGCGCGCCGACGAACAGTTCCGGCGGCAGGCAGGCGCGATCGACGAGCTCGCCGCGCAGGTAGTCGCGCAGGCCGTCGCGGTAGTGCCATTCGGCGCGCTCGCCGCTGGCCTCGTCGTGCAGCTTCACCGTGAGCCCGGAGCACAGCACCGCCTTCGCGCGCAGCAGGTGCTTGAGCGGCTTGAGCGCGAACTTCGGCGAATCGAAATAGGTGCCGTCGGGCCAGAAGCGCAGCCGCGTGCCGGTATTTTTCTTGCCGACGTTACCGACCGCTTTCAGCTTCGTGGTCGCATCGCCGTTCGCGAAACCCATCGTGTATTCGTTGCCGTCGCGCTTGATGAAGACCTCGAGTTTTTTCGACAGCGCATTCACCACGCTCACGCCGACGCCGTGCAGGCCGCCGGAGAAGCCGTAGTTGCGATTGCTGAACTTCCCGCCCGCGTGCAGGCGCGTGAGGATCAGCTCGACGCCGGAGATCTTCTCTTCCGGATGGATGTCCACCGGCATGCCGCGGCCGTCGTCGCTGACTTCGCAGCTGCCGTCGCTGAACAACGTGACCTCGATCGTGGTCGCGTGGCCGGCCAGCGCTTCGTCCACCGCGTTGTCGATCACTTCCTGCGCGAGGTGGTTCGGCCGCGAGGTGTCGGTGTACATGCCGGGCCGGCGCTTGACCGGATCCAGGCCGGAAAGGACTTCGATGTCGGCTGCGTTGTAGCGACTGCTCATGGAGTGGCGATGGTCGGGTGCGATGCGCGACAGCATAGGGTTTCGCGCGCGATCGGTCGAACGCGGACGGGGATGGCGCGCTGCATCATCCGCGTTAAATGCCTGTTATTCAGCCGCGAGCATGTGTCGCGCAGCTAGGGTGCGCCCGTCGCTTGGGGAGCGGCATCGGCCGTCCAGCCATCCATGGCCGATTCCATCCTGCCTTCCAGACATGAGGAGACAACCATGACGATACGAAAACTCCTGCTACCCGCCTGCATCGCGGCCGCGCTGACGACGACGGCGTTCGCGCACGGCAACGGCAACGGCAACGGCGGCGTTCACGGCATGGCCGTGTCGCAGGCCGCGGCGACTGCGCGCGCCAACGGCGACCCTGTGGGTCCTGCGGTCCGCGACGTCGCCCGCAGCGATTCGGAAGGTTCCGAACACGCCAGCGCGAACGCGCATCTGCACGCGAACGCGCATTCGGACGTGGTCAGCGGCACCGACATCGATGAGTCTTCCGAGATCGGCGGTTCGACGAAGACGCACGCCAAGGTCGCCAAGACCCACGCTTCGCACAAGCACGGCCGCAAGTGATAGGCGTGCCATCCGTCGTCCGGTCCGGTACCATGCAGCGCCCCGGTGGGAGCCGGGGCGCGATTCGTTCGCAAGAGGGAACACTCGAATGCGTACATTGATCCTCGCCATCGCCATCGCCTCGTTGTTCACCGGGCCGATCGGATTCGCGCACGGCCGCCATGGTGGCAATGCGCATGTTGCTTCGCTGGGCAAGTCGTCCGCGCTGGCGGGTTTCAACAACGATGGTGCCGCCTCGGTTTCCGACGGGAACAAGTCGGATGCGAAGCCGACCACCGATGCCGCACCCGCCTTGCATGCCCCGGATGCCGACAAACCGCATCGCAAGTCGGGCCACGCCAGAGACGAGGAAGAGGTGATGCAAGCGGAGCACTGATCACTGTCTCCGGACAACACCCAAAAACACCCCGCAAAGCCCCGCAGATCGGGGCTTTGCCGTTTCAGGGATGTTACGAAACCGGTTATCGCTCGCGGCCCCGCGCTGCAGCCTGTAGAATATGGTTTTCCGGGAACCCGCTGAACCATGACCCGCCTGATTTTCGTGACCGGTGGTGTGGTGTCCTCGCTCGGCAAGGGCATCGCATCGGCGTCCCTGGCCTCCATCCTCGAAGCCCGCGGCCTGCGGGTGACGATGATGAAGCTCGATCCCTACATCAACGTCGATCCGGGCACGATGAGCCCGTTCCAGCACGGCGAGGTGTACGTCACCGACGACGGCGCCGAGACCGACCTGGACCTGGGCCACTACGAGCGCTACGTGCGCGTGCACCTCACGCGCCGCAATTCGATCACCACCGGCCGCATCTACGAGAACGTGATCCGCAAGGAGCGCCGCGGCGACTACCTCGGCGCGACCGTGCAGGTGATCCCTCACATCACCGACGAGATCAAGCGCTGCATAGACGAGGCGACCGAGGGCTTCGACGTGGGCCTGGTCGAGATCGGCGGCACCGTCGGCGACATCGAATCGCTGCCGTTCCTCGAAGCGATCCGCCAGATCCGCACTGAACGCGGCCCCCAACGCGCGATTTTCATGCACCTCACGCTGGTGCCGTTCATCGCTGCCGCGGGCGAACTCAAGACCAAGCCGACCCAGCATTCGGTGAAGGAACTGCGCTCGATCGGCATCCAGCCCGACATCCTGCTGTGTCGATCCGAGCAGCCGCTGCCCGATTCCGAACGCCGCAAGATCGCGTTGTTCACCAACGTGCCCGAAAAGGCCGTGATTTCCGCGGTGGATCTCGACAACATCTACAAGATCCCGCTGTGGCTGCATTCGCAGGGTTTGGACCAGATCGTGGTCGAGGACCTGCAGCTGCAGGATCGCGCCAAACCTGCCGACCTGTCGGACTGGATCGCGACGGTGGACGCGGCCGAGCATCCGGTGGACGAAGTCACGATCGCGGTCGTCGGCAAGTACGTCGATCATCAGGACGCCTACAAGTCGCTGGGCGAGGCGTTGCGTCACGGCGGCCTGCGCCAGCGCACCAAAGTCAAGCTCAAATGGCTCGAGTCGGAAGCGGTCGAGAAGCAGGGCGCGGCTGCGTTGCTCGACGACGTGGATGCGATCCTCGTGCCCGGCGGCTTCGGCGACCGCGGTTTCGAGGGCAAGGTGTTGGCCTCGAAGTACGCGCGCGAACACGGCGTTCCGTATTTCGGAATCTGCTACGGATTGCAGGCCGCTGTGGTCGATTTCTCACGGCATGTCGCGGGCCTGACGCATGCGGCGAGCACCGAGAACGATCGCAACACCCCCGATCCGGTGATTGGCCTGATCACCGAATGGCGCACCGCGACCGGCGACGTCGAACGTCGCGACGAGCAGTCCGATCTCGGCGGAAGCATGCGCCTGGGCCTGCAGGAGCAGCGCATAAAGCCCGGCACGCTCGCGCACAAGCTCTACGGCAAGGACGTCGTCGGCGAGCGCCATCGCCACCGCTACGAATTCAACAATCGCTATCGCTCGAAGCTCGAGGACGCGGGCCTGGTGATCAGCGCGAAATCCATGGACGACCTACTGGTCGAAATGGTCGAGCTGCCGCAGTCGCAGCACCCGTGGTTCCTCGCCTGCCAGGCGCATCCGGAGTTCCTGTCCACGCCGCGCGACGGCCATCCGCTGTTCATCGGCTTCGTGCGCGCCGCACGCGAGCACAAGGCCGGTGGCCGGCTGCTCAAGGAAGCGAGCGCGTCGGCATGAACTTGTGCGGCTTCGAGGTCGGGCTCGACAAACCGTTCTTCCTGATCGCCGGCCCCTGCGTGATCGAGTCGCTGCAGTTGCAGCTCGACACCGCGGGCCAGCTCAAGGAAATCACATCCGAGCTCGGCATCCCGTTCGTCTTCAAGTCGAGCTTCGACAAGGCCAACCGGACCTCGGGCACGAGCTTCCGCGGCCCGGGTCTCGAGGAAGGCCTGAAGGTACTCGCCGAGGTCAAGCGCCAAATCGGCGTGCCCGTGCTCACCGACGTGCATGAATACACGCCGATGAACGAGGTCGCCGCCGTCGTGGATGTGCTGCAGACGCCGGCTTTCCTCTGCCGGCAGACGGACTTCATCCAGAACGTCGCGCGCGCCGGCAAGCCGGTGAACATCAAGAAGGGCCAGTTCCTCTCGCCGTGGGAAATGAAGCATGTCGCTGCAAAAGCGAAGGCGACTGGTAACGAAGCGATCATGGTCTGCGAGCGCGGCGCAAGTTTCGGCTACAACAACCTCGTTTCCGACATGCGTTCGCTCGCGGTGATGCGCGACACCGGCTGTCCTGTCGTGTTCGATGCGACGCATTCCGTGCAGCTGCCCGGCGGCGCGGAAGGCAAGTCCGGAGGTCAGCGCGAGTTCGTGCCGGTGCTCGCACGAGCCGCAGTGGCGGTCGGCGTGGCGGGCGTGTTCATGGAAACGCATCCGGATCCCGACAAGGCGCTCAGCGATGGGCCGAATGCGTGGCCGCTGCCGAAGATGCGTGCGCTGCTCGAGACGCTGTTGGAACTCGACCGGATGGTCAAGCGAAATGGTGGCCTGGATGCGAGTTCCTGGTGCGAGTGAGCGAATCAGACCATGAGCAATCAACCCGAGTGGATTACCCGCGGCAAGACGATCCGACAACTGATCAAGGAACTCAATTCATTCGAGGACCAGGATCTCGAAGTTCGAATTTCCCTGAATGGCGGTGACACGCATCGTTGCATCAGCATCGTGGAGAAAATCGACGGGAACGCCGTCCTCGTGAATTGCGAACGGGCGAATCTGAGCGTTTCAAATCTGAATCCGACAACCAATTAAGACTCTTCCTACATGACATCGATCACCACCATCCACGCCCGCGAAATCCTCGATTCCCGCGGCAATCCCACCCTCGAAGCCGAAGTCACGCTCGCCGACGGATCGTTCGGCCGCGCGGCGGTGCCGTCGGGCGCCTCGACCGGCACGCGCGAGGCGGTCGAGTTGCGCGACGGCGACAAGACCCGCTACGGCGGCAAGGGAGTCAGCCGCGCGGTCGCGAACGTCAACACGACGATTGCCAACGCGCTGCGCGGTTTCGATGCGGCCGACCAGAAGGGCCTGGACGCGAAGATGATCGCGCTCGATGGCACGAACAACAAAGGCAAGCTTGGCGCGAACGCGCTGCTCGGCGTCTCGCTCGCGAACGCGCACGCGGTGGCCGCGTCGCGAAAGCTGCCGCTATGGAAATTGCTGGCGGGCGGTCGCGCGGCAATGCTGCCGGTCCCTATGATGAACATCATCAATGGCGGCGCACATGCGGACAACAACGTCGACCTGCAGGAGTTCATGGTGTTGCCGATCGGCGCCTCGAGCTTCGCCGAAGCGCTGCGCGCGGGCGCGGAGATCTTCCATTCGCTCAAGGCCGTGCTGAAGGCCAAGGGCCTGTCCACCGCGGTCGGCGACGAGGGTGGCTTCGCTCCGGATTTTCGCAGCAATGTGGAAGCGCTGGACACGATCATGGAAGCGATCGGCAAGGCCGGATATGTCGCCGGCGACGACGTGCTGCTGGGCCTCGACGCGGCCTCGAGCGAATTTTTCGAGAACGGCAAGTACAACCTGGTGGGCGAGGGCAAGCGGCTGTCGTCCGAGCAGTTCGTCGACTTCCTCGCGGACTGGTCGAAGCAGTATCCGATCATCACCATGGAAGACGGCATGGCCGAGCAGGATCGCGATGGCTGGAAGCTGCTCACCCAGCGCCTCGGCGGCACGGTGCAGCTGGTCGGCGACGACAACTTCGTCACCAACCCGGCGATCTTCCGGGAGGGCATCAAGGACGGCATCGCCAACGCGATCCTGATCAAGGTCAACCAGATCGGCACCCTCAGCGAGACGCTGGAGACGATCGCGATGGCGGACGCGGCGAAATACGCCGCGGTGATCTCGCACCGCTCGGGCGAGACCGAGGACACCACGATCGCCGACATCTCGGTCGCGACCACCGCGACCCAGATCAAGACCGGCTCGCTGTGCCGCTCGGACCGCGTGGCGAAGTACAACCAGCTGCTGCGCATCGAGGAAGCGCTCGGTTCGGCCGCGCGCTACGTCGGCCGCGACGCGTTCGTCAGCCTGAAGCGCTGATCTTCCCCGACGAATGTTCCGCGTCTTCGCCCTGGTCCTGCTGCTGTTGATCCTGCTGCTGCAGATCAAGCTGTGGCAGGGCGAGGGCAGCTGGACGCAGACGCAGGCGCTGCGCAAACAAGTCGAAGCGCAGCGCGCCGAGAACGCGCGATTGAAAGCGCGCAACGACGCGCTGTCGGCCGAGGTCGCCGATCTGAAATCCGGCGAAACCGCCGTCGAGGAACGCGCGCGTTCGGAACTCGGCATGGTCAAGCCAGGCGAGACTTTTTACCGCGTGGTCGAGCCTGCGGCAGCGGGTTCGGCGGCCGTTCCCGAGGAAGTGCCCGAAGACGTCGCACATGGATGTGCCAGTGCCGCGATCGGCTCTGCACTCCCTTCGGTCGCAGGATGCGAAAAAGCGGCCGCCGCCAAGCCATCATCTGCGCCGGCTCCCATGCAGGCGCCGAAGAAATGAGCTGGGTCATCGTGCCCGCAGCGGGAAGCGGCGCGCGATTCGGCGGCGGGTTGCCGAAACAGTACCGCACGCTCGCAGGCCGGCCGCTGATCGTGCACACGCTTCAAAGACTGCTCGCGCATCCGGCGATCGACGGCGCGATGCTCGCGCTTGCGGCGGACGATGTGCACTGGGTCAAGCTCGCGCCGCGATTCGACAAACTGGTGAAAACCTGCGTCGGCGGTGCGAAGCGCGCCGATTCGGTGCTTGCCGCGCTGCGCGCGTTGCCGGATTCGATTTCCGAAAATGATCCGGTGCTCGTGCACGATGCCGCACGGCCCTGTGTTCGTGTTTCCGATCTGGATCGCGTGATCCGTGCGGCAGCGTCGGACGCGGTCGGCGCACTGCTTGCGTTGCCGCTGCGCGACACGCTCAAACGCGCCGACGCCGATGCGCGCGTGGCGGCGACCGAGTCGCGCGAAGGACTCTGGCGCGCACAGACGCCGCAGGTGTTCCGTCGAGGCGCCTTGATCGGTTCGCTGGAACAGGCACGCGCTGCAGGCGTTGAGATCACCGACGAGGCAATGGCGATGGAGCAGATCGGCCTGCGGCCGCTGCTCGTCGAAGGCAGCGAGGACAACATCAAGATCACGGTCGCCGCCGATCTGGCGCTGGCCGAGCGTATCCTCGCCGCACAACGCGAAGAGGAATCGAGGTGAACGGCGCTATTCGAATCGGACAGGGTTTCGACGCGCACGCCTTCGGCGACGGCGACCATGTGATGCTCGGCGGCGTGCGTGTACCGCATGAACGCGGCGTGGTCGCGCATTCGGACGGCGACGTCGCGATCCACGCGCTCTGCGACGCCATCCTCGGCGCGCTTGCGCTCGGCGACATCGGCCGGCACTTCCCGCCCGAGGATTCGCGCTGGCGCGATGCCGATAGCCGCAGCTTCCTGCGCCACTGCATCGAGCTCGTCCGCGTGCGCGGATGGAACGTAGGCAACGCGGACATCACCATCCTCTGCGAACGTCCAAAGATCGGCCCGCACGCCGCCGCGATGCGCGCGGCGCTCGCCAGCGACATGGGCGTTTCGATAGACGATGTGTCGGTGAAGGCCACCACCACCGAGAAACTCGGATTCTGCGGCCGCGAGGAAGGCATCGCGGCGATGGCAGTAATCCTGCTGCAAGCCGCCGAGTGAGCTCGGGAATTCCGCAGGCCGCTCCCGGCATCCCGCCTCCCGCGGCACTTGTGACCGGAGGGAATGCAGAGCCACGTCTGGGTGCATCGCCGTTCGGGCCGCCGGCGCTGACCGGCCGCATCCGCGTTTCGCCCGAGGATTTCCTCGTCGAGGAACTCGATGCGTTCGAACCCGACGGCGCAGGCGAGCACCTGCTGCTGACGGTCGAAAAACGCGGCATGAACACGGCGTTCGCCGCGCAGCGCATCGCCGCGTGGGCGGGCGTGCCGGAGAGCGCGATCGGCTTCGCCGGCCTCAAGGATCGCCACGCGGTGACGCGGCAGCGGTTTTCCGTGCAATTGCCGGGGCGCGAAGCGCCGGAACTCGCCGCGCTGGAATCGGAAGAGATCAGGGTGCTCGCCGCGCACCGTCACGGCCGCAAGCTGCAGCGCGGCGCGTTGCGCGGCAATCGTTTCGGGATCGTCGTGCGCGACGTGGTCGGCGACGCCGAAGCCTTCGAAGGTCGCCTGCGGGAAATCGCCGCAAATGGATTTCCCAATTCCTTCGGCGAGCAACGCTTCGGCCACGGTGGCGGCAATCTCGACGCCGCGCGCAGGATGTTCGAAGGGCAGCGCGTGCGCCGCGATCGACGCAGCCTGTTGCTCTCGGCAGCGCGCTCGGAACTGTTCAACGCGGTGCTCGCCACGCGTGTCGCGAGCGGCAGTTGGTGGAGCGGGATGCCCGGCGAGGTCTGGATGCTCGATGGCAGCCACAGCGTGTTCGGTCCCGAACCCGATCCGTCCGCGCTGGCCGCGCGCGTCGCCGCGCACGACATCCATCCGACCGGCCCGCTGTGGGGGCGTGGCGAGCTGCGCACCACCGGTGCTTGCCTCGAACTCGAGGAGTCGGCGTTGGCTCCTTACGTCGACCTTCGTGCCGGTCTGGAGGCGGTTGGCCTGAAACAGGAGCGCCGCGCGCTGCGCGCGATCGCGCGCGGGCTGCGCTGGGAGCGGCTGGAACCGGGGATTTTGCGGCTGGTCTTCGAACTTCCGCCGGGCTGTTACGCGACCAGCCTGTTGGCAGCGCTAGGGACGGTCGAGGATGCGGCGGCGAGGGGTTGAAACCAGCCGACCGGCGGTACTTCCGGCATGTTGCACGGAAAACTGAACGGCGTAGATTGAAGCTGCGTCCGGCGCAGTTCGGCGCCGAGGCGCGACTCCAGGAGGAGGCCGTCATGAACGCCAAGACAGTGGTGACAGCGGTACTGGCATCCGCGGCGATCGCGTCGTTATCCGGATGCGCGAGCATGGGCATGGGCAAGGGCGATGCCCGCGATCTGAACTCCAACCTCGCGGACGATCCGTTCGACCAGGTCTATATCGCCAGGGTCAATGCCGATGCGAAGAATCATTTCATGGAAATCATCTGGGTGAATCCGCCGCTCAAGGACAAGACGGCGATGCAACAGCAGAGCCAGAACTGATTCTTCAGGCGCGCGGCGCGGCGGGGCCTTGCTCGCCCAGCCGGCGCCGCGCCAGCAGCACCAGCATCGCGCCGGTTCCGCCCAATGCGGGCGGGGCCGATGCATAGGCGAGCACGTCGGCTCGCCGGCCCAGCACGCGCTCGACCAATCCCTTGAGCACCGGCGCCTGCGACGAGTGCAGGCCCTTGCCGTGCACGATCCGCACGCAGTGATGGGATGCGTCGCGTGCCTGCGCGAGGAACTGCCGCAGCAACTCCTCGGCGGATTTCTCCGTCAGCAGGTGCAGGTCGATTTCGTCCTCGATCGCAAACTGCGCGCGCTTGAGGCGGCGCAGGGTCTCGGGCGACACCTCGTCGCGGCGATACGCCACGGCCTCGCCCAGCGCTTCGGAAAGCGCGGACGCATCGCCGCGGCGCGATTCGGCGAGCGCGGCCTGTTCGTCCGCCGCGCGCATCGCCGCGGCTGCGCGGAGCCTGGGCGGGCGCGGCGGTTCGTTCGTCTCGGGCAGGCGGCGCACGGGGCCGATCGCGGCGCGGAACTCGGCCGCGTCGTCCGAATGGGTCTGCTCGTCTTCGTCCGCTCCGTGCATGGTGCGAGGCTAATCCGATCAGGGCTCGTGGTCGAGCGAGGAAAAACCTGTGTCCGCGCGCGTCTGGATGCGCGCGCCGGCGTGGCACAATAACCCCCGACGCGACGTCAGGTTCGCGGCGATCCGGCGGATTCGACTAGGGGTTTCATGCGCGTACTGGTAAGCAACGACGACGGCGTGGATGCGCCGGGCATCCGCGTCCTGGCCGAAGGGCTACGCGCTGCGGGACACGAGGTTTGCGTGGTCGCGCCCGACCGCGACCGTTCCGGCGCGAGCAATTCGCTGACCCTCGACCAGCCGATCCGCGTCTCGCGCCTTGACGCCCGCACCTGGCGCGTCTACGGCACGCCGACCGATTGCGTGCACGTCGCGCTCGCGGGATTGCTCGAGCACGAGCCGGACATCGTCGTTTCCGGCATCAACAATTCGGCGAACCTCGGCGACGACGTGATCTATTCGGGCACCGTGGCCGCGGCGATGGAAGGACGTTTCCTCGGCCTGCCCGCGATCGCGGTGTCGTGCGTGAGCCGCGACCACGACGCGCAGCACTACGAAACCGCCGCGCGCGCGGCGGTGGAAATCATCGCGCGGCTGATCGTCGATCCGCTGCCCGCAGACACCATCCTCAACGTCAACGTACCCGACTGCGCCTGGGAGGAACTGGCCGGTTTCGAGGTCAGCCGGCTCGGACAACGCCATCGCGCGGCGGGTTGCATCCAGCAGACCGATCCGCGCGGACGCCCGGTGTGGTGGATCGGACCACCCGGCGCCGAGCAGGACGCCGGTCCCGGCACCGATTTTCACGCGGTGCGCACCCGCCACGTCGCAATCACGCCGATCCAGGTGGATCTCACGCGCTACCAGGCGCTCGAAAACGTCGCGAGCTGGGTCGGCGGGCTCGGTGACGCCATTCGGAAGCGCGCATGACGCCGTTGTTCCGCCAGCGACCGGAAGCGCGGGGCTCGGGCATGACCTCGCAGCGCGCGCGCGACCGCCTGATCGAGCGCCTGCGCAGCGAAGGCATCCGCGACGAGCACGTGCTGACCGCGATGCGGCAGATTCCGCGCCACCTGTTCATCGACGAGGCGCTCGCCAGCCGCGCCTACGAGGACACCGCGCTGCCGATCGGCAAGAGCCAGACGATCTCGCAGCCCTGGGTCGTCGCGCGCATGACCGAAGCCCTGCTCGAACCTGCGTCGCCGGGCGCGCCGATGCCGAAACGCGTGCTCGAGATCGGCACCGGATCGGGCTACCAGGCCGCGGTGCTCTCGCTGCTCGTCGAGGAGGTCTATACCGTCGAGCGCATCGACGAGCTGCTGCGCACCGCACGCAAGCGCTTCCGCCAGCTCGGCTTCGCGAACATCCGTACCCGCCACGAGGATGGTCGTCTGGGTTGGGCGGAGCACGCGCCGTTCGACGCGATCATTGTCACCGCCGCAGGCACGATGGTCGAACCGGCGCTGCTCGCGCAGCTGCATCCGCATGGGGTATTGATCGCGCCGATCGGCGGCGCGTCCTCGCAGGCGTTGCAGCGCTGGCGCCAAGTCGAAGGCGAGTGGAAGCCGGAAACGCTGGGGCAGGTCGTGTTCGTGCCGCTGCTGCCGGGCGTGGTTTGATGCGCGCGCAGCGTTTTTCCGTTCGTGGTTCGACAGGCACGCCGCGAACGGACAGGTCCGGGGAGCGACTCGAATGAAGCTGTTCAAGCCGCTCTACGAACGCGCGCTGCGCTGGGCCGCGCATCCGAAAGCGCCGGCGATACTGTTCGTGCTCAGCCTGTGCGAAGCGGTGTTCTTCCCAATCGCGCCCGAGGTGATGCTCGCGCCGATGTGCCTGGCTCGACGCGATCGCGCGCTGCGCTACGCGGCGACCAGCCTGGGCGGATCGCTCGTCGGCATGTGCATCGGGTATTCGCTGGGCTATTTCGCGATCGACCTGCTGATGCCGTGGATCGGAAAGTTCGGCTACGCCACGCGCTTCCACGAGATCGAACGGCAGGCGCGCGAGAACGGTTTCTGGCTGCTGCTGGTCGCAGGCTTCGTGCCGATCCCGTTCAAGATCTTCACCCTGGCCTCCGGCGCGGTGCACATGCCGCTGCTGCCGTTCTTCGCCGGCGCCACCATCGGCCGCGGCAAGCGCGTGTTCCTGGTCGCGGGCGCGATCAAGCTCGGCGGCGAAAAAGGCGAAGCGATGCTGCACCGCTGGATCGAACCGATCGGCTGGATCGGTTTGCTACTCTTGACCGCATTGATCGGCTGGCTGTTCTGGAGGGGAACCCACGGATGAAGCCCGCGTGGTATCCGGCGATGAATACGCGGCCGCTCGCGCTATTCGCGCTGATCGTGCTGCTCGGCGCCTGCGGCGAAGCGCATGTCGTGCGCCGCGAACCGACCCATGAATCGCCGGCGATTCCGGCTGCGGTCACGCACCGTGCTGGCGCGGGCGAAGTCGAGGTGATCCGCGGCGACACGCTTTACGGGATCGCGTTCCGCAACGGCATGGATTTCCGCGAGCTCGCCGCGATCAATGGCATCGAGCCGCCATACACGATTTATGTCGGGCAGATCCTGAAACTGCGCGGCGATCGTGTGCGCGTTACGGCGACCGCGCAGACGCCGCCCGAGACGCAGCCGACTCAGGCTCCAGCGCGCGCGACGCCGCATGAGTCGGTGCCCACGCCGTTCGAATCGCTGCCGGCACCGCCGGCTCCGCGTGCCACGACGCCAGAAGCAGCGACGGCGAATGCGTCGACTCCGGATCGATCCGCCACAACGCCCGCGCGAATCTTGCCTGCCGCGCCGCCGGCATCGCCATCGCAGACATTGCCGCAGGCGCATCCAACAACGACCACCGCGCCGCCGACGGTGGTGACCGCGCCGCGCGTGGCGCCTGCGCCGCAGCCCGTCGAACGCATGCCATCCGCGGCGATCCTGCCGACCGTCGTCGCGCCCAGCGGCGGCATCGGCTGGCGCTGGCCCGCTAAGGGAAACCTGGTCGAACATTTCATGGCTGGCGACGCGACCCGGCAGGGCATAGATATCGCCGGCAACGAAGGCGATCCGGTGCTCGCCGCCGCCGACGGCGTGGTGGTGTATTCCGGATCGGGCCTGGTCGGCTACGGCGAGCTGATCATCGTCAAGCACTCCGACGAATGGCTCTCAGCCTACGGCCACAACCGCAAGCGCCTGGTCGCCGAAGGCCAGCGCGTGCGCGCCGGCCAGGCGATCGCCGAGATGGGCCGCAGCGGCGCGCCGCGCGACGAACTGCATTTCGAGATCCGTCGCAACGGCAGGCCGGTGGATCCGCTGCAGTACCTGCCCGCGCGTTGAATCTTCGATCGAGTTTCCGTTCTCGGGAGGGCGCCATGGCCAAACCGAACAAGACCCAGCAGACCGCATCCGAACCCGAAGCCTATTTCGCGAAGATCGCCGACGCCGCGCGGCGCGCCGATTGCGAAACGCTGGCGGCGATGATGGGCAAGGCGACCGGTGAGCCGGCGAAGATGTGGGGCGCGGGCATCGTCGGATTCGGCAGCTACCACTACAAGTACGACAGCGGCCGCGAAGGCGACATGTGCAAGCTCGGCTTCTCCTCGCGCAGCGACGCGATCGCTCTGTACGGGCTGGGCATCGAGGACAACGCCGCGCTGGTCGCCAAGCTCGGCAAGATAAAGACCGGCAAGGGCTGCCTGTACATCAGGAGACTCGCCGACGTGGATGCGAAGGTGCTCGCGCAGTTGCTCAAAGCGGGCGCGAGCCGCAAGCGCTGAAATCTAGGGGACGCTTCAGAGCAGGAATGCGGCGACCACGCGCCGGCCTTCGTTCGCGAGGATGCTGAACGTGCGCGCGGCGGCGTGGTTGTCCATGACTTCGATGCCCACGCCGCGCGTGAGGCAAGCGGCGAGCACTGCAGCGTGCGGGAACTGCTGGTGCGTGCCGGTGCCGAGCAGGATCACTTCGGGACTCGATGCGAGCGGACCAGCGAGGTCATCGGGCGTCAACGCGGTCGCCTCGCGTGGCGACCAATCCTCGAACAGCGCGTCGGGCGAGAGATAGAAACTCGACGTAAGTGTCCGGTCGTTGAGCACGATCGCGTCCTCGCGCACCGAGACGATGGAGAATGCGTGATCGGGTTTGTGCAGGATGAATGCCACGGCTCAACGCGGCAGGACGATGCCCGGATTCTTCTTGCGCGCGCGGAACATGGTCGCGATGTTGCCGACGCGCTGGACCAGCGCGGCACCAGCGCCGGCGACGATTTCCTCGATCCACGCGTCGCGCTCGTCGCGATCGCCCGCGGCGACCTTCACCTTGAGCAGTTCGTGGTGTTCCAGCGCGATTTCCAGTTCGGCGAGCAACGCCGGGGTGACGCCCTTGGCGCCGACCAGGATCACCGGCTTGAGCGCGTGCGCGAGCGAGCGCAGATAGCGTCTCTGGGTCGAGGAAACAGCGGTAGGCATGGTGCTTGGGCCGGTCGAACGGGCCGAAAGGGTATCATGCGCGTCCTTTCGGCCGTTCCGCCGCACATGGCCCGCAGCAAAAGCAGCCACGCCTGGCTCCGCGAGCACTTCGCCGACCGCTTCGTGAAGAAGGCGCAGGCCGAGGGCATGCGTTCGCGCGCGGCCTACAAGCTCGAGGAACTGCTCGCCAAGGACCGCCTGCTCAAGCCCGGGATGGTCGTGGTGGACCTAGGGGCGGCCCCAGGCGGCTGGTCGCAGGTCGCGCGGAGGATGCTTGGCGACTCCGGCGCGGTGATCGCGCTCGACATCCTGCCCATGCCGCCGATCGCCGGCGTGGACTTCATTCATGGCGATTTCAGGGAAAACGAAGCACTGTCGCGGCTCGAAACCCTGCTCGCGGGCCGTCCGGTGGACCTTGTGCTTTCCGACATGGCCCCCAACATGAGTGGCATGGACACCGTGGACCAGCCGCGCGCGATGCACCTGGCCGAACTGGCCCGCGAATTCGCCGACGCGCATCTCAAACCGTCGGGCGCGTTCCTGACCAAACTGTTCATGGGCGAGGGCTTCGACGCCTACGTCCAGGACCTGAAGCGGCGCTATTCGAAAGTGGTGATCCGCAAGCCCGAAGCCTCGCGCAAGCGCTCGACCGAGGTCTATGCACTGGCGGTAGGCAAGAAGACTACACTGTGACGGCGGCTAGTCCGCTTAAGGTAACTCCATGAATGACCTGGCCAAGAATCTGCTGCTCTGGGTGATCGTCGCGGTCGTGTTGCTCGCGGTGTTCCAGAGCTTCTCGACGGGGCGCAGCGACACCGCGCAGGAAGTCGCCTACTCGGCGTTCCTCGACGAGGTGCACGCCGACGCGATCAAGTCGGTGCAATTGGGCAGCGAAACGCAGGGCAACATCTCGACGCTCAGCTTCGAGCGCAAGAACGGCGGCAAGGGCACCACGACCGCGCCCTTCGACGCGTACCTGATCAACGACCTGAGCAAGCACAAGGTCGATTTCGCGCAGGAAAAACCCTCCAGCACCGGCTCGATCGTTTACCTCGCTGTGAACCTGCTGCCGTACCTGATCTTCGTCGGTTTCATCATCTACTTCCTGCGCCAGATGCAGCAGGGCGGCGCGGGCAAGGGTGCGATGAGCTTCGGCCGCTCGCGCGCGAAGATGCAGGGCGAGGACCAGGTCAAGGTCACCTTCGCCGACGTCGCCGGTTGCGATGAAGCCAAGCAGGACGTCGCCGAACTCGTCGAGTTCCTGCGCGATCCCGGCAAGTTCCAGAAGCTCGGCGGCAAGATCCCGCGTGGCGTGCTGATGGTCGGCCCGCCGGGCACCGGCAAGACCCTGCTCGCGCGTGCGATCGCCGGCGAGGCCAAGGTGCCGTTCTTCTCGATTTCCGGTTCGGATTTCGTCGAGATGTTCGTCGGCGTCGGCGCTTCGCGCGTGCGCGACATGTTCGAGCAGGCCAAGAAGCACGCGCCGTGCATCATCTTCATCGACGAGATCGATGCGGTCGGCCGCCAGCGCGGCGCGGGCCTCGGTGGCGGCCACGACGAGCGCGAGCAGACGCTCAACGCGCTGCTGGTCGAGATGGACGGCTTCGAGGGCAGCGAAGGGATCATTGTCATTGCGGCCACGAACCGCCCCGACGTGCTCGACCCGGCGCTGCTGCGCCCGGGCCGCTTCGACCGCCAGGTCGTGGTCGGCCTGCCCGACGTGCGCGGCCGCGAGCAGATCCTGCAGGTGCACATGCGCAAGGTGCCGACGGCCGAGGACGTCAAGCCGATGGTGATCGCGCGCGGCACGCCCGGCTTCTCCGGCGCGGACCTCGCCAACCTCGTCAACGAGGCCGCGCTGTTCGCCGCGCGTGAGAACGCGCGCGAGGTCCGCATGGACCACTTCGAGCGCGCCAAGGACAAGATCATGATGGGCACCGAGCGCCGCTCGGTGGTGATGAGCGAAGCCGAGAAGAAGCTCACCGCCTACCACGAGGCCGGCCACGCGATCGTCGGACGGCTGATGCCAGAGCACGATCCGGTGCACAAGGTCACGATCATTCCGCGCGGCCGCGCGCTCGGCGTGACGCTGTTCCTGCCCGAGGCCGACCGCTACAGCTACAACCGCACCTACCTCGAGTCCAATCTGTGCTCCCTGTACGGCGGCCGCGTCGCGGAAGAACTGATCTTCGGCGCGGACAAGGTCACCACCGGCGCGTCCAACGACATCGAGCGCGCGACCAAGATGGCGCGCAACATGGTCACCAAGTGGGGCCTGTCCGACGAGATGGGGCCGATCACCTACGGCGAGGAGGAAGAGGAAGTGTTCCTCGGTCGCTCGGTGACCCAGCACGCGAATGTCTCCGACGAGACCGCGCGCAAGATCGACGTCGTCGTGCGCGGCGTGCTCGATCGTGCCTACCAGCGCGCGAAAGACATCCTGACCTCGAACCACGACAAGCTCGAGACGATGGCGCAGGCGCTGCTGCAGTACGAGACGATAGACGCCGTGCAGATCGACGCGATCATGGAAGGCCGCACGCCGCCGCCGCCGCAGGACTGGACGCACGGCGACGCGCCGCTGCCGCCCGACAGTACTGGCACGAAGCCGAACGTGCTCGGCGGGCCCGCGCCGACGGTGTGATCGCGGCTTGCCAGTCGTAACCCGAAAGGCCAGAGTTCGCTCTGGCCTTTTTCGAGATAGGTAAACGCGATGACTGAAACTCCGAAGAATCCTTCGCGGTGGATGGGAGTGGGCATCGCGATCGGCGTGGCCCTCGGTTTCGCCTTGCACAATCTCGCACTCGGGATTGGCGTTGGTATTGCGCTCGGCGCAGGCATGATGGCGAACGAGAAGAACAAGAAGGGCTGAAGTGTTCGACACCACGCCCACGCTCGATTGCGCCGGTCGCCTGCTCAAGTTCGACCGAGCGAACGTGGTCGGTATCGTCAACGTCACGCCCGATTCATTCTCCGGCGACGGGTTGGCGCATTCTTCGGAAGCCGCGATCGCGCAAGGACTCAAGCTTGTTGCCGAAGGCGCGGACGCGCTGGACGTCGGCGGCGAATCCACGCGCCCCGGCGCAGAGGAAGTGTCCGTCGAGGAAGAACTGCGCCGCGTGACCCCGGTCATCGAACGCCTCGCGCGCGAGACGGACGTGCCGGTCTGGATCGACACCTCGAAACCCGAGGTGATGCGCGCAGCGGTCGCGGCGGGCGCGGGCGCGATCAACGATGTCTATGCGCTGCGGCGCGAGGGCGCGATGGATTTGGCCGCGTCGCTGAAGGTGCCGGTCGTGCTGATGCACATGCAGGGCGAGCCGCGCACCATGCAGGACGCGCCGTCCTACGACGACGTGGTCGCCGAAGTGCACCGCTTTCTCGCCGAACGCATCTTCGCCTGCGAGATGAGCGGCATTCCGAAGAAGAAGATCGTCGTCGATCCGGGCTTCGGATTCGGCAAGACGCTCGACCACAACCTCGCGCTGCTGCGCCAGTTCGCGCGCTTCGGTGATCTCGGCGTGCCGGTGCTCGCGGGACTGTCGCGCAAGGGCATGATCGGCACTCTCACCGGTCGCGAGCAGGGCCAGCGCCTCCACGGCTCGGTCGCCGCCGCGCTGATCGCCGCGCAGAACGGCGCAAAGCTCGTGCGCGTGCACGATGTCGCCGCGACGGTCGATGCGCTCAAGGTGTGGAACGCGGTGGCCGCGCAGACCGTGCCGAAAGGAAAATCCGCGCCCGCGATGCCGAAATGGGGCGACGAGGATTGATCGGCACGGCGTCGTCCACGATGGATCCGCGCATCGACCAGCGCCCGCCCGCGATCGCGATCATGGGCCCGACCGCATCGGGCAAGACCGCGCTCGCGATCGACTGGGCGCAACGCCTGCATGGCGAAATCCTCAGCGTGGATTCGGCGCTGGTGTATCGCGGCCTCGACATCGGCAGCGCGAAGCCCGGCGCGGACGAACGCGCGCAGGCGCCGCACCACATGCTCGACCTGCGCGATCCGTACGAGCGCTACAGCGCCGCGGATTTCGCCGCCGATGCGATGCAAGTGCTGCGCGGGATCGCCGAGCGCGGGCGGATTCCGCTGCTGGTCGGCGGCACCGGCCTGTATTTCCGCGCGCTGCTGCATGGCCTGGCGGCGATGCCGTCGGCGGACGCGGAACTGCGCGCGCAAATCGCGGAAGAAGGCGCAGCTCGCGGCTGGGAGGCGTTGCACGTCGAACTCACGCGCATCGATCCGGCGGCGGCCAAACGCATCAAGCCCGGCGACCGTCAGCGCATCGGCCGCGCGCTGGAAGTCTGGCGACTGACCGGCCGGCCGATCAGCGACTGGCAGAACGAGAGCGCAGCGCTGCGGTTTCCGTTCCGTGTGCTCAAGCTCGTGCTGTGTCCGTCCGATCGCGCGGTGCTGCATGAGCGCATCGCGCGGCGATTCGATGCGATGCTCGCCTGCGGATTCCTCGATGAAATGCGCCGGCTGCGCGCCGATCCGCGACTACGCGGCCATCCGGCGCCGCTGGACTTGCCGGCACTGCGCGCGGTCGGTTATCGGCAGGCATGGCGGCATCTGGACGGCGCGACCGACGCGAACGCGTTCCGTGCCGAAGCGATCGCCGCGACCAACCAGCTTGCAAAGCGCCAGCTCACCTGGCTGCGCGGCGAGTTCGATGCGCGCTGGTTCGATCCGGCGACCGATGGCATCGCGCTGGACGATGCGCTCGCGCTGTTCCTCGGCGACGCGACGCCGCGCGGCGCCTGAAGATTCGCGGCGATCGCGCCGCTGTGCGATCATGACCGCTTCCGGCCAGCGATGATGGCCGGGCCGGCGCCCGCCTTGGGCGTCCATAACGACAACATCGCGCTTACTGAGGGTTTGCTTATGTCCAAGGGCATGTCATTGCAGGATCCGTTCCTCAACGCGCTGCGCCGCGAGCGCGTGCCGGTTTCCGTCTATCTCGTCAACGGCATCAAGCTACAGGGCACGATCGAATCCTTCGATCAGTTCGTGGTTTTGCTGCGCAACACCGTCAGCCAGATGGTTTACAAGCACGCGATCTCGACCGTGGTGCCCGCGCGCAACGTGCGCATGGGCGGCGAGAACGGCGATCACGGCCAGGACGAAGCGCCGTCGTCTTCGGAGTAACAGATCCCGGTGTTCGAACGCTCGCGCAAGGGCGAAAACGCCCTGCTGATCCAGCCGTATTCCGGGCCCGCCGATCCGGCCCTGCTCGATGAATTCGCCGAGCTCGCGCGCTCAGCCGGCGCGAACGTCGTCGGCAGCGTCACCGCGAAAGTCGCGCGGCGCAATCCGGCGACTTACATCGGCAGCGGCAAGCTCGAGGAAGTCAAACAGCTCTGCGAGCTCCACGGCGCCGACCTGGTACTGTTCAACGAAACGCTCTCGCCGGTGCAGGAGCGCAACCTCGAGAAGGCGCTCAGCCGCCGCGTGGTCGATCGCACTGGACTGATCCTCGACATCTTCGCGCTGCGCGCGTCCTCGCACGAAGGCCAGTTGCAGGTCGAACTCGCGCAACTCAAGCACATGGCGACGCGGCTGATCCGCGGATGGACGCACCTGGAGCGCCAGCGCGGCGGCAGCATCGGCTTGCGCGGTCCCGGCGAGACCCAGCTCGAAACCGACCGCCGCCTGCTGCAGAAGCGCGTCGAACAGTTGCAGAAGCGCCTGGAAAAAGTCGAGGTGCAGCGCACGCAGATGCGCCGCGCGCGCCTGCGCAACGAACTGCCGCGCGTCGCGCTGGTCGGTTACACCAACGCCGGCAAATCGACGCTGTTCAACGCGCTCACGGAGTCGAAGGTGTTCGTCGCGGACCAGTTGTTCGCGACGCTCGACCCGACCGTGCGCCGCGTCGAAGGCCTGGACTGCGGTGCGCTGGTGCTCGCCGACACGGTCGGCTTCGTGCGCGATCTTCCGCACGAACTCGTCGCGGCGTTCCGATCGACGCTGTCGGAGGCACGCGACGCGGACTTGCTGCTGCACGTCGTGGATGCGTCCGATCCGCTGCGCGAAGAGCGCATCGAGCAGGTGAACACGGTGCTCGAGGAGATCGATGCAGGCGAGATCGCGCAAATCCTCGTGTTCAACAAGATCGACGTCCTCGCCGATGGCGACGAACGGGTCGAACCGCGGCGCGAGACGCCGGTGGATGGCGCGGAGAAGGTCTGGATCAGCGCGCGCACGGGCGCCGGACTGGATCTGCTGCGCGCCGCGCTGTCCGCGCGGTTCGCTGCGCAGCGGGTGACCGGCGAACTGAGGCTGCCGCCGAAATCCGCGCGGCTGCGCGCTCGCCTGCACGCGCTGGGCGCGATCGTCGCCGAAACCGCCGACGAGCACGGCTGGCAGGTCCGGCTCGACCTGCCGCGCGCCAAGGCCGAGCAACTCTCCGTCGAAGCAGGGGGTGATGCACTCGAGGGCTTGCTTGGAAAAACGTAAGGTAGCGGGCACGGCGCACGACCTGTCGCGCCTGGAGCGCGACGGAACGGCGAAGCCGGCCTTCGCGCAGCGAAGGTGAGGTACAAGGATGTACCGAATAAGCCGGCGGCCATGAACTGGCCCCTTGCTTGCTGGCCCCGACGCCCACACCTAGAATCGACAAGCCCGATCGCAACGTCCCATCGTTGCGCGTGTCGCGGATCGCAACGCAGGAGCGTTCATGGCGTGGAACACACCAGGCAAGGGTCCGGACAAGGACGGCGGCAAGGATCCGTGGAAAGGCCGCGACCCTGATCGCGAGACCGACGCCTTCCTCGACCGCCTCAAACAGGGCATGGGCCGCATGTTCGGCGATAGCGGCGGCGGCGACAGCGGGCGGATCGCCGCGTTGTGGGTCGGTGCCACGCTGCTCGGCTGGATCCTGTTCAGCAGTTTCCAGTTGATCGACGAGACCCAGCGCGGCGTGGTGCTGCGGTTCGGCCAGTTCAGCCGGATCATGACGCCGGGCGTGAACATGAAATGGCCTTGGCCGATCGAGTCGGTGGCCAAGGTCGAGGCGACCAAGGTGCGCATCGCCTCCGACCAGGTGCGGATGCTCACCCGCGACCAGAACATCGTGCAGGTGGACTACAACGTGCAGTACACGGTGTCGGATCCGAAGCTGTTCCTGTTCGGCAACCGCGAGCCGGAAAAGATCCTGCAGCAGGCCGCCGAAAGCGTGGTGCGCGAGGTGATGGGCGCGAGCATGATGGACGACATCATCGGCCAGAAGGCGATCGACACCACGCACCTGCGCTCGCGCCTGCAGGCCTCGCTCGACGAATACCACACCGGCTTGCTGGTCGCCGATTTCACGATCAAGAACACGCGTCCGCCGGACGAGGTCAAGGATGCGTTCGACGACGTCGCGCGCGCGCAACAGGACAAGGACAAATCCATCCAGCTCGCGCACGCCTACGAAAGCGACATCCTGCCGAAGGCGCGCGGCCAGGCCGCGAGCCTGCGGATCGGCGCCGAAGGCTACCGCGCGCAGGTCGTCGCGACCGCGCAGGGCAACGCACAGCGTTTCGCGCCGATCGCCGAGCAGTACCGCAAGGCGCCCGAAGTCACGCGCAAGCGCCTGTACCTTGAAACCATGGAAGCCGTGCTGGCCGGTTCGCCCAAGGTCGTCGCCGGCCGCGGCAACAACGTGATCTACCTGCCGGTCGATCGCGCGAACGCGGCGACTGCTCCCGCGCCGGTGACCCTTCCGAGTGTCACCGCGACGCCGCCGCCGTCCGACGACAACGCGCGTCCGGATCGCGCTGCGCGTCCGGAAGGCCGCGAGGAGGGACGCCAATGAGGATCTTCTGGATCGTCGCCGGATTCGCGCTCGCGCTGCTGCTCGCGGGATCGGTCTATATCGTCAACGAGAACCAGCTCGCGCTGCAGTTCCAGTTCGGCCGCATCGTGCGCTCCGACATTTCGCCCGGCCTGCATTTCAAGATCCCGCTCGTGCAGACAGTGCGCGTGTTCGACCGCCGCATCCTCACCACGCCGGACACCCAGCCCGCGCGCTACCTGACCCAGGAGAAGAAATCCATCGCGGTGGACTACTTCGCGACCTGGAAGATCGCGGACGTGCGCCGCTATTACACCGCGACCCTGGGAGTGGAAGACAGCGCGACGAACCGGTTGACGCCGATACTGGTCGAGGCGCTTCGCAACACGATCAACCGCCGCCAGTTGCAGGACATCGTCGTGCTCGACCGCAGCGTGCTCGGCGGCGCGATGCTCAGCGAAGTCAACCAGGCGACGAAGCCCTCGCTCGGCATCGAGGTCGTGGACATCCGCATCAAGCGCATCGACCTGCCAGAGGACAGCAACGTGCTCGCTTCGGTGTATGAGCGCATGAAGGCCGAGCGCTCGCGCGCCGCGCTCAAGCTGCGCGCCGAAGGCGACGAGGAATCGACGAAGGTGCGCGCGGAGGCCGATCGCCAGCGCCAGGTCATCCTCGCCGAGGCCGAGCGCGATGCGCAGCAGATACGCGGCCAGGGCGACGCCGAGGCCGCGGGGATCGCCGCGCAGGCGTTCGGCCAGGATCCGGAGTTCTACGCGTTCTACCGCAGCCTGCAGGCCTACCAGCGCTCGTTCGGCGGCAAGGACGTGCTGGTGCTCGATCCGGATTCGGAATTGCTGCGCTATTTCCCGAACTCCGGCCGCGCTGCGCCGACGAAGTGATCGACTCGCCGTCGCGATGAATTCCACCGACCTCTGGGCCGCGCTCTGCCTCGTGCTGGTGATCGAGGGCCTGTTCCTGTTCGTGGCGCCCGGCGCCTGGAAGCGCATGGCCGCGCAACTGGGCGCGACCCCCGACCGCGTGCTGCGCGCGGGCGGCTTCGCGATGATCGTCGTCGGGCTGATCGTGCTGCAGTTCGTGCGCTGAAGCGGGTGCCGGGACGCACTGGCCTCCCGGGTAGAAAACGAGGATAATTTCGCAAAGCCGGGGCTCGTCCTCCGGCTTTCTTCGTTTTCGGAGCAGTGGTGATGAGTCAGTCGGTAGTGGTGCTGGGCGCCCAATGGGGTGATGAAGGAAAAGGCAAGATCGTCGATCTGCTCACCCAGGACATCGGCGCGGTCGTGCGCTTCCAGGGCGGGCACAACGCCGGCCACACCCTGGTCATAGGCGGCAAGAAGACCGTGCTGCATCTGATTCCCTCGGGCATCCTGCGCGAAGGCGCGCTGTGCCTGATCGGCAACGGCGTCGTACTCTCGCCGGCCGCACTGAAGAAAGAGATAGAGGAACTCGAGGCCACCGGCATCGACGTGCGCTCGCGGCTGAAGATCAGCCCGGCGACGCCGCTGATCATGCCGTACCACATCGCGCTCGATCAGGCGCGCGAGAAAGCCGCGGGCAAGGACGCGATCGGCACCACCGGCCGCGGCATCGGCCCAGCCTACGAGGACAAGGTCGCGCGCCGTGGCGTGCGCGTAGCCGACTTGAGCTATCCGAAGGAACTCGCGGAGAAGCTGCGCGGCGTGCTCGACTACCACAACTTCGTGCTGACGAAGTACCTGAATGTCGCGCCGGTGGATTTCCAGCAGACGCTCGACGAGGCGCTCGTGTTCGGCCAGTACGTCGAGCCGATGAAGTCCGATGTCGCCGGCATCCTCCACGAGCTGCGCAAGGCGGGCAAGCGCGTGCTGTTCGAGGGCGCGCAGGGCTCGCTGCTCGACATCGACCACGGCACCTATCCCTACGTGACCTCGTCGAACACCACGATCGGCGGTGCGCTCGCCGGCGCCGGCGTGGGGGCGGACGCGATCGACTACGTGCTCGGCATCGCCAAGGCCTACGCGACGCGCGTGGGTGGCGGTCCGTTCCCGACCGAACTAAACGACGAAGTCGGCGAGGGCATCCGCGCGCGCGGCGCGGAATTCGGCGCGACTACCGGACGGCCGCGCCGCTGCGGCTGGATGGACATCGTCGCTCTCAAGCGCGCGGTCGCGATCAACGGGATCACCGGCCTGTGCATCACCAAGCTCGACGTGCTCGACGGCATGGAGAAGCTCAAGATCTGCATCGCCTACGAATACCGCGGCAAGCGCACCGAATACGCGCCGCTCGACGCGGCCGGCTGGGACGAGTGCACGCCGGTGTACCTCGAATTCCCGGGCTGGTCCGAGCGCACGCACGGCATCACGAAGTGGGACGAGTTGCCTCCGGCCGCGCGTGCGTATCTGCGCGCGCTCGAGGAACTCGCCGGTTGCCCGCTCGCGATCGTCAGCACAGGCCCGGACCGCGACGCCAACATCGTCCTGCGCGATCCGTTCGCCTGATCCGAATGCCTTCTACCGCTCGCGCGAAGAAGGCGTTCGCGGCGCTCACATCACATTCGGTTCGCTGAACGCTTCCGGCTCGTCCGCGAAGTCGCTGGTCGGGATGCACGAGCAGAACACGTTCTTGTCGCCGTAGACGTTGTCCACGCGCGCGACCGGCGGCCAGTACTTGGTTTCCTTCAGGCTCGCGAGCGGGAACGCTGCGAGCTCGCGCGGATAGGCGTGCGTCCATTCGCTCGCGGTCACCATCGTCGCGGTGTGCGGCGCATGCTTGAGTGGGTTGTCGGCGCGGTCGAGCTTGCCGTCCTCGATCGCGCGGATCTCGGCGCGGATCTCGATCATCGCGGCGATGAAGCGGTCGAGTTCGTGCAGCGATTCGGATTCGGTCGGCTCGACCATCAGCGTGCCGGCGACCGGAAAGCTCAGCGTCGGCGCGTGGAAGCCGAAATCGATCAGGCGCTTGGCCACGTCCTCGGCGCTCACGCCGCTGGTCTTCTCGAGCGGACGCAGGTCGAGGATGCATTCGTGCGCGACCAGGCCGTTGCGGCCGCTGTAAAGCGTCTTGTAATGCGATCCCAGCCGCTTCGAGAGGTAGTTCGCGTTGAGCAGCGCAGCCTGGGTCGCCTTGAGCAGGCCTTCGCGGCCCATCATCGTGATGTACATCCACGAGATCGGCAGGATCGAGGCGCTGCCGAAGCTCGCCGCGGAGACCATTCCTCCGTCGCCGATGCCCGCATCGTCGACTTTCGCGCCGAACGCCTTGGGAAGATACGGCGCGAGGTGCGACTTCACCGCGCACGGGCCGACGCCCGGGCCGCCGCCGCCGTGCGGGATGCAGAAGGTCTTGTGCAGG
>CAYUXZ010000032.1:0-34824 GCA_964449135.1 uncultured Gammaproteobacteria bacterium
CGTCGAACTCCAGCGCGCAGTGCGCGGCGTTGCCGTAGGGATCGAAGAACGCGGCAAGCTCGGACGGGATCTGATCGGGAATCGGCCAGAGGTTCGACGCCGGCATCACGATGTACTCGGCGAACGCGCCATTGCGGTTCACGCCGATGCCGACGGTGTTGGGGCACAGATGTTGACGACCGGCGCGGCAGTTGCGGCAATGCCCGCAGACGATGTGGCCTTCGGCGGACACGCGCTGGCCGAGCTTGTAGCCGGTCACGCCCGGGCCGATGTCGACGATGCGGCCGACGAATTCGTGGCCGATCACCAGGCCCGGCTTGATCACGCGCTGCGACCACGCATCCCACTTGTAGATGTGCAGGTCGGTGCCGCAGATCGCGGTCTTCTCGAGCTTGATCAGCACTTCGTTCGCGCCGGCCTCGGGGACCGGCACCTGCTCCATCCAGATGCCTTCCTCGGGCTTGCGCTTGACCAGCGCCTTCATCGTCTGCGACATGGAAAACCTCGTGCGCGCGGCGCTGCCGCTAAGGTTGCGGATTATACGCCGCGCACGCGAATCCGAAGCCGCGCGCTGGCGTTACAGCTCCATCCGCCAGCCGATCGCGTAGTTGGTCGCGGTGGACGTGCTGTGGCCGAACTCGCGGCCGAACGAGACGAAGGCCGACTGGCCGTGCGCGAAGGTGAAGGTCGAGGACAAGCCGAGCGCCGCCCAGTCGCGGTCGGGCGCGCCGGTGTCGAAGCGCACGACGGTGCCGCGCGTGTCCTGCAGGAAGCGCACACCGACGCTGCGCGCGTCGTTGCCGAATTCGTGCAGCAGGCCGACACGGAATTCGGGTTGCCACACACCCCAGCTTTCGGAGAACGTGCCCGCGAGCGCGCCTTCGAGACGGCCGCGATCGGTGGTCGCGGTCCGCTGCGGCACCGCGAGGTCGAAACCCGATCCGCCGGTTTCGCGGTAGGCGTCGATGGTGGTGCGAGCGCTGTCCAGACCCAGCGAGCCACGCCATTCCCAGGCGCCGCGCGCGAGGCTCGCGTCGAGCGCGATGCCGCCGATCGTGCGGTCCGCGCTCGGCGATGCGGCCTCGGCGACCGGCGTGCTGCCGTCGATGAAGCTCACCACGCGGCGGATGTCCTGGCTGCCGCGCATGCGGCCCAGGTATCCCGACAATGCCAGGTTGTCGCTGGCGCTGTAGCTGGCGATGGCCAGCGCGCCGGTGTAGTGCGTCGCGGTACGGCCCTGCGAGCCGCGAAAATCCTGATGCTCCTGGGTGTGATCGAGCGCGAGGCCGAGCTGCCAGCGATCGCCCGGATGCCAGTCCGCGCCCAGCGTCAGGGTCGTCGTGTCGGCGTCGAAGGCCGCTTCGATCACGTCGCTGCTGCGGAACGAGCGCGAATGGTCCACGCTCGCGAACAGCGCGAGCTTGGGCGTGATCAGGCTTTTCACTTCGTTTTCCGAAGGCCACTCGTCGCGGCTGTTGCCGCGACCTGCGCCGGGGATCTCTTCGAGGTCGTTGAAGTCCGCGGCGATCGCGCGCGCATTCGGATTCGCGCTGGTCTGCACGACCGCGCAGCGCGCAGCCAGCGCCGAGCCCGGTGCGGCGCCCGCGCAGACCGCGTCGAATTGCGCGGCGAAAGCAGTGGTGCCCGATTGCGCGTGCGCGACCGGCACGGTTAGTGCCGCGATGGCCAGGAATAACGCGGAACGGGCGATCGGATGCATGCGCGGGCTCCTCGGCAATGAGGCGAGTCTAGCGCGGGTTGGTGATTTCGGCGTCAAACTATTCGGATGGACCTCGATCAGTGGCTGGACCACCAGCAGCGCCAGCATCCGAACGCGATCGCACTGGGGCTGGATCGCGTGCGCGTCGTCGCGCAGCGGCTCGGACTCTCGCGGCCCGCGCGGCACGTCATCACCGTCGCCGGCACCAACGGCAAGGGCTCGACGGTCGCCTTCATCGAAGCGATCGCGCGCGCGGCCGGTTTGCGTGTCGGCGCCTACACCTCGCCGCACCTGTTGCGCTACAACGAGCGCGTGCGGATTGATGGCTCCGATGCTTCCGACGCCGATCTGGTCGCGGCGTTCGAGCGCATCGAGGTCGCGCGTATGGCCGATGGCGAACCGATTCCGCTGACCTATTTCGAATACGGCACGCTGGCCGCGCTTTCGCTTTTCGAGCAAGCGAAGCTCGATCTCGCGATCCTCGAAGTCGGGCTCGGCGGCCGGCTGGATGCGGTCAACATCGTGGATGCCGACGTCGCGGTGATCACGACGGTGGACCTGGATCACCAAGACTGGCTCGGCGCGGATCGCGAAGCGATCGGCCTGGAGAAGGCCGGGGTGATGCGCGCGGGCAAACCCGTCGTGCTCGGCGAACGCGATCCTCCATCGAGCGTGCTGCAGCACGCGTACCGGATCGGCGCGTCCGCGATCCGCGCCAGTTGCGATTACCTGGTCGACGAAGCTGATGGCGGCTGGCGCTGGCGCGAGCCCGGCTACGAAATCGGGTTGCCCGAACCTGCGCTGGACGCGCCTGCACAGCGCGCGAACGCGGCCGCGGCGATCGCCTCCCTGCGTGCGTTGCCGCTGCAGATTCCGGATGCCGCGATCGTTGAAGGCGTGCGTTCCGCGCGGCTGCCCGCGCGAATGCAACGCATCGTGCACGATAGCGTCGAGATCGTGATCGACGTCGCCCACAATCCGCAGGCCGCGACGCAACTAGCGAGGTGGTTGGCCGCGCATCCCGCGACCGGCTCAACGCACGCGGTGTTCAGCGCGCTGGGCGACAAGGATCTGGCCGGCATCGTCGCGCCGCTGCGCGATCGCGTCGCGCGCTGGTGGCTCTGCGGACTGCACGACAGCCCGCGCGGCTTGGGCGGTGAAGCGCTGGCCGAACGCCTGCGCGATCGTTTGCCAGAGCCCACGGTCAGCGTGCTTCCCGACGTCGCGCAGGCCCTGGCCGCTGCCCGCGCGGCGACGACCGCCGGCGACCGTATCCTCGTGTTCGGCTCGTTCCATACCGCAGCGGACGCCTTGCGAGCCTTGGCGGAGGCGTGACCCCACGATTCGTTCACTGTCGGCAAGCATCCGGCAGGTATAATTGAGTCCTCTCCGGATCAGGTGTCGACGCGACCGATGGATCCCGCCCTGAAGCATCGCCTGATCGGCGCCGCGGTGTTGTCCGCGGTACTCGTGATCTTCCTGCCCAAGCTGCTCGTCAGCCACGACACGCGCAGCACCGCGGCCGACGTGCCGTTGAAGATGCCGAACGCGCCTGGTGGCGATTTCCAGACCAAGGAACTGCCTTTGGTCACGCCCGCGAGCGACGTGCCGCAGAACGGCGTGGTCGGCATGGACACCAGTCATCCGACGCCGCCGGCCGCTTCATCCAGCAGCGCTGCGCCGAATCCGAACGCGGCGCCCGCGTCGGGCGCATCCAGCGCGAAGCCCGGCGCGCAGGTCGCGATCACGCTGCCGACGACCACTGCGCCGGCCGGGAATACCGCGCCGGTTGTCGTGATTCCCGCCACTGCCGCGACCGCGCACGCCGCCGCGCCCGCGACGACTCCGCCGATCACGGCCGCGAACGCGGGCGGTCGCTATGTCGTGAGCCTTGGCACGTACAGCAACGCCGCGAACGCGCAATCGCTGGTCGCCTCGTTGAAGAACGCACAACTGCCCGCGTACGCCGAGCCGGTGACCGTCGCCGGCAAGAGCGAGACGCGCGTTCGCATCGGGCCGTATCCGCAGCGCGGCGACGCCGAGGCCGCGCGCCTGAAGGCGCAGCAGGTTCGCAAAGACATGTCCGCGGTGGTGACCGCGCTCGACGCGGCCGCGCCTGCGCCAGAAGTTCCCGCGACGCCAGCCGTTGCGCCGCCGTCCAAGCCAACCGCTATGCCAGCCAAACCGGCTACAGCGGCTGCGAATCCCGCGAGCAAGCCGGCAGCCGGCGCGATGGATATCTCCGCCGCCGCTGCCAAACCAGCGTCGCCTGCGGCAGCAGGGCGCGGCTATGTCGTGCAGCTCGTCGCGTTCAAATCGCAGGAGGAAGCCCTGGGCCTGCGCGACAAATTGCGCGCGGCCGGCTATACCGCATTCAGCGAAAAAGTCGTGACCGAAAGCGCGACGCTGTACCGCGTGCGCATCGGGCCGGAAGCCGATCGCGAAGGCGCCGACCGCTTGCGCGCGGAAGTGTCGGCGAAGTTCGGATTGAACGGCATTGTCGTGGCGTATCCGTAAGCACGGTCTTGAGATCGTTCGCATTGGACGCATGTTGAGGTCGGTCGGATGCTGACCACGCTCGATTTCGTGTTGCTGGGCGTGCTGGGCTTGTCGGCGCTGCTCGGCGCGATGCGCGGACTGGTCGCGGAGGTGCTGTCGCTGGCGGTATGGATCGCGGCGTTCTGGCTCGCGTTCGCGTACGGCGCGCAGATCGCGCCGTGGTTCGCGGGGTCGGTGCACGATGCGGCGATGCGTTTGTTCCTCGCGTACGCAGTGGTGTTCGTCGCGGCGATGATCGCCGGCGGCATGGTGACCTGGTTCGTGGGCACGCTAGTGCGATCGCTGGGCTTGGGCGGAGTGGACCGGTTTTTTGGATTGACGTTCGGTGCGGTGCGCGGAGTCGCGCTCGGATGCGTGATCGTGCTGCTGCTGGGTTTCACGACCCTGCCGCAGGAAGCGCAATGGCGTTCATCGCCGCTGTTGCCGCAATACCAGCGCGGTGCGGAGTGGATGAAGGACTGGTTGCCGCAGGCGGCGGCGGAACATGTGGTGTACGAGATCACCGAGCCGCGCAACGAAGCGACCCGACGCAGGAAATAAACGAGAGTCGAGGCAGGACGCCCGATCTTTCAGGCCTTCAATGAGGAAACGACCATGTGCGGCATCATCGGCATCGCCGGAACCAGCAACGTCGCCGCCGCGCTCTATGACGGACTGACGGTCCTTCAGCACCGCGGCCAGGACGCGGCGGGCATCGCCACCGCCGATGGCGCGGCGGTGCGCATGCACAAGGGCAACGGACTGGTGCGCGACGTGTTCGACGCGCGCGCGATGGCGCTGCTCGAAGGCCGCGTCGGCATCGGCCACTGCCGCTATCCCACCGCGGGCAGCGAGGGCAGCGACGAGGCGCAGCCGTTCTACGTGAACTCGCCGTACGGCATCACGCTCGCGCACAACGGCAACCTGATCAACACCGATGCGTTGCGCCGCGAGGTGTTCGAGCAGGATCGTCGCAACGTCAACACCGAATCGGATTCGGAAGTGCTGCTCAACGTGTTCGCGCACGAACTGGAGAAGCAGGACACGCTGACGCCCGAGAGTGTGTTCCGCGCGATCGACGGCGTAAACCGGCGCGCGCGCGGCGGCTACGCGGTGGTCGCGACCGTGCTCGGCCTGGGCCTGGTCGCGTTCCGCGACCCGCACGGCATCCGCCCGCTGGTGCTGGGCAAGCGTACGACCGGCAATGGCGACGAATACGCGATCGCCTCCGAATCGGCCGCGCTCGACATCCTCGGTTTCGAGCGCCTGCGCGACGTGCGCCCGGGCGAAGGCATCGTGATCACCGCGCGCGGCGAGATGCACTCCCGCCAGTGCGCGGAGCCGCAGCAGCACGCGCCCTGCATCTTCGAGTACGTGTATTTCGCGCGGCCCGACTCGATGATCGAGGAGATCTCGGTGCACAAGGCGCGCATGCGCATGGGCGTGACGCTCGGCGAGAAGATCCTGCGCGAGCGGCCCGAGCACGACATCGACGTGGTGATCCCGATCCCCGACACCTCGCGCGACGCGGCGCTGGAGATCGCGAACCTGCTCGGCGTGAAGTACCGCGAGGGCTTCATCAAGAACCGCTACGTCGGCCGTACCTTCATCATGCCGGGGCAGGGCGAGCGCGCGAAATCGGTGCGCCGCAAGCTCAATCCGATCCCGCTGGAATTCAAGGGCCGCGTCGTGCTGCTGGTGGACGATTCGATCGTGCGCGGCACGACCTCGCAGCAGATCGTGCAGATGGCGCGCGACGCCGGCGCGCGCAAGGTGTATCTGGCCTCGGCTGCGCCGCCGGTGCGGCATCCGAACGTGTACGGCATCGACATGCCGTCCGCCGAGGAACTGATCGCCCACGGCCGCACCGAGAAGGAGATCGAACAGCTGCTCGGCTGCGACTGGCTGATCTACCAGGACCTCCCCGACCTCGAAGCCGCGGTCGCCGGCCCGAAGTTCCCCGGCCGCAAGTTCGACAGTTCCTGCTTCAGCGGCGAGTACGTGACCGGCATCGAGCCGGGCTACTTCGAGCGCCTGCAGCAGCTGCGCTCGGACGAGGCGAAGAAGAAGCGGCGCGTGGCGTCGTGAGCGTTGGAACAAAAACGCCTCGGAACTTTTTCGAAAGGCCTATGTGGCTTCAGGAAAACATCGCCTCGAACACTTGGTGCGAGTCATGTGGCGAGGCAGATATCGGCATGGACAACCCAAGCGAATACGAGATTGGTGGCGAAATCTTCGTTGAGGGGCAATGCAGCCGTTGCGGCGCAGAGATCAAGACCAAGTTGACGACAAAGATTGTTGAGTGATGTGCCTGTTCGATGCTGCACATTACTGTCTTGACGTTCAAAATCCAGATGAAAAACTGGCGCGGACCTTCGCGGCTGCGCAGGCGTTCGCGTGTGGCGAACTTGGTATCGAAGGCGACACTTCGCCGCCGGAACCGATCGCAGCTCCCGGTCGCCCCGAACGCCCGCGGCTGATTCATCCGCGCGACGTCGCGAATCGCGGCCTCGGCTCGCCCGAAGGCCGCGCCGCGTTCGTGCACGCGATCGCGCACATCGAATTCAACGCGATCAACCTCGCCTGGGACGCGGTCTATCGCTTCCGCGGCATGCCGCACGAGTTCTACAAGGACTGGGTGGGCGTCGCCGCAGACGAGGCGCGGCACTTCGCGATGCTGCGCGAACGCCTGTGCGAACTTGGCCACGACTACGGCGACTTCGACGCGCACAACGGTCTCTGGGAGATGGCGGTGAAGACCGCGCACAGTTGCCGCGAGCGCATGGCGCTGGTGCCGCGCGTGCTCGAAGCGCGCGGACTGGACGTGACGCCGGGGATGATCGCGCGCCTGCGTGACGTCGGCGACGACAGAACGGCCGATATCCTCGAAATCATCCTGCACGAGGAAGTCGCGCACGTCGCCGCGGGTTCGCGCTGGTTCCGCTGGTGTTGCGAACGCGACGGCGTCGAACCGGAAACGGAATTTGCGCGCCTGCTCGAGAAGCACGCGCGCGGCGCGGTGCGCGGGCCGTTCAACCTCGATGCGCGCAGCGCGGCGGGCTTCAGCGCGACGGAGCTGGCGGCGATGCAGTCGTCGGCAGGCGCATGAAATCCGCGAGCGCTTGCGCGTAGACCGCGCTGTTGTGGATGTTGTTGTGGTTCGCGTGCGGCGCGACGACAACCGTGGGCCGCGTCGGAAAGCGCGCGATCAACGCATCCGAATGCGCGCGCGGAATGATCGCGTCGTTCTCGGCGAGCACGGTCAGCACCGGCACACGGACCGCGCCGGCGTAGCGCCGCGATTCATACGGATCCTGCATGAACCACGCGACCGGAAACAGCGGGAAGCGATCCGCGGCGATGCCCGCAATGCTGTCGTAGGGCGTGACCAGCACGAGCCGCTCGGTCGGCCGCTGCGAAGCGAGCCAGGTCGCGACGCCGGTGCCCAAGCTGCGGCCCATCAGCGACACGCGCGCGTGACGCGCACGTACCCAGTCGTACACGCGCAGCGAATCCGCGAAAAGGTTCGCCTGCGACGGCTCGCCGGGATTGGAACTGTAGCCACGGTAAGGCACGAGATAGACGCTGTATTGCGGCAGGTTCGCGCGGAAGAATTCGACGTCGCGTTCGACGCTCTCGCCGTTGCCTCCGAAGAAGATCAGCGCATCGGCCTTGCCCGGATTGACGACCCAGCCGTGCAGCGTCACGCCATCGGAGGGAATCGCGATGTCCTGCGCGTCCGGCTCGAACAGCAGCGGCCGGGGGTGGTAGAGCAGTTCGCGCTGTCCGATGTAGAGCGTGCCGCAGGCGAACACATACAACGCTGCGACCGCGATTGCGAAACCCAGCAGGATTCGCTTCAACGATAGCGCCCGCATCACGGCGTCAGCGCGGACAGCGCCATTCCGTCTGCATCCACGCGAAGCACCGAGCCCTGTTCGTACCAGTCGCCGAGCACCACGCGCGTGCGCGGGATGCCGCCGACCGCGAATTGATGGATCGCGGGACGGTGGGTGTGGCCGTGGATCAGCGTCGCAATGCCGAAGCGTACGAGCGTGGATTCGACCGTGGCCTGCGCGACGTCCGTGATGTCCTCTCGCGGGCCTGCGTTGCTGTCATTCGGCCGCACGGCTTTCTGGTGCTCGATGCTTTTCGCGCGTGCGGCTTGCGCGAACGCGATGCGCGCGGCCAGCGGCTGCGCGAGCATCGCCGCCTGCCAGGCCGGTTCGCGGCTCTGCCGGCGGAACTGCTGATAGACCACGTCGCCGGTGCACAGCGCATCACCGTGCATCAGCAGGGTCGGTTTGCCGTAAAGGTTTATCACGCAGGGGTCGGGCAGGATGCGCATCCCGCAACGCCGCGCGTATTCCGCGCCGAGCAGGAAGTCGCGATTGCCACGCAGGAAGAACGTCGGCACGCCGCCGCGCGTGAGCTCGGCCAACGCATCGGCCACCGCTGCTCCCGCCGGTTGCGGATCATCGTCGCCGACCCAGTATTCGAACAGGTCGCCGAGGATGTACAGCGCGTCGGCGCCCACGGCTTCGTCGCGCAGGAAACGCAGGAACAGATCGAGCAGCGCCGGACGCGCGACGTCGAGGTGCAGGTCGGAAACGAAAAGCGTCGTCATCGGCGCGTCGCGAAGAAGCGAACCGTCACTGCTCGACCGGCGGCAGCACATCCACGCGCTCGATCGTCACCGGCGTCGCCGGCACGTCGGAACTGAACTTGCCCTGCGGCTGCGTCTTCACGAGGCGGATCTTGTCCACGACGTTCATGCCTTCGACGACCTTGCCGAACACCGTGTAGCCCCAGGTGGTGTCGTCGGCGTCGGAAGTATAGTCGAAGCGCGGGTTGTCCACGAGGTTGATGAAGAACTCGGACGTCGCCGACGCGCGCGTGCGACCGCGCGCCGCGACGATGGTGCCGCGCTGGTTCGACAGGCCGTTGTTCGCCTCGCTCGGGATCGGCGGATGCGCAGGCTTCTTCTGCAGGTCCACGGTGTAGGCGCCGCCCTGGATCAGCAGGTCGTCTATGACGCGGTGGAACACGGTGCCGTTGTAGAAACCTTCCTTCGCGTAGGTGAGGAAGTTCTCGACCGTGCGCGGCGCCTTATCCGGATACAGCTCGATCACGATGTCGCCCATGTTCGTGTGCAATGCCACGCGCGGGCCGGCCTGCAGCGCGACCGGCGCGTTCATCTCGGCTTGCGAGGGCTGCGGCATCGGCCCGTTCTCTTTCTGCTTCTTCTCGCCGTTCGTTGATGCGTTCGCCACAGCCGGCGTGCCCGCGGTCGCGCCGGCCTCCTTGTGCTTCTTGCAGCCGGGCAGGGACAGCACGACCAGCGCGGACAGGACCAGCAGCAGGACGAGGCGGCGCAGGGGCATTGAAATCTCCGCGAAATGGACCTGCGCCATTGTATCGGGACGGCGCGATCAGCGTCCGCCCACGACGCTGCCGGCCGTGGTGACAAGCCCATGCGTGCGGAGTAGGGTATGCGGCGCGAGGGCGCACGCCGGACAGCAGGCAGAGACAACAAGAACGATCCGGCCGCAGCGTTTCGTCAACTCGATCCGGCATCCGTGCCGGTCGTCAACACGGACGTCAACAGGGGGACAACATGAATCGTTCGGGCTTCGCCGCCAGCGCATTGCTGCGCGGTTTGATTTTCTCGATCCTGCTCGCGTGCGCCGGCCAGGCCGCGGCGCAGGCGTGGACGCAGCTCTCTCCGACCGGCGGGCCGCCTGCCGCGAGGGCTCAGCAAAACGGCGTATTCAGCACGACCAACAACCGGTTCATTGTGTTCGGCGGCTTCGACGGCAGCTGCTCGAACTACAACGACACTTGGGTGCTGAGCAATGCCGACGGCACCGGCGGCACGCCGGCTTGGACGCAGCTTTCGCCGACCGGCGGGCCGCCCGCGGCGCGCGAAGGCCACATGACGGCGTACAACCCCAACAGCAACACGTTGGTCACGTACGGGGCCTACAACTGCGGAAGCCTGCTGGGCGACGTGTGGACGCTCAGCAACGCCGACGGCACCGGCGGCACGCCCGTCTGGTCGCAGTTGTCGCCGACCGGCGGCGGACCGGGCGCGCGCGGATTTGCCACGACGGTCTTTGCGCCCGCGAGCGACAGCCTGATCGTGTTCGGCGGCTACAACGGCGGGATTCTCGGCGATGTCTGGGTGCTCAGCCACGGCGACGGCAACGGCGGCACGCCCGCGTGGACGCAGTTGTCGCCCACCGGCTCCGGGCCGGCTCGGGCCGAGCATTCGGCCGTATATGACGCCGGCAGCAACAGCATGATCGTGTTCGGCGGTATCGACGGCAGCTTCTACCGCCAAAACGACGTGTGGGTGCTCAGCCATGCCGACGGCAGCGGCGGCACGCCCGCGTGGACACAACTGGCGCCGACCGGCACGGCTCCATCCGCGCGAGTCGTCCAGTCGGCCGTGTACGACCCGGTGAGCGGCGGCATGGTCGTGTTCGGGGGCGGGGACAACATCGGTTATCAGAACGACGTCTGGGTGCTCAGCCACGCCAACGGCAGCGGCGGCACGCCTGCGTGGACGCAGTTGGCGCCGACCGGCGGGCCGCCAGCGGGTCGCTTTGGCCATGCTGCGGGCTACAACGCCGCCAGCAATAGCATGACGATTTTTGGTGGTTTTAATAATAGCGGCCTGCTCAACGACACCTGGGTGCTGAGCAGCGCCAGCGGCGTGACGACGATTCCGGTCGGCATTGCGATCCGTCCGAACCGCGTGGGCAACACGATCAGCTTGGGCAGCACGATCACGGTGCCGGTGACGATCCTGTCGAGCGCGAACTTCGACGCGACCAAGCAGGTGAATCGTTCGTCGCTGACGTTCGGCCACAGCGGCAGCGAGCACAGCCTGGCGAGTTGCCAGAACCGCTACCTCGACGTCAACGGCGACGGACGCCTAGACCTGACCTGCACGTTCAACGTCTCGCAGACCGGCTTCGTGATCGGCGACAAGACCGGCTACCTGCAAGGCCTGACCACGGTCGGCAACTCGATCACTGGCAACGACGCGGTGAGCATCACCAAGTAACCGCGATCCGCCATCGCGCGACATCGAAGCGGCCGCCGAGTGCGGCCGCTTTTTTGTGTGCAGGGCAAGACGGATGACAAGACACGGCACGCGGAGTAGGGTGTGCGGCGCGAGGGCGTGTACCGGACGCCGAAAAGAACAAGCAAGAACGTCCGGCCTGCGTATATCGTGAACTCGATCGGACGGCTGCGCCGGTCGTCAACACGGACGTCAACAGGGGGAAATCCAATGAATCGCATGGGCTTCACCGCCAGCGCGCTGCTGCGCGGTTTCGTTTGCGTGATCGCCATCGCGTGCGCCGGCACGGCCACCGCACAGGCTTGGACGCAACTCAGCCCCACCGGCGGGCCGCCGTTCGCGCGCGAAGGGTCCACCGCCGTCTACGACGCCGCCGGCAACAACATGATCGTGTTCGGGGGATACGCGTTCAGCAGCGGCTATGCAAACGATGTCTGGGTGCTCAGCCACGCCAACGGCAGCGGCGGCGCCCCCGCCTGGTCACTGCTCTCCACAAGCGGCGGGCCACCGTCGGCACGCTACGTCCACACCGCCGTGTACGACGCCGCCGGCAACAACCTGATCGTGTTCGGGGGATGCTCCAGTAGCGTATGCCCCATGAACGATGTCTGGGTGCTCAGCAACGCCAATGGCAGCGGCGGCACGCCGACGTGGACGAAACTTTCGCCGAGCGGCGGGCCGCCAGCCGCTCGTGATGAACATACCGCCGTATACGACGCCACCGGCAACAACATGATCGTGTTCGGGGGATGCTCCAATAGCGGGGGGTGTCCCCTGAACGATGTCTGGGTGCTCAGCCACGCCAACGGCAGCGGCGGCACGCCGACGTGGACGCAACTGTCGCCGGGAGGACTGGTCGGCTTGTACCTCGGACACACCGCCGTATACGACGACGCCGGCAACAACATGATCATGTTCGGGGGCATCGACAATTTTGGGGATATTTTGAACAGTGTTTGGGTGCTCAGCCACGCCAACGGCAGTGGCGGCACGCCCGCGTGGACGCAACTGTCGCCGAGCGGCGGGCCACCGGCCGGACGCTCCGGCCACACCGCCGTGTACGATGCTGCCAGCAACAACATGATTGTCTTCGCGGGCGAAACCTCAACATGGTTCGTCAACGATGTCTGGGTGCTCAGCCACGCCAACGGCAGCGGCGGTACACCGAGGTGGACGCAACTGGCGCCGACCGGCGGACCGCCGGCCGTGCGCGACCAACACACAGCCGTGTACGACGCCGCCGGGAACAACATGGTCGTGTTCGGTGGCTACGACAACAGCACCTTCAAGAACGACACATGGGTGCTGAGCAACGCCAGCCCGCCGAACAACATCCCGGTCGGCATCGCGATCCGCCCGAACCGCACAGGCAACACGATCAGCCTCAGCAATACGCCCACGGTGCCTGTGGCGATCCTGTCAAGCGCGAACTTCGATGCGACCAAGCAGGTCGTTCGCACTTCGCTGACCTTCGGCCACAGCGGAACCGAGCACAGCCTGGTGGGTTGCTCCAGCCGCTACCTCGACGTGAACGCAGACGGCCTGCCCGATCTGACCTGCACGTTCAACGTCTCGCAGACCGGATTCCAGATCGGCGACAAGACCGGCTATCTGCAGGGCATGACGACGGTCGGCAATTCGATCAGCGGCAACGACGTGGTGAACATCGTCAAGTAAGCACGCTCGCCACCGCGCGACACCGAAGCGGCCGCCACGTGCGGCCGCTTCGTTTTTCGCTGGTTCGTGCGAAAATCGGCATCTGTTTCTCAAAGTCGCACGTCCATGGCCTGCCGCACCCGTTTCGCCCCCAGTCCCACCGGCTACCTGCACATCGGCGGCGCGCGCACCGCGCTGTACTGCTGGCTGGAGGCGCGCCATCGCGGCGGCGATTTCATCCTGCGCATCGAGGACACCGACCGCGAGCGCTCCACCGACGCGGCGGTGCAGGCGATCCTCGACGGCATGGACTGGCTGGGCCTGGACCACGACGAGGGCCCGATCTTCCAGACCCAGCGCATGCAGCGCTACCAGCAGGTCGCTTCCGAACTGCAGCAGGCGGGCAAGGCGTATTACGCCTACGAGTCGAAGGAAGAACTCGATGCGATGCGCGCCGCGGCGATGGAAAAGCACGAGAAGCCGCGCTACGACGGCCGCGCGCGCGACCTGAACCTGCCGCATCGCAACGATCCCAACCGCGTGCTGCGTTTCCGCAATCCGCAAGGCGGCAGCGTCGTGTTCGAGGACAAGGTCAAGGGCCGCATCGAGTGGGCGAACGCCGAGCTCGACGATTTCGTGCTGGTCCGTTCCGACGATTTCCCGACCTACAACTTCGCGGTGGTCGTGGACGACATAGACATGCGCATCACCGAAGTGATCCGCGGCGACGACCACGTCAACAACACACCGCGCCAGATCAACGTCTACGCGGCGCTCGGCGTCGCGCCGCCGGTGTTCGCGCACCTGCCGATGATCCTGGGTAGCGATGGGCAGAAGCTGTCCAAGCGCCATGGCGCGGTCGGCGTGATGCAGTACCGCGATGACGGCTATCTGCCGCACGCAGTGCTCAACTACCTTGTCCGTTTGGGTTGGTCGCACGGCGACCGGGAGATCTTCTCGATCGCGCAGATGATCGAGCTGTTCGACATCGCCGACGTCAACCACAGCGCCTCGCGTTTCGACACCGAGAAGCTGCGCTGGCTCAACCAGCAGTACCTCAAGAACGACGATCCCGCCGAAGTCGCGAAACACTTGGATTGGCATCTGCGCCACGCCGGCTACGACCTCGCGAGGGGTCCGGCCGCGACGGATATCGTGATCGCGTTGCGCGACCGCGTGCACACGCTGAAGGAGATGGCCGAACGCGCGAAGGTCTGGTTCGAGCCGCTGCGCGACTACGACGACGCAGCGGTCGCCAAGCACCTCACCGACGCCGCGGTCGCGCCGCTGCAGTCGGTGCGCGAACGCCTTGCCGACGCGCCGAACTGGACGCCCGAAGGCGTGCACGCCGCGCTCGCGCACACCGCGGAGTCGCTGGGCCTGGGCATGGGCAAGATCGCGCAGCCGCTGCGCGTGGCGATCACCGGCACTCAGGTCTCTCCGTCGATCGAGCACACCGTCTATCTGGCCGGGCGCGACGAGGCGCTGGAACGCATCGATGCGGCGCTGGAACGCATCGCCCGCCGCGCTTGAGATACAGTGGCAGCATGGCCCACGCGCCGACCTGCACCGATCCGAAGCACCACGTCCACGATGCGGGCGATTATGTGCGCGAGGTCGAAAAGGCCTGCGCCGAACGCGGCCTGCGACTGACCCCGTTGCGCGCCGACGTGTTGCGGCTGGTCGCGAATTCGAAGCGGCCGGTGAAGGCCTACGACCTGCTCGATCGCATCCGTGAATCCAAGGCCGCGTCGGCGCCGCCGACGGTGTATCGCGCGCTGGATTTCCTGCTCGAGAACGGCTTCATCCACAAGCTCGAGTCCATCAACGCCTTCGTCGCCTGCCACCACCCGAGCGTGCGCCACACGGTGCCGTTCCTGATCTGCGACAACTGCCAGACGGCGATCGAGATGGAGGACGAGCGCATCGGCCGCTCGCTCGACGAGAAGGCGCGCGCGCTGGGCTTCATCCCGCAGTCGCAGACGCTGGAAGTGCACGGTTTGTGCGCGAAGTGCGCCAAAGCCGCGCGCTGAACCGCATTGTTTCGGATCGAATCTCGCAGACCGATGTTGTTGCGGGAATGTTATACTGTAGCAATGGCAGCCATCGTCCCCGTCGCTCCCCGCAAGCGTCGCGCATTGCTCGATCGGGTCGGTGCGACCGGGTCAATGCTCTGCGCTGTGCACTGCGCGGCGCTGCCGCTGTTGCTGGCGATCGCGCCGGCGATCGGCGCGGGGTTCGCCAACCATACGTTCGAGGTCGGCTTCATCGCGTTCGCGAGCCTGCTCGGGCTCACCAGCCTGATCCTAGGTTATCGCCGGCACCGCGTCGGCCGCGCGCTTGCGCTGCTGGTGCCCGGCATCGCGCTGCTGTGGACCGCGGTGTTCGTCGAGCGCCTGCACGACAGCACGATCGCGCACGCGATCGCGATGGCCGTCGGCGGCACGCTGATCGCTTGCGCGCACCTGCTCAACCTGCGGCTTGCGCACGCCCATGCCGCGGACTGCGGCTGCTGAGCGCGATCCGCCCCGGTCCGCCGACTTTGCTAGACTACGCGCCACTACACCACCGCAACGCAGGAACGAACATGGGCAAGGGCGACAAGAAGACTCCGAAGGGCAAGCGTTTCGCCGGCAGTTACGGCAACGCGCGTTCGCATGGCGGCAACAAGACTGCGCCGAAGGCCGCCGCAAAGCCAGCCGGCAAGACCGCCGTCGCCAAGTCCGCGGCCAAGCCCGCCGCGAAGGCGCCGGCCAAGACCGTCGCGAAGAGGGCGCCCGCCAAGAAGGCCTGATCCGTTCGCAATAATTCAACAAAAAACCCCGCCGAACGCGGGGTTTTTTTGATGTGCATGGATGCACAAATGCCGCGAGCGCAGGAGGCGCAAGAGCGGCGGATGTGCATGGATGCACAAATGCCGCGAGCGGCTCTGCACTCCCTTCGGTCGCAGGACGGGCAAGAGCGGTGGATGTGCATGGATGCACGAATGCTGCGGAGGCAGGTCGAAAAACGCTCCTGCATTTTTGACACTCCCGCCATCCATGGCGGTCGGATGCCGAGAGCAGCGATGTGTGGCGGTGATCGAACGCTCAGTACGTTGTCAGCTTTCCGCCGAGGATCACTTGCCTCGCCACTCCGCCGCCGACCCAGTAACTTAGCTCCGCCGGATCGCGCGCGTTCCAGATAACGAGATCCGCGCGTTGGCCGACCACGAGCCGGCCGCGATCGGAAAGTCCCAGCGCTTTCGCCGCGTTCACCGTCGCGCCGCGCAGCGCTTCGGCGGGCGTGAGCCGGAACTGCGCGCAGGCCAGCGCCATCGCCAGTCGAAGCGAGAGCAGCGGCGAGGTGCCCGGGTTGCAGTCGGTCGCGACCGCCATCACGACGCCGTGCGCGCGCAGGCTCTCGATCGGCGGGAGCTTCGTTTCGCGCAGGCACACGAAGGCGCCCGGCAGCAGCACCGCGACCGTACCTGCTGAGGCCATCGCGCGCGCGTCGTCGTCGTTGATCCATTCCAGATGGTCGGCGGATAGCGCATGGAAACTCGCGGCCAGCGCCGCGCCGCCGAGCCGGCTGAGTTGTTCGGCGTGCAGCTTGACCGGCAAGCCGTGCGCGCTCGCTGCGTCGAACACGCGTCGAGTCTGTTCTAGGGAGAACCCGATGCCTTCGCAGAAAGCATCGACCGCGTCGGCGAGTCCGGCCTGTGCAATCGCGGGCAGCATCTCGCGGCAGACGAGGTCGATGTAATCGTCCGCGCGGCCCGCGAATTCCGGCGGCAGCGCGTGCGCGCCGAGGAAGGTCGTGCGCACTCCGACGCCGAGTTCGGCGCCGATGCGTCGCGCGACGAGCAGCATTTTCATCTCGGTTTCGGTGTCGAGCCCGTAGCCGGACTTGATTTCGAGGGTAGTCACGCCGTCGCGCAACAGCGCCTGCGCGCGCGGCAGCGATTGCGCGAACAGTTCGTCCTCGCTGGCCGCGCGCGTCGCGCGCACGGTCGAGACGATCCCGCCGCCGGCTTTCGCGATGTCTTCGTAGCTTGCGCCCTGCAGGCGCAACTCGAATTCGCGCGCGCGGTCTCCGGCGAACACCAGGTGCGTGTGGCAGTCGATCAGGCCCGGCGTGAGCAGCGCGCCGCTTGCGGATTCCACATGCGATGTCAACGCATCGGACGCAGCTGGCAGCGCGTCCATCGCGCCGACGAATACGATCTTGCCGTCCTTGCAACCGACCGCGCCGTTCTCGATCAGCCCGTAGCCCGCATCGCCCGCGAGCGTGGCCAGGCGCGCATCGGTGATCAGCAGGTCCCAGCGGTCGTGCACGAACGGCTCCGGCGCAGTGCGCAGCCCGCATCATAGCCGTGCTGGCGGCCCGCGCGTGCGTCCGTTACGCTGCGGCGATGGGAAACGCACCGAACCCGCTGCTCGCGCAGCACGCATGGTCGCCCGATGGCTGGGTGCACGATGCGGCGTTCGGCTGCGATGCGCAGGGACGTTTCGTCGGTGACTCCGCATCGGATGCGATGGTGGCGCGCTGGGTTTTGCCGGGAATCGCGAACTTGCATTCGCACGCGTTCCAGCGCGCGATGGCGGGCTTGGCGGAACGACGTGGAAGCGAACACGATTCGTTCTGGAGCTGGCGCGAAACGATGTACGCGTTCGCCTCGCGCATCGAGCCCGACGACCTGCAAGCGATCGCAGCGCAGCTCTACGTCGAAATGCTGCGCGCGGGCTACACCCAAGTCTGCGAGTTCCACTACCTGCACCACGCGCCCGACGGTCGTCCCTACGCCGATCCCGCAGCGATGTCGCGCGCGATCGTCGCCGCGGCGCGCGAAGCCGGCATCGGCCTGACCCTGCTGCCGGTGCTTTACATGCGCGGCGGATTCGACGGGCGCGCGCTGTCGGCACGGCAGGAGCGCTTCGGCCACGAAGTCGATGCGTTCCTGCGTCTGCTGGATGCGCTGCGCGCCGAGCAAAACGAACGCGTGCGCATCGGCATGGCCTTCCACAGCCTGCGCGCGGTGCCACCGGACGCGCTCGCGGCGACGCTTGCCGCGTTGCCGAAGGACATGCCGCGGCATATCCATATTTCCGAGCAAATCGCCGAGGTCGAGGAATGCGTCGCTGTCCGTGGCGTGCGTCCCGTGCGCTGGCTACTCGATCACGCCGACGTGGATGCGCGCTGGACGCTGGTGCACGCCACGCACCTCGACGACGGCGAAGTGCAGGGCATCGCGGAATCCGGCGCCGCGGTCGCGATCTGCACGACCACCGAAGCCAATCTTGGCGACGGCCTGTTCCCGTTGCGCGACTACCTCGATGCCGGCGGCGCCTGGGGCGTGGGTTCGGACTCGAACAGCTCGGTGTCGCCGGTCGAAGAGTTGCGTTGGCTCGAATACGGCCAGCGCCTGGTCACGCGTAGCCGCAATGTCGCCGCGGATGCAAGGCAGCCTTCGGTCGGCGAAACCCTGCTTCGCGGCGTCGCGCACAGCGCTTCGGCAAGCACGGGCGTCGGGGTGGGCAGGATCGCCGCCGGCCAGCGCGCCGACTGGGTCGTGCTCGACGATCAGGCGCCAGAACTCGCCGCGTGCGATGAAGCCAATCTCGTGGATAGTTGGTTGTTCAGCGGCAACCGGAATCTGGTGCGCGATGTCGTGGTCGCGGGACAGCACGTCATTCGCGACGGACGGCACGTCGACGAGGAACGCATCGCCGCGCGCTTTCGCGCCTGCGTGCAACGCCTCGCCGAATCGCTGTAGGGGTCAGCGCAACGCGGGCAGCAGCGGCGCGATGTCGCCGTCGTTCGGCTCGGGACGAATTCCGAGTAGCATCGCGAGCAGCGGATACACGTCCACGTTCGGAAATTCGGGGATCGCCGCGCCACGGCGGAAATCCGGCCCGCGTGCGATGAACACCGCGCGCATCAGCGGGTCGGCGTTGTCGTAGCCGTGCTCGCCCAACGAGAAGTGGCGCGTCTTCATCTCCTCGCGCGTGGTGATGATCCAGCCGACATCGGCGATGCAAACTAGCGGCGGCACGCGCGGATTGCTTCCGTAGTGCAGGCGCGCGGGGATCGCGTCCTTGCGCCAGCAGCCCATGTGATCGTGCGGCGCGAGCAGCGCGGTTTCGACTTCGCGTTCGCGCCCCGGTTTCGCGCGTAATCCGGCGAGCACGCCCAGCGTGACCGTGCCGATAGCATCCGCAGGAACGATGTCGTCGAGCACGAGGTGGTGATCGGGCGACACATAGGCCATGCCGTGATCCGAGACGATGACGATATCGAGCGCATCGAGCTGGCCTCGTTGCGCGAGTCCGGCGCGCAGCCGCGCGAGCGCCTGGTCCACTTCGGCCATCGCGGCGTTCACCTCGGGCGAATCCGGGCCGTGGTCGTGCGCTTCGTGATCCACGCTCTGGAAATACAGGGTGAGGAAGCGCGGACGCTGCGCCTCCGGCAGGTCCAGCCAGGCCAGGACCTGGTCCACGCGCTGCGTCGGCGCAATCGTCTTGTCGAACGGTTGCCAATAATCCGGACGCTGGCCGTGCACCGGCGCTTCCGAACCGGGCCAGAACATCGTCGCGGTGCGCAGGCCGGCGCGATCGGCGCTCACCCAGATCGGCGTGGCACCGTCCCACCAATGCTCGTCGCCGACCGCGTCGCGGTTGGACATCGAAAATCGCACGCCGGGGATCGCCGCGTCTTCCATCGTGTTCGCGACGATGCCGTGGTGGTCGGGGTACAGTCCCGTCACGAGGGTGTAGTGGTTCGGGAAGGTCAGCGACGGAAACGAGGGCTGCATCGCTTCGGCGCGCGTGCCTTCACGCGCGAATTGCGCGAGGGTCGGTGTGAGGCCGCGGTCGAGGTAACCCGGGCGAAAGCCGTCTATGGAGATCAGCAGCACCGTCGCGTGTCGATCGAAGCGTTCCTGCCGCGCGTTCTGCGGCGCGCAGGCGGCCAGCGCGATCAGTGCAACGACCAGGAGGATGCGATGGGGCATGGATGGCCTGGATGCCGTCGGATCGATCGCCAAGATGCCACAGCAGGGGTTCGTGCGCATGACCTCGCCACGCGTGTCCGATCCGGCTGGTCGGCGAGCCGCGTTCACGCGGCTGACGCCCGCATGAACGTTCAGCCGGCGGCACTACGAAACCGTCCTGCGCGGGCGTATATAGGCATTGGAGGGATCCGACGGAACCGCGGTATCCTCCCCGTCCACAGGGAGAAAGACATGAACAAGCTGCTGACAGCGATGCTGCTCGCCGCCTGCACCGGTATCGCATTCGCGCAGACGGACACCGCGGGTGTCTCCAACGACAAGGTCAAGGTCGACGCTCCGCCGATGACACCAGCCGAAAAAGCCGCCGATCACCACTGCCTGCGCTACACCGGTACACACATCCGTTCGAGCGCGCCGGCCAGGACCGACAAGGCGACCGACTGCGCGAAGGGCGTGGGCACGGCCTATAGCCGCGAAGACATCGAGCGCACCGGCACGATCACGACCGCAGACGCCCTGCGTCATCTGGATCCTTCCATCCACTGAGCGCGCCGCGATCGCGTGGCAAGGGAGCGGGGCGCGTCGCAGGCGCGCTCCGCAGGCAGTAAAGCCGCCCATCGATCGAACCACGATTTTCGGCAAGAAAACAAGACGCCGCGCAATGCGCGGCGTTTTCGCTTGCGCGGGCGGCGGACGCGCTGCGCTATGCTTGCGCGAGCCAACGAAGGTTCGTCCATGCGTTTCGTCGCGCGACTGCTTGCTGCCCTCTTGCTGATCCTGTGCAGTTCCTGCGCGACGGCAACCGATCGCCCGCTGACCGTGTTCGCCGCCGCAAGCCTGCGCGAAAGCCTCGACGCGGTCGCGCAGGCCTGGGAAGCCGAGGGCCACGGCAAGGTCGTGGTGTCCTACGCGGCGAGCTCGGCATTGGCCAGGCAGATCGAGCAGGGCGCGCCCGCGGACGTGTTCGTTTCCGCCGACAGCGAATGGATGGACTACCTGCAGGAACGCAAGCTGATCGACCCGGCATCGCGTTTCATCCTCGCGCGGAATACGCTTGTCCTCGTCGCGCCCGCGAATTCGAAACTGCAAGCGTTCGATCCGTCGCGACGCGGCGCGCTGATGTCCGCGCTCGGCGACGGCCGGCTCGCCGTTGCGGAAACCGGCAGCGTCCCGGCAGGAAAGTACGCGCGGCAGTCGCTGGAAAAACTCGGACTCTGGGACGCCGTCGTTTCCAGGCTCGCGCAGGGCGAGAACGTGCGCGCCGCGCTGGAGTTCGTCGCGCGCGGCGACACGCCGCTGGGCATCGTCTATCTCACGGACGCACGCGCCGAGCCGCGCGTGAAGATCGTTGGACGCTTCCCAGGCAGGTCCCACGACCCGATCGTCTACCCGGCCGCGCGCACCAGCGCCGCCGCCGACCCGAAAGCAGCCGCCGCGTTTCTCCAATACCTGCGCAGTCCACGCGCCACCGCGATATTCCGTCGCGCAGGATTCGCCGACGCGCGCTGACGAAACCTTCGACGAGCCATGATCTCCTTCACCGCCGAGGAAACCGCCGCGATCGCGTTGTCGGTGCGCGTGGCGGCGCTGGCGATCGCGGCCGCGCTGCCGTTCGCGGTCGCGGTCGCCTACGTGCTCGCGCGCTGGAAGTTTCCCGGCAAGATCCTGTTCGACGCGCTCGTGCACCTGCCGCTGGTGCTGCCGCCGGTGCTCACCGGCTACGCTCTGCTAGTGCTGTTCGGAAGGCACGGCGCGATCGGCTCGCGCCTGCAGGACTGGTTCGGCATCAGCGTCGCGTTCCGCTGGACCGGCGCGGTGATCGCCGCGGCGGTGATGGCGTTTCCTTTGTTCGTGCGCTCGGTACGGCTGTCGATCGAGGCGATCCCGCGCGAACTCGACGAGACGGCCGCGAGCCTGGGTGCGAGCCGCTGGCAGCGTTTCTGGCGCGTGTTGCTGCCGCTGAGCCTGCCCGGTATCGCCGCAGGCGTCACCCTCGCGTTCGCGAAGGCGCTCGGCGAATTCGGTGCGACCATCACATTCGTGTCGAACATCCCCGGCGAAACGCGCACGATCGCGCTCGCGATCCAGTCGCTGAGCCAGGTGCCGAACGGCGACGCGGGGATCTGGCGGCTCGCGTTCGTGTCGGTGCTGCTCTCGATCGGCGCGTTGGCCGCGTCGGAATGGCTGACGCGGCGCGCGCTTCGGCAGCGGCGCTGAACGACGACGATGGCGCGGCATTGCGCGCGTGCTGCTACGATGGAATCCGACGATTGCGGAGAATGCCGATGATGGCGGAAGCGAATGAGGATGCTCGCGGAATGCGGCACGTCGCGGCGTGGTGCATGGCGATCAGCGGACTGCTCACCTGTGCCGGCATCGCGTGGGCGGTCGCGTATGCCGCGCCGACGCTGCCGGCCGGCGCGCCGAAGACGGTCACGAAGTCCATGCCCGCGCCGCAGCCGCAGACCACGGCCCAGGTCGCGACCGTCGCGCAAAGCCCGGTCGAGTGCGAAGTCTGGAATCGCGAGCGCAGCTTCGCGAACAGCGTCGAGAACCACGACGCGAAAGCCTTCGCCGATCACATCGACGCGAACGCCGCGTTCGGAGCGGGCACGCGCGCGGTGCTGCACGGCCGCGCCTCGGTCATCGCCGACTGGAAGGACATCATCGAAGGCAAGACGATCAAGCTGCACTGGTCGCCGGCGATCGTGACCGTCGGCGGCAACGGCACGCTCGCGATCTCGCGCGGCCCGTCGTGGATGGAGGACCTGCGGCCCGGCGCGAAGGCGCACTATCGCATCGGCGAGTTCATCTCGACCTGGACGAAGAACAGCGACGGCAAGTGGCGCGTGCTGTTCGACAGCGGAGCCGCGCCGATGCACGAAGCCAGCGCGGACGAAATCGCACAGCTCGCGGCCGCGATACCAAAGAGTTGCCAGATGGCGCCGCGCTGAGCGCGGCGGGAGAGGGAGCAAACTCGAGGGGCGCGAATTTGCCCCCTCTCCCAGCCAGCACATGGTTGATATCCCGCTAGCACAGCGCGGGCGCTGCGGGAATCGCGCCTTCGTGCTCGAGCAGGAAGCGTTTCAACGGCAGTCCGCCGCCGAATCCGGTGAGGCTGCCGTCGCTGCCGATCACGCGATGGCAGGGCAGCACGATCGGCAGCGGATTGCGGCCGTTCGCGGCGCCGACCGCGCGCATCGCCTTCGGCGCGCCGATGCGCGCGGCGAGTTCTCCGTAGCTCCAGGTCGCGCCGAACGGAATCTGCGCGAGCGTCTTCCACACCTGCACCTGGAACGGCGTGCCGACCGGGTTCAGCGGCAGCTCGAAGCGTTTGCGTTCGCCGTGGAAGTACGCGAGCAGTTGCTCGCGCGCCTCGCGCAGCGCGCTCGCGTCGCGTTTCCAGCGTTCGCGGTCGGGCGCGTCGTATTTGTTCGTCGGGAACAGGATGTGCCGCACGCCCGCGTCGTTCGCGGCGACGGTCAGCGGGCCGATCGGCGTTTCGAAAACATCGAACCACATGGAAGCTCCGGGACTGTGGGCTGGGGACTGATTGCGGAAAGCGAGCTGCTGAAGGTTCATGGAATTCATCCGTCGTTCGAAAGTTGCCAGAGGTGTATGACCGAATACGCGCGCCACGGCCGCCAGGCCTGAGAACGCGCCTCGGTCGCGCGTTCGGAAAGGCGTGCGCCGTCGCCGAGCATCTGCTGCAGCACGAGATCGCCCGCGGGAAACGCGTCGGGGTGGCCGAGCGCGCGCAGCGCGATGTAATGCGCCGTCCACGCGCCGATGCCCGGCAGCGCGGACATCCGCGCGACGAATTCGTCCAGCCGTTGTCCCGCGCCGAAGCCGATGCGTCCGTCCATCGTCGCCGCAGCGAGCGCGCGAATCGTCGCCGCGCGCGATTTCGGCAGGCCGATCGTCTCGAGCTTGGCGTCACGCAATCGCTGCGGTGTCGGGAATGCACGATCGAGTCCGGCGCGATCTGCACCGGCGTCATCGCGCGTCTCCCCGAACGCCTCGACGAGACGCTTCGCGAGCGTGGTCGCGCCCGCGACGCTGACCTGCTGGCCGAGCACCGCGCGCACCGAGATCTCGAAACCGTCCCAGCCGCCCGGCACGCGCAGGCCCGGACGCCTGCGCAGCGCTTTCGCGAGAAGCGGCTCGCCGCGCAGCGCCTTGTGCACGGCGACGAGGTCCGCGTCGAGGTCGAACATGCGGCGCACGCGTCGCACGATGTCCGGGATCGCGCGCGGATCCACGCGCGAAATCGTCAGGTGCAGTTCGGGCTTCTCGCGATCCGCCGTCACGCGGATCCATGCCGACGCGTCCGCCGGCCCGATCGCGCGTTCGTAAGAATCCCCGCCGACGCGCTCGATACCGGGAATCGCGCGCTTGGCGAGGAAGGCAAGCATCGCCCGAAAATCCAGCGGCGGACGGTAGCCCAGCCGCAGCGTCAGCGTCTTCTCCGGCGTCTCGCCGCGCTGTCGGCGGATCGCCGTCGGCGCCATCCCGCAACCTTCGACGAACGCCGCGTTGAATCGGCGCAGGCTGTTGAAGCCCGCCGCGAGCGCGATGTGCGTCACCGGCAACGTCGTTTCCGTGAGCAACTGCTTTGCGAGCAGCAGGCGCCGCGTCGCGTGGATCTCGTGCGGCGTCGCGCCCGTGCGCGCAAGCAGCACGCGCCGCAACTGACGTCCGCCGATGCCGACTTGTTCCGCGAGCGCATCCACCGAAACGTCCTGCAACGCGCCATCCGCGATCAGCGCGAGCGCGCGCGTCGGTGCTTCGTCCGCGTCCGCCGCGCGCGCTTCCGGCGACAGTTCCGGGCGGCAACGCAGGCAGGGCCGGTAACCGGCGGCCGTCGCGGCCGCGGCGGTCGGGTAGTAAGTGACGTTGTGGCGCTTCGGCGTCGGCGCAGGGCACACCGGCCGGCAGTAGATCTTCGTGCTGCGCACGGCCGTGAAGAACAGGCCGTCGAAGCGCGCGTCCTTGGAGGCGCGGGCGCGGTCGCAGATCGCGGGCGAGGGCATGATCATGGCCGACATGGGCGTATCGTACGCCGCCGGGCGGCCAATACTCGCCATTTTCGGACATCAATGCCCGACCGCTCTTGGGACCTATGCGCGTCTGCGATAATGCGCGCCTCGTCGTTCGACGCCCGCATTCCTTCCGCCCGGAGCCGCCATGTCCGCCAACCGCAAAGATCCTTCGCGTTCCATCCGCGCGCCGCGCGGCAGCGCGCTCACGTGCAAGTCGTGGCTCACCGAGGCGCCGTTCCGGATGCTGCAGAACAACCTCGACGCGGAAGTCGCGGAGATTCCGACCGAACTCGTCGTCTATGGCGGCATCGGCCGCGCCGCGCGCGACTGGGATTGCTTTGATGCGATCCTCAAGGCGCTGAAGGACCTCAACGACGACGAAACCCTGCTGATCCAGTCCGGCAAGCCGGTCGGCGTGTTCCCCACGCATCCGGACGCGCCGCGCGTGCTGCTTGCGAACTCCAACCTCGTGCCGCACTGGGCGACGTGGGAACACTTCCACGAACTCGACCGCAAAGGCCTGATGATGTACGGCCAGATGACCGCGGGCTCGTGGATCTACATCGGCTCGCAGGGCATCGTGCAGGGCACCTACGAGACGTTCGTCGAGATGGGCCGCCAGCACTACGACGGCAAGCTCACCGGCAAGTGGATCCTCACCGCCGGCCTCGGCGGCATGGGCGGCGCGCAGCCGCTTGCGGCCTCGCTCGCGGGCGCGTGTTCGCTGAACATCGAATGCCAGCAGTCGCGCATTGATATGCGCCTGCGCACGCGCTACGTGGACGAGCAGGCCGGCGATCTCGACGACGCGCTCGCGCGCATCGAGAAATACACGAAGGCCGGCGAGGCGAAGTCGATCGCGCTGCTCGGCAACGCCGCCGAGATCCTGCCCGAACTCGTCAAGCGCGGCGTGCGCCCGGACGCGGTCACCGACCAGACCTCCGCGCACGATCCCGTGCACGGCTACCTGCCGATCGGCTGGACGGTCGAGCGCTGGCTCACCGAGCAGCGCACGAATCCGACCGCCGTCAGCGCCGCCGCGAAGAAATCCATGCGCGTGCACGTCGAGGCGATGCTCGCGTTCCAGAAACTGGGCGTACCCACATTCGACTACGGCAACAACATCCGCCAGGTCGCGAAGGACGAAGGCTGCGCGAACGCGTTCGACTTCCCCGGTTTCGTGCCGGCCTACGTGCGGCCGCTGTTCTGCCGCGGCGTCGGCCCGTTCCGCTGGGTCGCGCTGTCCGGCGATCCGGAGGACATCTACAAGACCGACGCGAAGGTCAAGGAACTCATCCCCGACGACGCGCACTTGCACCGCTGGCTCGACATGGCCAGGCAACGCATCAGCTTCCAGGGCCTGCCGGCGCGCATCTGCTGGGTCGGCCTCGGCCAGCGCCACCGGCTCGGCCTCGCGTTCAACGAGATGGTGCGCACCGGCGAACTGAAGGCGCCGGTCGTGATCGGCCGCGACCATCTCGACAGCGGCAGCGTCGCCTCGCCGAACCGCGAGACCGAAGCGATGCGCGACGGCAGCGATGCGGTTTCCGACTGGCCGCTGCTCAACGCGATGCTCAATGTAGCGGGAGGAGCGACCTGGGTGTCGCTGCACCACGGCGGCGGCGTCGGCATGGGCTTCTCGCAGCACGCGGGTGTGGTGATCGTCTGCGATGGCAGCGAGGCCGCCGACAAGCGCATCGCGCGCGTGCTCTGGAACGATCCCGGCACCGGCGTGATGCGCCACGCCGATGCGGGCTACGACATTGCGAAGGCCTGCGCGAAAGAGCAGGGGCTCAAGCTGCCGATGATCTAGGCAGGGCTGATTGACCTATTGACATCTGCTGTTTAATAATTAATAATATAGTTAAATAAGCAATTCACACATTAACCAGAAGAGGAGAAGATCATGGCACTGCAAGCGGGGTACCTGGTGTATCTGGTCCTTTCGATCGCAATGACGATCTGGGTCGCGCATACGCTTTCAAGCAACGGGGAGGTCTTCCTGATCAAGTGCTTCGGTCAGGACGAAGTCTTGGCGAAGTCCACGAATCATCTGCTGGTTGTTGGCTTCTATCTGATCAATATCGGCTTCATCGGGATGCGACTGGACGGTTGGAATTCCGCCGAAGCCATCGAAGCAATGATTCCGTACATCGGCAGCAAGATTGGCATTTCCGTCCTGATCCTGGGCGCCATGCATTTCTTCAACATGATGATGATCGCGCGCTACGGGCAGGCAGTGGCGGGCTGGGTTCGCCGCAACGAGGAGCAGCGTGAAATCGCTCTTCGGACCGAGGTTCCGCATGTCTCAGCCATCGATCGATAAGCGCACTACAGCTGCGGGTCCGGTGCAAATCCGGGCCCGCGGTTTTTCATTAGCTGGCCACGATCAGCCAGGACGCGGTAGGCTACCTCCATTCGTATCAGCGGCAGTCGCCTGAAGCCTACCGATGAAGCAGGACAAGATATTCGAAGCGCTGGCCTCGACACCCAGAAGGAAGATCCTCGCATACCTGTCGCAGCGGGAGCTGCCCGCGGGTGATATCGCTGCGCGATTCGAGATGAGCGCTCCGGCGATTTCGCGCCACCTGGCAGTCCTTGAGAATGCGGGATTGATCGTGGGCGAGCGTCGCGGCCAGTTTGTCGTCTACAAGCTGGTACCCGACAGCTTGGTCAATACGTTGACCCAATTCGCTTTCGAAATTTGTCCTGTTGCAGGCCCGATCAAGCGAGAGAACAAGCGTCGAACGAAAACGCCTCGCGAGGCGTAAACCGTTGAGTCGCCGCAGCAACCGCACATCCGCGTAAAATAGGGGCTGCTGCCCATACTCGCCACGGCTGAGCGAACGCCGGCGGCAGGCCAGCCCCGACCAATGGCACATCCCGCGTCGGGCATACTCTGGGATTCTGCCTTTTGGGATTCCACCGGAGACCGACCATGCGCGTTTCGATCCTCGCCGCGGCGCTGAGCCTTGCCCTTTCGCAACTCGCGGCCGCCGCGCCGCCTCCGGACTCGGAACTGGCGAAGCCGCCTTCGACGGCGCAGCAGTTCACGATCCTGTCCACGGCCGGCAAGCACGGCACGTCGTATCGCTGGACGGCCGCCGACGGCACGCATATGGGGCGCGAGAGCATCGTTCTGCGCGGCCAGGTGTTCGAGCTCGACAGCACCGCGCACGTCGGCGGCGACGGCATGTTCGACAACATGGTGATCCGCGGGCACACGCCGAACGGGGACGCGGGCGAGACCTTCGCGATCAAGGACGGCAAGGCGACGTGGAAGAGCCAGGTGGACGGCGGCTCGGCCGCATACGCCGCCGCGGCCGAATACAACTCCTTCGGCGGCACGATCGATCTGTTCGCGGACCTGCTCGAGACCCTGCTCGCCACGCCTGACAAGTCGCTGGCGCTGCTGCCCGGCGGCAAGGTCCATGCGGAAAAGCTCACCTCGCTCGCGGTCGGCGAAGGCGCGGCGAAGAAGACGGTGACGGCCTGGGCACTGACCGGCATCAGCAACACGCCGATCCCGATCTGGTCCGACGACTCGGGCAGGTTCTTCGGATCGGTCGGCGGACTCGCGTGGCTGCCGGCCGGTTACGAAAGCGCGCTGGAACCCCTGATGAAAGCGCAGGACGAGGCGTTGTCGCAGAAATCGCGCGGCCTTGTGCAGCAGTTGACGAAGACGCCCGCCGGCCCGGTCGCGTTCACCAACGTGCGCGCGTTCGTGGACGGCAGGAAATTCATGGAAGCGCAGACCGTGGTCGTGGACAAGGGCGTCATCACCCAGGTCGGCGCGGCGGGCAAGGTGGTCGTGCCGAAGAACGCGCAGGTGATCGACGGCGCCGGCAAGACCCTGGTGCCGGGACTGTGGGACTCGCACATGCATGTTCCCGATGATTCGGCCGGCCCGCTGCTGCTGTCGCTGGGCATCACCTCGGCGCGCGATCCGGGCAACGCGAACGATCTCACGCTCGCGCGCGCTGCGCGGCGCGCGAAGGGCGAACTGCTGATGCCGCACGTGTATCCCTCCGTGCTGGTGGACGGCAAGGGCCCGAACTCGGCGCAGTTCGGCGCCATCGCGACTTCGCAGGAGGAGGCGATCGCGATCGTGCGCAAGGCCAAGGCCGACGGCTTCGTCGCGATCAAGTTCTACGGCACGTTCAATCCCGCGTGGGTGAAGGCCGCGGCCGCGGAGGCGCATCGCCTCGGCCTGCACGTGCACGGCCACCTGCCTGCGGGGATGCGCACGATGGAAGCCATCGACGCCGGTTACGACGAGATCACCCACATCTATTTCGTGATGATGCAGGCGATGCCCGATTCCGTGGTGAAGGTGTCGAATGGAATGGCGCGCTTCGAAGGCCCGGGCCGCTACGCGAAGGACGTGGACCTCAACGCCGAGCCGATGAAGTCGCTGATCGCGACGATGGCGAAGAAGAAGATCGTCTCGGATCCGACGCTAGTCGTCGCCGAGAGCCTGTACGTGCCGGAGAACGGCGACCTGTCGCCGGCGTACGCGCCGTTCGTCGGCACGTTGCCGCCCGCGGTGGAGCGCGGATTCCGCTCGGGAGGCTTCGCGGTTCCGGCGGACCTCAAGCGCACCGACTATCGCGCCAGCTTCGCCAAGCTCGAGGCGCTGGTCGGCGCGATGCACAAGGCCGGCGTGCCGATCGTCGCGGGCACCGACGGCTCGGGCATGGAACTCGTGCGCGAACTCGAGCTGTACGTGGATGCGGGATTCACGACGTCCGAAGCGCTCGCCAGCGCGACGATCGCGACCGCGCACCTGGTCGGCGCGGACAAGACCACCGGCTCGATCCACGTCGGCAAGAACGCCGACCTGGTGCTCGTGGACGGCAATCCCGAGAAGAACATCGGCGACCTGCGCCACACCCGCGTGGTGATGATGGACGGCAAGATCATGGACGCCGACGCGCTGCGCGCGCAGGGCGGATTCGCGGGCCGGCCGAAGTTCGAGGAGTGAACGCGCAGCAGGCGTTGTGGTAACGGATGGACGCACACCCGCTCGCCAATCCGATCTGGTCCGCGCTGCGCAGCCGCCATCGCGCATTCGCGCGCGTCGTCGGCGATGCTGCGCGCTATCCGGCCGAGGTCGCGCCCTTCCTCGGCGTGGCGAGCGACGGCGCGGATGTGGCGGACGCGCTCGATGAACTGGTCGCGTCGGGCGAATCGGTGTATCTGCTCGGCGTCGCGCCGCGCGTTGCGCATGGCTGGAGCCTGAAGCCCTACGCCGCGCTCGCGCAGATGGAGCGCACCGCACCGCTGGAAGTGATCGAAGGGCCGGAGGTGATTCCGCTTGGCGCCGAGCATCGCGACGACGTGCTCGCGCTCACCGCGCTGGTCTACCCGCATTATTTCCGGTCGCGCACGATGGAGATGGGGCGCTACTTCGGCATCTACCGGGAAGGCCGGCTTGCGGCGATCACCGGTGAGCGCCTCGGCACGGACGATCGCGTGGAACTTAGCGCGATCTGCACGCATCCGGATTTCCTCGGCCGCGGCTACGCGCGCCGTCTGGTCGCGCTGCGCGTCAACGACCTGCTCGCGCAGGGAACGACGCCGTTCCTGCACGTGAGTTACGAAAACCCGCGTGCGCTGGATCTGTACCGTCGGATGGGGTTCGCACACCGTCCCGACATAGGGTTCTGGTCGCTGCGGCGGGCCTGAAGCGCTGTCTCTTGCCGATGCCGCGAAGCTGCGGGACGATGCGCATCCCCCGACCCTGTTCCGACCCCACCCGAGATGATCCGACACGACCACGCATCGCGCGCCGCACGATGGCGCATCGTCGCGACCTGCGCCGTTCTCGCGCTCGCCGCGTTGCGAGCCGCGTCCGCCGGCCCGAACGAGGCCGTGCTCGCGAACACGCCCAGCGGCGCCGAACGCGCGCACCTGATCCTCAAGGACGCGCTGAAAAGCAACAATCCCGAAACGCGCCAGCAGGCCGTGCAGGCGCTCGGCCTGGTCGGCCCGCACGAGCCGTACCAGTCCGAACTCGCGACGATGCTCGACGATCCGGATGTGCAGGTGCGCGTATCCACCGTGTTCAGCCTCGCGGACCTCAAGGACGACAGCGTGCTGCCGGCGCTGCGCAAGGCGATGAACGATCCGGTGCCGGAAGTGAGCTTCGCGGCGACGCGCGCGCTGTGGACGCTGAAGCAGGCCGACGGCCACGAAGCGATGTACGCGGTGTTGCGCGGCGAACGCGAGGCCTCATCGGGTTACGTCAAGAACGAGGAGCGCGCCGCGGTCCATGCGCTGCATACGCCGCGCGAGATGTTCGCGTTCGGCTTGCATATCGCAATCGGTCTTGCGCACGTGCCGGGGCTCGGCACCGGCGTTTCCTCGGCGCAGGGCATCCTGTCGGACCAGAACGTGTCGGGACGCGCGGCCGCGGCGCTGCTGATCGGCAAGGACGACGATCCGCGCGTGCTGCCCGCCTTGCGCGCGGCGTTGACCGACAAGGACGATAGCGTGCGCGCGGCGGCCGCCCATGCGCTCGCCGTGCGCGACGATCCGAAGCTGCAGGCCGATCTGCGCCCGCTGATGGAAGACAAGGCGCTGCCGGTGCAGGTGCGCGCGGCCGCCGGGTATCTGCGGTTGGCGTTGTTGCCGGCGCGGCCGGCTGCGGCTGCGCAGCCGCAGGCGCAACCGAAGTCCGACGCACGGAAGTCCGTGCGCCGCCGCCGCGCGCATTGATGCGGCCGTCCGGCATGAATCGAGGCACGACCATGTGCGAGGAGTCCGCGATGAAGATTCGATGGCTGGTGGCGGTCGCACTCGCGACGATGGCGTGCGATGCGCAGGCGCGCGACGCGTCGCAGGATCCGAAATTCATCCTGCGCGCCGAGGCGGCGGTCTGCGCCGCGTACGAGGAAGGCGACGGCGATTCGCTGCGCAACCGCCTCGCCGACGACTTCACGCTGACGAACTCCAAGGGCGGGATCACGACCCGCGACCAGGAAGTCGATTCGGTGAGCCGGCGCGATCCGGCGTACCTCGTGTTCAGGAACCACGACCAGAAGGTGCGCCTGTATGGCGACGCCGCGGTCGTCACCGGCGTGACCACGCTGCAAGGCCATACTGCGAGCGCCACCTTCGCCGGCGACTACGCCTACACCGACACCTGGGTGTATCGCGACGGCTGGAAGCTCGCCGCGAGCCACGCGAGCCTGCTGCGCACGCGCTGATGCGATCATCGGAAATCGAACGGGGCAAACGATGGATATTGACGTGATGGAAACGGTGGAAGGCGCGAACGAAGGCGGCGGCAACGAGAAGGATCGCGCGATCGCACGGCTGAACACCTGGGTCGCGCTCACGGTCGCGATCCTCGCGACGTTCATGGCGGTGTGCAAGATCAAGGACGACAACATCTGCCAGGCGATGCAGCAGGCGCAGGCCGACCGGGTGGACCACTGGGGCTTCTACCAGGCGCGCAACATGCGCGAGGAGGTCGCGAAGGCCACGCTCGCGCAGCTCACGCTGGCCGCAGCGAACGTCCCGGCTTCGCAACAGCCCGCCTACGCGTCCGAGATCGCGAAGTACGCGGCTCTGGTGAAGGATGAGGACACGAAGAAGAAGGACGTAATGGCGCAGGCGCAGGACGACGAGAAGACCTACAACGCGCTCAATTTCCACGACGACCAGTTCGACCTGTCCGACGCGCTGCTCGCGATCGCGATCTCGCTGCTCGCGCTCACCGCGCTGACCCACAAGCGCTGGCTGTACTTCGTCGCGCTGGTGCCGACCGCGTTCGGCGTGTTGATGGGCCTGGCGGGGTTGCTCGGCTGGCAGATCCACCCGGACGTATTGACCAATCTCTTGAGTTGAGCTGTTTACACTCGCCATTGTAGCCGGGGGTTCGTCATGACACGCGATGAATGGTTCCATCCAAAGTTCCGGTTACTGCGGAAATTCGCGCTGGCATCGCTTGCGGGAGCGCTGTTGCTGGCATTGGCCATGTACTTCAATACGCCCGCACTTGCCGCAGTTGGCGCGATCACAATTGTTCCGTTGATATTTTGGGTCGCGTATATCCCGGTTCTTCATTGGCGTGAGCGATACATTGGAACGAGAATCGGCGTGTGGGGTGCATTTCTGGTATTCGAGACCTCGAGCTGGTCGAAGCTGATTTACTGGTTCCGGCACGTGCTTCCTGATTTCAGAAAGCAGGGACGCTATTTGAATAGCCCCTGAGAGTTACAGCGGAACACTTGTCGCGGGCTGCGCGGCGCGTATTCTTGGCCCTGTCTCCTCTAGGAGCAGCACATGGCGAAGGTGGTGCTCGCATCCGCATTGTCGCGCTGGCTGCCGCAGGCTGCGGACAAGCCGACCGGCGAGATCGCGCTCGAGGCCGCCGGCGCGAGCGTCGGCGAGGTGCTCGACAACGTCTTCGCGTTGCACCCGAACCTGCGCGGTTACGTCGTGGACGAGCGCGGCACCGTGCGCCACCACGTCGCGGTATTCGTGGACGGCGATGCGATCGCCGACAAGCGCGATCTCACCCAGGCCGTGGGCGAATGCGCGGAAATCTACGTGATGCAGGCCCTTTCCGGAGGCTGACATGAGCGACACGCTGCTGGTTTCCACCCGCAAGGGTCTGTTCGTGATCGAACGCGGCGACGGCGAATGGCGCGTCGCGGGCAAGCATTTCCTCGGCGACAAGCTCGCGCTCGCGCTCGCCGATCCGCGCGACGGCAATTGGTACGCGGCGCTCGACCTCGGCCACTTCGGCGCGAAGCTGCAGCGATCGTCGGATCGCGGCAAGACGTGGACCGAATGCGCGGTGCCCGCCTACGCGGAAGAGGACGAGGTGGTGATGGGCGACGGCAAGCCCGCGCAACCGGCGACGCTCAAACTCATCTGGTCGCTGGAACCCGGCGGCACGAACGAACCCGGACGCCTGTGGGCGGGCACGATTCCCGGCGGCCTGTTCCGTTCCGACGATCACGGCGCGAACTGGGAACTCGTGCGCGGCCTCTGGGACATGCCCGAACGCAAGCAATGGTTCGGCGGCGGCTACGACATGCCCGGCATCCACTCGGTCTGCGTCGATCCGCGTGATCCGCGTTGCATCCGCATCGCGATTTCTACCGGCGGAGTCTGGCGCAGCGACGACGAAGGCGAGACCTGGACGCAGACCGCGAACGGCATGCGCGCGGAGTACATGCCCGAGGGCCGCCAGTACGAACCCGGCGTGCAGGACGTACACCGCATCGTGCAATGCCGCGACAAGCCCGACGCGTTCTGGGCGCAGCATCACAACGGCGTGTTCCGCAGCACGTCCGGCGGCGGCGACTGGCGCGAAGTCGCGAGCGTGCAGCCGTCGGTGTTCGGCTTTGCGGTCGCGGTGCATCCGCGCGATCCGGACACCGCGTGGTTCGTGCCCGCGACCAAGGACCAGTACCGCATCCCGGTGAACGGCGAAGTCGTGGTCGCGCGCACGCGCGACGGCGGCAAGCGTTTCGACGTGCTGCGCGAAGGCTTGCCGCAGCACGACGCCTACGACCTGGTCTATCGCCACGCGCTCGCGATCGACGCCAGCGGCGATCGCCTAGCCTTCGGCTCGACCACCGGCGGACTGTGGATCACCGAGGACCAGGGCAACCGCTGGCAGCAGCTCGACGCGCGGCTGCCGCCGGTGCACGCGGTCACCTTCGCTGGTTGAACCTCACCCGATCCGCACGCGGGCGGCGGGCGCGCAGTAGAACTTGCCGCCGGGTTTGACCCCGTACGCCTCGTCACCAGCGGCGAGTGTGCGGAC
>CAYUXZ010000033.1:0-11885 GCA_964449135.1 uncultured Gammaproteobacteria bacterium
GCCACCGCCGTGCCCAACGCCTTGGGCAGGTGCGAGGCGATCGTCGAGGTCTGCGGCAGCACCCACAGCGGCTTGCTGCCCCAGACCTTGTGGCGGCCGCCGGAAGCCGGGTCGTCCTTGCTCGCGGCGAAGCTCAGCGCCGAATCCATGATCGGGTCCATACCGGGCAGCTTGCGGAATCGCTCGGCCATGAAGGCGCCGGAACGGTAGTGCAGGAAGGCCGGATCGGTGTGGCGCGTGAGCCGCGCGACCATCGCGTTGCCCTCGTGGCCCGAGGAACCGATCGTGTAGAAGACCTTGTTCTTCACGCGCAGCACGCGCGCCATCAGGTCGAGGTGACGCGAGACGAGCTGCGACTCGAACAGTTCGAGGAAGTCGCGCGCGCTGCACAGGCTTCCCTCGAGTACGGGCTCGTCAGCCGCCGGTCGTGGCTGCGCGCGGCCGTCCCAGTTCTGCACGAACTCGGTGAAGTTCTGGTCGCAGACTTCGGCGCGGTTGACGTTCTTGTGGCGCGCGGGGATTGGGTTGGCGACAGCGTTCATGCGTTTCTCCCCCTCTCCCGCTTGCGGGAGAGGGTCGGGGTGAGGGTGTTCAGCGCGACTGCGCGATCAGCGCGACGTTCTCTTGCGCGTACGGCGGCATCGCCACGAAGCCCGGCTGCGATTGCACGCGCGCCAGCCAATCGCGGATGCGCGGATACGTCGCAAGCTCGAACCCGCCGTCCTCCGCGCAATGCGTGTAGGCGAACAGCGCGATGTCGGCGATGCCATATCCGCCACTGCTGAACCACGGGTTCGCAGACAGATGCTTCTCCATCACGGCCAGCGCGACCTGCCCGCGTTCGCGCAGCTTCGCAAGGTCGGCGCGGCGCGGCGAATCCAGCGGAGTCCAGCCGCAGATGAAGCGCGCGACCGCCACATAGGGTTCGTGGCTGTACTGCTCGAAGAACATCCACGCCAGCGTCTGCGCGCGCTCCCACGCGTCGCCTGCGAAATACTTCGTGCCGTCCGCGAGCCAGCACAGGATCGCGTTCGACTCGACCATCACGCGGCCGTCGTTGAGTTCGATCATCGGTACCTTGCCGTTCGGATTCTTCGCGAGGTATTCGGGCGTGCGCGTCGCGCCGTGCGCACTGTCGGTCTCGACCCAGCGATGCTCGCGGCCGAGATGGGAAAGCAGCATGCGCAGCTTGTGGCAGTTGCCCGAGGGCGAATAACCGTAGACGGTAATCATGCAAGTTCTCCATTTCCGCGCCGCGCGCGCCATTCGTCGCGACTCTGGCCCCAGACATCCACGATCACCGTCTCGTACGGCGGCGGCAGGCTGACCTGACGCAACAGACGCGACCCCAGACGCTGCGCCAGCGCCTGCGAAGCGCGGTTTTCGGAATTGATCGAATGGATCACTTCGGTCCAGCACAGGTGATCGAACGCCCAATCCATCGCGGCGATCGCCGCTTCGCGCGCGTAGCCCTTGCCCCAGGCCGTACGACGGAACGCCCAGCCGACCTCGGTGCCGGGCCAGCCTTCCGGCTGCCACGGCCCGCATTGGCCCAGCCACTCGCCGCTGGTCTTGTCAGTCACCGAAAACATCGCATAGCCCTGCACCATCCACGCGCCCGGCTGCTGCAGGAACTTGCGCCACGCCGCCGCGCGCGGCATCGCGCCGCCGATATGGCGCGCGGCTTCCTCGTCCGCATGGAGTTCCGCGTAGCCCTCGAAGTCCTCGATGCGCGGCAGGCGCAAGACCAGGCGCCCGGTTTCGATGCGGAGATCGGCGGGAAGCATTTTCAGAACGCGTTGATGCCAGTCAGCTCGCGGCCGACGACGAGCTGGTGCACGGTCTCCGTGCCTTCGTAGGTGATCACCGACTCGAGGTTGAGCGCATGGCGGATCGCGCAGTGCTCGGTGGTGATGCCTGCGCCGCCGAGGACGTCGCGCGTCTCGCGCGCGATGTCGATCGCCATCCGGCAGTTGTTCCACTTCGCGAGCGAGACGTGGGTCGGCTGCATGGTGCCGGCGTCCTTGAGGCGGCCGAGCTGCAGGCAGAGCAGCTGCGCAAGCGTGATCCTGCGCGCCATCTCGGCGAGCTTGATCTGCACCGCCTGGTTGGAGGTGATCGGGCGCCCGAACAGCACGCGCTCGGCGCCGTACTTGAGCGCCTCGTCGAGGCAGGCCTGCGCCGCGCCGATCGGACCCCAGGTGATGCCGTAGCGCGCCTGCGTGAGGCAGCCCAGCGGGCCCTTCAGCCCCTTCACGTTCGGCAGACGATTGGCTTCCGGCACGCGCACGCCGTCGAAGAACAGCGCCGAGGTCACCGACGCGCGCAGGCTCATCTTCTTGTGCACTTCCTGCGCTGCGAAACCCTTCATTCCCTTCTCGACCAGGAAGCCCTGGATGCCATCGTCGGTCTGCGCCCACACGATCGCGATGTCGGCGAGGTTGCCGTTGGTGATCCACATCTTGGCGCCGTTGAGGATCCAGTCGCCGCTGGCGTCCTTCTTCGCGTTGGTCTTCATGTTGGCCGGATCGGAGCCGCCGTGCGGCTCGGTCAGGCCGAAGCAGCCGATGGTCTTGCCCTCGGCCATCGAAGGCAGCCAGCGCTGGCGCTGCTCCTCCGAACCGTACGCGTAGATCGGGTACATGCACAGCGAGGACTGCACGCTGACGAAGCTGCGGATACCCGAATCGCCGCGCTCGAGTTCCTGGCAGATCAGGCCGTAACTGACTGCGTTGAGGCCCGCGCAGCCGTATTTTTCCGGAAGCGAGGAGCCGAGCAGGCCGAGGCCGGCGATCTCCGGGACGAGTTCCTTCGGGAAACGACCCTGGTCGAAGCAGTCGCCGATGATCGGCAGCACGCGCTCGTCGGTGAAGCGCGCGACGGTGTCCTGGACGGCACGCTCTTCTTCGCTGAGCAGGGAACGGACGTCGTACAGGTCGAGGGGATTCAAAGCCATGGGAGGTTTGCCGGAAGGACGGGGAGCGTGAACCGCGTATTCTACCGGCTGGCCTTTATCGCCGTAACCCCGTGGCCAGAACGTGCTGATCGACAGCCATTGCCACCTCGACGCGCCGGAGTTCGACGCCGATCGCGATGCGGTGATCGCGCGCGCGCGCCGCGGGTGTGGTCGCGCAGGTGATTCCGGCCGTCGAGGCAAGCGGCTGGACGAAACTTGCCGCGTTGTGCGCAATTCATGAAGGACTGCATCCGGCCTACGGCCTACATCCGATGTACCTCGCGTCCCATCACGAGGCGAATCTGGACACGCTGCGTCTTCTGCTCGTCGGCGAACGCGCGGTCGCGGTTGGCGAATGCGGCCTGGATTTCCACGTCGAAGGACTCGATCCGCAGCGCCAGCAGTTCTTCTTCGAGGAACAATTGAAGATCGCGCGCGACTTCGATCTGCCGGTGATCCTGCACGCGCGCAAGGCGGTGGATGCGGTGATCGCGACCCTGCGTCGCATCGGCGACCCCGGATCGGGTCCGGGGCAGGGTCTGCGCGGCGTCGTCCACAGCTTCTCCGGCAGCCTCGAACAGGCGCAGCAGTTGTGGAAGCTCGGCTTCTGTCTCGGCATCGGCGGCCCGGTCACCTACGAGCGCGCGCAGCGGCTACGCCGCATCGTCGCGACGATGCCGATCGAATTCCTGCTGCTGGAAACCGACGCGCCCGACCAGCCCGACAGCGCGCACCGCGGAGCGCGCAACGAACCCTCGCGGCTCACGATCGTGCGCGACTGCGTCGCCGAATTGCGCGGCATGTCGCCGGACGATCTCGCATTGGCAGCGCATCGCAACACCGTGCGCTTATTCGCGTTTCCGGGGAATGCTTGAGCACTCGAAATGCGGACAAAGCAAAACGTAATCCGGTAGCTTTTGTTGAACATTCCGACATCTAGACGATTAACGTTCAGAGTCGATATTGAACCACGGTCGCCAGATGCCTACGAGCCGATCTTCTTCATAGAATCGCTCAGCGATTGGATTCTCAGGAAAATCAGTTCGACAAGAGAAGCCAACCGAACGGAAGATCAAGCCGAGCGGCTCTTTCTCATACGGGAATACATGCTCGATTCCAAAACGAAGCTGGCAAGAGGTGGTAATTGGCTTCGCTTTTCGATTCCCTTCTTGTGGATGATGCAAGCGTCCAGTTGAGCCACGTTTGATGTGCAGTGAGAAGCGTTTCCTAATATTCGTCGATTTACCTATATACAGGCACGGATACATCAGATCGCGCGGCCACCAGTCTTTGTATTCGACGTCCACTGGGCGTTCATTCGGACCTTTGAGGACGATGTGTCTGTTCGCTGCCATCAAATCAGCCTTTTGCCCCACCCACCAGAATGCGTAGACCCCTGGCTCTTCAGGCAGGTCAATTGCCTGGCCGTTGAAGATTTGATCAATTCGGCGAATGGACGCGGCGTTGTGCATTTCGCGGATTCTCAATGATCCGTTACGCTCTTCAATAGCAATTCAAGCGCCTTGCCCACCGCCGCGAACGCGAACGCGCCGGTCACGTGGGTCGCCGCGCCGAGGCCGCCGCCGCAGTCGAGCTTGAGCGCCGCGTCGGGGCCGAGCTGCGGGCGCAGGCCGCAGACGCTGCCGTCGGCCTGCGGATACTTCACGTTCTCCAGCGAATACACGGCCGGGATGCCGAAATAACGGTCCGGGTTGCGCGGGAAGCAGTGCTCGGCGCGTAGCTTCTTGCGAATCAGCGCAAGTAGCGCGTCGTGCTCGGTGCGGCTGAGGTCGCGCACGCGCACCTGGGTGGGATCGGTACGGCCGCCCGCCGAACCGACGACGACCACGGGCAGCTTGCGCCGTTTGCAGGCGGCGATCAGGTCGATCTTGCTGCGCATGCTGTCGCAGGCGTCGATCACGAGATCAGGTTTTCGTGCGAGCAAGGCTTCGAGATTCGCGGCGATCAGGAATTCGGGCACGACTTCGATCGCGATCGCCGGATTGATCGCGCGCGCGCGTTCGGCGAGTACCGCCGCCTTCCCGCGTCCGTACTGGCCATCGAGCGCGTGCAGTTGCCGGCTGGTGTTCGACAGGCAGACGTCGTCCGCATCCACCAGGGTCAGTTTTCCGACGCCGGTGCGCGCCAACGCCTCGACCGCCCACGATCCGACGCCGCCGAGTCCGACGACCGCGACATGGCGATCGCCCAGCCGCAGCGCGCTGCCCTGCCCGTACAAACGGTCGATGCCGGCGAAGCGTTCGCGATAGGTTCTTTGTCTTTCGTTCATGCTCGCTGCTGTGCGCGTCGCGTCAAAGCCGCATGATATCGTGTCGCCGTTTTCCACCCCGCTCATTGGAGGTTGCATGCGCAACGCGCTCTTGATCGTCCTGGGCCTGGTCGTCGGCGTCGCCGGCACCGTGATGGCGATGGCTTCGCTCAGACACGGGCCGAGCTTTCCCGAGAGCCTGATGAAGGTGCAGGGCCACCACATGGGCGCGCTCGACGGGAACGTCAAGCAGAACCATTGCGCCGTCGCCGACAATCTCCCGCACCTGCAGATGCTGCGTTCGCTGTCCAGCGACATCGAACCGGCCTTCCTGCCGATCGAGAAAGAGCAGGACTTCCGCCAGAAAGCCGGCGACCTGCGCGCGAGCCTCGACGCGCTGCTCGCCGCGCCGCCCGCGACGTGCGCGGCAGTGCGCGAAGCGCAGGAAAAAATCGGCAAAGCGTGCAAGGCCTGCCACGACGAGTTCCGGAGCTGATGCCGATGCGGACGCGAGTTCGACTGATCCTGGCGGCCACGCTGGCGATCATGCTGTCGGCCTGCGCGACGCACATCGAAACCGTGCCCACGCCGTCGAATCCGGCGTCAGACGGCGTAGCGAACGCCGCTACGACTCCGTCCGCGAATCCGCCACCCGCCGCGAAGACCTGTCCCGCCGGCGCCGGCGCGGTCGTGCGCGTCGTGCCGATCAACGCGGCCGGGCGGAACGCGAACGCGGACTTGATGAACGGCGGCGTGGTCGGCGGCGTGCTCGGCGGTCCCGGCAGCACGGACAAGGCGCAGGGCGGCGCTTCCGGCGGCAGCGCGAACGGCGGCGTCGCCCACTTCGATATCTATGTCCTTCTGGACCAGGGCGAGCGGATCATCCTCAACCAGCGCGACGCCACGGGCATCGTAACCGGATCGCGGGTCACGGTCGAAGGCTGCCGCGCGCGGCTGATCCGCTAGGTTGGTTTTTTTCGGGAACCCAAAAAAGAAAACCCGGAGCGTTTCCGCTCCGGGTCGAGAGTTCGCCGAAGGCGAAACCTTACATCGGCTCGACTTCTTCGGCCTGCAGGCCCTTCTGGCCCTGCACGACCTTGAAGCTGACTTTCTGGCCTTCCTTGAGGCTCTTGAAGCCAGTGCCCTGGATGGCGCGGAAGTGCACGAACACGTCCTCGCCGTTCTCGCGGGCGATGAAGCCGAAGCCCTTGGCGTCGTTGAACCATTTCACGGTGCCGATCTGACGATCCGACATAAATCACTCCTGATACTTGCGGTCTTGATGGCCGTTGCCGGCCGGTGGTACTGGGTATGCAAGGAGTACATCATTGAGACGATGGAGCGGATCGATGATCTGACACGCATCGGGTCACGATCTACGGTGACCTGCAACACCAGCGGCGGGGAGTGTAGAGCAAGCCATCGCGTATTGCGAGGCTTTGTCAAGGGACTCCCGGCACTTTTTCGCGACCGGCCGGATGTTGCGTCGCACAACCAGCGCGCACCACAGAAGAGCCGAGGTGAAAGCGAAAGTTCAGCGCGCGCAGGTCGCAAGCGGCAGGCTCAGCGCCTGCAAGGTGTCACCGTGATCGGATTGCACGAACGCGGCCAGGCCCAATCGTTCGCGCTGCGCATCACGCGGTGCGGCGACGTGCAACGCGCGCGACGCGTTCGAGCCCGCGAACGGATACGGCCCCAGCAATTGCCGCACCACGCGCTCGTGGTGCAGCAACACGCCGCTGTTTTCGCCGGCTTTGACCTGCGTGGAAAGTCCGTTCTCGTACAAGGCCAGGTACAGATCGCCTTTCGGCGCCACGGCTCCGGCGATCGGCGACGACTTCAGCGAAACGTCGTACCCGTTCGCCATGGGTGTCGCAACGAGTTCGAGCGCGAGCGGACTGGCCTGCGCATTGATCGCATGAATCGCGGACAGAGCGGCCGGCATTCCCCACGGAAAACCGACGCGCTGCCCGACCATCACCTGCGGCGTATAGACGGAGCGATCGCCCGCGTGGACGACGCGATCGCGCTGGCGATCGCTGAACGCGCCGCTGCCGAAGCGATCGGGCCATCCGATCGAATCCCAGTAATCCACGTGGAAGGCGAGCAGGCTCATGCGTTGCGGATCGGCGTTCGCCGCGAGCTGCGCGAACCAGCGGTCGGCCGGTGGACAACTGCTGCAGCCCTCCGACGTATAAAGCTCGACGAGCGCGCCGCGCTGCGCGCCGGTCGCCGCGTGGCAGGACGCAGCGGGCGTCGGCGCGGCGGTCGCGGCGGTCGTCACGAACAGCCCGGCGACGAGGGCGATCCGCAGTCGCCGCGCGACATCGTCTTTCACTTCAGGACCTGCGCGAGGTCGCCCTCGATCTTCTCCGGCGTGTCGGTCGGCGCGTAGCGCTTGACGACCTGGCCGTTGCGGTCGATCAGGAACTTGGTGAAGTTCCACTTGATGCCGTCCAGGCCGAGGAAGCCGGACTTCTGCTCCTTCAGCCATTTCCACAGCGGATGCGCCTTCGCGCCGTTGACGTCGATCTTGGCGAACATCGGAAAGGTCACGGCGTAGGTCAGCGAGCAGAAGTTCTTTATTTCCTCCGCGTCGCCCGGTTCCTGGTGGCCGAACTGGTCGCAGGGGAAACCCAGCACTTCCAAGCCCTCGTCCTTGTGCTTGCGGTACATCGCTTCCAGTCCTGTGTACTGCGGCGTGAAGCCGCACTTGGACGCGACGTTGACGACCAGCAGCGCCTTGCCGCGGAACGTGTCCAGAGGAACGTCCTTGCCGTCGAGGTCCTGTGCGTCGAAATCGTAGGCGGTGGTCATGGCGGTTTTCCCTGCTGTGGCGAGATGCACTCACTCTAGCGCGCTCTGGCATTCGGGGCGCGTGAAACCAGCCGCTGGTTCCGCACAAACGAAAAGCCCCGGGCGTTGCCGCCCGGGGGCCTGGTATCGCGTCGTGTCGGCGCTGCTTACAGCGTCTGCACCGCTTCGGCCTGCAGGCCCTTCGGACCCTTGACGACTTCGAAGCTCACCTTCTGGCCTTCCTTGAGCGACTTGAAGCCGCTGCCCTGGATGGCGCGGAAGTGGACGAACACGTCCTCGCCGCTTTCCGGGGTGATGAAGCCGAAGCCCTTCGCGTCGTTGAACCACTTGACGGTGCCGTTCTGACGATCTGCCATTTTCCTGCTCCTAAACTATTGAGTTGAATTCGCGCCCGCGGAACATCCGTGGACGTGACTGGGTTGCTCAGGAGAAAACTGAGGACGATGGAGCGGATCGCAGCGGTGACGGCTTCGCATGAAGCCGTCGGCAAACGGTGGATCTACCGCATCGGGCCACGGTTCACTGTGACCCGGGCAAACACAGTGCGCGCACCCTACACGCGATCGGCCCGAAAATCCAGTGCGAACATGAACCTGCGTTCGGATTCGGCGCCGCCGGCCCGGCGATCGCGTACCGTATGCGCATCGCCGCGCCGCGCACGCCGACGCGCGCGGACAGGAGCCGGGAGCCGCATGTGGAAGGCTACGAAACACGGATCGTCGTGCTGAACATCGGCGGCGAGGACTACCGCATCCGCGCGCTGCGCGACCGCCAGCAGTTCCATGACCCGGACGGCGAGGCCGAGCGCGCCGGTATTTCCTCCGCGACCTGGCCGATCTTCGGCCAACTCTGGCCGGGCGGCACCGCGCTCGCCGAAGCCGCGAGCAAGATGGACATCGAGGGCCGACGTGTCCTCGAATTCGGCTGCGGGCTTGGATTGGTCAGCCTGGTGCTGCAGCGCCGCGGCGCCGACGTCACCGCCTGCGACATCCATCCCCTGGCCGAGGAATTCCTGCGCGCGAACGCCGAACTCAACGGATTGCAGCCGATCCCGTATCGGCACGCGCCTTGGGATGCGGATGACCCGTCATTGGGACGCTACGACCTGCTGCTCGGCGGCGACGTGCTGTACGAACGCGACCACGCATCACTACTCGCCGGTTTCCTCGAGCGCCACGCCAAACCGGCGGCGCGGATCGTGATCGGCGACCCCGGCCGCGGCCACGCCAATACGCTCAGCCGCCTGCTCGCCGCGCGGGGCTGGCCGGTGGTCGAACAGCGCTGCGCGATGGGCGTCAACGACGCGCCGCCCTATCGCGGTCGCCTGCTGCACTACGCGCGCGGAAGCTGAAAACTTGGGGCATTTTGGTGTATGAAGGCGTTGCGGTCGTGCCCCGCGGCCGTCCCAACGTCAACCATCGAGCAAGGAGAACGCCATGTCCAAGGGCCTCGACAAGAAAAAGGAAGACAAGAAGAAACCGGCGAAGACGCTGAAGGAAAAACGCGCCGACAAGGCCGCGAAGAAAGCCGCGAAGTCCTGATTTCCGGCGGCGTCACCGATGGACGGCGATCGCGGATCGTCGTCCGTCGCGAACGATGGATCAGCCCTCGCGCACGAGATCTGCGTAGTCCGGGTGGCGCTTAAGCCAGGCTTTCACATACTCGCAGCGCGGCACGACCTTCAAGCCGCGCGCCCGCGCGGTGTCGAGCGCATGGCGCGTCAGCGCCGCCGCGACGCCATGGCCTTCGATCGCGTGCGATACCTCCGTGTGGACTAGCCACAGCGCATCGTCGCGCAGGCGGTATTCGAGCACGGCCGTCTCGCCGTCCAGATGCACCTCGAAGCGCTGCGCCTGCGGGTTGTCAGCGACGACATGTTCCATTGCGTCACCACTCCGCGCGTTCGGGCAGCAGGCCACGCAATTCGGGATCGGTGAGGTTGCGCCACTGCCCGGGCTTGAGGTGGCCGAGTTTCACGTTGCCGATGCGTACCCGCACGAGCTGCTTCACGCGATACCCGAAGTGAGCGGCCATCAACCGGATCTGCCGGTTCAATCCCTGCACGAGCACGATGCGGAACCCGAAGCGGCCGAGCTTGCCGGTCTTGCACGGCAAGGTCATCTGCCCGTGCACGGGCACGCCGCGCGACAGGTCGCGCAGGAATTCCGGCGTCACCGGATGGTTCACCGCGACCAGGTATTCCTTCTCGAGCTTGTTCTCGGCGCGCAGGATCGCGTTGACGATGTCGCCGTCGCTGGTCAACAGGATCAGGCCTTCCGAATCCTTGTCGAGCCGGCCGACTGGAAAGATGCGGCGCTCGTGGCCGACGAAATCCACGATGTTGCCGCTGACCGCGCTCTCGGTCGTGCAGGTGATGCCGACCGGCTTGTTGAGCGCGATATAGATGTGTCGGCGCTTGCCTTTCGCGACGGTCTGCACGCGCAGCGGCTGGCCGTCGATGCGGATCTCGTCGCCCTCGCCGACTTCCGATCCGATTCGCGCGCGCTGTCCGTTCACCGTCACCCGGCCTTCGGCGATCAGCCGGTCGGCCTCGCGACGTGAGCAGAACCCGGTTTCGGCGATGTGCTTGTTCAGACGCATGGGCGCGCACTGTGTCACACGCGCGCCCCCGCGTCACCCGGCGACGCGCATCGGCATCGCCGGGGAAACACTCAGAGAATGACCAGCTTCGCTGTTGAGAAGCCCCACAGCGGTGCATGGATGCACCGCCGCGAACAACAACGAAAGTCGTTGATTCGCGAGCGCCGAATCCGGACTGCGACCCACATGGATGTGGAAAGTGCCGGCAGGCGCATGGAGCGCCTGCGGTTGCCGGACTCGACGCGTCTGAACAAGCCCACGACGGACTTGTTCAGACCATCCCAATGCTTCGCGACTACTGCGTCTTCAGGCTCACGTCGTCGATGACGAACGAGGTCGCCACCGACGATCCTTCCGTGCCCTCGAAGTACAGCTGCACGGTCTGGCCCTTGTAGGCGCTCAGGTCGAAACTGCGCTGCACGTAGCTCGTGCCCTTGTCGAGGTTCGAGTAGGTATGCAGCGTCGAGAGCACGGTGCCGGAGGTGTTGCGCACCTGCACTTTCAGCGTGTCGTAGGCGGTCGTCGTGGTCGTCTCGGCGCTATCCACCAGCAGCCAGAACGTCAACGTCGCGGAGTTGGCGGTCGCGGGAATCGTCACCGTCTGCAGCATCGTGTCGGTATGCGCGGCGCCGTAACCGTCCAGCCAGGCCTTCCAACTACCGGCGTGCGCGGGCTCGCCCGTGCTGTTGTCGATCACGCTCGTGCTCGCGGTCCACACCGTGTTGCCCGATTCGAATCCGCCGTTGCTCACCAGTTCCGTGCTCGTGCTGCCCGCGGTGTAGGTCAGTGTCAGCGTGTACGGCGACGTCGTGCTGGAGCCCGAATAGCTGACGACCTCCGCGTACACCGTCTGCGCGCTGCTGCCGTTGGTATAGGTCAGCGATTCGGTGCTCGTGCTGCCGGTCGAACTCTTGAGCGTGGTCCCGCTGGCATTGACCAGGTACAGGTCGTAATCGTTGCCGGCAGGGCCGGTCATGTCGATCTTCAGCGTTTCGCCGGGGTTGAGCGACAGCGCGAAATAGTCCTTGTCGGTGGTGTTGCCCATCGTGCCGACGATGGTCTTGTAGCTGCGAGCCACGACGTTCGCGGTGGCGATCGAGCCGTTCGACTCCGCCTCGTTGAACTGGGTGGAGACCGTGTTGCTAACGCTGAAGCTCACCGAGCTGGATGTGCCGACGTTGTTGGCCGCGTCGTAGGCCTTCGCAGTCAACGTATGCGAGCCATTCGTCAGCGTCGTCGAAT
>CAYUXZ010000033.1:11985-33185 GCA_964449135.1 uncultured Gammaproteobacteria bacterium
CGCCGACGTTGTCCGAAGCGGTAGCCGACAACGTGATGTTGCCGCTGCTCCCCGACTCGGATGCGCTGACGGTCGGCGGCGTGGTGTCCGGAGTCGTGTTGCTGACGCTGAAGCTCACCGAGGCCGACGTTCCGACGTTGTTCGCGGCGTCGTAGGCCTTCGCAGTCAACGTATGCGAGCCATTCGTCAGCGTCGTCGAATCCAGCGTCATGCTGTACGGACTGGTCGCAGTGCTGCCCTTGAGCGTGCCGTCCACGTAGAACTCGACCTTGGTCACGCCGACGTTGTCCGAAGCGGTAGCCGACAACGTGATGTTGCCGCTGCTCCCCGATTCGGATGCGCTGACGGTCGGCGGCGTGGTGTCGCCGCCCGTGCCCTGGTTGATCCAGATCGGCGCCGACCACAGACGGTCGCCGTTCGCCTGGGTGATTTCCGCATAGTAGAAGTGCGCGCCGGTGGTCGGCGTGATCGTCGTGGTGTTGCTGCCCTCGTAGAGCTGGGACACCGTGCCGTTGCTGCCGGGAATGCCTTCGAAGAACTGCACGCGTGAAGCGGTCTGGCCGTTGGCGCTGGCGTAGTTGGCGACCAGGGTCAGCGGACCGGAGTTGCTGATGGTCTGGCCCATGATCTGGCCGTTCGCGGTCAGGATGATCTGGCCGTTCTTGTCCTCGGTCGCGAACACGCGGCGCGCGCGCAGCGCGTCGAGGAAGTTCGCGAGGTTCAGCGTGGTGCCGGTCGGCAGCAGCACGCCAGTGCGGTTGCGATAGCTCAGGCCCCAGTTCGCGCAGTGGTTGTCCTGGTCGGTGGTCGGCGCGACGTGGTAACCGCGCTCGAGCAGGATGTCGAAGGCCGGCTGGTAACTGGTGCGGCTGCTTTCGGACTCGGTGGTGCTGGTCGAGAACGCCGAGGAGTTGAGCACCTCGGCAAGCACCATCACCTGGTCGCCGTTCGCATCGTAGGCGAGATCGGTGCCGCCGATGTTGAACTGCCCGGTGGTCGCAGGATGGTTGAACATGCCGATCCAGCCCTTCTGCTTCATCAGCGCGTAGATCGCCGCGTAGTCCGACTTGGGCGTGAAGTAATCGCCGATGAGCTGGTTGCTGGAGTTGTATTCCCACTCCGGCAGGCCGTCGAGGTTGAAGATGTTCATGTGACCGCCATTGGTGATCACGCCCCACTCGACGCCGTAGATGCCGAGGAAGCCGGCGTGCGCGGCGTTGTAGTTCGTGGCCGCGGTCAGGCCCGACTGGAACAGCGACTTGGCCGTGGCCGGATTCGCCGACGCGTTGGTGCCGGTGGAGCCGTCGAACATGTGGTTGTGTTCGGACGCCATCAGGAAGTCGCCGTGCGCCTGCGACTGCATCATCGTGTAGGCCTCGGTCGGACCGCCGGTGCCGGACTGCGGATTTTGCGCGCCGGTGCAGGTCGCGAGCGGGCCGCCGCCGTCGCTGTGGTTGGTCTGGCTGTGCAGGTTGCCGTAGTAGATCGTGTACGGCAGCGAGCCGGTGGCCACCGCCGAATTCCTGCTGACGCCGCTACTGCTCCCCTGCGCGCCGTGAGGCAGCGCGTTGAACGGCGCCATGCGCGGCGCAGGCACGTTGCCGACCATCACGTCGTAGCTCTGCACGACTTTCTCGTCGCCGAACAGCGCGAAGGCGCGCTGCACGCGATCGAACAAGGGCCTGCTCGCATCCGAAGGGCCGTGCACGGTGGGCACCGTGCTCATGCGGATGGTGTAGAAACCTGGCGCCAGGGCGTGCCCGTTGCTGTCGCGGCCATCCCATTTCAGCGCGTAGTGATTGCGTTGCTTCGGCAGTCCCTGCTCGCCGACCCAACGCCAGACAACGACGCCCTTCGGATCGAGGACTTCGACCTGCCACGCGGCGAGCGTGTCGCCGCCCGCGCCCGGATAGTCGAACTGCAGGTTCAGCGGATAGGCGCCATGCGCATCGGCATGAAGCGGCGCGCTTAGGCTGGCTTCGAACTCGAAGTGATCGGGATGGTGGATCCCGGCGGGCTGGATCGGAGCGGATACGGCGTAGGCCGCGGCGGCGATCGACAGGGAAAGCAGGGCAATACGGCACAGCAAGGCGCGAGTGGACATGCGTCTTCCTCTTTAGGCGAGCAATGACGGAGAAACCGAGGAAAAACAAACAAGCGCTGCCGCGCACTGACGCGCATGCGTAGTCCGATGCATGAGTTGTGTCCCCGGGGGAAAGGAGCATCAACGACCGTGATCTAGGTCACATTTGCCGCGACGCCCGCGCACGATACCGGATCAATCACTACAGTCACGTTGCAGTGCATGACGCCGATATCGTCGGAAGGCACGCGCCAATGCTGCGTATCGATCGCATCGATACCCTGGCGCATTGATGCGCCGCGGCAATTCAGCCCGACGACTGCGTCGTCGAGCCGACGCCCCGCCTGTCGGCTCAGTGGCCGGTGCTCTCGCCCACTTCGAGCACGACGAACGAATCCGGCTTCATCGGCGGCCGCGTGTGTGGCGGCGCGTTCGCCGGCAGCGGATCGAATTCGGCCGCCGGCAGATAGAGCCGGTGCGAGGTTTCATCGAGCACGATCGTGCGCGCGCTTTTCTGCGTGGGCACCGTCGCGACGACGCGGTAGTGATCGGCGTCGTCCGCATGTACGACGGTCAGCGTGCCGTCCTGGCCGTTCGGGCTGAACACCAGCGCGCGCGCCGCGTCGAAGGCCGCTCCGTCGGGTCCCACGCCGATCGCGACATCCGCGACGTGCTTGCCGCTGCCGGTGTCGGTCACGACCATCCTGCCGTTCTGGCAGACCGAGAACGCGCGGTGGTGCGCGAGGTCCATCGCGAGCCCTGAAGGTTCCTCGCAACCCTCGAGCTTCCAGGTCGACAGCACCTTCGCAGCCTGCGGATCGATCTCCGAAAGTTCGGCCTTGTCCTCGATGTTCACGAATACGTGGCCGTTGCCGTCGGCGCGCGCGAATTCCGGCTTGCCGTCCAGCGCGACAGTGCCGACTTCCGTTCGCGTGGACGGATCGATCAGGCTGACGTTCGCGCTATGGCCATTGAACGCCATCACCCGCTTCGACGCCGGCTCGTACAGCATCAGGTCGGGACCCTTGCCGCTGAGCTTGACGTCGCCCGAAGTCTTGAGCGTGAGCGTGTCGAACGCGGTCACGATGTCGGTCTTGCCGCTGCTGATGAAACCCGCGTGCAGTTCGGGCACCAGCGCGATGCCGTGCACGCCGCTCAGGCCCGTGATTTCGCCGACTGCCTTCCCGCTTATCGTGTCCACGACGATCACGCGATCGCTGCGGCTCAGGTACAGCCGATGCGCCACCGAATCCACGCTCAGGTCGTCCCAACCGCCCGCGCCGCCGAGCGCGAAGCGGCGCAGCACGGAATCGGTTGGCGTCGTCTTGCCTGCCTCGCCAGCGATCGCGCTCGATGCGGCGCAAAGCGTCGCGAGTACCGCTGCGGTCGTACGAAGCATGTGTCTTCTCCCGGGTACCGGATGGATTCATGCCGCCGATGCCGGCGGCCCAGAAGTCACGAATGGTAGCGCTTCAGCCGCGACAGCGGCCGCCCGCGCAAGAACGAGCGCGTTGCGCGGCCTTGCGCACGACACGGTCGATCGCCCAACGATAGATCGCGTCCAGTCGCATTCGCGAAAGCGCCATGCGATGCCGTGCGATCCATGGATAGAGGCGATCCCAGAACGGCCGGAGCCGGCGATGGGCGAACATCCGCGCCACGCTTTCGATGCCGGCCAGTCGATAAACGTGTTCGAAGACTTCGACGCCGCGCAGCCAGCGGCCATCGGCGTTGCGTGCGTGGATCAGGCGCATCAGGTCTTCGCGTACAAGGCCCGACGCCGCATCGTCGTCGTCGCGGAAGTCTGCCGGCGAGCAATCGATCAAGCGCAGTCGCGCCTCTCCCGCGTGCCGTTGCAGCGCCAGCATTTCGGTCGCGCACAGCGGGCACGAGGCGTCGTACCAGACCGTCAGCGCGGGCGTGGTCATTTCCTCCTGCCGTCGCGCAGCAGCTTCTGGATTCGGCTGCCGAGCTTCATGATCTTCATCAGGGTCGCCGGTTCCAGCCTCAGCATCTCTTCGCCCCAGGACGAGAGCGCCGACATCAGCGCCAGGGTCTCCCGGATGCGAGTTTTTGCGTCGTCGGTCTCGTTGGAAAACGCTGGGTCGGCGATGCAATCCCCCAGCAACGCGACGGTCGGATCGAACTCGCGCGCCTTGCGCTCGCGCACGATCGTGCGGAACAAGCCCCAGACGTCCTTCGAGGTCTCGAAGTGGTCGCGGCGGTCGCCGACGAGGTGGGTCACGCGCACCAGGTTGTAGTTCTGCAGTTCTCGCAGGCTGGTGCTCACGTTCGAGCGCGCAACGAGCAGGACTTCGGCGATTTCCTCGGCGTGCATCGGCCGACTCGACAGGTACAGCAGCGCGTGGATCTGCGCGACCGTGCGGCTCACGCCCCAGCGCGAACCCATCTCGCCCCAATGCATAACGAAGCGGCGGCTGACCGCGGGCAGGGTGTCGTAGACGGCGGCGGATTCGGACGATACGGCTACGGGCATGGGTGCCGGCATCGGTGCAATCAGGGGGTAGTTGCATTCATACTAGTTTTATCGTACATTTCTGTCAAATCTGAAATATCTGACCATACCGTCTGGATTCCGACCGGAATGGACGCACTGAAACGACGCGTGCTGGTGCTTGGCGGAAGCGGCTTCATCGGCCGCCATGCGATCGCCGCGCTGCTCGCGAGCGGATGCGAGGTGGTGATCGGCAGTCGCCATCCGGAACAGGTCGGACTACGCCTGCCCGGGCTCGGCGGGCGCTGCGCGTTGCGACGCACGCCGTTCGAATTCCTCACCGAACCGCGCGACTGGGCGCCGGTGTTGTCCGGCGTGGACGTGGTGATCAACTGCGTGGGCATCCTGCGCCAGCGCGACCGCGAAACCTACCGCAGCGTGCACCACCTAGCTCCGGCCGCGCTCGCCGAAGCCTGCAAGCGCCGCGGCCTGCGCCTGATCCACGTTTCCGCGCTGGGCCTGCACGGCGACGCGCGCAGCCGTTTCCTGCGCTCGAAGCTGGCCGGCGAATACGCGCTGCGCGCGAGCGGCGCCGACTGGCTGCTCGTGCGCCCTTCCCTGCTCGACGGCGAAGGCGGCTACGGTGCGAAATGGCTGCGGATGGTCGCGCGCTGGCCCATGCTCGCGCTGCCCGCGGACGCGACCGGACGCATCGCCGCCCTTCACGTCGCCGATCTCGGCGAGGCGCTCGCGCGGCTGGCGACCATGCATCTTGACTCCGACGCACCAGAAGCCGCGCGCATAGTCGAACTCGGCGGAACCGAGCGTTACACGCTCGCCGAATACGTCGCCACGCTGCGCAGGCGCATCACCGACCGTCCCGCTCTGCGCATCCCCATCCCGGGCCTGCTCGCGCGCACGATCAGCCACCTGTTCGACCTGCTGCACCTCACGCCGTTCTCGTTCGGACACTGGGAACTTCTGCATCAGGACAATGTGCCGCGCATCAACCGACTGCCTTGCCTGCTCGGACGCGCGCCGCGCGCGATCGGCGAAGGCATCGTTGCTGGATCGCAACCGCTTCCCGCGCCGGCGCTGTCGCGAACTACATCATGAAGCGCGGATGAGTTAGCTGTTCGAGGAACACGCCGACCACGCGCGGCTCCATCACGACCAGGAACACGATGCCGTAGATCGCGCCCCACAGGTGTGCGCTGTGGTTCACGCGGTCGGACTGTTTCAGGTCCATCCAGATCGTGTAACCAAGATAGAGCACCGCGTACAGGATCGCCGGCATCGGGATCGCGAAGAACACGCCGAGCATCGCCCACGGCCGCAACAGGATGTAGGCGAAGATCACCGCCGACACCGCGCCGGAAGCGCCGAGACTCAGGTATTTCTCGTCGTCGCGATGGCGCAGGTACGTGGGCAGGATGGACGCAACCAGTCCCAGCAGATAGAAGAATGCGAAACCGTACCGTCCCAGGTGCGCGTTGATGAAGGCTTCCATCGGGCGCGCGAAGAAATACAGGGTCAGCATGTTGAACAGCAGGTGCGCGCCGTTCGCGTGGACGAAACCATAGGTCAGGAAGCGCGAATAATCGCGCTCGCGCGAGATCGCCGGCGGCCAGAAGACCATCGCGGCCATCAGCTTGCGGCTGCCGAACGCGAAGAACGACAGCGCGCAGGTCGCGGCGATGATCACGAGGGACGAACTGACGTTATCCATGCGGGTGGCTCGAAATGATCAGTCGAAATCGTGCAACCCGCCGCCCTTGGCCTGCGTGCGCTGCCAGGCGGGACGATCGTGGATGCGCTTGAGCCAGTCCGCCAAGCGCACGCGCGGACCGAAGCCGACACGCATCGCCGCGGCCTCGACCGGATAGCTCATCTGGATGTCGGCGACGGTGAAGGCGCTGCCCGCGAACCATTTCGACTTGCCGAGCTCGGATTCGAGGTAATCCAGGTGCAGCGCGACCTGCGGCCCGACGTAGCTGCTGCGCACCTTGTCGGACAAGCCGCGCACGATGGGCTTCACGAAGAACGGCATCGGCGCCTTCGGCAACCGCGAGAACACCAGGCCCAGCAGCAGCGGCGGCATCAACGAACCTTCCGCGTAATGCATCCAGTAGTTGTAGCGCAGCCGTTCGGGCGAATCCTCGGGCGGGCGCAGGCCGCTGGCCGCGCCGTACCTGCCGACCAGGTATTCGAGGATCGCGGCCGACTCGGCGACCGTCGTGCCGCCGTCCACGATCACCGGCGACTTGCCGAGCGGATGCACCGCGCGCAGCGACGGCGGCGCCAGCAGCGTCTGCGGATCGCGCTGGTAGTGGATGATCTCGTACGGCGTCCCGAGTTCCTCCAGCAGCCACAGCACGCGCTGCGAGCGCGAGTTTTCGAGATGATGAACGGTGATCATGGCGATCCTTGCAGTGTTGCGCTGACGGCGGATCGCGTCATGATGCCGGTTTCTGGCACGATTGCGCACCCTCGCCTCGCCCATCGTTCATGACCACCGCCCGCTACCTGCAACTGGACGTGTTCGCCGACCGCATCGGCGGCGGCAATCCGCTCGGCGTGGTGCTCGATGCGCAGGGCTGGAGCTTTGAGGCGATGCAGGGCTTCGCCGCGTGGACGAACCTGGTCGAAACCACCTTCGTGCTGCCGCCGACCGGCCCGAGCGCGAGCTACCAGCTGCGCATCTTCACGCCAAGCCATGAGATCCCGTTCGCCGGCCATCCGACCATCGGCAGCGCGCACGCGGTGCTCGACGCCGGCATCGCCACCCCGCGCGAGGGCTTGCTCGTGCAGGAGTGCGGAGCGGGACTGTTGCCGATCCGCGTCGAAGGCGAAGGCCCGTTGCGGCGCCTGTTCGTGCAGGCGCCACGCGCACGGATTGTCGAGACCGGCCTGATTCATCCGCTGCTGCGCCAACTGCTGCATGCACACCCGCTCGGCGCGCTACCGCCCGCGCTGGTCGAAGGCGGACGCCGCTGGTGGATCGCCGAGTTCGATGAAGAGTCTCACCTGCGCAACTGGCGACCCGATCACGCGCTGATCGCCGCCCTCGCCCACGCGACCGACAGCCTCGGCCTGTGCGTGTTCGCGCGCAGTCGCGGCCGGTCCGACTATGAAGTCGCGGTGCGCGCGTTCCCCGCCGGCGTGGGCATCGTCGAGGATCCCGCATCGGGCGCGGCGAACGGGCTGCTCGCCGCCTACGTCGCCGCGCAGGAACCGCACGGAAATCTCGCGCGCGGCTATCGCGTCAGCCAGGGCCGCGAGATCGGCCGCGACGCGCGTATCCGCATCCGCATCGAGGACGGCGCTGCCTGGGTCGGCGGCCGCACGCAGACGGTGGTGGAAGGCGTCACGCGCTGGCCGAGGTGAACGCGCGCTTCGGGTGCCAGACTTCTGTTGTCTTGCGTCTGCTCCGACATCCGGCATTGAGCCTTGATGCGCGTAGCCGACTATGCTCGTGCGCTACTTATAGTCTGTCGCTTTTTTCGCACCCTCAGGCAAAGTGCGGAGCAATCGACCGGATGATCGACTGTGCCACTCAGCGCCACGCAGCTTCGCAAGACGATTGCGCGCAATGTGCGCCGCCGGCGTATGTCCCTAGGGTTGTCACAGGAAGAATTGGCGAATCGAAGCGGATTCCATCGCACCTACGTCGGCTCGGTCGAACGAGCGGAGCGGAATATCACGATCGCGACGCTGGCCGCCTTGGCGGCAGCGCTTCAGGCATCTGTCATCGAATTGCTGCAGGAATAGGCGCATTCGATGACAACCCTGACCAAAACGCGAGCGAAGGATCTATCGAAGGAACTTCTCGCGATGTGCAAGGCCGTCAAGGCCAAGCGCGCCCGTACCGTGATCGATCACATCCTCAAACATGGCGTGATCACCAACGAGGACCTCAGCGAGACCTACGGCTACGACCATCCGCCGCGCGCAATTCGCGATGTCAGGGACAACGGGATCCCCCTGATCACCCACAAAATACGCAGCACCAAGACCGGTCGGATGATCGGCGCCTACACGTTCGGGGCACTGACGGACATCAAGCGCGGACGCATCGGCGGCAGAAAGGCGTTTCCGAAACGCTTCAAGCAACAGCTTCTGGAACGTTATGGCGGGCGCGACGCGTTCACACGCGAGCCGCTCGCTGAGCGATACCTGCAAATCGACCATCGGATTCCGTACGAAATCGCGGGCGATCACGCCGCTCTGGACCCAGCCGAATTCATGCTCATCGACGCGTCTTCGCAACGGTCCAAGAGTTGGTCCTGCGAGCATTGCGTTAACACCCGGACGCTACGATCCATTGCGGCGTGCAAGTCCTGCTACTGGGCCTCGCCGGAGGCATATACGCATGTCGCGATGGAGCAGAAACGCAGGCTCGACCTCGTCTGGAGTGGCGACGAGGTCAGGGAATTCGAATCGCTTGCGCGCGATGCCAAGAAAGCCGACGTGGACCTCGGCGAGTTTGCGAAGAAGCGATTATGCAAATAGCTTGGATTGGACGCCGACCATTCTTTCGTAATCGGGCAATCGCGCGATACCGGCAGCCACGCCGCATGAAATGTAGAGGCTTTCCAGCGTGAGTTCCGATCGCCCGGACAGCGTGGACTGGGACGATCTTCCGGCGTTGATGTAGAGGTGGGAAAGTTCCAGGTCGTCTGGCAGTTTTTCGCCGTACTCGCGATCGCCCGTCTTGCCGTCGTAGGACAACACGAACGGCACGTCGCGCCGATTCAATTCCGCCAGCCCCTCGACGAGGTCCTGCCGTTCGGTCTGCGCCGCGTAGCGCTTGTCGCGGCCGTAGGTCGTGCCCTGGTACGGCGGGTCCATATAGACCAGGTCGTTGCGCGATGCCGATGCGACGCACTCGCGGAAATCACCACAGAACAGCCGGGTCCGGCCCTGCAGCAGCGTGCTTACGGCGTGCGCTGTTTCCTCGAACTTGTCCGGTTTCATGCCGGTGCGCCGCTTGTCCACGGACTGGGTGAAGTTTCCCTGGCGATTGAATCGGATCGCGTTCTTCACGCAGCGCGCGATCAGGTAGCACAGCTTCGCCGGATCGCGGTCGTGGTTGTATAGCGCCCGCACGTGGTTGAAATGGCTGTCGCCAACCGTGAATTGCTCGTTCCACAACGAGCGATACGAGGCGCTGACCTCGCCGGGCTTGTTAATGATCAGGTCCCAGAGCCGGACGAGTTCCGGATAGACGTCCCCGATGACGAACCGCTTCGCGAGTTTGCGGTGCGCCGCGTAGATCGTGATCGCCGCAGAGCCGGCGAAGGGCTCGTAGATCGTGTCTATGTCGCGCGGGAACAGCGCGCAGATCCGCGGCGCCAACTGGCGTTTGCTGCCCTGGTACGGAATGGGTTGCAACGACAGCGGGTTCATCGGCGTTCCTGGTCGCGCACATTCATGTTCACTGCCTTCCTCACTGCGCCCCCTTCACCAGCCGCGGGTGCACGACGGTCACCAGCATCAGCGCTCCCGAACCATAGTACTTGTGGTATTCGGCGACCATTTCGCCGTTGACGAGCACCGGATCGGCGGCGAGCAATTGCCTGGCTTGCTCGATGTCGGGCACCGCCAACAGCAACATCCCACGCCAGTTGTCGCCTTCGAAAGGACCCGCGAAGGCCAACACGCCTTCCTGCGCCAGTCGCGCGATCGTCGCGAAATGGGCCTTGTACATCGTGTCGCGCTGCGCGCCGTCGGTCGTGCGGCTTGTCCCGCTCTTGAGGATGACCATGACGTAGTGGCGCATCCCGATCGCGTCGGCGCCGACCGATTGCGCGAGTTGCGGGTCGTAACCGGACGACGCATCGGCCGGCGCCTGCGCGCGCGGCTGCGCGGCGGCGGGCGCGCCTTTCGGCGGATTCTTCGCCTGCGCGAGGCCGATCAACAGCGCGAACCCCGCCAGAATTCCCCAAACCGTTTGCCTGCCCATGTTCCGTCTCCGCATCAGCCGATGCGCCATGTTAGCCGGGTCGCAGCGCCTTGCGCGCAATGCGGTGGAGACCGCCGCATAATGGATGCAGAAATCGCCGTACGCGGCGATTCGCCACAGTACGGGGAGGCGCCCATGAACGACACGACCGCATGGCCGGTGAAGACCCGGGAACTGCACAACCATCACTTCGATTCCACGATCTGGAACGATTTCAGGTTCCGCGACGACGACATCATCATCTCGACCTACGCCAAGTCCGGCACGACCTGGATGCAGCAGATCATCGCGCAGTTGCTCTACGGACCGGACGACGCGCTCGCGGTCGCCGAGATGTCGCCGTGGCTGGACCTGCGCGTGCCGCCAAAGGCCGTGAAGCTTCCCGCGGTCGAATCGCAGGCGCACCGGCGTTTCCTGAAGACGCACCTGCCGGTGGATGCGCTAGTGTTCTCGCCGCGCGCGAAGTACATCTACATCGGCCGCGACGGCCGCGACGTGGTGTGGAGCATGTACAACCACCACGCGAACGCAAACCAACTCTGGTACGACGCCCTCAACGAGACGCCCGGACGGGTCGGCCCTCCGATCGAGCGACCGCCATCGGACATCCGCCAGTACTGGCGCGACTGGATGGATCGCGACGGCCACCCGTTCTGGCCGTTCTGGCAGAACGTCCGCACCTGGTGGGCGATCCGTGGCCTGCCGAATGTGCTGTTCGTCCACTTCACCGACCTCAAGCGCGACCTGCCGGAGCAGATGCGCCGCATCGCGGGCTTCCTCGACATTCCGATCGACGAGACGAAGTGGGACACGATCCTGGAATACTGCTCCTTCGACTGGATGAAACAGCACGCGACGCAGAGCGTGCCGCTGGGCGGCGCGTTCTGGGACGCGGGCGCACAGGTCTTCATCCACCGCGGCGTCAACGGTCGCTGGACTGATTCGTTGACGGCCACGGATGTCGCCGAATATGAAGCGCGGGCGACGAAGGAACTCGGCGGCGATTGCGCACGCTGGCTGGCCAACGGCGAGGGGCTGGGCTGAGGCCAAGGAATGAACTCCGGCGGCCAGTGGGCCGCGGTGCTACCCTGCCGACAGGGACAGTGGCGATCGAGCATCGGTGCTTTCCACTGCCCCGCCCGTAGCCGATGGGAGGACGCCCCATGTCCGTCGTGACGTTTCCGATCGAAGGCGGTTGCTCGTGCAAGCTCGTGCGCTATCGGATGCTGACCGCGCCGCTGTTCGTCCACTGCTGCCACTGCCGCTGGTGCCAGCGCGAAACCGGCGCGTCGTTCGCGCTCAACGCAATGATCGAAAGCAGCCGCGTCGAGCAAACCTCCGGCGAAGTCATGGTCGTGGACACGCCGTCGGAAAGCGGCAGCGGCCAGAAGATCGCGCGCTGCCACCGTTGCTTCGTTGCGTTGTGGAGCAACTACGCCGGAGCGGGCCCGCTGCTCAAGTTCGTGCGCGTCGGCACGCTCGACCATCCGGATCTGCTGCCACCGGACATCCACATCTTCACGTCATCGAAACAGCCCTGGGTCGTGCTGCCGCCGGGAACTCCGGCGTCCGAGTGGTACTACGACCGCGAAACGCATTGGCCGCCGGACAGCCTGGCGCGACGCAAGGCGCTGGTGCTGGGTTGACGGATCCGCGTCGCGATGTCGTTCAAGATCACGTCCGTTCCGCCGAAGCGACGTTACGTCCGCATCGTTTCCACCCCGCCTGGCGAAGCGCCGCTCGAGATCCGCAGGGCCTGGGAAGGCGTGCGCATTCCATTGCCGATGTTCAGCACCAAGCCGCGCGAATGGCGTTCTGCGGGCGTGCTCACCGGTCCGAAGAACTTCCTCGATCGCATCCACGCGCTGTTCACCGGCAAGCTCGTCAGGAAGAAGGGCTACGCGGTGCTGGCGACCGACGCGATCGCCGCGCTCGAAGCAGCGAACCCGCAAGCCGCGCAATGGTGGCGGACGAACACGCCGCACATGCTCGAGCGCGGCAAGGCCTTCGTGTTCGCCGCGCAGTGCTGCCGCGAAGAAGACGGATGAACCGCTGGTTCCTCGCGAGCCGGGCCCGCAAACGGCCACTCAGCAGTTCTCATACTTCCAGTTGCGCTTCCTGCCTTCGGCCATCCATTCGACCGCCTGCGCAACGCGCTTGCTGCGGGTTTCCTCGCGTTTGGCCTCGGTGATCCACTCGACGTACTCGCGCTTGCAGCTCGGGCTGAAGGCGTCGAAGGTCGCTTTCGCTTTCTTGCTCTTCTTCAACGCGGTGGCGAGATCGGCGGGTGTGGCAGGCGCAAGCCGCGGCTTGTCGCGCTTCGCCTGCGAGGGCACCTTCACGCCGGCTTCGTTGAGCTTCATCGCCTGCCTGATATAGCCGACGAGTTCTTCCTTCGACGGCAGTTCGGAAACTTTCGTGATGCGCCCGAACTGGCCCATAGCCTGTTCGTTGTTCAGCTTGCCCGCCGGCACGATCAGCTCGCTTTTCCAGAAACCCAGCGCGCAATGCTGCTTGAACGCGGCGATCCCGCAGAGGATGCCGCCGGCATACATGAAAGTCGGCATCCGCCACTTGATCGTTTCCTCGACGTCCGGGCAGGTTTCGTGCACGACCTGGCGCAGGTGGCGCAGGATCGGCTGCGCGAATTCGGCGGCGTTCGCGATGTAGGCATCCACGCGCGGATCGGTTTTCGGCATGGCGTTCCCCGGTTGCATCCGTACGTTAGCGCGCGGTTGCGGAGCGGACAACACAAGCCCGTGACCGATCCAGGCGCCGATCCGCGTTAACGATGACAATGGCGACCGCCATCGTCGTATGCTAGTCCGGCCGGACGCGATGCATCGCCATGACCCATACCGCCTTCAACCTCGAACGCATTGATACGCTGGCCGCGATCGGCGCGGCGCTGTCGTCCGAGCGCGACCTGTCGCGGTTGTTCGACCGCATCCTCGAGGCCGCGCGCGCATTCGCCGACGCCGACGGCGGCACGCTGTACCGCGTGGTGGACGGCCGCCTCGCGTTCGAGGTGCTGCACAACAACACGCTGGGCCTGCACCTGGGCGGCAAGACCGGCAAGCGCATCGAGTTCGCGCCGATCGCGCTGCATCGCGAGGACGGCAGCCCGAACGACACCATGGTCGCCGCGCACGCCGCGCTGTCCGGGCACACCGTCAACATCGCCGACGCCTATACGGCGAGCGGCTACGATTTTTCCGGCACGCGCGCGTTCGACGCGAAGACCGGCTACCGCTCGCAATCCTTCCTCACCGTGCCGATGAAGGACCACAGCGGCGCGGTGATCGGCGTGCTGCAGTTGATCAATTCCAAGGATTCCGAGCACAAGGTCCGCGCGTTCACCGAAGGCGACCAGCGGCTGGTCGAATCGCTGGCGTCGCAGGCCGCGGTCGCGCTGAACAACCGCAACCTCATCAACCAGCTCGAGACCCTGTTCGAGGCGCTGATCAGCCTGATCAACACCGCGATCGACGAAAAATCGCCCTACACCGCCGGCCACTGCCAGCGCGTGCCCGAACTGACGATGATGCTCGCCGAGGCCGCATCGCGCACGACGCAAGGCCCTCTCGCGGATTTCCGCATGAGCGAGGCCGACCGCTACGAACTCAAGATCGCCGGCCTGCTGCATGACTGCGGCAAGATCACCACGCCGGTGCACGTCGTTGACAAGGCGACCAAGCTCGAAACGATCTTCGACCGCATCGCGCTGATCAATACCCGTGTCGAGGTGCTGCTGCGCGACGCGGAGATCGCCAGGCTCAAGGGCGAGATCGACGAGGCCGCGTACGAACGGCGCGTGGGCGCTTTGCGCGTCGCGCGCGAGCTCGTCCGCGAGTCCAACACCGGCGGCGAGTTCATGGACGACGCGAAGGTCAAGGCCGTCGCTGCGCTGGGCGAGCTGCACTGGACAGACTGCGACGGGAAGGAACACGCGTTGCTCGACGCGGGCGAGATCGAGAACCTCACGATTCGCCGTGGCACGCTCACCGCGACCGAGCGCGACATCATCAACCGCCACATCAGCGTGACCATCGACATGCTCGAAGCCCTGCCCTGGCCCGCGCACCTGACCAACGTGCCCGAATACGCCGGCGGCCACCACGAGCGCATGGACGGCAAGGGCTATCCGCGCGGACTCACGCGCGAGCAGATGAGCGTGCAGGCGCGGGTGATGGGCATCGCCGACATCTTCGAGGCGCTGACCGCGCGCGACCGGCCGTACAAGCCCGCGAAGTCACTGTCCGAGTCGCTGCGCATCCTCGGCAGGATGAAGGAAGACCACCACGTTGATCCGGACCTGTTCGACGTGTTCCTGCGCGAGCGCGTCTACATGGACTACGCGAAGCGCTTCCTCGAACCCGACAAGATGGACGCGATCGATTGGACGAAGATGCCGGGCGTCAGCGCCGAGCTCGCCGAATACCTGATCCGCACAGAGCCGCAGGAAAGCTAGTTCTTCCGCGCACCCGCGAACGCGGCGAAACCGCGCACGAAATCCCCGGCCTGCTTGCGCACCGCCTCGTCGGCGATCTCGCCGTCCGCGCCGATCATCTGCGACACGCGCGAAACCTGCAGGCGCCCGCCGCTCCAGGATTGCGCGCCGAGCGTGCGCAGCACCGGCAGCCACGCGGCCTGCGCGAGGATCGTGCCGAAACCGCCGGGCGAAGCGCCGAACACCGCGAACGGGCGGCCGCCGAAAATGCGCGGGATGTCGCTGTTCGGCCGCGAGAGCCAGTCGATCGCGTTCTTGAACACGCCCGGAATCCCGTTGTTGTACTCGGGCGTGGCGAGCAGCACGCCGTCGGCCGCGACGATCTGCGCCTTAAGCGCATCGACCGCTGCCGGTATCCCTTCGCGCTGTTCGAGGTCGCCGTCGTAGAGCGGGATGCCGTGCAGGGTCGCGATGCGCAGATCCACGTCGTTTCCGACCGCGGCTTTCGCCGCGCGCAGTAGCGCGGTGTTGAACGAGCCCTGGCGCAGGCTGCCTGAGATCCCGAGGATGGTGGTCATGGCGCGGATTCCATTCGTTGGATAAGTGAATTCGATGGATGAGCAAACGATCCGCGATCCTGTGCAGCGATCTCAACTGCGCGGCTCGCGCAGATGCAGCGCGGCGACATCCGGCGCTCGCAACCGTTCCAGACGCGTTCCGCGGACGTCGCCGAAACGGCGGCCCGCATTCCAGTCCGCCGTCGCGATCTCCATGTCCTCGCGCGTGCGGCCGACGAAGTTCCACCACAGCAGCACGTCCTTGCCGAACGGCTCGCCGCCGATCAGCAGCAGCCGCGCGTGCTTTTCGGTTGCGACGTCCAGATGATCGCGACCGTCGCCCAGATACAGCAGTTCGTCCGGCACGATGCGTTCGCCCGCGACCGTCGCCGCGCCCTCCAGGCACAGCGCCGCGTGCTCGAAATCGGCGCGCACCGGAATGTTCGTTCGCGCCGCGTCCGCGGATGCGAGATCCAGCCCCACCAGCGGCGTGAACACCCGCGGCGGAGCGGTTTCGCCCAGCGCATTGCCGGCGAGCACAGTGGCGACGAAACCTCCGGTTTCGATGCGCGGCAAATCCGGATGGTGCGCGAACGCGGGCTCGCGATGGCGTTCGCTATCGGGCAACGCGATCCACAATTGCGCGGCGTGCACGCGCCCGGCCGCGTCGTTCGCCGATTCCTCCGCGTGCGCGATGCCGCGGCCCGCAGTCATCAGGTTGACCTGGCCGGGACGGATCAATTGCTCGTAGCCCAAGCTGTCGCGATGCAGCACCTCGCCTTCGATCATCCAGGTGAAGGTCTGCAGGCCGATGTGCGGATGCGGGCCGACCGTCAATCCTTCGCCGGGCCCGTGATCGTGCGGGCCGGCGTGGTCGAGGAAGCACCACGCGCCGACCATGCGCCGCGCGCGCGTCGGCAACGCGCGACGCACGACCAAGCCGCGTCCGACTTCAGCGCTGCGGGTCGCGATGCGCTCAAGCACGGGGCCGCTCATCGCGCGCCGTCCCCGTTGAGCGTTGTCGCGATGCGGACCTCGCCGGTCAACACCTTGTGGATGGGACAGGCGTTGGCGACCTGCAGCAAGCGCTCACGCTGCTCGTCGTCCAGTTCGCCTTGAAACACGATGCGACGCGCGATGTCGTTGCCCGCGGCCGGCTTGCCGTCGGGGTTCAATCGCAATTCGACGCGGACGCCACGCAATGGCCAGCCCTTGCGCGCGGCATACATCCGCACGGTGGCCGCGGTGCACGCACCCAGGCTCGATAGCAGCAGGTGCTTGGGATCCGGGCCAGTGTTGCCACCGCCTTTGTCGGTGGGCTCATCCGCGGGCCAGTCATGACCGCGTTCGTCCTGCAGAACCACGGCATACGGTGCTTGATCGCTGTGGGCGCGGACGACGGCTTCAGCTTCCATGGCGGTCTCCGATAGACGAAACGCTTCGACGCGTTCGATGCTACACCCGCGCGGCGACCGCGCGACACAACGCGCTCACGAGCTGCACGAAAGCATCGAGCAGCCCGCGCGATCGCGCGCCCAGTCGGGGCGGCGCCTCGCGTATTCATTGCGAGCGGGCTGGTCGTCGCAGGGGCGCCGCATCACGTCCAGCAGTTCGGCGATGCCGGCCTCGTCGCCGGCTTCCGCGCGATCGATCGCCTGCTGCGCGAGGTAGTTGCGCAACACGTATTTCGGGTTCGCCGCGTGCATGATCGCGCGCCGCTCGTGCGCCGGAAGTCCGTCGCGGCGCAGCCGCGCCGCGTAATCGGCGAACCATGCCTCGAAGTCCTGTTCGTGGCGGCGCATTTTTTCCGCGTCGTAGAACGCCTCGCGCAGCGGTTCCAGCGATGGCGCGTCCGCATCCAGGTCGGCCAGCGTGCGGAAGAAGATCGTCATGTCGGTTTCCGCGCTGTGCAGCAACGCGTGCAGCGACTGCATCCGCGCCACATCCTCGTCCAGGCATTCGCGCAGGCCGAGCTTGCGCGCGATGTTCGAGCGATCCGCGGCGACGAAAGTGTCTGCGTAGCGCTGCAGGCCCGCGTGCAGGGCGTCGTGCGATGCGAACACGGGCGCGAGCGCCGCCGCGAGCCGGCCGAGGTTCCAGAACGCGATCTGCGGCTGCGTGCCGAAACGGTAGCGGCGTCCCTGCGCGTCGGTGGTGTTCGGCGTCCAGTCCGGATCGAAGTCGTCGATCCATCCGTACGGCCCGTAATCGATGGTCAGCCCGAGGATGGACAGGTTGTCGGTGTTCATCACCCCGTGCACGAAGCCAACGCGCATCCATCCGGCGAGCGTGCGTGCGGTGCGCTCGCAAACCGTCCCGAACCAGTCGCCGTACAGCGTTTCGCCATCGCCGGAAAGATGCGGGAAATCGCGCCGGATCGTGAAATCGATCAGCGTGCGCAGCAGCGCACTGTCGCCTCGCGAGGCCGGCAGCTCGAAGTTTCCTAATCGGATAAAGGACGGCGCGACACGGCAGACGATCGCGCCGGGTTCGAGCTTGGGATGGCCGTCGTAGAACATGTCGCGCTCGACGCGCTCGCCGGTCGCGACCAGGCACAGCGCGCGCGTGGTCGGAATCCCGAGATGGTGCATCGCCTCGCTGCAGAGGAACTCGCGGATGGACGAGCGCAGCACAGCGCGGCCGTCGGCGTTGCGCGAGTACGGCGTCGGCCCGGCGCCCTTGAGCTGCAATTCCCAACGCTCGCCCGCGGCGTTGACCGTTTCGCCCAGCGTGATCGCGCGGCCGTCGCCGAGCTGGCCCGCCCAGTGGCCGAACTGGTGGCCGCCGTAGTTCGCCGCGAACGGCTGCATTCCGTCCAGCAGCACGTTGCCGCCGAACACGCGCGCGAACTCGGGCGACGCGACATCGGTTTCGTCGAATCCGAGCGCCTGCGCCATTTCGCGCGACCACGCGACCAGCCGTGGCGCCGCGACCGGCGTGGGTTCCACGCGCGACCACAGCGCGCCGTTGACCTGACGCAGCCGCGGGCCTTCCTCGGGGTCGCCCGGCAGCTCGCGAATGAATCGGTTGTCGAAGCGCAGCGATCGCATGGCTCAGCTCATTCAGGCACGGGAATTGCATGAACCATCCAGGGCGCCACCGTCCGCAAGCGTGACGCAGTTCGCAAGACGGGGCATCCGTCGTCTTTGCATCCGACGCCGGCCATCGTAGGATGGCCGGATACCATCCGGTACGGCCCTTGGGGGGGAGGGCAACATGATGGAAAACCGGCGCAAAACCGAAAAGGAACTCGCGGTCTCGCTCAAGCGCGAGCTCAACGAAGAGCAGCGCATGACCCTGGCCGACATCGAACGCTTCGGCTGGGAGCTGAAGTTCATCCGCCGCCCGCTGTTCCAGCCGTCCATCGCGGTCGTGTTCGACTCCGACCGCAAGCGGTTCGCGGTGCTCGAACCCGACGGCACGCTCAACGAGAATCCGGGCATCACCGTCCGTCCCTGACCGGCGGCGCCGGGCGCCCACCCTCGCCGTCCGCAGGCGCTCAGCGCCAGCTTCCGTGCGCGCGCGGCGTGGCCGGCTTGCGCCCGCAGACCACCGGAACGTGCCAGACCGCGTAGTGCGGCGGCGTCTCGATGGAATCGATCAACGAATCGAAGTCCGCGACGACCTCGGCGATGTCGCGGCCGCTCGCCTCGGCCAATGATTCTGCGTAGCCGTCGCGCCAGGCGCGCATGATGCCGGCGAACACGTGGCGCGGGACGCGCAGGGTGTCCACGGTGACGTACTCCATCGCGATGTCGTGGTAGCCGCGCGCCTCCAGCAGCGGCGGCGAATGCCGCCCGATCCGCCCGTCGCAGCCGATGCCCTGCAGGAACGCGACCGCGTTCTTGTTCCAGAAATCGTCCGGATCGCGCCCCTCGCGCACCGGCATGTGCAGCATCCCGTAATCCTCCGACAACAGGTGCAGCCAGCCGCCGGGCCTGAGCACGCGGTCTATCTCGTCGAGCACCGAGCCGAAGTGCGGAACGGCCTGCGACATGTGCCGGCACACCACCAGGTCGAACACCTCGTCGAGGTATTCGAGCGCGAACGCGTCGCCCTGGTCGAAGCGGATGCGCTCCTCGAAGCCCGTGTTGTCGCAGCGCGCGATCGCGAGGTTGCCTTCGAGGATGTCCACGCCGACCAGCGTCGCCTGCGGATAGCGCAGCGCGAGCCGGCGCGTGATCTCGCCGGTGCCGCAACCCAGGTCGAGGATGCGCAACGCGCCGGACAATTTGTAACGGTCGAACAGGCGCTGTTCCTGCGGCCAGATCGCCTCGGCCTGGTGCGCGAGCGTGCGCGCCATGGACGGATCGCCCATCTGCTGCGCCTGCGGATTCAGATCGGTGTTCATGCGGCCATGACTCCCGAACCTGCGTGCGGGCCGGAAACGCGGCGCCGCGTTTGCCGAACCCATTGCAGGCATCATGCCGAAAACCCGCGCGCGTGGATATGGGCCGAATGGCACGGCTCAGCGATCGAGCGGACTGAGCACGCCGCCCGCGCCGCGGTTGAGGACATGCGTATAAATCTGGGTCGTGGCCACGTCCTTGTGGCCGAGCAACTCCTGAACCGTGCGGATGTCGTAGCCCATTTCCAGCAGATGGGTCGCGAAGGAATGGCGCAGCGTATGCGCACTTAGCGGTTTCGCGATCCCGGCCCGCTTGCGCGCCGCCTTCAAACCGCGCGCAAGGATCGCGTCGTCGAAGTGATGGCGGCGCTCGACGCCATCGCGTGGATCGATCGAGCGCTGCACCGACGGGAACACGTACTGCCAGCCGAAATCGCGCGCCGCATCCGGATACTTGCGCGCCAGCGCATGCGGCATCCCGACCGCTCCATGTCCCGCCGCCAGATCGGCGTCATGCAGCCTGCGCGCGCGCTCGACCTCGCGTTGCAAGGGCTCGACCAGCGACTTGGGCAACACGGTTCGACGATCCTTGCCACCCTTGCCGTCGCGCACGGTGATTTCGTTGCGCGCGAAATCTACATCCTTGATCCGCAACCGCAGGCATTCCATCAGCCGCATCCCGGTGCCGTACAACAGGCTTGCCAGCAGCCAGCGTCTGCCTTCCAGTTGCGTGAGCAGGCGCTGCACTTCCTCGCGCGAAAGCACGGTCGGCACATGCTGCGGGCGCCTGGCCCGGACGACGTTCTCCATCCACGGCAACTCGATGCCAAGCACTTCGCGATACAGGAACAGCAGCGCCGCCAACGCCTGGTTCTGCGTGCTTGCGGCGACCTGCCCCTCGGTTGCGAGCTGCGACAGGAAACGTTCGACGTCCGGCCCGCCCAGCGCACGGGGATGGCGTTTGGCGTTTGCCAGAATGAACCGGCGGATCCACTGCAGGTACACCCGTTCGGTGCCCAGGCTGTAGTGTTTGAGCCGCAAGCGGCGACGAACTTCGTCGAAAAGCCGCGGCCTTGGCGCAGCGCTGACGGCGCTTTTTATCGGCACCGAATCGGAGTGATAAATCATATGGGCGCACGTGTGTCGGATAACACGCCCAGAGTGACGATGCATCGGCGCACGGTCTGTAGGAAATTTCCTTATGGAACCGTAGGATCGCGGCTTGACCTCGCGTGCATACGCCGCGCACGATAAGACTTATCGCCCCGGATGCGGGGCATAATTGTAGTTAGGCCTTGTCATGTCGCATTTCGGCATTCGAGACACAGCAATCCTCATCGGC
>CAYUXZ010000034.1:0-31248 GCA_964449135.1 uncultured Gammaproteobacteria bacterium
ACTTTACTATTCTGTTGTCCACATTCATGCTAGGGCTAGCGGCGGTTCCTTCCGGAACGGCGTGAAGGAGGCAGGAATGGCGATCTACGGGTACGCGCGTGTTTCGACGGTGACCCAAGCGAGGGAGGGCGAAAGTCTTGAAGCCCAGCATCGGCAGATTCAGGCCTACGCCATATCCAAGGGCTTAGAGCTGGCGGAGGAGAACGTCTTTATCGAGGCGGGGGTAAGCGGCGGGGTCGAGTTCCAGCAACGTCCAGAGGGCGCTCGCTTGATCAGTCTTGTGCGAAAGGGCGACCTAATCATCTTTCCAAAGCTGGACCGGGCGTTTCGAAACACTCGAAACGCCTTGAACGTCCTCCATGATATGAAGGAGCTTGGCGTCCATATTCACTTCATAGACCTGGGCGGCGATGTAACGGGCAATGGAATCGGAGCAATCGTCTTCACGATTCTTTCCGCATTCGCAACATTTGAGAAGGATCGGATTGCGACTCGCATTCGTGAGGTGAAGCAGATTAAGAAGGCACAAGGTAAGTTCACCGGAGGTCGGCGGGCCTTCGGTTTCGAGGTGGTCGATCAGAAGAAGGTACCCAAGCCCAATGAACAGCGCGTAATTTCAAAGATGAAAGCGCAGCGGAAAGATGGGAAAAGTTATCGCGCGATCGAAAAATGGCTGCGTGACAAAATGAAGATCAATATCTCAGCTATGGGCGTCAGGCACATCCTCAATGAAGCCGACTGAGTCGTTACCCATCCTCCACATCTACACGCGCGTCTCTACAGTTGCGCAAGAAGACAAGGGCACTTCGCTTGAGTCGCAAGAGCAGATTGGGCGAGCGCGGGCGATTGCGCTTCGCTTTAACGCCAAGGTCTGGAACGAGGGCGGCAAGAGTTCCAACCATGAGGACATAGCGAAACGACCAATACTCCAGTCGCTCGTGAACGAAATTACGAACGGCAATGCCAAGCACATCTTTGTCTACGATCAGTCGCGTTTGTCCCGCAACGACAATGTTGCGTCAGCGATCAGATACCAGTGTAAAAAGCATGGAGTAACGCTCTACACCAAGGACGGAACTTACGACTTCTCAAGGCCAGAGGACACATTTCTCAAGCAAGTCCTTGACGCAATGGCGGAGTTCGACAATGCGGGCAGGGCTGAGAGAACACGGCTGGGCAAACTTCACCGCGTGAAGCAGCACAATTGGCACGGGGGTCCTCCACCGTTCGGCTACAAACTCGAAGATAAGAAGCTCGCTTTCGCAAAAGCCGAGGCGGTGAAGGTCAAGGAAATGTTTCAGCGCTATGCCTCCGGCGATTCCATACACGCGATCAAGAAACACATGGACAAGAGCGGCGTACTGCCGCGCCGCGGCGGATCATGGACGACGGGATCAATTCTCAAGTTATTTCAGAACACTCACTACATCGGATACTACCTGTATCGGGATAAGAAATCGGGCGAAGAAGTTAGAGTGCCATGCCGTCCGATCATTACCACGGCAATTTGGGAATCAGTGCGGGAAAAGCGGGCGGCGATACTGCTTCGCAAGGGTCAGGTCAATCGCACGACGCACTTCTACCTGCTGCGTGACCTGATGTGGTGCGCCCACTGTGATGCGCCTCTCGGTGCGAGAACTAAGCCGTCCAAACATGAACACTTTTACTATTGCCCGAGCAAGGAACGGCAATGGAGACAAGGCGTCGAGCCAAGAAAAAAGTATTCCAAAATTGACGGATGCGGGTTTGCCAGGTCGATGAACATTGATCTGGCGGACAAGTTAGTGTGGGAAGTCGTAGTTGACATCCACTCGAAGTCGAGCCTTCTGAAGGAGGAGGTCAAGCAACGGCTGATCGGAGGAATCGTGGCGCCGTCGACGGGCTACGAAGCCACGCAGAAAAAGAATGAGAAGAGCATCAAGGTGGCAGAGAAGGAGCTACGGCGCGCGGACGAAGCGATCACTGAATTGGATGTAGAGCATAGGCTGGGTCGGGTAGAGGCGAACCGATTTCCCCAGATCATGAAGAAACTACAAGAGCAGCGAAATATGATCCAAGCGCGCATCGAGACGTTGAGAGACGGCGTCAAGAACCAAGCTCTTGAAAGGAAGTGGATTGACTGGGTCAAGGCTTTCGGAGACGAGGTAAAGTTGAAATCGGAATTGACGCCATCGGAAAAGAGGGAATACCTTCGCGGGATGATCGAACGAATCGACGTCAAGTTCCTCGCGGACACTAAGCAGCATCAGCTTGAGATCAAGTTCATCAAGCCCATTGTCGGGGACGGCATCGTTTACAAGAAACCCAGCCAGAGACCGAGAGTCTACCGGCTACGAAAGGGATCGACGCGTAAGCTAGTGAAGCTTGGAGCACAGGCACCGCCCGGAAAACGAAACACCCCCGTTGGAAACAACTCCGTGACGGTGGAGTAAGGCATGTTCAAGACATTTTCAGAAATCACAGGGTGGCGACGGATGTTGGTGGAGTCGCTGCGGTTGGTGATGTACTTCGGATTGGTTCTCTCGATGGGGCGGGTAGCGGACAACTTCTTGCTGTCGACGCGGGCTGGACATCCTGAACCCGTCTGGCTTTTCGTCGTGATCGCATTGATGGCGACCCTATCGATTGTCTGGATAGTACGGAGTGTGTCGTTCGTCTGGCCGACATTGTTGTTTGCATTCTCGATCGTTTTCTTAATCCAGAGTTTGAGATTGTTTGAAGGCGAGGAGTTTCCGGAGCATCGGGCGCTTGGTGCGCTGGCTGGTGTGGGTTGCATAGTGATTTATTTCATCTTGTTCCGGTTATCACAACGCGCCGTTGAGCGTGACAGTAGAACTTCAGAACCTACTAAAGTGACGGCGGAATAAACACGGTGCGCATCTGCGTTTACGCCGCTTCGAGCGCGCACTGCGATCCGGCCTACCACGAGTCCGCGCGCGAACTGGGCGCGGCGCTCGCGCGCGCGGGCCATGTGCTGGTCTATGGCGGCGGCGCAGTCGGCTCGATGGGCGCGTTCGCCGACGGCGCGCTCGCCGCGGGCGGCGAGGTGATCGGCGTGATTCCACGCTTCATGGTGGAACTGGAATGGGCGCACGCGCACCTGAGCGCGCTGCAGCTCGTCGAGGACATGCGCGAGCGCAAGCACCTGCTGCTGAGCGGCAGCGACGCAGTCATCGCGCTGCCCGGCGGCTGCGGCACGCTGGAGGAATTGTTCGAGGCGATCACGCTCAAGCGCCTGGGTATTTACCACAAGCCCATCGTGCTGTTGAATACGCGCGGTTACTGGACGCCGTGGGCGCAGTTCATGCAGAAGCAGGTGATCGCCGAAGGTTTCATGAATCCGGGTCACGACGCGATGTGGAGCATCGTCGATTCAGTCAACGACGTGTTGCCCGCGATCGCCGCCGCGCCGGAGTGGAACGAGAAAGCGCGCGACTATGCGGTGGTGCGGCCACGATGAAGCGCGTGCTGTTCGTCTGCGTCGAGAACTCCAACCGCAGCCAGATGGCCGAGGCCTTCGCGCGCATTCTCGGCGGCAACGCGGTCGAAGCGCTGAGCGCGGGGTCGAAACCGTCGGGGCGGATCAATCCCAAGGCCGTGCGTTTCATGGCCGAGCTCGGCTACGACCTGTCCGCGCACGCGAGCAAGTCGCTGGATGACATCCGCGGCGAGTTCGATGCGGTGGTCACGATGGGCTGTGGCGATGCCTGCCCTTGGGTTCCGGCGAAGCGGCGCGAGGACTGGGCGCTGCCCGATCCGCGCGAGATGGACGACGAGGCCTATTGCGCGGTACGCGACGAGATCTCGCGACGCGTGAAGATCTTGCTGGAATCGCTCTGATGCCGATCGCACGACGACTGCTGGCGGAAGGAATCGGCACGTCGCTGCTGCTGGCAACGGTGGTCGGTTCCGGCGTCATGGGCGTGAAACTCGCGCAGGGCAACGACGCGATCGCGCTGCTCGCGAATGCAGCCGCGACCGCGGGAATCCTCTATGTTCTGATTGCCACGCTCGGACCGGTTTCTGGCGCGCATCTCAATCCGGCGGTAACGCTGGCCATGCGCCTGCGCGGGCAGTTGGGTACATCGGACGCCATCGCTTATGTGTTCGTGCAGGTCGTCGCGGCGATCGCGGGCGTATTCCTTGCCCACGCGATGTTCGGCCTCGACCTCGTGCAACCCGGGATCCACGCACGCAGCGGCATCGCGCAGTGGTTGAGCGAAGCCGTCGCGACGTTCGGCCTGCTGCTCACGATTCTTCTCGGCGCGCGGCAGCGACCCGCGTCGGTTCCCGCGCTCGTGGCCTGCTACATCTTCGCGGCGTACTGGTTCACCGCGAGCACCTCGTTCGCGAATCCCGCGGTCACGATCGCGCGTGCGTTCACGCAGACCTTCGCCGGAATCCGGCCGGCGGACGTCGTGGGCTTCGTGATCGCACAATTCGTGGGCGCATTCCTCGCGCTGTGCGTGGCGGCCGTGTTCCAACCGGTCGTTGCCGCAGATCCGAGGCGTTGACCACCCTTTGATGCCGGCGCAGGTTCGCCTTCAATCCTCGTCGCGCGGCGCGTCGGAATCCTGCGAGTCGAACAGCGCGGGTTCGCCGAACGAGGACTTGTCCGCGTTGCGCGGATCGTCATCCGAATAGATGATTCGAACAGGTTCCGCGGGCGGTAGCGGCTTGCCGCGCACGGGCGGCGCAGTGGCGCCGGCGGCGTCTGCGGCGATCAGCAGTTCGCCGCGACGGCCTTCGGGCAGCTCGCGCCAGTGGCAGCCGAGGATCGCGCCTTCGAGCGCGTACAGCAGGTTCAGCGACGGACGGAATCCCGCGCGCTTGATCTTGACGAAGGCGCCGAGCGCACCGGCTTCCACGAGCTGCGCATGCGTACGGATGCCGACCTGGCGCAGCCACGCCGCTGACTTCGGGCCGATGTTGACGAGTTTTTCCGGCACGCTCATGCGCTCGCCTCCAGCCACGCTTGCGCGATGGCTTCCAGGCCGCGCTGGTCGTCGGCGTCGAAACGCTCGCGCTCGGGGCTGTCGAGGTCGAACACGCCGATCAATTCGTCGCCGCGGTACAGCGGCACGACGAGTTCGGAACGCGACGCGGCGTCGCAGGGTATATGGCCCGGAAACGCATCCACGTCCGCGATGCGTTGCGTCGCGCGCGTCACCGCCGCGGTACCGCAGACGCCGCGACCGAGCGCGATGCGCACGCAGGCCGGCTTGCCCTGGAACGGTCCAACCACGAGCTCGCGGCCATCGAAGAAATAGAAGCCCACCCAGTTCAGCGACTGCAGCGCGTGATAGACCAGCGCCGACAGGTTGGCCGCATTCGCGATGCGGTCGCGTTCGCCGGCGAACAGCCCCTGCGCCTGCTGCAAGAGCTGCGCGTACTGCTCGGGCTTGCTGCCGTCGAGTGATTGGGTTTCGTGCATCCGGCCATTGTAGCAACGCGCGTGCTGCTAAGCTGGCGACATGAGCGAAACACGGCATCTTCGCCCCGACGGTTTTCGCGAACGCGGCGGCGAGGTCACCCGCATCGAGGCCTTCGTGGATGCGGCATTCGCGTTTGCGTTGACGATGCTGGTGATCTCGGTCGGTGCGATCCCCGACGACATGCCGAAGCTGATCCTTGCGATCAAGGGTACGCCTGCGTTCGCGGCGAGTTTCATCCAGATCGCCGCGTTCTGGTACGCGCACATGACCTGGAGCCGACGTTACGGGCTGGACGATTCGGCCAGCGTGGTACTCAGCCTCGTGCTGGTGTTCCTGGTAATGATCTTCATCTACCCGTTGAAGATCGTGTTCGCGACCTTCTTCGGCTGGATCAGCGGAGGCTGGCTGCCGTACAACTTCACGTTCGGATCGGTCGCGGACCTGCGGATGATGTTCGTGATCTACGGCGTGGTGTTCGGCACGTTGTCGCTGGTGATCGTGCTGCTGTACCGGCATGCGCTGCGGCAGGCCGACGATCTCGGCCTGAGCCTGCGCGAACGCGAGCGGACGGTCGTGCAGATCACCCGATCGGCGCTGTCGGCGGGCATGGCGGTCGTCTCGATCGCAGTCGCCTACGCCCTGCCGGAACACGGGCCGGGCTGGATGATGGGATCGCCGGGCATGGTGTACGCACTGCTCGGCTTCAGCGGCCTGATCGGCGAACGAGCGGGGCGCCGCGCCCGCACGCGCATGCAAGCGGAAAACATCGCATGAGCCGCGGCGTCTTCATCACCGGCACCGACACCGGCATCGGCAAGACGACCGCGAGCTGCGCGCTGCTACTCGCGCTGCGCGCGCGCGGCCTGCGCGCGATCGGCATGAAGCCGGTCGCCAGCGGCTGCGAGCGCACGCCGGACGGCTGGCGCAACGACGATGCACTGCGCCTACTCGCGGCGAGCGATCCGCAGCCCGATTACGCGCTGGTCAATCCCTACGCGCTACCCGCGCCGACCGCGCCGGAACTCGCGGCAGCCGATGTCCACGTCAGCGTCGAACTCGATCCGTTGCGGGTGGCGTTCGATGCGTTGTCCGCGCAGTGCGATGGCGTCGTCGTGGAAGGCGTCGGCGGCTGGGCCGCACCGCTGTCTGCGCAACACGACCAGGCCGATCTCGTGCGTGCGCTGGAATTGCCGGTGATCCTGGTCGTCGGTTTGCGGCTGGGCTGCATCAGCCACGCGCGATTGACCGCGCGCGCGATCCGCGGAGATGGCATGAAACTGCTCGGCTGGATCGGCAGCGCGGTGGATCCGGCATTCGAGCGCCGCGGGGAAACGATCGCGATCCTGGATCGCGTGATCCCCGCGCCGCGGTTGGGCGTGCTCGAACATGGCGCGAATGAAACGCAGCATTCCACCGCCCTCACCGAAGCCGCGCGCAGGGCTGACTTTCGGCAGGGGTAGCCAGGCGGGCCGGATAAGCTAAACTTGCCGGTACAGCAATGCCCCGCCCGAGTCTTCGGGCATCGGCAAAATCCGTTTCGCCGTCCGACGATCCTTGCAGCAGGGAGCGCGAGCCACATGTCCGATCACCCAGGCATCCAAACGCAACGGCCGCAGTCATCGCCGGGCCGGCCTCCGGAGCGCAAGCCCAGCAACGCCAAGCCGAGCACTGCCAAACGCATGATCCTGATGATCCTCGGCGTGGTCGGGCTCATCGCCCTGATCGCCGGCATCAAGGCCGCGATGATCATGAAGATGATGGCGGGCATGAAGCCGCCGCCGCCCGCGGTGGTCAGCACGACGAAGGCGGCGTACGCGCAGTGGCAGCCGGAACTGCGCGCGGTCGGCAGTCTGCGCGCGGCGCGCGGCGCGGACCTGGCGCTGGACGTGGCCGGCCTGGTCACCGCGGTCAACGTGCACTCCGGCGACGAGGTCAAGGAAGGCCAGATCCTGCTGCAACTGCGCGACACCGAGGATGTCGCGCAACTGCACCAATTCCAAGCCGACGCCAACCTGGCCAACGTGACGCTGCAGCGCTGGCAGAAGCAGGCCGCGGTGGGTGCGGTCGCCAAGGCCGACCTCGATGCGAAACAGGCCGATCTGCTCAGCAAGCAGGCCGCGGTGACGGCGCAGCAGGCCGTCGTGGGCAAGAAGCAGTTGCGCGCGCCGTTCTCGGGACATGCCGGCATCGTTACCGTCAATCCGGGCGCGTACCTGAACTCCGGAACGACGGTCGTGACCGTGCAGGAACTCGACCCGATGTACGTGGATTTCTGGATGCCGCAGAAGGACCTGGGCGATCTGAAGGTCGGCCAGCGCGTCGCGGTGAGCCTCGACGCGTTCCCCGGCAAGACTTTCGATGGCAGCGTCAGCGCGATCAGTCCGAAAGTGGACGCCGCCACCCGCAACGTGTGGATCGAGGCGAAGGTCCCCAACCCGGACCGCCGACTCGCTCCGGGCATGTTCGCGAACGTGAGCGTGGATGTCGGCACGCAGCAGCGCTATCTGACCCTGCCGCAGACCGCGGTCGTCTACAACCCGTACGGCGAGACCGTCTTCGTCGTGAAGAAGAAAGGCGATGTCGACAGGGAGCAGGCTGCGCAGGCGGCGAAAAACGCCGATGGCAAGCCGGCCGGCGAAAAGGGCAAGGACGCGGCGGCGAGCAGCCAGGGCCCGAAACTGCCGCCGGACGCGCTGGTCGTCGAGCAGACCTTCGTGACCACCGGCGCGACGCGCGGCGACCAGGTTTCGATCGTCAAGGGCCTGGACGAAGGCGTCGAAGTCGTGAGCAGCGGGCAGATCAAGCTCAAGAACGGCTCGCCGATCACGATCGACAACAGCGTGCAACCGGCCGATTCACAGAATCCGACGCCACAGGAACACTGAGCGGAGCGCGCGGCCATGAACTTCACCGACACCTTCATCAACAAGCCGGTGCTCGCCATCGTGGTGAGCGCGCTGATTCTGGTGCTCGGCCTGCGCGCGCTCGGCGACCTTTCCGTGCGACAGTACCCGAAGACCGAGAACGCGACGGTCACCGTGACGACCGCGTACTACGGCGCCGATGCGCAGACCGTGGCCGGCTTCATCACGCAGCCGCTGGAACAGGCGGTCGCGCAGGCGCAGGGCATCGACTACATCTCCTCGAGCAGCGTGAGCGGCGTTTCGACGATCACCGCGACGCTGCGCATGAACTACGACGCGAACCGCGCGCTGACCGAGATCCAGACCAAGGTCAGCTCGGTGCGCAACCAGTTGCCGCCGCAGGCGCAGCAGCCGGTGATCGCCGTGCAGGTCGGCGAGACCATCGACGCGATGTACATGGGCTTCCGCAGCGACACGCTGCCGGCGAACAGCATCACCGATTACCTCGTGCGCATCGTCAAGCCCAAGCTCGATGCGATCGAGGGCGTGCAGACCGCGGAGATCCTCGGCGGCCGCCAGTTCGCGCTGCGCGCGTGGCTGGATCCGGCGCGACTGGCCGCGCACGGGATCACCGCGACCGACGTCTATCAGGCGCTGGCAGCGAACAATTACCTCGCCGCGGTCGGCACGGCCAAGGGGCAGATGGTCAGCGTGGACCTGACCGCCGGCACCGACCTGCATTCGGTCGATGAATTCAAGCAACTCGCGATCCGGCAGAAGGACGGCGCGATCGTGCGCCTGCAGGACGTCGCGAACGTCGTGCTCGGCGCCGAGGACTACGACGCCAACGTCTCCTTCAGCGGCAAGCTCGCGGTGTTCATCGGCATCAAGGTCGCGCCCGACGCGAACGTGCTCGACGTCGCGCAGCGCGTGCGCGAGGCGATGCCGGAAGTGCAGGCGCGCCTTCCGAACGGCCTGCAGGGCGAGATCGTCTGGGACGGCACCAAGTTCATCACCGCCTCGATTCACGAGGTCGTCAAGACCCTGATCGAGGCGCTGCTGATCGTCACGCTGGTGATCTTCCTGTTCCTCGGCTCGCTGCGCGCGGTGATCATCCCGGTGATCGCGATGCCGCTGTCGCTGGTCGGCACCTTCGCGGTGATGCTCGCGCTTGGCTATTCGATGAACCTGCTGACGCTGCTCGCGCTGGTGCTCGCGATCGGCCTCGTCGTGGACGACGCGATCATCGTCGTCGAGAACGTGGACCGGCACATGAAGGAGGAGGGCAAGACGCCGCTGCAGGCCGCGCTGATGGCCGCGCGCGAGCTCGGCGGACCCATCCTCGCGATGACCGTCGTGCTGGTCGCGGTGTACGTGCCGATCGGTTTCCAGAAAGGTCTGACCGGCGCTCTGTTCACCGAGTTCGCGTTCACCCTGGCCGGCGCGGTCACGGTATCGGCGATCATCGCGCTGACCCTGAGCCCGATGATGTGCGCGCGTTTCTTCCGCAGCGAGCAGGAAGGCAACCGCTTCGTGCTGCTGATCGACCGCGTGTTCGAGCGCGTGCGCCACGGCTACCAGCGCACGCTGCACGGCACGCTGGCGACCTGGATCGTGGTCGTGGTGATGGGCGGCCTGCTGTTCGGCGCGACCGTGCTGCTGGGCATGACCTCGAACAACGAACTCGCGCCCGAGGAAGACCAGGGCTTCCTGTTCTACCAGCTCAAGGGTTCGCCGAACGCGACGACCGAGCAGATGATCCGCTATTCGCAGCAGATGTTCGCGCTCGGCAAGACCCTGCCCGAATACGACCAGCTGTTCCAGATCATCACGCCGGGGCAGGGCTTCGGCGGAATGCTGTTCAAGACCTGGGACCAGCGCACGAAGAACGCGCACCAGCTCCAGCAGGACCTGCAGGCGCTGTGGAGCAAGATCGCCGGCGGGCAGATCTTCGTGTTCTCGCTGCCGCCGCTGCCCGGCGCGCAGGGTGCGCCGGTCCAGGTCGTGATCAAGACCACCGAGCCGTTCCAGAACCTCAACGAGGTTGCGGGCGCCGTGCTGCGCAAGGCGCAGGACAGCGGCAAGTTCTGGTTCGTGGATTCGGACCTGAAGATCGACAAGCCGCAAGCGACGGTGGTGGTTGATCGCGACCTGATCACTTCGCTGGGGCTGACCCAGCAGGATGTCGGCAATTCGCTGAGCGCCGCGCTCGGCGGCGGCTACGTCAATTATTTCTCGATCGCCGGGCGTTCGTACAAGGTGATCCCGCAGGTGCTGCAGGCCGATCGCCTGAATCCGGACCAGGTCCTGGACTACCACGTGCGCACGCCGAACGGCGAAGTGATCCCGGCCTCGACGGTGGCGAGCATCAAGAACGAAATCGTGCCGCAGTCGATCAACCGCTTCCAGCAGCTCAATTCGGCGACGATCTCCGGCGGCGGCAACATGTCGCAGGGCGAGGCGCTGAAGTTCTTCAAGGACGCATTGGCCGAAGTCGCGCCCAGCGGTTACCAGCTCGACTACGGCGGACAGTCGCGCCAATTCGTGCAGGAATCCGGCGGCTTCGGGATCACCTTGCTCTTCGCGACGATCATCGTCTTCCTCGCGCTGGCCGCGCAGTTCAACAGCCTGCGCGATCCGGTGGTGATCCTGGTTTCGGTGCCGATGGCGCTGTTCGGCGCGCTGATTTTCGTCAACCTGTTGTCGAGCCTGAACATCTACACGCAGGTCGGCCTGGTGACGCTGATGGGCCTGATCTCCAAGCACGGCATCCTCATCGTGCAGTTCGCCAACGAATCGCAGCGTGCGGGAATGACCAAGCGCGAGGCGATCGAGCACGCGGCGGGCGTGCGCTTGCGGCCGATCCTGATGACCACCGCGGCGATGGTGCTGGGCGTGTTCCCGCTGGTGATCGCCTCGGGCGCGGGCGCGGCCGGTCGCTTCGCGATGGGCCTGGTGATCTCGACCGGGCTGTCGATCGGCACGCTGTTCACGCTGTTCGTGGTGCCGGCGTTCTACATGCTGCTGGCCGCAGACCACCACGCCGAGAAGGCAAGGAACGTCGAAGAAGGATTGGACGAGCCGGCGAGCGCTTAATCATAAAAAAGCCGGCGCAAGGCCGGCTTGAAGTTCGCGCCGCGACAGTGGGGAGACTGCCGCGGCGCTTACCACTCTGAGACGTTGATTACTTCTTCGAGGCGGCCTTGACGGCCTTCTCGGCGACCGTCTTGACCTGCTCGGTCGCAGCCGCGGTGGCGGCCTCGAACTGGCCCTTGGCGATCTGGCCGATGGCCTCGTTGGTCTTCACGGCGTTGCCATAGACTTCCTGGCCGGCATTGATCGTGCGCTCGATGTTCTCGCGCGCGACCTGCACGCCCTTCGGCCACACGGCCTTGAGGCTGTCGAAATCGCGGGCGTTCGCCAGCTCGCCCCAGAAGGCGAATGTGGCATTGACGTTCTCTTCGATGGTGGTCAGCTGCAGGCCGAACACCTTCTCGGCGTTCTCGATAGCCAGACGGTTGACCTGGGCCGCGGTGTCAGCGAACTGGCGCGACGCGGCGGTAAACTGCTCATTGATCTGCTGATACATGGCGGACTCCACAGGAACCAAGGCGGGATTGCCGAGGTTGTGCGGTGCAGCATATAGGGGTTTTTGTTGCAATGCAACAAGTGCGATCTGCCGACCATGGGCCGTTCAGGAACCGCTTATCTAAAGCTCCGCGACCTCGATTTGGAAGGGGCTGGAGCCAGCAGGATGCCGCGCCGCGTCAAGCCGGGCCGCGGTACCGGCAGCCGGAGGTGCAGGTCTCGTGGACCACGACCTCGGACAGCGCGGGCAGCGCCGGCTTGAGGTGCTCCCAGATCCAGATCGCGAGCCGCTCGCTGGTCGGATTCTCCAGCCCCTCGATCTCGTTGAGGTAGTGGTGGTCGAGCCGTGCGTACAACGGTGCGAACGCGGTCTTGATGTCGGCGAAATCCATCACCCAGCCGGTGTGCGGATCGGGTTCGCCCGCGACATGCAGTTCCACGGCGAACGAATGCCCGTGCAGCCGCGCGCACTGATGCCCCTCGGGGACGTTCGGCAGCCGATGCGCGGCTTCGATGCGGAAGACCTTGAAGATGTCCATGCAGACGGTGCGATGGTCGCGAGAGGAATGTCGTGCAGAAGCACGCGGATCGCGTGGTGGCTATGGGTGGACTCGAACCACCGACCCCAGCATTATGAGTGCTGTGCTCTAACCGGCTGAGCTACATAGCCATCGGGGAGCCGCGTATTGTCCACGTCGCGCCGCCGCGGGTCAATTCGCAGGCCGCGCGCTTGTGGCGCATCGGTCCGCTGTGGCAGAGTCGGGCCAGGAAAATTTTCGGAGTCCGTGCCGTGATCGATCCGGACGGTTACCGGCCCAACGTGGGCATCGTGCTGATGCGCGACGACGGCCAGGTGTTCTGGGCGCGCCGCGTGCACCGCGACGGCTGGCAGTTCCCGCAGGGCGGGATGAACACCGACGAGACGCCCATCGAGGCGATGTACCGCGAGTTGCGCGAGGAAACCGGGCTGCTGCCCGAGCATGTCGAAGTGCTCGGCGCGACGCCGGGCTGGCTGCGCTACCGGTTGCCGTACCGCAGCATGCGCCGCGACGAGAAGCCGCAGTGCGTCGGCCAGAAGCAGGTGTGGTTCCTGCTGCGCCTGCTCGCGAACGAGGCGGAAGTCCGGCTGGATATCACCGAGAAACCCGAGTTCGACAGCTGGCGCTGGGTCGATTTCTGGTATCCGGTCGAGCACGTGGTGATGTTCAAGCGCAATGTCTATGCGCGCGCGCTGGTGCACCTGGCGCCGCAGGCGCAGGCAAGCGCGAACGGCACCGCGATCCTGGATGCCAAGCCGGATCTCGCGCTCGGTCGCGACGCGCGCGCGCCGCTGCGCGCGGCCGGGCGCTGATCCGAAACGAACGATCCGCAGGCGCGTCGCCTCGCGCGGCCCTGCGTCAGTGCAGCAACTTGCGCAGCTCGACTTCGGCGCGCTGGAACTCCAGGCTCAGCCGGTGCACGGTATCGATCGGATGCCCGAGGTTGCGCGCGCGCGCGCCGTGCTCGATGAGCTTGGCGATCGCGGAAACCTGCATCGCGCCAAGGTTCGCGCTGGAGGACTTGAGTGCGTGTGCGGGCGCGACCAGCGAGTCGATGTCGCCGACTGCGGCGGCGGCTTCGAGCTTGGTGAGGTGGCCAGGGGCGTCTTCGAGATAGACGCCCACCAGATCCTTGAACGATTCGCCCATCGCGCTCCACAGGTCCTCGACGATTTCCGAATCCAGGGCGGGTCCTGCTTGCGCTTCGGCGACCGCGGGCAGTTCCGCGACCGCCGCCGCGGCTTGCGGCGCTCGCGCGGCGGCCGTGGCGAAACCAGACTGCATCGGCGTTGCCGGCGCGAGCGGAGAAACCGCGTGCGCGCGCGTTGGCGCCGGCTGTTCGGCCTGGCGGATCGCCGCGCGGCGTTCGCCGGCAGCGTGTTGCAGCCAGCGGCGCAGCGTGCTGTCGAGCAGTTCGCGCGACACCGGCTTGGACAGGTAGTCGTCCATGCCCGCGTCGATGCAGCGCTGGCGGTCGCCAGCCATCGCGTTGGCGGTCATCGCGATGATCGGCACCCGGTTCAACTGGTTCTCTTCCTCGTGCTCGCGCCAGGTGCGGGTGGCGGTGTAGCCGTCCATCACCGGCATCTGGCAGTCCATCAGCACGACGTCGTAATGGCCGCGCTCGAGCTTTTCCAGCGCCTGCTCACCGTTCTCGGCGGTGTCGCAGTGTAGGCCGGTGAGCGTGATCAGGCGCTGCGCGACCATGAGGTTCACCGGGTTGTCCTCGACCAGCAACAACTGGCCCTTGAGCGGAACCGAGCGGTCGATTGCGGTCATGGTCACCTCCGGGGCCTGCGAAGGCGCACGCGAGACGTTGACCTCGGCAGGCGAATCCTGTGCCGCGAGCTGGGTGGCTTCGCCGGCGAGCAGGCCGACCAGTTTCACGCGCAGCTCCGCATCCGGCAGCGTGCGCCGCACGAGGATCGCGCCGGGCATCTTGCGCAGGTCTGGCGGCGCCGGATCGTCGCCTTCGAGCAGGGCGATGCGCAGGTGTTCGGCGCTGTCCATGCTCATCAGGTTGCGGTGCAGCGCGATCACGGTGTTCTTGATCGAGGCCAGGTCGGCGACGAACAGGTCGAAACCTTTCTGCGGCGCGTTGGTGACGCCGCGCAGCCGCGCGAGCGCCTCGTGGGTGGTATCCACATAGACCGCATTGACGCCCCAATGCGTCATCGCGCGCGTGAACCGGCGCTTGAGCACGTCGTCGGCGGTGAGCACCAGCGCGCGCGCGCCGTGCAGATCCACGCGCAAGGCGCCCATTTCGCTCGCGGCCTTGAGCATCGGTACCTCGAACCAGAACACCGAGCCGCGCCCGAGTTCGGATTCCACGCCGATTCGCCCGCCCATCAGATCCACGATGCGCTTGCAGATCGCCAGGCCCAGGCCGGTGCCGCCGTACAGGCGCGTGGTCGAGGCGTCGGCCTGCGAGAACGCGCTGAACAGCTTGCTCGCCGCTTCCGGCGAGATGCCCACGCCGGTGTCGCGCACCTCGAAGCGCAACTGGTGATGCGCGCGGCTCTCGCCGATCCGGGTCACATGCACCGAAACCGAACCGCGTTCGGTGAACTTCAGCGCGTTGCTGACCAGGTTGCTGATGATCTGGCGCAGGCGCAGCGGATCGCCGCGGAAGGATGCGCGCACGTCGTGCTCGATGTGCAACGCGAGCCGCAGTCCCTTGGCCTGAGCTTGGCGTTCGAGCAGTCGGATCACCGAGTCGAGCAGCTCGCGCAGGTTCATGCTCACCGTCTCGAGCTGCAGGCGGTTGGCTTCGAGCTTGGAGTAGTCGAGGATATCGTCCACGATGCGCAGCAACTGCCGCGACGACTGCAGCGCGGTGTTGAGCATCTCGCGCTGGTCGGGCGTGAGCTTGGACGATTGCAGCAGGTCGAGCATCGGGATGATGCCGTTGAGCGGCGTGCGCACCTCGTGGCTCATCGTCGCGAGGAACTCGCCCTTGGCCAGCGTCGCCGCCTCCGCCGCCTGCTTGGCGTCGTTGATCTCGAGCTGGAGGCGACGGTTCTCCTCGAGCTCCTTGCGCATTTCATCCACCGCGGTCGTCTGCGCGCCGACCTGCTCGGTCGCCGCTTTCGCGGCATTCATGGCCTGGGCCGCGGCCTCGGATGCGCGCAGCATCTGCCGGTGCAGCAGCCGCGAGATCGTCACGAAGCTGATCAGGCCGACCATGGACAGCGCCAGCGCCGCCCAGATCCACGGGCCGGAGAAACCGAGCATGTGCAGCACCAGCACGATCAGCACGCCGGCGTTGGCGGCCTCGTTGACTACCTGCAGCACGCGAACGGTGAGTTGCGAGCCGGTCATCGCGGGACGTTCAGAGCACTGCGGCGTTGAAGTCGAAATCCAGCGCGTCGCCGGCCCCCTGCACGAGGTTGCCCTGGATGTAATCGATGCCGCTCATCCACAGCGTCGCCGCCGACTGCGCGTCCTCGACGCGATGGCCGATCACCTGGATCTCGTGACGATGGGCGCGGTCGATGATCACGCGCAGTTCGTCGCGGACCGACAGCGGCACGTTGCCGGCGACGTACTTGGGCGCGAGCTTGACGAAGCCGAACGGCAGCGATTCGAGCAGGCGCTCGGCTTCGGTGGCGTGCTCGTAATGGCTCATGCAGAGCTTGACGCCGTCGGTAGCCACGTCGCGCGCGAAGGCCTCGACCAGCGGCGGGTTGAGCAGGCAGTCCTCGAGCCGGCATTCCAGCACCACGCTGGCGCCGGGGACGCCGTGCGCGGCCAGCTCGTTGCGCAGCCAGTCGGCCTGTTCGAGGGTGGCGATGGTGGTCATGGATTGCGGCACGAACAGGCGCAGCTTGCGACCGTTGTCCTGTTGCTGCTGCAGCACCGTCAACGCGCGATCCAGCACCCAGCGGTCGATGTCGGCGATGAGCTCGGCGCGCTCGGCCAAGGGCAGGAACTGCCCGGCCGAGTGCAGGCGTCCGTTGCTGTCGCGCAGTCGCAGCAGGGTCTGGTATTGCGCGTCATGGCCGCCCTGCACCGCGACGATGGGCTGGTAGATCAATTCGAAGCCGTGGCGCGAAACCGCGTCGCGCAGCAGTTCGACCAACGCGGATTCCTGGTCGATCTCGGCCGACTTCGGCGGTTCGTGGCGGTGCACGCCGTTGTCGTTGACCCGCGCTTCGCGGCAGGCGCGCTCAGCGGTGTTGAGCAGCGAGCTGGCGTCGCCGAAGCCGTAGCGCAACGCGCACACGCCGACCGACGCGCGCAAGCGCATCGCCTTGCCGCCGGCGGAGAACGGGTGCTGCATGAGCTGGCTGCGCAGGCGCACGGCGAGCGAATCGAGCGCGGCGTCGTCCAGGTCCGGCGCGAGCACGAGGAACGCGCCGTCGTTGATGCGCGCGGCCGGATGCTTTTCGCCGACTTCCTCGGCGAGTTTCTTGCCGGCGGCGACCAGCACCTGTTCGAGCGCGGCCAGTCCCAGCCGGTCGCGCAGCGCGGCCACGCCGTCGATCTCCAGGTAGAGCACGCCGCCACCGCTGCTGGGCTGGTCGAAGGCCGCGCCGAGCGCATCGTTGACGCGGTCGAGCACGTACGCGCGGCGGTACAGCCCGGTCGCCTCGTCTTTCTCGTCGAGCGCGCCGCCGCTTTGTTGCGCCATCGTGCGCACGCGCTTGACCCGGTTCTGCACCGCGGTGATCAGGTGCTTGGGGCGGATCGGCTTGGACAGGAAATCGTCGCCGCCGGCGTCGATCGCCTCGTAGCGCAGGTCGAGGTCGGACTCGCCCGAGAGGAACACGATCGGCGTCTGCACGAACGCCGGATGCTCGCGGATCAGCGCGGTCAGCTCCACGCCGTTGACCTGCGGCATGTGCAGGTCCATCAGCACCAGGTCCGGATGCAGCGATTCCATCGCATCGAGCACGCGCATCGGATCTTGCTCGACCACGGCCTGCATGCCCGCGTTGGTCAGCACGCTCTGCGCGAACAGCGCCTGCGAGCGGTCGTCCTCGACGATCAGCACGCGTACGTTCTCGTCGGTCGCCGGCGTGAGCAGCTCGCTTAGCTGCTGCACCGCGGCCGCGGCGTTGAACGGCGGCAGCAGCAGCGCATCCACGCCCGCGCGGCGCGCGTCCAGTCGCGCCTGCAGGCTGTCCTGGGTCGCCATCGCGACGAGCTTGATGCGGTTGTTGCCTTGGGTCTGCGCGGAGCGGCGCGCATCGCCGACCGCGGCGAGGTCGGCGATATGCGAGGCGCCCACAAGCACCATTTGCGGCGCCAGGCTCATCAGCAGTTCGGTGAGTTCTTCGGCGTTGTCCACCGGCTCGACCGAGAAGCCTGCCGTCTCCAACCGCTGGCTGAGCTCGAAGGCGAGCGGATTGCCATCGCTGAGGTGATAGATGCGCTGCGATGCAGCCGCGACCGCCGGCGCCTTAGGGGTTTCTGCGACGGCCGGCGGGGCCGCTGCCGGCGCGGGCGTCGTGGGCGCGGGCGCGTCGCCGACCCAGCGTTGCCAGTACGCCTCGGGCGCGACTTCGCTGTGGGTCGCCGGACGCTTGGCGTCGGGCTTGACCGTCAGCGAGGCGGAAATCTGTCCAAGCAGGGCGAGGATGCGGTCGTTCTGCTGGCGGTTGGGCAACGTGCTTCGCGCGACGTGTTCGCCCAGCAGGTTTTCCAGGGTCAGCAGGTGCTGGCTGGGTTCGACGAGGTCGTAGCGACCGCTCGCGCCGGCCAGGCGCTGCACGTCGTCGTTGAGCAGGGACAATCCGGCCGAGTCCCAGCCATCGTTGCGATAGCGCTGCACGCGCCCCTCGATCGCCTCGATGCGCTTGGGCAGATGGCGCAGGAACGCCTGCCGGTATTCGTCCTGCTGCGACGAGGTGGTCTTGTTCATGTCCGTATTCCCGGGCCCGTCATTATGCGCTGCCGTGGTTTATGTGCGCATCGTCTCAGAATGGCTTGACGACGACCAGACTCACGACGCCGATCAACAGCAACGCCGGTACTTCGTTGAACCAGCGCAGCCACCGCGAGGATGGGGTCGGCCGGTCGTGGCGGAAGTCCGCGGCGAGCTTGATGCACCAGCCGTGGTATCCGAGCAAACCGACGACCAGGGCGAGCTTGGCATGCAGCCAGCCCTGCTGGATGAACGCCGGCGCAAGCCGCAGCAGGGCAAGGCCGAACGCCAGCGCCAGCGCCGCGCCGATGTGGGTGATTGTCAGCAGCCGGTACTCCATCGTCACGAAGCGCGCCCGCGAGATCGCGTCGGAGGCCTCGCGGTGGTAGATGAACAGGCGCGGCAGGTAGAACAATCCCGCGAACCAGGTCACCACGAACACGATGTGGAAGGTCTTGACCCACTCGTAGATCACGCAGCGGCCCCCCGTGCGCGGCGCGGAATCCGACGCAGCACCGCGCGGAAGATCCAGGCCACGAGCATCGCGATCGACAGCAGCGCAACGACCGAGACGACCAGCGCGAGCCAGGGGTGAGCGATGGCCAACACGAGCGTGGCCAACACGATGCCGTCCTCGCCCAGCGACGCGCTCCAGTTGCTCATGGGTTCCGGCGAGGTGTTGATCAGCGCGCGCGCGCCGCTCTTGATCGCGTGGCTGGTCAGGGCGAGCGCGCCGCCGGCGAGCAGCGCGCCGGCGTGCAGCTTCTCGTCGGGAGACATCGCCGCGGCGGCGAGGAACGCGCCGGCCGGCACGCGGACCAGCGTGTGCAGCAGGTCCCAGCCGCTGTCCGCGCCGGGAATCTTGTCGGCGCAGAACTCGATCGTCGCGAGCGCCGCGCAGACGCCGAGCACCCACGGCGAGGATGCGACCTGCAGATCCGGCGGCAACGGCATCCATCCGAGCAGTCCGGCCAAGCCGATGCCGAACACGGTGAGATACACGCGCACGCCGGCCAACCAGGCCAAGGTCAGGCCCAGCGCGAACAGCGGCGGGTTGGCGATCGCGGGATCGGGCATGGCCATCAATGCGTCGGGTCACGAAACTCCAGTATAGCGACCGTGCGCTTGACGCTGGCGACGCGGCGCGGATATACCGGCCCGCATGGACGTCTTCGCCATGGTGCGCCACCTGCGCCTGCCACCCCTGGGCCGGCGGGCGCGCGGATTGCTGCTTGTTACCACGCTGCTGTGGGCTGGCAGCCTCGTTTTCGCATGGTGGTGGGCTGCGCATTCGGCGTCGCCTCGGCTGGCCGCGCTGGAGGCCGAGAACGCGCGCCTGCGCGAAACCGTCCGCCAGCTCGACGACCTGCGCCAGCAGGTGGCCACGCTCAAGCGCTCCGATGAAATCAGCCGCGCGGCGAACCAGGAATTGCAAAGCAGCCTGTCCGAACGCGACGAGGAAGTCTCCGCGCTGCGCGCTGACGTGGCCTTCTACGAGCGTCTGGTCGGCGCCAGCGGCCAGCGTCGCGGGCTTTCCGTTCACAGCGTGAAGATGGAGCCGAACACGAACGGCACCTGGCACTTCGTGGCCACGCTGATCCAGAACCTCAACCGCGGCAAGATCAGCCAGGGCGGGCTGAGCCTGCAGATCGAGGGGGCGAAAGCCGGCAAGTTGCAGACCCTGCAATGGAGCGACCTGCTGCAGAAACCCGAGCCACCCGCGCAGCCGTTCGAGTTCCGCTATTTCCAGAAAGTCGAGGGCAGCGTGATGCTGCCGCCGGGATTCACGCCGCACCGCGTGCGGGTGTTCCTGCGTTCGGACGACACCACGATCCAGCAGGCGTTCCCGTGGAGCGATGCGCTGCGTGGCGAGCCCGCGGCGCCGGGCGCGGCCAAGTGACTATCCGGCTGCGCGCTGCTTGAACTGGCGCGCTTTGCGCCCCATTCTGATCGCATGACCGAAACCCTCGCCATGCACCCGGGTTACCAGCAACTCGATGCCCCGTTGGTGTTCACGCATGCGGCCGCGCGCAAGGTCGCCGAGCTGATCCGCGAGGAAGGCAACGTCGCGCTCAAGCTGCGCGTATATATCCAGGGCGGCGGCTGCTCGGGATTCCAATACGGATTTTCGTTCGACGAAGAGCAGGCCGACGACGACCTCGCGGTGCAGACCGACGGCGTGACGCTGCTGGTCGATCCGCTGAGCCTGCAGTACCTGCTCGGCGCCGAGGTCGATTACAGCGAGAGCCTGCACGGCGCGCAGTTCACGATCCGCAATCCGAACGCGAAGACCACCTGCGGCTGCGGCAGTTCGTTCTCGGCGTGAGCGCCCCGGCGATCGACGCCGCGTTGCCTGCATTCACGCAGTGCCAGCTCGATCGCGCCGAGCACCTGCGCAACGACCGCGAACGCCTGGCCTCGCTGTGGTCCGGCGCGCGCGTGTTGCGGCTGGACGCGCAGGCCGATGTCGAAGTCCACGCCGAACGCGGTGCGCTTGCGGTCTCACGCAGCGACGCACTCGACGAGAGCGCCTTCGATCACGCCTTGTTCCTCGGCCTGGACGACGACGGCGCGTGGTTCGCGCTGCGCACCGACGCGCTTGAGCACGCGCTCGACCTGCGCCGCGCCGCCGCGCGGCTGTCCGCGTTCGAGGCCGGGCTGTTCGCGTATGCGCGCGCGCTGTTGCTCTGGCGCGAACGTACCCGCTACTGCGTTCACTGCGGCCAGCCGTTGCGGATCGTCCACGCCGGCCACCTCGCGCGTTGCGACGGCTGTGCGAGCGATCACTATCCGCGCATCGACGCGGCGGTGATCATGCTGGTCAGCGACGGCGAGCGCCTGCTGCTCGGTCGGCAGGCGAGCTGGCCGCCGGGGCGCTATTCGCTGCTCGCCGGGTTCGTCGAGCCCGGCGAACGGCTTGAGGACACCGTCGCGCGCGAAGTGATGGAGGAAACCGGCGTACGCGTGCGACACGCATCCTACGTCGCTTCACAGCCTTGGCCGTTCCCGTCCGGACTGATGCTGGGGTTCTCCGCGCTGGCCGAGCCCGATCCGCCGCGCTGCAGCGACGAACTCGAGGATGCGCGCTGGTTCACCCGCGAACAGATCCGCGCCGAAGTCGCCGCGGGGACGCTGGGCCTGTCGCGCCCGGAATCGATTTCGCGCTGGCTGATCGACCGCTGGCTCGCGGACGACCTGTGAGCGCCGCAACGCTGACGCCGACTGCGGTTAGAATCGTGGCGTAATCATCCGCAACGCGTAACCCCATGTCCGCAGCGCTGATCGCCATCGTCGTCGTCCTGATCGCCGAGCAAGGCGCGCAGGCGCTGGGCGCGCTGCGGCGTTACGACTGGCTCGTCGAATGGCGGCGCTACGTGGACGGCCTGTCGGATGCGAATGCGGGTTGGAACGGCAACGCCGCGCTGATGCTGGTCGTCGGATTGCCGGTGCTGCTGGTCGGCCTGCTGCAGCTCGCGCTGCGGCATTCGTTGTGGGGATTCCCCGCGTTCGTGTTCGCGCTGGTGTTGCTGTTCTATTGCTGGGGTCCGCGCAACCTCGACCAGGACGTGGAAGCGATCGTGGATGCGCCCGATGCACAGCGCAAGCGTGAGGCCTGCTCGCGCCTGGTCACCGTGGATGCGACCTGCGCGCTCGACGGGCACGCGCTGGTCGAAGGCGTGTTCGCAGGCGCCTTGCGGCGCTGGTTCGGGCCGCTGTTCTGGTTCGTGCTGCTCGGGCCGGCCGGCGCGCTGCTGTACCGGATCGCGGCGCTGCTCGGCGCCGATTCGGCGCACGCCGACATGCCCGCGCCACAACGCGAGGGCGCGCGCTCGCTGCTCGCGGTGCTCGACTGGCCGGTTGCGCAGCTGATGACCCTCGCGCTCGCGCTGGCCGCGAATTTCGATGCGGTGTTCGGCGCCTGGCGCGACTGGCATGCGGGCGGCGCGCGGCTGGACACCGGATTCCTCGGCGCGGCCGCGCGCGCGAGCGTGGATATCGAGATCGCCGACCACGACACCGACCTCGCCGACGGCGATGCGATCGGCGCTTCGCCTGCGCTGCTGGAGCTGCGCGACGCGATGAGCCTGGTCTGGCGGATGCTGCTGCTGTGGCTGGCGGTGCTCGCGATCGTGGTGATCGCGCGACTGGCCTGAACGCTACGCGTCATCGCCACGCATCCCGCGCACGATCGTTTCCAGCATCGCGGCGTTCGCTTCCGATGCGGGAACCGGTGCGCCCACGACCAGCCCGACGTGCGCGCGCAGCCGTCGCGGCATGCGCAGCCGGCGCAGGCGCGAATCGCGCTTGCTCCACATGCTGCTCCACATGCCGCGCAGCGCGAGCGGCACCACCGGCACCGGCCGCTTCGCGAGGATGCGTTCCAGGCCGGGCCGGAACGGCGCGATGTCTCCATCCTTCGTGAGCGCGCCTTCGGGGAAGATGCAGACCAGCTCGCCCGCGGCGAGCGCCGCATCGACCTCCGCGAACGCTTTTTCCATCAGCGCCGGGTCTTCCCTCGCGCCGGCGATCGGGATCGCTTTAGCGGCCCGGAACATCCAGCCAGCGCCCGGCGTGTTGAAGATTCTGTAGTACATGACGAAGCGCGCCGGCCGCGGCACCGCGCTGGAGATCAGCAGCGCGTCTATGTAGCTGACGTGGTTGCACACCAGCAGCGCCGGGCCGTGCTCGGGCACGTTGTCCACGCCCGCCACGCGCAGCCGGTACAGCGCCTTCATCAGCATCCAGCTCAGGAAGCGCATCAGGAATTCGGGCACCAGCGTGAAGATGTAGGTCGCGACCGCGGCGTTGAGCAGCGCAGTCGCGAGCAGCAGCTGCGGGATCGTCAGGCCGAGTCTGAGCACGCCGATGCTGAACACCGATGCGGCGATCAGGAACAACGCGTTGATGACATTGTTGCCGGCGATCACGCGCGAGACTTCGCCGCTGGGCGTGCGGCTCTGCACCAACGCGAACAGCGGCACGATGTAGAACCCGGCGAACATGCCGATGACCGTCACGTCCAGCGCGATCCGCCAGTCGCCGGGCGCGGCGAGGAACGCGATCGCGTTCAATCCGTGCGCGGCCACCGGCGCATGCCGGGCGAAGTACAGGTCGGTGCCGAACGCGGTCAGTCCGATCGATCCGAACGGTACCAGGCCGATCTCCACCGTGCGCCCGGACAGCTTCTCGCACAGCAGCGAGCCGATGCCGACGCCGACCGAGAACAGCGCGGTGACGAGGATCTGCACGCTCTCGTTGCCACCGAGGAACAGCTTGGTGTAGACCGGCAACTGTGCGGTATAGACCAGGCCGAAGAACCAGAACCAGGAAATGCCGAGCACGGAATGGAACACGGCGCGGTTCTCCGCGATGAAGCCCAGCGAGTGCAAGGTCGCGCGCAGCGGATTGAAATCGAACTTCAGATCGGGCGCGGTCGCAGGCGCCGGAGGAATCGCGCGGCTCGCTCCATAGCCGGTCAGCGCCACGCCGATCACCAGCACGGAGGCCGCGGTCGGGCCGATTCCGCCGAGCGCCATCGCCGCGCCGCCGGCGATCATGCCGATCAGCACCGCCATCGAAGTGCCCATCTCGACCATGCCGTTGCCGCCGACGAGTTCCTGCGGATGCAGCATCTGCGGCAGGATCGAGTACTTGATCGGGCCGAACATCGTCGAGTGCAGGCCCATCATCACCAGCACCGTGAGCATCAGCGGCACGTTCTTCGCGTGGAAGGCCCAGGCCGCGAGCGCCATCGCCGCGATCTCGAACAATTTCACGAAACGGATCAGCCGGGTCTTCTCGTGCATCTCGGCGATCTGTCCTGCGCTCGCGGAGAACAGCAGGAAGGGCAGGATGAACAGCGCCGGCGCGAGGTTGGAATAAAAGCCCACCTGGTCGTCGGACAGGCCCATGTGGAAGGCGACCAGCACGACCATCGCCTGGCGGAACGCATTGTCGTTGAACGCGCCCAGCAGCTGCGTCACGAAGAACGGCGCGAACCGGCGGGTGCGGAGCAGCGCGAACTGGTTGGGACGGGACATGCGCGATTTCTCCCAGGCCCGCGCAGTGTAGCCGGGGACGACGGCCGATTAGGGAATCGGAATTCCGGGTCGCCTGTCGCGATGCCGACGGTAGCGTCCACGTCCACTCGCGAGTTTGGAACGAATTCTAAACAGCCGCCGAATCGATAAAGGCATGCGCCGGGCATTCGGCTGCGAGCCAGCTTCGTCCGGCTACCCTGCAACGGGCACCTTGCCAAGGAGGTCGCCATGTCCGCACAGACCAGGACGCCGCTGGAGCACGTCAACGCAACGCTGGCGCAGCTCAAGGAGATGCGGCATTACTCGAAGACCTACGTTGAACAGCTCACCGCGCAATGGCTGCTGTTCGACGGCGAGCTGAAGTCGCTCAAGCAGGCCGGCGTGATCGAGAACCTGATGACGCGTCAAGCCGAACTGCATAACGCGCTGGAAGCGGAAATCGGCGAGCTGGAAGAGCTGGCCGTAAAGTTGCAACCGCTTCCGCCGGAAGAGAGCGCAGCAGCTTAGTCAGCGCCACGTTCGCGCGCGATCGCGCGCCAGCCGATGTCGCTGCGATGAAACTCGCCGTCCCAGGAAATTTTCGCAACGGCGGCGTAGGCGCGACGCTGGGCATCGGCGACGGATTCGCCGAGCGCGCAGGCGCAGAGCACGCGGCCGCCAGTGGTGAAGATATCTCCGTTCGAGGCAAGCTTTGTCCCGGCCTGGAAGACTTTCGTATCGGCCGGCTGCTGCGTATCCAGTCCCGAAATCGCATCGCCGGTCTTCGGCGTGTCGGGATAGTTTGCAGCGGCCATCACCACGCCCAGCGAGGGGCGCGGATCCCATTGCGCTTCGGCGCGGGCGAGACGGCCATCGATCGCGGCCTCGACCAGATCGAGCAGATCGGACTGCAGCCGCATCATCACCGGCTGCGTCTCCGGATCGCCGAAGCGCACGTTGAACTCGATCACCTTGGGCGCACCGGTCTTGTCGATCATCAGGCCCGCGTAGAGGAAACCCGTGAACGGCGTGCCGTCGGCGATCATGCCGCGCACGGTCGGCTCGACGACCTCGCGCATCACGCGTGCATGCACTTCGGGCGTGACCACCGGCGCGGGCGAGTAGGCGCCCATGCCGCCGGTGTTCGGGCCGGTGTCGCCGTCGAACACGCGCTTGTGGTCCTGCGAAGTCGCCATCGGTAGCGCGGTCTTCCCGTCTACCATCGAGATGAAGCTCGCTTCCTCGCCGTTGAGGAACTCCTCGATCACCACGCGCGAACCCGCGGCACCGAAGGCATTTCCCGCGAGCATGTCGCGCACGGCGCCTTCGGCTTCATCCAATGTCATCGCGACGATCACGCCCTTGCCGGCCGCGAGGCCGTCGGCCTTGACCACGATCGGTGCGCCCTTTTCGTGCAGGTAGGCGAGTGCTGAGTCTAGATCGGTGTGGACTGCGTAGTGCGCGGTCGGGATGCCGTGCCGCGCGAGGAAGTCCTTTGCGAACGCCTTGCTGCCCTCGAGCTGTGCGGCCGCCGCGGTCGGGCCGAAGATGCGCAGGCCTTGTGCGCGGAAGCAGTCGACGACGCCGGCGACCAGCGGCGCTTCGGGGCCGACGACGGTCACGGCGACATTGTCGGATTTCACGAGCGCGAGCAAGCCGTCGATGTCGGTCGCATTCACCGCGATATTGCGGCATTTGACCTCGCGCGCGGTGCCGGCATTGCCTGGCGCGACGAGCACTTCGGCGATGCGCGGCGACTGCGCGAGCTTCCACGCGAGCGCGTGCTCGCGGCCGCCGGAACCGATGACCAGAACCTTCATCGTCGAATCCTCAATGCCGGAAGTGGCGACGGCCGGTGAACACCATCGCGATGCCGTGCTCATCCGCTGCGGCGATCACCTCGGCGTCGCGCATCGAGCCGCCCGGCTGGATCACTGCGCGGATGCCGGCGACGCCGGCGGCGTCGAGGCCGTCGCGGAACGGGAAAAACGCGTCGCTCGCCATCACCGAACCCGGGACGACGAGCCCTGCTTCCTCGGCCTTGAGCGCAGCGATCTTCGCGCTGACCACACGGCTCATCTGGCCGGCGCCTACGCCGATCGTGCACTGGTCCTTCGCGTACACGATCGCGTTGGACTTCACGTGCATCGCGACTTTCCACGCGAACAGCAGGTCGGCCATCTCCGCGTCATTCGGAGTTCGCTTCGTCACGACCTTCAGGTCTGCGACGGTCAGCGCGTCGCTGTCCGCGTCCTGCACGAGCAGGCCGCCGGCGATGCGCTTGAAATCCTGCGCTGTCGCATGCGTGCCCAACGCGCCGCAGGCGAGCACGCGCACGTTCGCCTTCTTCGCGAACGCGGCCAACGCTTCGTCGGCGATCTCCGGCGCGATCACGACCTCGACGAACTGGCGCTTGACGATTTCCTTCGCGGTCGCCGCATCGAGCGCGCGGTTGAACGCAATGATGCCGCCGAAGGCGGAGGTCGGGTCGGTCGCGTAGGCGCGGTCGTAGGCGTCGGACAGGTTCGCCGCGACCGCAACGCCGCAAGGATTGGCATGCTTGACGATCACGCAGGCCGGCGCGTCGAAGGCCTTGACGCATTCGAGCGCTGCGTCGGCGTCGGCGAGGTTGTTGTAGGACAGTTCCTTGCCCTGCAGGAAGCGCGCGGTCGCGACGATGCCCGACGCTGCGTTCTTCTCGACGTACAACGCGCCAGCCTGGTGCGGGTTCTCGCCGTAGCGCAGCGCCGAGGCGAGGTTCAGCGAAAGGTGGAAGGTCTTCGGCCAGGCTTCGGGCGCCTCGACATCGTTCGCCCGCGGCGACAGCCACTGCGCGATGCGTCCGTCGTAATGCGCGGTGTGCGCATAGGCCTTCGCCGCGAATGCGCGGCGTTGCGCGGCGGTCGTGCCGCCGGCGGCGATCGCTTCGAGCAGGCTTGCGTAATCGGAAGGGTCGACCACGACCGCGACGCGCGCGTGGTTCTTCGCCGCGGCGCGCAACATCGCCGGTCCGCCGATGTCGATGTGCTCGACCGCGTCCTCGTAGCTGCAATCGGACCTGGCGACTGTCGCCTCGAACGGGTAGAGATTCACCACCAGCAGGTCGATGGCCGCAATGCCGTGCTGCGCCATCACCGCGTCGTCAGTGCCTTCGCGGCCGAGCAGACCGCCGTGAATCGCCGGATGCAGGGTCTTGACACGGCCATCCATGATCTCGGGGAAACCGGTGACCTCGCTGACGTCGCGCACCGCGATGCCGGCTTCGCGCAGCGCCTTCGCGGTGCCGCCGGTGGACAGCAGATCGATGCCGCGTGCGCTCAGCGAACGCGCGAGCTCGATCACACCGGTCTTGTCGGAAACGGAAAGCAGCGCGCGGCGCACAGCGTGGCGCGCGGAGGAGGAATCATGCGTGGACATCGGCGACCCCGGGAAACAAGGCGCGAATTATAGCGGCTGCGGCGGGTCGAGCGTCCCGGCCGCGCGAATAGTCCTAGATCAGGTCGTAATCGCGTAGTTTCTTGCGCAGCGTGCTGCGGTTGATGCCCAGCGCGGCCGCGGCGCGGCTCTGGTTGCCGTCGTAATGGCGCAACACTTCGGCGAACAGCGGCGCCTCGACCTCGTGCAGCACCAGCGCGTGCAGGTCCTCGGCCGGATGGTCGCCCAGATCGCGCAGATAGCGGCGCACGACGCGCGAAACGCACTCGCGCAGCGACAGCTGACTGGAAACGGAGGACGACGAACCGCTTTCGCGGAGTGCTTGGACGGCGTTCACTTCGAATCACACTCCGGGGCGTCAATACTTGTCACGACATGCCGTACGGCTCATGTGGACGTCGAGGCAAGCAGCTGGTTCGTTGTCACGAATCTTGTAGCCCGTCGAAAAATTCTTCCATGCCGACTCGTCGTCCTCGCGCGCTGCGCGACTGGAGTCGTTATCGACGGGGGAGTGAAGTCTACTCCTGTTCACTGCCGCGAATGCAAGAAGTTTTTTCGTGCCAACTGCGTCAGCGGAAGTCGAACGCGAAAGCGACCGCGTCGCGGCCAGGATCGACGACCTCCAGCGTTGCATTCGCGGATTGTCCGGGCGCGATCAGCGAGGCTTTCGCCGCGCTGCCGAGATATTCCTGCGGACGGAAACGGCGCATGGCGATGTCGCGGCCGTTGATGTCGGACATCGTCAATTCGATCAGCGGCCAGGGTTGCGCGAAGCTGGCGTTGTTGCGGAAGGCGACGGTAACCAGCAGCGCGCCCTTGACCGATGGATGCGGGCTGACTTCGCGCGCGAGGAATTCGAACGCGGACGGCTCGCGCCACGGCGAGAGCCGGCAATGCAGGATGCCGCAGGCGCGTTGCAGGAACGGTCGCCAATCCGGATCGCGCGCCAGCTCTTCGCGATCGGCGATCGGATAGATCGCGACGAGCAGCAGCAGCAGGCCTGCGCTGGCCAGCCACCAGCGCCACTGCGGCGGACGCGAGATGCGGACGCGTGCCTGCGCGAAGCTCGGCACGGCCGCGGAGTGTGGTCGCGGCTTGGGACCGAACAATTCGCCCTGGTTGTCGTCGTCAATCGCCGCATCGTCGATGTCGCCTGCCGGCGCGACGTCGGTGAGGTGAGCGTAGGCATCGAATTTCGCGCCGCAACTCGCGCAGCTGAACGCACCGTGGTCGCCGACGGGGCGATCGGCTTCAAGCGGATGCACGGTCTTGCACTGCGGGCAACGGGTCTGCATGCGTGAAAAAGGGGCCAGAGTAAATTTCGCGCGGAAGGCAAACAGTTTACCGAAATAGATCTCCGCGAAACTTTACTCTGGCCCCTTTTTCTTCAGCCGCGACGCACGCCGTCGATGCGCAGCCAGTCCTCGCGCTTCGTTACCCGCAGGTCGTCGAACCATGCGGCGTAACGCGCCAGCAGTTCGTCCTGCTGCCCATCGAGGATGCCCGACAGCGCCAGCAGTCCGCCAGGCTTCACCCGCGCGGCGATGATTTCGGCGAGCTCGTCCAGCGCCGAGGCGAGAATGTTCGCGACGACCACGTCGTAGCGCGCGTCGGTCGCGTCCTCGGGCGCGAACACCGTCAAACGATCGGCGACGCCGTTGCGTTGCGCATTGTCGCGGCTGGCGTCGAGCGCCTGCGGGTCGTTGTCCACGCCGACCGCATGTGCTGCGCCGAGCTTCAGCGCGGCGATCGCGAGAATGCCCGAGCCGCAGCCGACGTCGAGTACGGTTTTTCCTTGCAGCGTGCCCTCTCGCGTGAGTCCTTCGAGCCATTCCAGGCACAGCGCGGTGGTCGCGTGGGTGCCGGAGCCGAACGCGAGGCCCGGATCGAGCCGCACCAGCGTCGCCGCATCGCCGAGCGCGAGCGCTTCGTCCGGAGCCTCAGCGTTCCACGGCACGATCCACAATGACTGCCCGAAGCGCAGCGGCGGATAGTCGTCCATCCACGCACGCACCCAGTCCTGATCCGCGACTTCGCGAAACGACGCGGAATCCAGATCGGCATCGGGCGCGATCGCCTCGAGCGCGTGCAGCAGCGCGTCGCGATTCGCGTCGGCGTCGAACAGCGCGGTCAGGGTCAGTGCCTGCCACAGCGGCATCGCGCCCACGCCCGGCTCCAGGATCGCGCGCTCGTCGGGCGTTTCGGCGTTCGCGTCCATGAACGTGACCGACAGCGCGCCGAGCTCCTCCAGCGCGGACTCGATGCGCGGGTGGTCGCGCTGGGCGCAGCGCAGGGTGAGTTCGAGGAAAGGCATGTTTCAGTCGCCTGCGCCTGCTTTCATCTGCGTGAGCAGTCCCCTGAATTCTTCATCTTCAAGGTAAATGTGATCAGCGATATGAAAAACTTCCCTGATCCGCGGATGGGCTAGCGCTTCATCACGATCCAAGGTCCGTCCGATGAAGACAGCCTCTTTCCATGGAGACTCTTCCGAATCCAGAACTCGCACGCCGTTTGCCCGGAGCTCCAGGGCAAATGCATTTCGCTGGCTCGGCAAGGCGTCATCTCCCCACTCGCCAATACTCACAGTTGCGATCGCTGGACGCTCTGGGTGTGCCATTGAATAACGAATGTAGTAGATCGCATATGCATCGCCATCTTGCGTAACAAAGCGAGTCAACGCGACAGTCCGTCCGCCACAACATTCGCACGGTGAGCTGATGTCCGGATCGGTAAATTCGATTTCGAGCACAGAAACTGCCTTATGCGTTTCACGTAAAGCGACATTAGGTCGCTTCGCAAGCGCTCATCCGAGCCCGATGTTCTTGTCCTTGCGCTCGGCGAGGCGCTTTTCGAGGTAATGAATGTTCTGCCCGCCGGACTGGAAGCCGGAATCCGACATGATCCGCTGCTGCAGCGGCACATTCGTCTTGATGCCGTCGACGACCATCTCGGAGAGCGCCACGCGCATGCGCGCGATCGCGGCCTCGCGGTCGTTGCCATGCACGATCAGCTTGCCGATCATCGAGTCGTAGTTCGGCGGGACGCGATAGCCTTCGTAGATGTGCGAGTCCACGCGCACGCCGGGGCCACCGGGCGCGTGGAAATGCTGGATCAGGCCAGGGCAGGGCATGAACGTGTCCGGGTCCTCGGCGTTGATGCGGCATTCGATCGCGTGGCCGCGGATGACGACATCTTCCTGCTTAATCGACAGCGGCTGGCCGGCGGCGATCAGCAACTGCTCGCGCACGAGGTCGATGCCGGTGACCAGTTCGGTCACGGGGTGCTCGACCTGGATGCGCGTGTTCATCTCGATGAAGTAGAACTGCCCCTCGCCGTCCACCAGGAACTCGACCGTCCCCGCGTTCACGTAGTTGACGGCGGCGGCGACGGTGAGCGCGGCCCGGCGCAGCCCCTCGCGCGTCTCGGCCGGCAGCAGCGGCGCCGGCGACTCCTCACCGAGCTTCTGATGGCGGCGCTGCACCGAGCAGTCCCGCCCGC
>CAYUXZ010000034.1:31258-31841 GCA_964449135.1 uncultured Gammaproteobacteria bacterium
GCGTATTCATTTCGATGAAATAGAACTTGCCGTTCTCGTAGAGGAATTCGAACGTACCGGCGCCGCGATAACCGATGCGCTGGCACGCTTCGACGCAGACCTTGCCGATCTGCGCGCGCTGTTCGGCGCTGATGCCGGGCGCCGGCGCTTCCTCGATGACCTTCTGGTGGCGGCGCTGCATCGAGCAGTCGCGCTCGCCCAGATGGATCGCGTGGCCCTGGCCGTCGGCGAGCACCTGGATCTCCACATGCCGTGGATTCTCCAGGAACTTCTCCATGTACACCTGCGGATTGCCGAACGCGGCCTTGGCCTCGGTCTGCGTCGTCGCGATCGAATTCATCAGCGCCGCTTCGGTGTGCACGACGCGCATGCCGCGTCCGCCGCCGCCGCCGGCTGCCTTGACGATGATCGGATATCCGATGCGCCGCGCTATCGCCGTGCATTCGGCGGGATCCTCGGGCACCGGGCCGTCCGAACCGGGCACGCAGGGCACGCCCGCGGCCTTCATCGCCTTGATCGCCTCGACCTTGTCGCCCATCAGGCGGATCGTGTCGGCGCGCGGGCCGATGAAGATGAAGCCCGA
>CAYUXZ010000035.1:0-30616 GCA_964449135.1 uncultured Gammaproteobacteria bacterium
GACGCATGAGCAGCGAACGCAAACAACTCGTTATTGTCGAAATGCTCGAAGGACTGACGAAGTAAGGGGCTATCGAGCTCAGGTGGTCGTCACCGAGTCATCGTCATTACCCACTCGGGGATGACGAAATTAAGTGCAAGTACATGCACCGTCACGCGATATGACTATTACGAGCGGCGCGGTCACCACGCCGGGTCAAGTGCACCAACAACAGCGAGATCGCCGCCGGCGTGACACCAGGGATGCGCTGCGCCTGGCCGATGGTCTGCGGGCGTACCTTGCAGAGCTTGGCGAGGGCTTCCGCCGACAGCCCACGTACGCTGGCGAAGTCGAAATCCCCGGGGATCGCGGTGTCCTCGTTGCGGCGCTGGCGTGAGATCTCGGCGTTCTGCCGATCGAGGTAGCCCGAATACTTCACCCCGATCTCGACCTGTTCGGCGACCGCCGCGTCCTCGACGCCGAATCCGATGCCCTCGACCACGCGCAGTTTCCCGTAGTCGAATTCGGGGCGTTTGAGCAGATCGAGCACGGACGCGTCATGGCTCAACGCGACGCCGGTCGCGGCTTCGATCGCGCGGCCGAGCGCGTTGTCGGGCGCGGCGTGGATCGCCGCCAGCCGCGCGGTCTCCCGCGCGATTGCTTCGCGTTTGCGATCGAAGGCCTCCCAGCGCGCGTCATCCACCACGCCGAGGCGGCGTCCGGTTTCGGTCAGGCGCAGGTCGGCGTTGTCTTCGCGCAGCTGCAGCCTGTACTCGGCGCGCGAGGTGAACATGCGGTACGGCTCGGTCGTGCCGTGGGTGGTGAGATCGTCGATCAGCACGCCGACATAGGCCTCGTCGCGGCGCGGCGTCCACGGCTCTCGATCCTGCGATTTCAATGCGGCATTCAAGCCCGCGACCAGGCCTTGCGCGGCGGCTTCCTCGTAGCCGGTGGTGCCGTTGATCTGGCCGGCGAAGTACAGGCCTTCGACGGCCTTCGTCTCCAGCGAGGCCTTCAGCCCGCGCGGGTCAAAGTAGTCGTACTCGATCGCGTAGCCCGGACGCGTGATGTGCGCGCGCTCGAAACCGCGGATGCTGCGCACGAGCTCGACCTGCGCGTCGAACGGCAGCGAGGTCGAGATGCCGTTCGGGTAGATCTCGTTCGTCTCCAGCCCTTCGGGCTCGACGAAGATCTGGTGCGAAGCCTTGTCCGCGAAGCGCACCACCTTGTCCTCGATCGAAGGACAGTAACGCGGGCCGACGCCCTCGATCGCGCCGGTGTACAGCGGCGAGCGGTCGAGCGCGGCGCGGATGATGGCGTGCGTGCGCTCGGAGGTGTGGGCGATCCAGCACGAGACCTGGCGCGGATGCTCGTCGCGCGATCCCAGGAACGAGAACACCGGCGCGGGATCGTCTCCAGGTTGTTCGGCCATCACGGAATGATCGATCGTGCGGCCGTCGATGCGCGGCGGCGTGCCGGTCTTGAGGCGATCGACGACGAATCGTCCCTCGCGCAGCTTCAGCGCGAGCGCGGTCGATGGCGGCTCGCCGGCGCGGCCGCCGGAATAATTCGTCTGGCCGACGTGTATCTTGCCGGCGAGGAAAGTGCCGGCGGTGAGCACCACGCAGGCTGCATCGAAGCGCAGGCCGGCCTGGGTGATCACGCCGGTGACGCGATCGTTCTCGATGACAATGTCATCGACGGATTGCTGGAACAGCGACAAGTTGGGCTGGTTCTCGACCGTGCCGCGGATCGCCGCGCGATACAGCGCGCGGTCCGCCTGGCAGCGCGTCGCGCGCACCGCCGGGCCCTTGCTCGCGTTCAAGCGCCGCCACTGGATGCCCGCGCGATCGGCGCAGCGCGCCATCGCGCCGCCCATCGAGTCGATCTCGCGCACGAGGTGGCCCTTGCCGATGCCGCCGATCGCGGGGTTGCAGCTCATCGCGCCCACGGTCTCGATCGCGTGCGTGAGCAGCAGCGTGCGCGCACCGGCGCGCGCGGAGGCGAGCGCGGCTTCGGTGCCGGCGTGGCCGCCGCCGACCACGATCACGTCATAGCGATGGGTGGAATGGATCATGGCTTATTTGATTTTACGTCGCGGCGACCACGTCGGAGACTAGGCTCGGACATCGTGTCCTCGCCAAGTCTCCCGGCCCTCCGCATCCTGCTACGGGCGCTCAACGATTCGCGATCCTGGCGGATTGCAAGCGCATCGTTTCGCCCGCCGCCCACAACAATGACCTCGTAGCGATGGATGGAATGGGTCATGGGATCGCAAATTCTACGTCGTGGCGTCCACGTCACCGATCAGACACGCACCACGTCGGCCACGCCGTGCGCGGCATTCGAGTTTCAAGGCTGGGTATGGTACGCCAGTGGAATGTGATGGCTTTCACACTCGCGAAAATCTGGCACGCGTCCTGCTTTATATCCCTTGCACCCGCGACCCACGCGTCGCACGCAGGACTGGCAAGAGGAACAGGGACAGTCCATTGCGTTCCGGGGCATGGCCGGGAGTCTCGGGGGAGACTCCCGGCCAGACTTTTTCAGGAGATCGCGCGTCGGAAGCGTGACGCGCTTCACAAAAAAGCCGACGCCCGGCGGGTCTTCAGGAACAGGGGGGATCCTTTGGAACCGGGTGCCGGGCGTCGGACAGTCGCGGCGCGTTTCGCGCCTTGTCGCTTCTCGTCGCAATGCGACGTTGTTTGTCAGTCGTCTGCATCATCTGCCCGCCGCATCGCGCGCGCAAGTGACGTGCATCACATATCCGATGGTTGCGGTGCGGCAATTCATCAGCGCCGTGACGAATCGCGCGGATTCGTGTGTCGCTCCGCCGGTTCGCTGCGTTCGAAACGCCAGCCCGTGCGATCGGATGCGTCCATTCGCGGAGTGCGCTCGAACCCTGTCGCCGCGCGATCTCGCGGCGCAACCGCAGGTGATGCATGCGTATTCCGCGGCGCAGTGGTTGTGTGCATCACCGCCGGATGATCTTGTGCGCCAAGCGCGCGCACGATCAGCGCGCCGAAGCGGCCGTCGTCGGCATCGTGATGGCGGTGGTGCGGCCAGGGGCCATACCAGCCGTACGGATAACCATAAGGCCCGAATCCGTACCATGCGTTGTAGCCGCAGAAACCGTCGAACCACGGGTCGTAACCGAAGCGCGCGCCGAAACTCCATCCGCGCGGAACGAATCCGTAGCCGAAGCGGTAACAACCCGCGCCGTACCCGTAGTAATCGTCGTAAACATACTGCGGACGGTCGTAGTAGTAGTCGCCATGGCCGTTTCCCGCAGCCGCGTAGTAGCCGTCGTCGTACACGCCGGAATAGTCGCCGTCAGCGTGGCGGTACGCGGTGCCGTTGGTGGCGCAGGCGCCCAGCGCGAGAACGAGCGCGGCGGCGATGAGGACTCGACGTTTCATGACACGCCCCTTCTGGATAGTCAGAACAAGTCCATCGTGGACTTGTTCTGACGCGCCGAGTCCGGCGCGTGTCCGGACTCGGCGCTCGCGAGCAACGACACAAGTCGCTGCTCGCGGCGGTGCTCCCTGCACCGCAGGGAACCTCTGAACAAGTTCAGAGGTTCCCTGTGTCGATGCGGCCAGTCTTGGCCCGAGGCGGTGAATCCGTGCTTAATCCGGTGGTGAATCGCTTGCGCCGCACGTTCAGGCAAGCAGTCGCGTCAGCAGGTCGCTTGCATCGCGCGACTGGAGCTTTTCGCGCAGGGTTTCGAGCGCCCGTCTCGCCATCGCATCGCGTCCGCCGGTCCAGCGCCGCCAGCTCTCGAACACCGACAGCAGGCGTGCGGCGACCTGCGAATTGATCGCGTCGAGGATAGGCAACTGTTCGACCAGCACCGAATAACCGCCGCCGTCAGCGCGGTGGAACGCGGTCGGGTTCACGCGCGAGAAACTTCCGAGCAGCGCGCGCACGCGGTTGGGATTGGTCGGAATCCACCACGGCGATTCGAGCAGGCCGCGCAGCGTGTCCAGCGCGTCGGCGTGCGGTCGCGTCACCGCGACCGCGAGCCATTTGTCGGTGACCAGCGGATCGTCGCGATGGCGTTGAGAGAACGCTGCCTGCGCCTGTGCCGCGATCGGCGCGCCCACGTGCACGATGCAGCGCAGGGCGCCAAGCCGATCGGTCATCCGGGTTGCGCGCTCGAACTGCGCCGCGGCGAGTTCTGCAGACGGATCGATTTCGCTGAGCCAGGCCAGGCAGGCGTTGCGCAGCCGGCGCGCGCCCATCGCGACGCCGTCGAGACCGTGCGCCGCATCTTCGGCGAGCGCGTCGTAGCGACGGCGCAGCCGTGCTGCGTGCTGCTGCGCGAGACGCCGGATCAGCCCGACGCGCGCGCCGAGCAGCGCGTCGACGTCGATCAACGGTGAGGCATCGGCAAGCGTGTCGAAATCGGGCAGCGCCATGCATTCGGCGACGAACGCGGGATCGGCGGCCTCGTCGTCGAGCAGATCGCCGATCGCGAGCGACAGCGCCGCCTCGGCCGCGGCGTTGTCGCCGAAGCGGCGCAACAGCACGTTCGTCGCGAGGCGTTGCAGCATGTCCCAGCGGTTGACCCCATCGCGTTCGCAGCGCGCCAACTGCGCGAGCGCATCGGGCATATATGCGAACTGCAATTTCACCGGCGCCGAGAAGCCCTGGTTGAACGAAGGCAGCGGACGCTCGTGCAGGTTCTCGAAGACGAGTTCGTGGCGTTCGTTGACAAGCTCGACCAGGTCGCCTTGCACCGCCGCATCGCCGCGGGCTTTCGCGTTCAGCACGCCGCCATCGGATCCGTACAGCGCGAAGCGCAGCGGAATCAGCAGCGGCTGTGCGTCGGCGCCGGCGACCGCGGGCTGGCGCTGGGTCAAGCACAGCGTGTAGCGGCCGCTCGCCGCGTCGAATGCGTCCTCGATCGCGAGCTCGGGCGTGCCGGCCTGCGAATACCAGCGCGCAAACTGCGAAAGATCGCGGCCGGAAGCCTTCGCGTGCGCGGCGAGGAAATCCTCGATCGTCGCCGCATGCCCGTCGTTGTCGGCGAAATAGCGGTCCATGCCCGCGCGGAAGGTCTTCTCGCCGAGCAGGGTATGCAGCATGCGCACGATCTCGGCGCCCTTCTCGTACACCGTGAGCGTGTAGAAGTTGTTGATCTCGCGATAGCGTTCCGGTCGCACCGGATGCGCGAGCGCGCCCGCGTCCTCGGCGAACTGTCGCGAACGCAGCAGGCGCACGTCCTCGATGCGCTTGACCTCGCGCGACTGCAGGTCGGACACGAATTCCTGGTCGCGGAACACGGTCAGGCCTTCCTTGAGCGCAAGCTGGAACCAGTCGCGCAGGGTCACGCGGTTGCCCGACCAGTTGTGGAAGTACTCGTGGCCGATCACCGACTCGATGCCCTGGTAGTCGGCGTCGGTCGCGGTGGCCTCGTCGGCGAGGATGTAGCGCGCGTTGAAGATGTTCAGGCCCTTGTTCTCCATCGCGCCCATCGTGAAATCCTGCGCGGCGACGACGTTGAACACGTCGAGGTCGTAGCAGCGGCCGAAGCGCCGCTCGTCCCAATGGACCGCGCGTTCCACCGCGCCGAGCGCGTAGTGGCAGCGATCCAGGTCGCCGGGCACGGACCAGACTTGCAGCGCGACGGCGCGGCCGTCGGCGGTGACGATGTCCTTGCGCACGCGGTCGAGCCGGCCGGCGACCAGCGCGAACAGATAGGACGGCGTCGGGTGCGGGTTTTCCCAGATCGCCTCGTGGCGACCGCCGTCGAGATCGTTCTGCGCGACCGGGTTGCCGTTCGCGAGCAACACCGGATAGCGCGCCTTGTCACCGCGCAGCACGATGCGCCAGGTCGGCATCGCGTCGGGGCGGTCGACGAACCAGGTGATGCGGCGGAAGCCTTCGGCTTCGCATTGCGTGACCAGCATCTCGCCGCTGCGGTAGAGGCCGTGCAGCTGGGTGTTGCGGGAAGGCGCGATGCGCACGCGCGTTTCGAGCACGCAGGCGCGATCTACGCCCGCGATGGCGATGCCTTCGGCATCGATGCGATAGCGCGATGCGTCCAGCGGCGCGCCATCAAGCGCGATCGCAAGCAGTTCCAGTTCCGCGCCGTGCAGCATCAGCGGAGCGCCGGACTGTTGCGGATCGGGCCGCAGTTCCAGCCGCGCCGTCACCTCCGTGGCGTCGGCATCGAGGTCGAATTGCAGTTCTGCGTGCGCCACCCGCCAGGCCGGCGGACGGTAATCGGACAACAAGGTCTCGGTCTGGCCGGAAGGCCCGGAATCGTTCATGCGGGAATGGTTCTCTGCGTCGATCATGGCTGCGCGCGCGCGACCCCTACGTTAGCATGGCCATCATGAATTCCGGATCGACGCCCGTCGGAAATTCGCCGCCGCCCGCGCCGCCCGGGTTCGAGGCGATCCTGAATGCAGCCGCGCGCATCGCTCCGCTCGCGCGCATCACGCCAGTGCTGCGCTCGACGAGCCTCGACGAGCTCGCGGGCTGCATGCTGCATTTCAAATGCGAGAACTTCCAGCGCATGGGCGCGTTCAAGTTCCGCGGCGCCAGCAACGCGGTGTTCTCGCTGGACGAGGCGCAGGCCGCGCGCGGCGTCGCCGCGCACAGTTCCGGCAACCATGGCGCGGCGCTCGCCCTCGCCGCGAAATTGCGCGGCATCCCCGCGACCGTCGTCGTCCCGACCAACGCAGCGCAGGTCAAGCGCGCCGCGATCGCACGCTACGGTGCGACGATCGTCGATTGCGCGCCGACCATGGCCGCGCGCGACGCGGCCGTGGCGGAAGTCATCGCGAGCACGGGCGCCGAACTTGTGCATCCGTTCGCCGATGCGCGCGTGATCGCGGGCCAGGGCACGGTCGCGCTGGAATTCCTGCGCCAGTGCGAGGGACTCGACGCGCTGCTGGCGCCGATCGGCGGCGGCGGATTGATGTCGGGCTGCGCGATCGTCGCGCGCGCGCTGTCGCCGGCGACGCGGCTCTGGGGCGCAGAGCCGGCCGCCGCCTGCGACGCGCACGATTCGCTGCGAACCGGAACGCTGATCACCGACCGCGTGCCGCAGACGATCTGCGACGGCCTGCGCGGGCATCTCGCGCCGATCACTTTCGGCGTGCTGCGCAGCCATCTCGACGGCATCGTGCTCGCTTCGGAGGAACAGATCCTCGCGGCGATGGCGCTGCTGCGCGAACGCTTGAAGATCGTCGTCGAACCCTCCGCCGCGGTCGGCCTGGCCGCGGTGCTCGCCGATGGCGGACGTTTCGAGGGGCTGCGGGTTGGCATCGTGCTCAGCGGCGGCAACGCAGATTCGTAACGCGCTGCGCTTGCTGGCAAACTGGCAGGCAATCGCCGCGAGGAACGAACCATGAGCGCTTCGCAGGAAAACACCGTCTGGTCGGGCACGCCCTCGCAGAAGGGCAATCTCGGGCATTACTCGGCGATGGTGTTCGTCGCAGCTGCACTCGCGATGCTGTTAAGCCAATTCGGTCACGGTGCGAGTGTCGCCAAGCTGCTCATGCCATTAGCGGTTGCAACTGCGGCCATGTTTGGCGCTTGGCTGCGGACGAAATGCACTCAATACACACTTACTGACCAGCGTCTGATTATGCGTCGCGGCGTGTTCAGTCGTACCACCGACTACGTCGAACTCTATCGAGTCAAGGATTCGCACTTCACTCAATCGTTTTTCCAACGCGTGCTGGGCATTGGCACGATCCGTTTGCGTACGACGCAGGACAGCGCGCCGCTGGTCGTGATGGCCGATATGAACGCCCCCGAAGCATTGTGGAACCAGATCCGCGGCCTCGTCGAATCGCGTCGCGACGCCAAGGGCGTGCGCGAACTCGACATGCATTCCGAAACCGGCGGCTGATCCGGAAGATCAGTTCCCGCGACGACGGAACGGAATCGCGGACAACGGCACGCGCGCGATCTCGCCGTCGTCTTCGCGCAGCGGTTGCCCCGGCGGCGGCGCGAAAGCCTGCGCATAGATGACTTCCCAGGTGCTGGGCAGCACGCCGTCGTGGCGCAAGGTTTCGTAGGCATCGAACACACGTTGCATGCGCGCCTTGCCCATCAGCCCGCGACGACGGTCCGTGCGCGCGTTGTGCGCGCCGAGCGCGCGCAGTTCGCGCATCAGCGTCGTCACATCCGGATAGGTCAGGGTGAAGCGGTCGCGGTGCAGCACCGGATCGCGGAAACCCGCGGCCTGCAGCGCATCGCCGATCTGCTGGATGTGCGCGAACGGCGTGACCGGATCGCCGGCGTCGGCTTTGCCGAAGGCCTCGCGCAGTTCGGTCAGCGTGTCCGGGCCGAAGGTCGAGAACAGCAGCAATCCGTCGGCGCGCAGCACGCGCCGGAATCCGTGCAGTGCGCGCGGCAGGTCGGCGACCCATTGCAGGCACAGGCTCGAGAACAGCAGGCCCGCGCTCTCGTCCACGAACGGCAGCGCGGCGACGTCCGCGCAGACCGCTTGCACCGCGCGACGGGTCGGCTTCCACCACGGCTTGCGTGCGCCGATCCGGCGCAACATCGGCAGCGCGAAATCCACCGCGAGCACCTGTGTCTTCGGCCAGCGTGCGTGCATCGCCTGCGATGCTGCACCCGGACCGCAGCCCAGATCGAGCACGCGTTCCGGCGCGCGTTCGCCATAGGCATCGAGTTGTTCGAGCAGGCGCGTGGACACTTCGCGCTGCAGCGCGGCCACGGTTTCGTAGCCGTCGGCGGCGCGACCGAAGGCGCGGCGAAGGCGCGGCGTGTCAATGCCGCTCATGCGCGCGCCTCGTTGCGCAACGCCGAATCTCCGTCGAGGCCTTGCGTCGCCTCACCGAGAAATGCGAGTACCGCTTCAGAAAGAGCATCCGGATGAGTCAAAAACGGCGCGTGCCCGGAATCGAGCTGCAGCGTTTGCGCATTGGGCGTCAAGGCAGCGGCCGCGGCGACCGCGCGCGGATCGACGAGGCGATCACGACGCGCAGCGATCCACAGATTCGGCACGCTCAGCGACGGCAACAAAACGCGTAGATCGCAGTTTTCGAGCAGATTCAGGCCGTCGGCGAGTGCAGCCGGCCCCGGGTCGCCCCAGGCGAAGGCTTCGGCGCGCAACTCGCGCACCGCGTCGCGCGCGTGCTCGCAGCCCAGCGTTTCGAGCGCGAGGAAGCGTTCGACGGTGCCATGCACATCGTCGTGCAAAGCAGCCTCGAATTTCCGGAACACCTCGATGTCCATCCCGCGCGGCCAGTCCTCGCCGCGCACGAAGCGCGGCGTCGAGCACAGCATGATCAGCGCTTTCGCACGTGTCGGTCGCGTCTTCGCCGCATGCAGCGCGAACAGGCCGCCGAGCGACCAGCCCAGCCACGGCGCCGGCGGCGTGGATGCGGCGATTTCCTCGACGCACGCTTCCAGTTCCAGCTTCGATGCGTCGTCACGACTGCGTCCGTGCCCGGGCAGATCAACCAGGTGCAACGTGCGATGTGCGACGAGCCGATCCAGCAGCGTGCCGAACAGACCGCAGTGCATCGCCCAGCCGTGGATGAGAACCAGCGGCGGCCCCTCGCCGCGCGTCGCGATGCGCATGGAAAGCGCCTACGCCGAGACCGGGTCGTCTGTCGCAAGCATCCGGCGGATCCGCGCGCGCTCGCGGATCTCCGCGGCGAGCGGTTCGAGCGCGTCGAGCAACGCATCCACGTCGGCGTTCTCGTGCGCGACGCTCAGCGCGATGCGCAGGCGAGCGCCGCCTTCGGGCACGCTCGGCGGGCGGATCGCGGCGACCAGGAACCCGCGCGATTCGAGCATCTTCGCCGCGCGCACGGCGAGCGCGTTCTCGCCGACCGGCAGCGGCTGGATCGGCGTCTGCGAGTCGGGCAGGCGGAACCCGCGCTCCATAGCGCCGCGGCGGAAGCGCGCGATCAACGAGGCGAGCTTGGCGCGCCGCCAGTTTTCCTGCGACGCGATCCTGATCGCGGCGACGGTCGCGGTCGCGACCGCTGGCGGCAGCGCGGTGGTGAAAATATAGCTGCGCGCGGTCTGCATGATGTGCTCGATCGCGTCGGTCTGCCCGACCAGCGCCGCGCCGTAGGTTCCCAGCGCCTTGCCGAACGTGACCAGCAGCAGCGGCGCATCGAGCAGGCTCAGGCCCGCGGCGGCCGCGCTGCCGCGCCCTTGCGGTCCGAGCACGCCGATCGCGTGCGCCTCGTCCACGTAGAGCATCCCGCGCGCCTCGCGCGCGAGCCGCGACAGGCCGCGCAGCGGCGCGACGTCGCCGTCCATGCTGAACACGCCGTCGGTCGCGAGCAGCACCGCGCCTTCCGGATGCGCCGCGAGCTGCCGCGTCGCCGCCTCGACGTCGTTGTGCGGGTAGCGCACGAGCAGCGCCTGCGCGAGCCGCGCGCCGTCGAGCAGGCTGGCGTGGTTGAGCTTGTCCTGCAGGCAGACATCGCCGGGGCGCAGCAGCGACTGCGCGACCGCGAGGTTGGCCAGATACCCCGATCCGAACAGCAGCGCGCGCGGATAACCGAGCCAGTCGGCGAGCGCGCGTTCGAGCGCGGCGTGCTCGAGGGTGTGCCCGCAGACCATGTGCGATGCGCCCGCGCCGACGCCGGCGTTCTGCGAAGCGACCTGCATCGCGCCGCTGACCGCGGCGTGCTGCGACAGCGCGAGATAATCATTACTGCTGAAGTTGACCAGCGTGCGCCCGTCCACGACCACGCGCGCATCCTTGCGCTGGCCCAGGTCGCGGCGGTGGCGCACGAGGTGCTGCTCGGCGCGCTGCGTCGCGGCTTCGGCCAGGCGCTGGTGGAGGCTGGGTCGGGTGATCATCGCGTCGCGGGGGCTTCGTATGAACGGCGATCATGCCGCCGACGCGGCCGGAAAAGCGCGACCGATTGCGCGTTTTTCATGCCGCGCGCGACGCCGCGGTCGCTGGCGCCAGCACGTCGGCGTGTACGGTGGTTGTCTGGGCCTCGACGGGCATCGGCCGCAGTCCGAGGCGTTCGAACAGCCGCTGGTCGCGCGCGGCGTCGGGATTGCTGGTGGTCAGCAGCTTCTCGCCGTAGAAGATCGAGTTCGCGCCGGCGAGGAAGCACAGCGCCTGCAATTCGTCGCTCATCGTCTCGCGGCCGGCCGACAGCCGCACCATCGAGCGCGGCATCAGGATGCGCGCCACCGCGATCGTGCGTACGAACTCGAACGGGTCGAGCTCGGCGGTTTCCGCCAGCGGGGTGCCGGCGACGCGCACGAGGCGGTTGATCGGCACCGAGTCCGGGTGCGCGGGCAGGCTCGCGAGCGCGTGCAGCAGGCCGGCGCGCTGGTCGCGCGTCTCGCCCATGCCGACGATGCCGCCGCAGCAGGTCTTCAGGCCGGCGTCGCGCACGTGGCCGAGCGTGTCGAGCCGGTCCTGGAATTCGCGGGTGTGGATGATCTCGCCGTAGAACTCCGGCGCGGTGTCGAGGTTGTGGTTGTAGTAGTCCAGGCCGGCGCCCTTGAGCGCGCGGGCCTGCTCGCCGGTGAGCATGCCCAGCGTCGCGCAGGTCTCCAGACCCAGCGCCTTCACCGCGGACACCATCTCGGCCACCTTCGCCACGTCGCGATCCTTCGGTGAGCGCCAGGCCGCGCCCATGCAGAAGCGGCTTGCGCCCGCGTCCTTCGCGGCCTGCGCCTTCGCGACGACCTCTTCGGTCGTCATCAGCTTGTGCGCCTTCACCCCGGTCGCGTAGCGCGCCGCCTGCGGGCAGTAGGCGCAGTCCTCGGGGCAACCGCCGGTCTTGACCGACAGCAGGGTCGAGACCTGCACCTGCGCCGGATCGAAATGCTCGCGATGCATGGCGGCAGCGCGGAACACGAGTTCGTTGAACGGCAGTTCGAACAGTGCGCGCACCTGCTCGCGCGAGGGCGTGGACGGCTTGGCCGAGATAACAGGCATGGGGGCTCGCAAGAACACAGGCGGGATGCGAAAGTCTGGGAATGCGCCCGTCCCATGTCAACCCGAATTGGCTATTGCAGGTTGACGGTCGGTTGGCCCGCCTCGGCCGCGCGCTGCTGCCGCCGCGCTGCCTGGTCTGCGGGGAAGCAGGACACGAGGGGCACGACCTGTGCGCCGACTGCCAGGCCGCGCTGCCCTGGAACCGCTCGGCCTGCGCGCGTTGCGGCCTGCCGGCGCCCGAACCGGTCGCCGCCTGCGGACGCTGCCTGAAGAAACCACCGCCGCTGGATCGCGTGCACGCGGCGTTCCGCTACGGCTTTCCGGTCGACCGCCTGCTGCCGCGCTTCAAGTTCCACCACGACCTCGCCGCGGGCCGGGAACTCGCCGAGGCGATGCGCGTTTCACTCGATGAATCCTTCGCACAGGACGACGCGCGTCCAGAGGCATTGATCGCCGTGCCGCTGCACGCGCGGCGCCTGCGCGAGCGCGGCTACAACCAGGCGCTGGAACTCGCGCGACCGCTTGCGAAGGCCTTTTCGATTCCGCTGCTGCACGACGGCCTGCGCCGCATCCGCGACATCGCTCCGCAGAGCGGCCTGGGCGCGCTCGCGCGACGACGCAATCCGCGCGGCGCGTTCGCTGTAGGAAACGACGCATTTCCCGAACGCATCGCGCTGATCGACGACGTGATGACCACCGGCGCCACCCTGCACGAATGCGCACGCGTGCTGCGCGCGGCCGGTGTGCGCCGCGTGGACGCCTGGGTCGCCGCACGCGTGCCGCCGCGTTAGCGTCTCTCCGGACTCGGATGCCACTCGCCGAGCGGATTGGTTTCCTTGCCATTGCGTATCCACTTCCACGTGCGTGGCGGCGTCAGCGGAATCCCGCCTTGCTGCAACGCTTGCTGCGCCGCTTCGACCTCGCTATTGGTCGCGTCGTAGGCCTTGAGGTAGCCGGCCAGTGCCTCGGCATTCCGATCCAAGCCGAGATGAAAGAATCTTTCCATTTGCCAATGCAGCGCGCGCGCAGTGGCGACATCAATATCGTTGGCAGTATTGGAAGACAGCAGAATCAGCGCACCTTCGTTCCGTCCGAGAAAGAAACTGGAATGATTCAGCAGCATCCGGCCGATGGTCGCGCAATGCTCGAAACGTTTCGGGCTCGCTGTCGGATTGGCTTTGCGGTCGCAAGCCCGCGCGAACTGATAATGTGAAAACATCGGTTCGCTAACGACAAGAACTGCCGCGGCGCCAGCGAGGGAATGATCGATGTCATCCATCGTTCGAGTCGTCCATTGCGCCAGCGGTATCGAACGGCCTTGCACATCTATGGAAACCCCCTCGGTCATCGGTGTCGAGAATCGCGCGCGCGGGTAGCGCTGGAGAGCGTCTTCCCACGCGCGGAAGGTCGAACCGAACGAATCATCGTAGTGACTGGCGTGCGCCATGTGCGCCAAAGCTGCGTCAACGACATGAACATCGTGCTGGGCCCATGCGTTCGTGACGTCCCATGCCAGTGCTTCACCATTGCCCGGTTCGAGCATCTTCAGTGCAAAAACTCGCTTCGTGCACACAGATCGCGAGACGCACGCGCTGTCGTCGGTCGATTGCACGCTCCATAACCACAGGACCAAGCGATCGTTTGGTGCCGCGTCTGTGGCCTTGTCCAAAAGCGCTTTCGCCTTGAGCGTTGCCGCCCGGTCGTCATGATTCAATGCCTGCAAGAGCAGGGAAGCCAGCGCCCAATCGCGCGGCGACGTGCTTTTCTCCAGCCAACGCTCGAACGCCTGCTGATTCAAGCGATCCATCGCTTCTTCCGCTTTCTCGTCAACTGATGCAGCAAAATTATCCAGCGGCTGCGCTTTGTAAATTGATGCGTCGCTTCCGGCAATTTCGAGCAAGGCGCTCAATGCTATGGCGAAGAAAGACATGACGGCTCCTCGTTGAACGGATCCACGCTAACGCATCGTCACGCCGAGCACGATGGAAACGAACACTGTCGCGCCGATCCAGTTGTTGTGCAGGAAGGCGCGGAAGCAGCCATCGCGATCGCGGCCGCGCGCGAGGCGGAATTCCCAGGCGATCAGCGCGGCGGCCACGCCGATGCCCGCGAAGTACCACGTCCCGAAATGTTCGCGCTGGCCTAGCAGCAGCAGCGCACCGAGGAACAGCGCGTACAGCACGCCCTGGGCGACCAGGTCGGCTTCGCCGAACAGGATCGCGGTGGATTTCGCGCCTGCGCGCAGGTCGTCGTCGCGGTCGACCATCGCGTACCAGGTGTCGTAGGCGGTCGCCCAGACCACGTTCGCGAGGAACAGCAACCAGGCCAGCGACGGCACCGTGTTCGGCTGCGTCGCCGCGAACGCCATCGGGATGCCCCAACCGAACGCGAGCCCGAGATACACCTGTGGCAGATAGGTGTAGCGCTTCAAATACGGATAGCTGGCCGCGAGCAGTGCGCCCGCGAAACTCAGATAGATCGTCAGCCGATTCGTCAGCAGCACCAGGCCGAACGCGACGATCATCAGCGCCGCGAACACGCCAAGCGCCTCGCGGCCGCTCACCGTGCCGGTCGCGAGCGGCCGCGACTTCGTGCGCTCGACCTGCGGATCCAGCCAGCGGTCGGCGTAGTCGTTAATTACGCAACCGGCCGAGCGCGTCAGCCACACGCCGAGCGTGAAGATCAGCCACAAACCGAACGAAGGAAATCCGTCGGCCGCGAGCCACAGAGCCCACCACGTGGGCCACAGTAGCAGCAGCGTGCCGATCGGCCGATCGCCGCGGACCAGCAGCCAGTACTGGCCCAGCCGCTCACGCCAATACGGAACCGGAGTCACGGCCACGGGCACGGTGGGCGCGGTTCGCTTCGGCGCCTGCGGCGGGTGTTGCGGCGGGCGCGTCGTCGCGTAGGGCGCCGAAGCCGCGCGACGCTTTCCGGATCGGGATTTGCGACCAGCCATCGCTCAAGCCTAGCAAACCGACGCGACGCGAATCCGCGCGAACGCGAAAGCGGCGATTACTGTTTGCGGATGCGCACCAGCACCTGCTGGCCGATCCGCAACGAACCGTTGTCGAGCGCGAGCACGCAATCCACCACGCGCGCGTCGGGCGCCTGCTGCGGATCGTCGCTGCGCCGGGCCGCGCCGAACACCTGGCCGATGCGCAGCACGTGCGCGCCCAGCGTCGTGCCCGGATTCGCGTCGGGGATCACTTCCGCGCGCATCCCCGGACGCACCGTATCCACGAAGGCCTCGCCGAGTTCGGCGCGGATGATCAACGGGCGGTCCGGCAGCAGTCGCACCAACTCCTTGCCTGACGATGCGCCGACGCGATCGCCGACCTGCGCCTCGCGCGCGACCACGCTGCCCGCGATCGGCGCGCGCAGGTCCATCTGCTCGCGTTCGAACTGCGCGGCGGCCAGATGCTGGCGCGCAATCGCGACCGCGGACTGCGCGCCGGCGAGTTCGGCTTTCGCGACCGCGAGCGCGCTGCGCGCGTCGTCCGCGGCCTGTCCGGTCGCCGCGCCGTCGCCCGCTGCCGCGATCAACCGTTTCGATTGCTCGGCGAGCGCAGGCAGCTTCGCTTCGACCACGCCGGACTGCGCGCGCGCCTGCTCGAGCTCGGCCTGCGCAGCTGTGACCGCGAGATCGGCTGCGCGCGGATCCAGTCGCAGCAACAAGTCGCCGGCTTTCACGCGATCGCCGTCGGCCGCGTTCACCGCGATGACCACGCCGTCGCGCGGCGTCGTGATCGCGAGCAAGCCGCCCTCGACATCCACGCGGCCGCGCGCGACCGCCATTGCATCCGACGGCTTCGCAGCGGGCAGGTCCGCGCTCGCGGGCTTGCCGCAGGCGACCAGCGCGCACGCGACGAGGGCGATGACGACAACGAAACGCAACGAACGAAATGTCATGTCGGGATTTCCTCCACGGCCGCCGCGCGGCGGTCAGCCCATATTCTGCCGTCTTCCATCGCCAGCACGCGTTCGGCGTGCACGTTGAGCCGCGGATCGTGGCTCACGCACAGCACGGTCGTGCCGTGCTCGCGCGCGATCCGGTGCAGGGTGTCGATCACGCCCTGGCCGCTCGCGGCATCCAGCGAGCTGGTCGGTTCGTCGGCGAACAGCAGGTCGGGCTCCTTGGCGAGCGCGCGCGCGATCGCCACGCGCTGCTTCTCGCCGCCCGACAGCGAATCCGGCCGCAGCCGCGCGCGCGGCCCGAGGCCGACTTCCTCCAGCGCCGCGAGCGCGCGGCGGTTCGCCTTGGTCTCGTTGAAGCCCAGGTAGCTCAGCGGCAGCGCGACCTGCTCGAGCGCGGTCAGCGCGGGAAACAGGTTGAAGCCCTGGAACACGAAGCCGGTGTGGTGCAGGCGGAAGCGCTCGATCTGGCGCTCGTCGAGCTGGCCCAGGTCCTCGCCCAGCGCGATCACGCGGCCCTCGTCCGGATACAGCAGGCCGCTGAGGATGGACAGCAGCGTGCTCTTGCCGCAGCCGGAAGGACCGGAGATCAGCGTGAGCTCGCCCGCGCCGATCTCCAGCGACAGGTCGCGCAGCACTTCGATGCGGGCACGGCCGTTGCCGAAGGATTTGCGCAGCGATTCGGCTTTCAGCATGGCATCACCGCATCAGCGTCGCGGGATCGGCGCGCCGCAGCGAGCGCACCGCGAGCAGCCCGGACAGCAGCGCGATCGCCATCACCACCGCGGCGCAGAACAGCACGCTGAGCACGGTCAGTTCCACCGGCACGTCCTGGTCGCGCGCGAGCCCCAGCGCGAGCAGTCCGACCAGCGAACCGGCGACTAGGCCGAAGAGGCCGACCCAACCGGCCTGCTCGAGCACGACCGCGCGCAGTCCTCCGATGGAAACCCCGAGCGCACGCAGGGTCGCGTATTCGCGGATCGAACCGGCGACCGCGCCCATCAGGGTCTGGCTGGTGATCACCGCGCCGGCGAGGAACACGATCGCCGACAGGAACAGCACGCCCAGTCCCGCGCCGGTGCCGAACATCCAGTAGCTCACCGCCCGCCGCGCGAAATCCACGCGCGTCCATACCGCATAGCGTCCGCCCGAGGCCGCGGACAAGCGCTGCGCGACGGCCGGCGCATTGGCGGCAGCGTCGAGCCTCACGAGGTAGTAGGCGACGTTGCCCGGATCGGCGTTGTCCGTGTCCAGGCGCCGCGCGGTTTCGATCGAGGCGAGCACATTGATGCCGCCGAGCGCGCGCAAACCTTCGCCCGCGCCTACCAATTGCACGCGTCGGCCGTTGATCGTCGCGCTCTGGCCGATCGCAAGGCCGAGTTTCGGAAGGTCGGCGGCATCCACGATCACCGCGTCGGGTTCAAGCAGCTTCGCGCGCAGCCCCGGATCGAGCGCGCGCGCATACATCAGCCCGTTCGAATGCGCGTCGATGCCGGAGACGAACACCGACAAGCCGCCGCGATCGGCCGGACCGCGCCAGTCGGCGCCGACCCACTGGAACGGCTCGACCTTGCGCACCGCGGGATCCATCAGCAACCGCATTTCGGTGTCGCGCGGGATCGGGCGGCCGAGTTCGATGCTCTGCGTTCCCGGATAGCCGACCCAGAGGTCGCCGCCGGACTGGTTGATATAGACCGCCGCGCTGCCGAAGATGCCCTGCATCAGCGCCGCCATCATCAGCAGCAGCAGTCCGGAGAACGCGACACTGACCGCTGCGGGCAGGAAGCGCCGCCATTCGTGGATCAGGGTCTTGCGCGCGAGCGCGACCATCAGCGCGTTTCCATCGCGCGCGGAGCGCCGCCAAGCGCCTTGTACAAGGCGACGTAGGCGAGCGATTGCGACTGCTGTGCTTCGAGAAGATCCAGCCGCGACTGCGCGAGCGCGATCGTTGCAGCGGCACGATCGACGTCGTCGACCAGCGCATGGCTGCGCCCGCTGGCGACCGCGCGCTGCTCGCGCTCGCGCGCGACGACGAGGTTACCGAGCCGATCCGCGCGCGCGCGCTGCGCCTGCCACGCGCCGAGCGCGGTCTCGGTTTCCGCGACTGCTTCGAGCACGGTCTCGCGATAACCATCCAGCGCCGCGGCGAGCTCGGCTTCCTTCGCGGCCGCGCGCGCGCGGCGCGCGCCCCAGTCGAACAGTGGCATGTCTATGAGCGGGCCGACTGCGGGCACCGCGCGGCCGAAGCCGAAACTGCCGACGTTCGAGGTCGTTGCGGTCGAGCTGGTGAATCCGCCGATCAGGCTCAGCCGCGGATACAGGTCGGCGCGCGCGACGCCCAGTTCGCCGGCCGCGGCGAGCACCGCGCTTTCCGCATGGCGGATGTCGGGGCGCGCGCGCAACAGGTCGGCGGGCAATGTGGTGGGCGCGACGGCGCTCAACGCCGGCTGCGGCGCGGGCGCGAGCCATTCGGCGGGCGGCTCGGACAGTCCGCAGAGCACCGCGAGCTGTTGCGCACTCGCATCCGCCCGCGCACGCGGTTCGGAGAGCGCAGCGGCAGCTTGCGCGAGTTCGGCCTGCGCGCGCGCGACATCGGCATCGGCGGCGAGTCCGAGTTCGCGACGGCGCTGGATCAAGCGCGCGCGCGTCTGCGCGGCATCGGCGATCGCCTGCAGCAGTTCGAGTTGCCGCTGCGCACCGCGCAACGCGAGATAGTCGCGCACGACCTCCGCGACCAGGCTCACGCGCGCGCCCTGCAGGTCGGCGGATGCAGCATCCACGCTTGCGCGTTCGATCCGGTGCGTGCTGGCCTCGCGCCCGAACAGCCCGAGTTCCCATTGCGCATCGATGTTGACCTGCAGGTAGCTCGCGGTCGCATCCGGGTCGGGCGTGGTCAGCGTGCCGAGGTGGAGCGCAGGCCGGAATTGCGTGCCCGAGGCCTGCGCAAGTGAGCGCACGGCGCGCAGGCGTTCGCGCGCCTGCGCGAGGCCAAGGTTGTTCTCCAGCGCCTGCGCGACGAGCGCATCCAGGCGTTCGTCGCCGAATGCGCGCCACCACGATTCCAGGTCGGGCGCGGGCGCGGTGTTGTCCGCGTTGCGGAACCGCGCAGGCGTCGGCGCCTGCAGGTCGGGGATCGTCGCCAGCGGCTGGCACGCGGCCACGCACGCGATCAAGAACGCGCAAACCGCGCGCCGCGCAGTTCGCAGCGGTCGTTGGGAAATCCCTGTCATCGTGGCCGCATTGTAGCCGCAGGGCGCGCGGAGATTGCGAGCGTGTTGCGTGAGCGAATCGTTAATCGGGCAGCATCTGCCGGATCGCCTCGGCCCTGGCGAGTTGTCCAAGCAGGATGTCCACGAGCCTCGGGTCGAACTTGCGGCCGCGTTCGCTGCGGATCAACTCGACGATCCGCGCTTCCTCCCATGCGTCCTTGTAGCAGCGCTTGCTGCCGAGCGCATCGTAGACGTCGGCGAGCGCGGTGATGCGCCCGCTGAGCGGAATGTCTTCGCCTTTCAGTCCGCGCGGATAGCCGCTGCCGTCCCAGTTCTCATGGTGGGTCGCGGCGATTTCCGCGGCAAGCTTGATCAGCGGAAGTTTCGACTGCGAGAGCAGCTGCGCGCCGCGCTCGGCGTGGGTGCGCATGATGGTCGTCTCATCGGCCGTGTGCGGCCCGGGCTTGTTGAGGATCGCGTCGGGCACCGCGATCTTGCCGATGTCGTGCAGCGGCGCAGCGAACTGCAGCGCTTCGGTCGCGTGCTCGTCGAGGCCCAGTTCGCGCGCGAAGAACTCCGCTAGCAGGCCGACGCGCTTGACGTGGTTCGCGGTTTCTTTCGAGCGCGTTTCCGCGGCGCCGGCGAGCAGGCAGACCATCTCGAGCTGCGAATCGAGCAGGTCCTGGTGCAGGTGCAGGTTCTCGAACGCGATGCCGACATTCGTGCAGAACACCTTGATCAGGTGCAGGTCGAGCTCGGACAGGCGCGAGGAGCCGGCGACGATCAGCAGGTTCTCCGAATCCTGCGCGTCGGTGAAATACAACACGTAGTGGTCGGGGCCGAACACGTGGTGCTTGGCGTCGTAGGCCTCGCGGAAGCTGCGCAGCAGCGGATCGGGCAGACTTTCCTCGATCGCCTGCGCGATGGTCGGCTCGAACGCGCCGGTCGCGGCGGTGACCTGGATCGGCCCGGTCGCGGCGTGGTCGGTCCTGGGGATCGTGCAGTACAAGGCGCCGCGCTGCAGGCCGACCAGCGCGGCGAGCTGAGCGAGCACGGCTGATGCGAACTCGTGGCTCTTGTGGCGCGAGTGGATTTCCGCGGACGCCTCGACGACACGCTCGAGTCCCTCGCGCGCCGCCTCGATCGTCATCAGGTCGCGATAGCCGCGCAGCGCGACATAGACCGTGGTCTCGAGCTTGTGCGAGGTCAGCTCGGTCTTTTCCTTGTAGTCGTTGATGTCGTAGGCGCGGATCACCTCGCGCTCTGGCGCCTGGCCCGGATGGCCGGTGCGCAGCACGATGCGGATGAGCCGGTTGTCGAGCTCGTCGCGCACGTAGCGCACGAGATCCAGCCCGGCGTGTTCGGTCTCCATGACCACGTCCACGATCATCAGTGCGATGTCGCGCTGCTGCGCGAGGATTTCGCGGCCCTCGCGCGCCGATCCGGCCTCGATGATCTCAAGCCCGCGGCCGTCGAAATCCAGGTGCTCGAGCACGATGCGGGTGATCTCGCGCACGTTCGGCTCGTCGTCGACGACGAGGACCTTCCAGTTGTCGGTGGCGATCATCGGGATTGCCGCTCCTTTTCCGGTGCCGAATCGTAGATGCCCGCGAGTTCCGCCTCACCGCTGGCAACGAGCGGCAGGCGGATCGTGAACTGCGTGCCTTGGCCGGGCGTGCTCGCGCAGGCGATGGTACCGCCGAGCAGCTGGGTCACGAGGTTGTACACCAGATGCAGGCCCAGGCCGGTGCCGCCGCTGCCGCGACGCGTGGTGAAGAACGGTTCGAACACGCGCTGGCGGACATCCTCGGGCATGCCCTTTCCGTCGTCGGCGATCGTCATTTCCACCGCATCACCTACCCGCGCCGCGCGGATACGGATATGCCCGGGCCGGTCGATGTCGAAGGCATGCAGCAACGCGTTGAGCACGATGTTCGAGACGATCTGGTAGAGCGCGCCGGGCAGCGTGTCGAATTCGATGTCGGCCGGGCAGTCGATCTCGACGCGGTGCGGGGTCGGCTTCAGGCGCGGATGCAGCGAGGCGAGCACGTCGTCGAGGAAGGCGCGCATCGCCACATGCCGGCGCACCTCGTTGGACTGGTCCACCGCGACCTGCTTGAAGGTGCGGACCAGGTGCGCGGCCTTGTCGAGGTTGCTGAGCACGAGCTGCACGCAACGCCGCCCGCTGGCGAGGGCTTTTTCCAGCGTCGGCGACAACCCATCGGCCTGCGCACGCTCGATTGACGTGAACACGCCGTCCAGGTGCGACGCCGCGGTCACGCCGATGCCCAGCGGCGTGTTGATCTCGTGCGCGACGCCCGCGACGAGCCGGCCGAGCGAGGCCATCTTCTCGTTCTCGATGAGCTCGCCCTGGGTGCGGTGCAGTTCCTCGACGTGCGTCTGCAATTCCGCGTACGCCGCTTTCAGCGACTGCGCCGCTTCGCGCCGCTGCAGCGCGGTCGCGATGTTCTGCGCGACGAACTCCAGCAGCTCCTGGTCGCGCTGCGTGTAACCGATGCCCTCGGTGTAGCTCTGTACGACCAGCGCGCCGGCGACGCGCTCGTTCGTGACCAGCGGCACGCCGAGCCAGCCGACCGCGGGCGTGCCGATCGCATCGACCTCGCCCGATGCGACCAGTTGCCGATACACCGGCGCGTCCACCATCAGCGGCTTGCCGCTGCGGAAGATGTACTCGGTCAGGCCGCGCCGAAGCTGGGTGCGCTGGAACTGCTCCGGCGGGTCGTATTCATCGACCGCGTAGGGGATGTCCATCGCGGTGCCGTCGTCCACCAGCAGCGCGACGTAGAAATTGCGTGCGTAGAGCAGCCCGCCAAGCTCCGCGTGCACGGCGGTGTAGAACCCGTTGATGTCCGCGGTGGTGTTGGTGAGTTCGGCAATGCGGAACAGCGCGGCTTGCAGGCGCTCGCCCGCGTGCCGTTCGCGGACCTCGGCGATCAGCTCGCGGTTGGCGCGGCCGAGTTCCTCGGTGCGCAGCTCGACCTGGCGTTCGAGTTCCTCGCGCGCCTGCCGCCGCGCGAGCGCGACCTGGATGTGCTGGGCGACGTATTCGAGCAGCGCGCGGTCGGACGTGCGGTAGCGCACCGACGGGTCGTAGCTCTGCACCACCACCGCGCCGCGCACCTTGCCGTTGGCGAGCATCGGCACGCCGAGCCAGGCCTCGCTGTCCGGGCCCGTTTCGTCGTCGATGGGCAGGCCCAGCCGTGCGCACAAGCCCACCGACGAGCCCATCAGCGCGCGGCCTCGATGCAACAGCGCGACGGTGAGGCTGTTGGGAAGATCGGACTCGTGGAATTCCCGTTCCGGATCGGGCACGTCCGGGTCGTGGGTGTCGGCGAAATAGGGAAACCGCAGCATCCTGCGTTCGGCGTCGTACTGCACGATGAAGAAGTTCCGTGCGTAGATCAGCTCGTCCACGATGCGGTGCATCTGCCGCAGCACGTGGTGCTGTTCGAGTTCGCTGCTGGCGAGGTCGGCGATCGTGAACAGCGCACGCTGCAGGCGTTCGGCGCGTTCGAGGCGACGGATCGACGCCTTCAAGTGCCGCGCCTCGAGCAGGCCGCTCACGCGCCGCGCGAGCAGCAGCCGGCCCTCGCGCTGCGCGGCGTCCTCGTCGAGCCGGTGGATCTCTGACGCGGCGATGCGCACCTGGATCGCCGCCTGCCCGTTGCCGTGCACGTCCAGCGCTTCGGTGCGGATCACCATGCCCTGCGCATCGGGTTCGGACTGCACGCGCGCCTGCGTCGTGAGCGCGCGCAGGGCCTGTTCCGGATCCGCCCACGCGCCCGCACGACGCGGCGTGCAGCGCAGGCGCTGTGCCGCAACGGGTCCGGATTTCATCGTCCACAGCAACGCGGCGCGCGCGCTGGACATGCGAAAGCGCACGAGGTTCTCGACCACGCCCACGATGCGCACGAAGCCGTCGGCCTCGAGCATCGCGCGCGCGAAGATCGCCGGGTCGAGCAGTCTCGACGGCTTGGACGGCGACACGGGATCGGTCTGCGGCATCGTCTGCGGGCGCCTCGCGCACGGCGTTGCTGTCACGCCCTGCGGACCTTGCGCCCTTGACCGGCGCGCCGCGCACGGGTTCGCCTTCGTTCTACTGTCGCCACCGAGGAAATGCAAGCGCAGACAGGCACGGCCTGTGAAGACGATATACTTGCAGGCCGCACGGGTGCCCGGCATGACCGGACTGCGCGCCCATCGCGAAACGCGCCTGTAGCTCAGCCGGATAGAGTAGCGGCTTCCGAAGCCGTTGGTCGGGGGTTCGAATCCCTCCAGGCGCGCCACTCCGTGGCGCTTTGTCGCGATTCCCGGCCAGCGCGCAGCGCGCGCTGGCGTTCGCCGTCGCACAAGCCTGCGGCTTGTCAACGCGACGACTCACCCCTCCAGGCGCACCATTGCTTCGCGGTTTTTCGCCCACTCGCCCTTGCGAATTCGCAGCAGACGCGAGTGTTCGTCCGCGCGAGCCTCCGCTTAACGGATCGCACGTACACTGCGCCTTCGCTACCGGCGGTGCCGCATGGACAACGACCAGCCCAAATTGCGCGTCCTGCTGATCGAGGACCAGCGCGCGATGGCCGAGAACATCTGGGAATTCCTGGAGTCGTGCGGGCACGTGATGGACCACGCCGCCGACGGCCAGACCGGCCTGCAGCTCGCGCTCGACAATCCCTACGACGTGATCGTGCTCGACATCGGCCTGCCGCGGCTGGACGGCATCGAGGTCTGCAAGCGTTATCGCGCGGCCGACGGCGCCGTGCCGATCCTGATGCTCACAGCGCGCGACCAGCTCGAGGACAAGCTGCTCGGCTTCGAGTCGGGCGCCGACGACTACCTGACGAAACCCTTCGCGCTGCGCGAGTTGGAAGTGCGCATCCGCGCCTTGTACCGGCGCCGGTTGCGGCAGACGCCGGCGGTGCTGCGCGTGGGCGACCTCAGCCTGGACGTCCCCGCGCGCAAGGCGACGCGGCAGGGCCAGGCGCTGAATCTCACGCCGGCGGGCTATCGACTGCTCGAAGCGCTGATGCGCAAGTCGCCGAACGTGCTGGTCTATGCCGAGCTCGCGCAGGCCCTGTGGGGCGATACCGAGCACGACGCGGCGCGACTGCACACGCACCTGTCGCTGTTGCGCGCGGCGGTGGATCGCCCGTTCGACCAACCTTTGATCATGACCGTCCACGGATTCGGGTACCGCCTTGTTGACCCTGCTGCCAGCTAGGACCAGCCTGCGGATGCGGGTGACGCTGGGCTGCGCCGCGCTCGGCGGCCTGATCGGCGTGTGCCTGGCGTTCGCGTCCGAGCAGATCGCCGTGCATTTCGAGCATGTGCTGATCAACGAGGAGATGAACGCCGAGCTCGACATGCAGATCGCGCAGCAGGACGGCAACCCCACGCGACTGTTGCCGCACAGCGCGTGGAAGTCGGTCTATATCGACCGTCCCGGGCAGGCGCCGGTCTCTCCGCCGGCGCTGCGCGCATTGCCGCCGGGCATCCACGAGCTCGAACAACCCGAGGACCGCGATCAGTTCGCTGCGATCCGCAATGCGCCGATCGGCCGCGTGACGCTGGTCGCGGGTCTGCCGAGTTCTCCCGCCCGCGAACGGCGTTTCGCAGCGGAACTACTCGCGATGATCCTGCTCGGCATCGGCCTCGGCGCGTGGCTGGGGCGGATGCTCGCCGGCAGCATGCTCGCGCCGGTGCTGCGCCTGGCGCACGACGTGGACAGCCCCGAACCCGGCGCGGTGTGGCAGAGCATCGCGGCCGATCACCGCGCCGACGAGGTGGGCGCGCTCGCGAACGCGCTGATCCGCTACCGCACGCGGATGCGCGCTGCGGTCGAGCGCGAGGTGCTGTTCTCCGCGGACGCAAGCCACGAACTGCGCACGCCGCTGACCGTGCTGCAGGGCACGCTGGACCTGCTGCGCGAAACCGCGGGCGCGGGCAACGGCCGCGGCCGGATCGAGCGGATGCAGCGCAGCGCCGACGAGATCGCGACTTTGCTCGATGCACTTCTGCTGATCGCGCGCCCCGCCGAGACGGCCGATGCGAATGCGGCGGTCGAGCTCGGCCCCGCGCTCGCAGCAGTCGTCACCGAATTCCGCGAACAGCTCGACGCCACGAAGATCGTCCTGAGCCTGCGTTGCGCCGACGGCGCGCGGATCCACGCGCCGCCGGAACTGCTGCGCGTCGCGCTGCGGCTGTTGTTCCGTAGCATCGCCAGCGGCGCCTACGGCGACGACCTGCGACTGGACGCCGACGCGCGCGGGATCGTGCTTGCCGCGGCCAACGGCGGCGGGGAAGCAACGCGGCCCTCGCACGCGGGCAACGGCGAACGCCGCTCGGACGAGACCGGCGGCACCGGGATGCTGCGGCGGCTGTGCCGGCGCTATGGCTGGGCGCTGGAACTCGCCGACGACCCGGCCCAGCCGGCCGTTCTGACACTGCGCTTCTGGGCGCCGGAAACCAGCGCCGAATTCACGGTCATCGGGACCCGCGGATGACGGCCCCGAACAGGGCGATTTAACGCCGCAGGTCGCATGATTTGTGCGCGCGAACGGCCGATTTCCGGCTTTCGCAGACCCTTTCGACTCTGGCGCCGGCGCTACCCGATGCATCTGGAGATCCTCGACCTCGACGGTTCCTTGCGCGGCCACGCGGGCGACTCCGCGGCTACGCGCTGGCAGTCCGTGCGCGTGCTAGATCTGCGCGACCTCGCCGCGAAGCTGCGCCTGTGGAGCGGGCGGAGCGCGATCGCCGAAACGCGCAAGCGCCTGCGCGCGGCGCCCGCGCTTCCCGATCCGGTCGTCACCCTGGTCGGCTCGGGGGATTTCCACCACCTCACGCCGCTGCTGCTCGAGCGCGCGCGCGAGCCGGTCACCGTGCTGCATTTCGACAACCATCCCGACTGGGTGCGGCTCGCGCCGCGCTGGCATTGCGGTTCGTGGGTGAACCAGGCGCTGCGCTCCGAGCGCGTCGCGCGCATCGTGACCGTCGGTCCATGCAGCGACGACCTGAACTGGCCTGGCCTGAAGGGCGGCAACCTGCCCGCGCTCGCGTCCGGAAAGTTGCGTCTGTTCCCGTGGTCGCACGCGCCCTCGCGCGTGCTGCGGAAAATCCGCGACGGCGCATCGTATCGCTGCGAATCGAAACACCTGGTCTGGAACAACCTCGCCGAAATGAGTCCCGAGCAGGCCGCGCGCACGATCCTCGCACAGATCGAAACCGACGCGGTCTGGTTCACGATCGACAAGGACGTGCTACCCGAGGACGAGGCGGTAAGCAACTGGGACCAGGGCCGGATGCCGCTGCGCGCGGTGCTGGGCCTGATCGAAGCGATCGGCCGCGGGCATCGCGTCGCCGGCGCGGACATCTGCGGCGAATACGCACCGCCGCGCTTCGACAACGCGCTGAAGAAATGGGAAGTGCGCCGCGACCAGCCGCGCCGCGCGCCGCCCGACGGAGCCACGCTCGCGCGCAACGCCGAGGTCAACCGGCAACTTCTTTCCACGATCGAACGGGCCGCGCGCACATGCTGATGTTCGCGCTGCTGCTCGGTTCGGTCGCCTGCGACGTCGCGGGGCAGATCAGCTTCAAGCTCGGCCTGAACGGCGACGACGAGGGCTTCACGGGGGCGCGCGGATTCTTCCGCAAGCTCGCGACCTCGAAGTGGATCGCGGTGGGCGTTGGCGTGTATGCGCTGGAATTCGTGCTGTGGTTCGCCGCGCTGTCCATGGCGCCGCTGAACCTGGCGTTCGCGTTCGCCGCGATGTCGTATTGCGGCGTGGTGCTCGCGAGCCGGCTGGTCCTCAAGGAAACGGTCAACGCGCGCCAGTGGATCGCGACGGGCACGATCACGATCGGCGTGGCGATGGTGAGCTGGCCGCAGGTGCATTGAAAAAGGAAATGCTGCAATGGTGAACACGCGCAACGAATTCTTCCTCCCAGGCGGCCGCGACGGCGTGCTGCTGATCCACGGCCTGACCGGCACGCCCGCGGAGATGCGTTTCGTCGGCAAGGGCCTGCATCGCGCGGGCTACAGCGTGCTGGGGATGCAGCTCGCCGGCCACTGCGGCAGCGAGGACGACCTGCTCAAGACCGGCTGGCGCGACTGGTACCGCAGCGTCACCGAAGCGGCCGACCGCTTCGCAGGCTCCGTGGACCGGATGTTCGTCGGCGGCCTGTCCATGGGCGCGATCCTCGCGCTCAAACTCGCCGCGGATCGCCCGCGGCAGGTGCAGGGCCTGGCGCTGTACGGCACGACCTTCGCCTACGACGGCTGGACGATCCCGCCGATCGCCAAGCTGTCCTTCATGCTGCCGCTGGCGATCAAGCTCGGCATCGGCCGCAAGCAGAAGTTCATGGAGAAGCCGCCCTATGGCATCAAGTGCGAGCGCGTGCGCCAGCGCATCGCCGGCAGCATGCTCGAGGGCGACAGCGCGGCGGGCGGTCTACCGGGCAATCCCTGGCCCTCGCTCGCGGAGTTCTACCGGCTGTCGGCGCGCGTGCGCAGGCAGCTCGACCAGGTGCGCGCGCCGTGCCTGGTCGTGCACGCGTCGAACGACGACGTCGCCAGCGTGCGCAACGCGCGCATCGTCGAGCAGCGCGTACCGGCCGAGGTGGAGACGATGCTGCTGCACGACAGCTACCACATGGTCACGGTGGACCAGGAACACCGCAAGGTGATCGAGCGTTCGGCGGATTTCTTCTCGCGTTGCACGACCGCGAGTATCACCGGCGAGCGCATGGCCGTCGCGGCGATGTGACGGAGCGGTCGATGCAGGTTGCCGTCGCTCCCACCATCGAGGCGTTTTCGGCCGAGGAATGGAACCGCCTGTTCCCCGGCGAGATCGAGGACTGGTCGTACTACCGCGCGACCGAGCGCGCGAACCTCCACGGTTTCCAGTGGCTGTATTTCGGCGTGCGCGTGAACGGCGAACTGCGCGCGGCGGCGCCTGCATTCATCACCGACTACCGGCTCGACACGACGCTCGACGGCACGCTGCGTCGCGTGGTCGCGGCGCTCGCGCGCGCGGTGCCCGCGCTGCTGCGGCCACGCATGCTCGCGCTGGGCTCGCCGGTCGCCGAAACCTGTCATGCCGGATTTGCGCCCGACGCCAACCCCGCCGAACGCCGGCGCCTGTTCGAATGCATCCTCGACGCCTGCGAGAAACAGGCCGCGCTGCACCGCGCGCAACTGTTCGCGGTCAAGGATGCGGGCGATGCGCTGGCGATGCTGTGGGATGACACTCTGCGCGCGCGCGGCATGCGCCGCCAGCCGGGCCTGGCGACCGCGACGCTGCGGCTGCCGTACGCGAGTGTCGAGGAATACCTGGCTTCGCTGGGCCGTGCGACGCGCAAGGATCTGCGCCGCAAGCTGCGCGCACGCGAGGAGCTGCGGGTCGAATGGCGGCGCGATCTGGACAGCCTCCGCGAACCCGCGATGCGCCTGTACCGCGACACGCTCGCCCGCGCCGACATGGCGCTGGAAGAACTCACGCCGCAATTCTTCGACCAGGTGCTCGCCGAACTCGGCGACCGCGCACATTGCGTGTGCTACTGGCGCGGCGACGCGCTGGTCGCGTTCAACCTCGTGCTTTGCGACGGCCAGCGGCTGATCGACAAGTACATCGGCATGGACTACGCCTGCGCGCGCGAACTCAATCTCTACTACGTGAGCTGGATGGAGAACGTGCGCTACGCGATCGAACACGGCATCGGCATCTACCAGAGCGGCCAGGGCCTGCCCGGGGAAAAACTGCGGATGGGCAGCACGCTGGCCGCGAACGACCTCTGGTACCGCCACCGCAACCGTTTCATCGACGGCACGATGAAGACCGCCGAGCACGCGCTGGGCTTGCACAAGCCGGTCGCCATGCCACCGCCCGCGGCCCGCGCCGCTTCGAAACTCGCCGTGTCGAACAGGGTGCGCGCATGATCGGTTCTGCCAAGCAGATGGGCAAACTGTTGCTGTCGGCCTGGATCGGGCTGGTGCTGGTCGAGGTGATCACCCAGCTTGCGTTCAAGTTCTCCGGCCAGGTCACCGGCGCCTTCGATTTCTCGCCGCACGCGTTCGCGCTCGCACTGACCTCGCCCTGGCTGTGGGTCGCGCTCGCCGGATACCTCGCAGGCTTCGTCGCCTGGATGGTGATCCTGAGCCGCTCCGACCTCTCGCGAGCGTTTCCCGCGAGCGCGGTGGTGTTCGTCGCGGTGATCCTGGCCTCGTGGCTGGTGCTGCACGAGTCCATCGGCGGCTTGCAGATCGCGGGCGCGGCAGTCATCGTTGCCGGTATCCTTCAACTCGGACGCGCCCGTCCGGTCGGCCCCCCGCAGGCCGCGCCGGTCGTCGCGCCACCCCATGCCCCCACGGAGTGACCCATGGAAAGCACGCAGGACACGATCTTCGCGATCATCGCCAAGGAAGCGCACATCCCGCTGGAGAAGATCACGCTGCAGTCCACGCTGAAGGATCTGGAAATCGATTCGCTGGACGTCGTGCAGATCATCTTCGAGCTGGAGGACCGCTTCGGCATCACCCTGCCCGACAAGGATCCGGCGATCGACACCGAGAGCGTGAGCGGTCTGGTCGCGGCGGTCGAGAAGCTCGTCGCCGAGAAGAACGCCGCCGCGCCGGCCGGCTGATCCCCGGAGTTCGCACATGCGCCGCGTCGCCATCACCGGGATGGGCTCGATCAACGCACTCGGGCACGATGCGGCCTCGTGCTGGCAAGCGATGCGCGAGGGCCGCGTCGGCATCGGCCCGATCGCGAACATTCCGACCGATCTGCTGAACGTGAAGATCGCCGCCGAGGTGCGCGGCTTCGATCCGGCGGCGCATTTCGATGCGAAGCGGCTGGTGTTCCTCGACCGCGTATCGCAGTTCGCGCTGGTCGCCGCGCGCGAAGCGATCGCGCAGTCAGGTCTGGATTTCCGCGCGGAAGGACGCGGCGATCGCGCCGCCTGCATCATCGGCACCGGCATCGGCGGCGAGAATACCCACGACGAAACCGCCAGGCGCTTCTACGCCGACAAGAAAGCCAACGTGCATCCGCTGACTATCGTGCGGCTGATGGCGAACGCGCCGGCCTGCCAGGTCACGATGGAATTCGGCATCACCGGCCCTTCGTTCGCGGTGGTCAGCGCCTGCGCCTCGTCCAACCACGCGATGGCGCAGGCCTTCGAGATGGTACGCAGCGGAAAGGTCGATTTCGCGGTGACCGGAGGCAGCGAAGCCTGCATCACCGTGCCCTGCGTGAAGGCCTGGGAAGCGGTGCGCGTGACCGCCGACGACACCTGCCGGCCGTTCTGCAAGCAGCGCCGCGGCATGGTGCTCGGCGAGGGCGCGGGCATCTTCGTGCTCGAGGAGTGGGAACACGCAAAAGCACGCGGCGCGAACATCCTCGCCGAATTCGCCGGCGCCGGCATGTCCGCGGACGCGGCCGACATCGTGCTGCCCTCGGCCGACGGCGCGGCGAAGGCGCTGCGCGGCGCGCTTGCCGATGCGCGCATGAGCGCCGAGGACATCGACTACATCAACGCGCACGGCACCGGCACGCCGGCGAACGATCCGACCGAGACC